>NZ_CP128595.1:1812500-2412500 GCF_030444335.1 Polaribacter huanghezhanensis | reverse complement strand
TGCCCATAATTATCTCTACTTGTAAACTCTTTTGCTATTTTTGAAGGATTAGGATCGTACAACATTGCAGAAATATAAATGGCTTCATCATCATAAAACACTTTTACTTTTGTTCTGTAATCTGGATTTTCTTTTTCGCCATTGTTGGGTTCCATCATTACAAAATCTTTTGCAATTTCTAAACCTTTCCAAGCAGCATCAGTAAGCAAACCATCAATTTTTGGTGCCTTGTTTGTGTTGCGTTTTATGTTTAGTATCTTTTTGGGAATATGACTTTGAGAAAAAAGAAACGTTGTTGTAAAAAGGGAAATTAGAACTAATAGTTTCGAGCTTTTTATCATCATTAGTAATCGTGGTTGGTTTTAAAAGCAAAAATATTTAGCTTATATTGTAATTATCATAAAATCATGTTAATTTCTTCACCAATTTATGATTTTATTAAGACAACTTTTTTCTATGTTATTTTATAAAAATTGCTGCGTTATTCTCATTTGAATTTGTATTTTTGTGGCGTTAAAAAACATTCTTAAAAATGAATTTACACGAATATCAAGGAAAAGAAATCTTAAATAGCTTTGGCGTTAAAATTCAACGCGGTATTGTAGCTAAAAATCATAAAGATGCTGTAGATGCAGCAAAACAATTAACCGTAGAAACGGGCACAAGTTGGTACGTTGTTAAAGCACAAGTTCATGCTGGTGGACGTGGTAAAGGCGGCGGAGTTAAATTGGCAAAAAATTTAGCTGAAGTAGAAAGTATTTCTAATGATATCATTGGAATGATGTTGGTAACACCACAAACTTCTGCAGAAGGTAAAAAAGTAAACCAAGTTTTAATCTGTGAAGATGTTTATTATCCTGGTGATTCTGAGCCAGAAGAATATTATATGTCTGTTTTATTAAACAGAAACACCGGTAAAAATATGATTATGTATTCTACTGAAGGTGGAATGGATATTGAAACTGTGGCAGAAGAAACACCACATTTAATTTTCACAGAAGAGATTGATCCTTTATTAGGAATCATGCCTTTTCAAGCGCGTAAAATAGCGTTCAACTTAGGATTGTCTGGTGTCGCTCTAAAAGAAATGACAAAATTTGTAACTGCTTTATACAAAGCGTACATCGGTTCAGATTCTTCTATGTTTGAAATCAATCCGGTTTTAAAAACATCAGATTCTAAAATTTTAGCAGTTGATGCGAAAGTTACTTTAGATGATAATGCATTGTTTAGACATAAAGATTACGCTTTAATGAGAGATTTACGTGAAGAAAATCCTATTGAAGTTGAAGCAAATGCTGCTGGTTTAAATTATGTAGATTTAGATGGTAATGTTGGATGTATGGTAAACGGAGCTGGTTTGGCAATGGGAACGATGGATTTAATTAAACAAGCTGGTGGAGAACCTGCAAACTTTTTAGATGTTGGAGGAACAGCAGATGCACAACGTGTAGAAACTGCTTTCGGAATTATCTTAAAAGACAAAAACGTAAAAGCAATTTTAGTAAATATTTTTGGTGGAATTGTACGTTGTGATAGAGTAGCGCAAGGAGTTGTAGATGCATACAAAAGTATGGGAGACAAAATTAATGTGCCTATTATTTGTAGATTGCAAGGAACCAATGCTGTTGAAGCAAAACAACTAATTGATAATAGCGGAATGAAAATTATTTCTGCTACAGAATTTCAAGAAGCTGCAGATAAAGTGCAAGAAGTATTACAACAAGCTTAATTGCTTGTAAATATATTTAAGTGTTAAAAACGCCTCACATTTGTGAGGCGTTTTTTTGCTTAAAAACGGATGAACTCAATTCATGTTTTTGATTTATATTGTTGAACTCTTATAAATTAGACATCATGAAAAAATTATTCATCTTACTTTTATAAACCAATAAAGGCGGATTCGTATTGTCTCCAAAATGTGTATTCACATACTGATTTATATATCTGTAGTATTCTATAGTTGAATGCCACGATGTTCCTCCTATCAAACCAAGTACTTTCATTTTTTTATTTAGTTTCTATTTTTTTTGATTCTTCAAAAATTGTTTTAGTGCAGCTATCAGCGCTGGTCGATTATCATTAGAAGTAGAATGTCCAGCTCCTTCAATTATTACCATTGTAGAGTTCGGTACCATTTCACTAAATTTCTTAACCGTCTCTGGACGCGCTTCATCAAATTCTCCAGTAGTAAATAATACAGGAACTGTGATGTCTTTAAGAGTTTGGTGAATGTCGTAATTTCTTAGTGTTCCAGTTGAAGTAAACTCACTTGGACCCCACATAAAGTTGTATATAAATGAATCTCGTGTATATTTTAGAGTATCAGATGGATGCTTTTTATACGCAGTTCTCCTTCCGTGTTTTTTTGCAAAAACCTTGTTGGCATTGGCATACGAATCCGTTTCAAAAATACTGTCAGCTTCTGCAATTCTGATGGCAGATTGAATAGAATCAGGTAATGCAGCTATAAGTATGTCAGCATCATCAGTCCAAATCTTGGTGCTAAAATAAGGGCTGTTAAATATAAGTCCTTTCACACCTTCAGGATATTTATTATAGTATTCAAGAGCCAAAGCTGTACCCCAAGATCCTCCAGATAAATAAAATTCATTTAACTTCAATGTAGTTTTAATAGCACGTACTTGTTCAACAAGCTTATGCACTTTAAGTAACGTAGTATCTTTATGATGGTCAGACCTTCCATTTCCTAATTGATCAAATACGATTACTGGTCGTTCATCAGCAATTTCAGACAAGTTAAAATTACTTGTACCTCCTGGTCCTCCATGAAGATACAGCAAAGGAGTGTTGTCGCCTTCTCCAGTTATAGCGTACCAAATTTTTCCACCTTCTACTTGTACATAGCCGTTTTTAGCCTTCAAATATGGATTTGTTGGTTTCTCTAAAGGAGCACAACTAGCAATAAGGAGAGTTAAAATGCCAATAAAAATAAAGGAATTCTTTACTAAGGGAGATTTAAAGTATTTTTCAGTTTTATTTTTTTTCATAAGGCCGTATTGTGTTTTTCGAAAGAATTGTATCATTGTTTATCGGTTTCAGATAATGAAGCACAACTATCTCGGCTATGAGTAGTTGTGTGATTAAGGACGTAATTTAGCAAATAAAAACCGAACCTGCCTGCCGGTAGGCAGGTAGAAAATCCGCGAGGATTTTCGTAAGTAAGCGAGAACTAGCCATTAATTATACACGGTGTTCTACGCAGTTTTTATTCAGTTATTCTTTTTTTTAAATCCATTCTCTCGTGTAATATTCTTGTTATTTCAACATAATCTTTGTTTAAAGTTCTGTAGAATATTATATGTCGATTTGTTTTTATTCCCAAAAGTTGCTTTGAAATACCTTCATAATTTTTTCTTATTTCTGGATTTTCAGCTATTTCCTCGCAATATGAAATTATTCCATCGTAATATTTATCAGCTTGTTTTTCTGACCAAACTTCAAATGTGTATTCCCAAATTTTTGATAAATCAGCAACAGCCTTATTCGTTAATTGATAATTAGGCATTTGAGTGTTTTTTCGCCTTTAGTGATTCAAGATGTTTTTTTGGGTCGAAATCGTAAGCAATTCCGCTGTCAATTCCTTCTTGAATTGCATTTTTCAAAGCTATAACTTTACTTTCTTCTTCTTCCAAAAGCCTTAATCCAGCACGAACAACTTCGCTAACATTTTTAAATCGTCCTTCATTAACGCTACTTTGAACGAATTGGTCAAAATAGTTTCCGAGTGATATTGATGTGTTTTTGTTCATTTTAATACTAATTTAATTCAAATATACCAAAAATAGGTATAAATGCAAAATTTTTCTCAAATTGCGTAGAACGTGTTTGTGTATGATTTTTTGCGGTTAAAAGTGCGATCCACTTTCCGCCGTAGCGGAAAGATAATTAATTCGCGTGAATTTCCGAAGGGAAATTCCGCAGCAATTAATTATACACATCTTAAGTTTGTCTTTTACTAAATTTGATTATAAATCAGAAAGAATAAAAGAGTTGTTTTTTAGTTCAGGTCTTCTAAAGCTTTTGAGAAAAATATTTCTGATTCTTTTTCAGGGAAAAGTTTAGCCGATGCTATAATAAAGGCAATAGCCTCATTCTTTGTAGCGGCTTTCAGAGAGGATATATTTGGCTTATCATTAATGAATTTAAATATTTCTTCTTGTTCGTTTTCACGACCTGAAACTATGGTTTCAGGTAGAATATTTATTCCTGCATATTCCGACCAATATCTCCAAAAAAGCTCGGCTATATCAACTCCATTTAGAGGAGCTTTTCTAAGGTAATTGGCAAACCAGCCAGAGACATATACTGCAATATCAAGCCATTGTTCTATATCAGATGAATCATAGGTCTTAACATCTTTCCAAAACCCTTCAGATTGCTTTTCTTTTACCCACTTTTCCTTAAATTTCCAAAACCTTGGAGTAATGAAAATGAATACACTTTCTTTAGGGTCGTAGCCAAGGGAATGTTTTTTTCTTTTATTATAATCCTTTTCAGCTTTTCCCTTGGGGTTACTCTCGGTTCCAAATTCATACAAAGAAACTCCTTTAGGTACATAAGGTGTCTTTTCTTCATATACCATCCCAACCACCTGTGAATGCTGTGCTTCCGGAAGGGAAATTTACTTGTGTGCTAAGCGGTGTTGTTGCTCTTACCAGTTTTGAAATTAGATATGGTAAGTCAGTTTTTGATAAAGCTGTACTTGCCCAATTTTCAATATCATCTCTTGTTACTAGTTTCATTAGTTATTTATTAGTCAGCTGGTTTTTTAGGTTGCAAACAACTGGTTATATAAGATTTGTGCGACTGGAAAATCGGAGATTTTTCGGACGTAGCAAATCGCTAGTTGAATGTTTGTCGGTTCATTATTTAGTTTAAATGTGGGCATAAATTTTATGAGGTGTTAGCACAAGTTTTTAAGGTCGCCAAGCCAAGCCTCTAGTGTGATTAATTCATTTTTAGTTACGATTGATTTATTCAATAATGCTTTGTAAGCCAATAGAAGATTATCGGAAATATTATTTTCTGCAGATATAACATTACTCACAATTTCTATTATCTCATCACAATTCTCATACATTGGGATTTCAGAAATGAAGTCTTTCTTATAGTCATGTGGATTTCTTTTTTGTATTACAGTTGCATTTGTAAAGCCAAGTTGATAGCCATATAACCACATTATAGGTTGGGCAATAAGTCCGCGTAAAATGTCTGTAAATCTAAACGTGACGTATGTAGGCAAATATAATAAAGGGAATAATTCTTTTATAATAATTGTATTTTGAGTATTAAAAGGACACATTGTTCCTTTAGAAAGTACAATAGGTCTTCTATCATTAAAATAGCATGGTACATCAAGAGTTAGACGATAAATGGCATCTACGTCAGGGTCTTCATCTGCTAAACCTTGCCAAACTCCAACTTTACATTCTTTCTGTGAAATTAATTCATTGAAATTATAGTTGGTATTTATTAAGTTTAATGGTAAACCTCTTGGCCAAATTTTTTGTTCAGTAAATAATTGATAAATATTAACGAATCCATTGTCTTCAGTTATACAATCAAATTCTTTGTTGAATGAAGGGAAATTCCAATTTCCTTTAGGAATATTATCATCATCAGTGTCAATAATAAAATCTGATTTATTCTTTATAGCTATAAGGTAACCCAACATTTTTCTTGAATAATGATTAAATGGCAATAATTCCACCAATTGAAAGTTTAATTTTAATTGCTCATCAATTGATAGATAAGTTGTGTTTTTACAATCCCATTTTATTGGTGATTTTTTATCACCAATAATAATCAAGTCATAACCTTTTAATTGTGAAAAAGCTTTAACGGCCTCAGTAGGTTCAAAAATACTTGTGATAACAATAGATTTATTCATTTATTTTTTTTAAAATTTCAATTCGAGTTGATGTGTAATGATTCTCAAGATATTCAGAATTTCTTTTTATAGGTGGGTCTAAATTTAATACAATATTTAATTGATTTTTAAAATCAGAATAAGAATTTGTTGAAGGACAAATTGTTTCTAATTTATAATAATCAGTTTCGCTATTTTTAGGATATCTTCCTATAATATGACAACCCGCAGATAATAACTCTAAAAATCTTGGAGTAACAGGATTAAATCCATTTGTTCTTTTTTCTCCTCCATCTATTCCCGGTGTTGAATAGAAAGAGATTCTTGCTAATTTTATTAGATTAATATACTCTTGACGAGTATGAAAATTTCCAATAATACCATTTAAGTTACTCTTATAATATAACTCTCCATTTTGTTCAATTTGATAGAGATATTCAACTTCTGGATGTGATTTTTCATACCTTTTAAGGTAATCCCATAAAACTACATTTGTCCTTCCTGCTAATACAATATCATACTTTTTTTCAATAAATTGATTTGGTAATAATTTATACATTGAAGGTAAACTTATTGGAAAATGAATCAATTTAGTTTTAATATGATTTTCTTCAAGGAAATTCAATACCTCGAGACTTGTGATTAATAGATAAGGACAGTCTGCATACATTTCTTTATAAAACTCAATCTTTGACTTACTAAAAAAATCAACAATTATTGGGATTGTTTTTCTAAAGTTCGAGAATTGTTTATGACCCTTTGGATGCATTTCAAAATAAAACGAATTTTTAGCATTGAGAACTAATATTTCGTTCAAAAATGAATCAAATCGACCTTTAAATAATTTCTTGTTAACTCGTTTCAAATTTTTAACGAGAAAGAAAATATATTTATTTATTCCAGGGCTATTCTTGAGAGGTAGATTTAACGATTTTGAGATCTCATTTTCCCATTCATAAATAATATGCCAACTAGGCCAAGTTTGATAATGTCTATCTGTTATTATTTTCTTAATATTCATAGGTCTTTTATTGTTACAGTTCAGTATTTTTCACAACTGTAAATTGTATGAGTAGTGGCAGATTTCGTGGTGCTTTCCTGTCAAACCGCTACTCAGTTTGAGCGGAATAAAAACCTTGATATTTACCACTTTATCTGCCATTATTTACACAAAATGTTGTGTGTAGTTTATCTTTGGTTATTAACTACCATATTTGATTTTTCATTATTATTTCCCTTGTAAATAAAAATTAAATTGTGGTAGAAATGAATTGAAATTATTTTCTTGTCAAAGTAGGTTTGTTTATAATTAGGAAATATGAACTCTTGGTTATTCAAAGAATCAGTCAAATTTTTAAAATAGTTCATCATTGTTTTAGGATTTTTTAAATCCTTACTATCACCACCAAAATCTTCCCAATAGGAAGTTTGTGTATCTTCAATAATATATACTCCACCATCTTTTAATTTTGGAAATAAGATATTAAAAGATTCAATAACGTGCTCATTAATGTGACTACCATCATCTATAATAATATTTATTTCGCCTATATAATCAGAAACTCCTTCAAGAAAGTCTTTATCTACTTGACTTCCTTTAAATATTTTTATTCTATTTTCTTGAAGGGAAGATTTATCATATATATCTAAACTAAATATTCTACCAAATGGAAAATATTTCTTCCACATTCTTAAGGATTGACCTCCGATCAATGGATTTTTATAACCACCAACGCCTATTTCAAGTAAGTTTATTTTTTTTAATCTGAATTTTTTTAAATGTGTCATGTAATGAGGAGTATAGAAGTGTCCTCCGATTTTATCTGTGCCGTATATTTTACCTAGCTTATTCAAATTGCCACAAAAAAAAACTGCTTTAAAATCATTTACATGATTCCTTAATTTGCGCTTACTTGAATTTGACAAATTTTGTTTTAATAATCTTTTAATCATTTTTCCTTTTTTTTAAATGTGTCTTGTCCTGAAATATGCCAACGTGTTCGTGTATGGGTTGTTGCGGCTGGCTAGCGATAAATTTAATGAAATAAAACTAACATTGAATGATCACCGGATTTTTCCATTGGAAATATACACGGTGTTGTAAATTGTTTTTATTCAAATTTCATTTCAAATAACAAATAATGTTTTATTCCGAATTTCTTTCCCCAATTTTCAATGTCTTTACCACTCGTTCCAACATCACACCAAGATTTTGAACCATCTTTTTTTTCATAGGGTAAAATATAAGCGAGCAAGTAGAATTTTTTATCATAACTAATTTCCATTTTGCTTTCTTCTGCAATATTTCTTAAACTATAGTCATTAGTATCAATTGCGTCATATTCTTTTGTTATTCCAAAACGTGGAAATCGGAAAGTCATTTTTAATTTGTTCTTATGGGTCAATTTGGAAATTACTTTTAAAGTTAACATTGTGTCATTAACTTTTTCAAATTGCTTAATTCCAATAGTTTTACTGTTGAAAACTGTAGTGTCTCGAACTATTTTACCATTCCAAATTTCTTTTACTGTTAGATGATAGCTTTTGTTTTTTAATTCTTTTCCAATAAATTTTAATTTCAAATATTCAATTCCTTCAAACTGTAAAATATCTCTAATTTCAGGATTGTTTGATGAGTAATCGGAAATCATTTTCAGATTGCTATTGTTTTTTTGTCCAAATGATAAGTTTGTTAAAATTAGACATGTTAAAAATAGAATGCTCTTTTTCATTTATTGGGGTTATTTTAAAATTATTTACAACGTGGTTGTGTATGATTTTTTGCGGTTAAAAGCACGATCCACTTTCCGCCGTAGCGGAAAGATAATTAATTCGCGTGAATTTCTGACAGGGAAATTCCGCAGCAATTAATTATACACGGTGTTGGCAGTAGTTTTTTAATTTTTCAATAATTCCTCCATTTTCAAATAGAAATCTTCTTTTATTCCCAAGTAGATTCCTTCAATTTTTCCATTTGGATTTATAATAATTTTTGTTGGAAATCCAGTAACTCCATATTTTTTGACTAAATCGTCTTTCTTTTTATTGTTAAAAATATGTTTCCAAGTTAAATTATTTTCTTTTATTGCCTTAATCCAGTTTGCCTCTTTGTCTCTTGCTGCAATTCCTATAATTTCAATTTTTTTACTATTATTTTTATAGAATTCTTTCATTTTCGGCATTTCCATAATACAAGGTCCACACCAACTTCCCCAAAAATCTAAAACTATAAATTTTCCATTATTTTCTGATAATTTAATTTTTCCGCTTTTATAAGTTTGATATTCAAAATTTGGAGCAGTTGAATTAATTGAAAGATTTTTCCAATTGTCAATTCTTTTTTTAAGGATTATTCCAAAATCAGATTTTTTAACTTTTTCGGAAAGATTATCATAATTTTCTATAATTACTTCTTTCTGTTCATTTGCTAATAAAAATGATGAAAGTTCAATGTTCTGGTTTTTATTAATATAATTAATTGGTGCTTTTCTATTCTTTTTAGAAACTTCTATCTCATTATTTTCAGTTATTCTTATTATAGAATCTTTAGCTCCTTTAGAATAAAGATTTTCTACATCATAAAATAGTTTACTTCCAAGTTCATAATTATTTAAAATACTCTTTCTATAATCTGAATATTGATTGTTTAATAAATTGCCATCAACTTTGTAATCAACTTTATATTCGCTCATTGATCCACTAACATTCACTCTATCTTTTGGATAAATAAAGAATTTAACTAGTTTGGAAGGAATAGGAAATAATTCACCATTTGAGAGTTTTTTCAACATTTCGTTTGGTTGAATTATAACTTCTTTCGGTTCATTTATTAAAGTATCAAGAATAAATTCTCCGTTTTCTAAATTTACAGTTTTATATTTATCTGAAAATTTTTCTCCAAAAGAAGTAAGTCTTACTTTAACTTCTTTTGAATTCATATTATTGATTTTAAAAGAAATTACAGCTTTTTCAGTTTTTTTTGTACAATTCCATAATGACAAACATAATAGAATTAGCAAAAAGTTTATTTTTCTCATTTTCATTTTTTAATTACGCACAACGTGTTCGTGTATGGGTTGTTGCGGCTGGCTAGCACTAAAAATAGTAAATTAAAAACCAATATTGAATAATCACTGGATTTTTCCACCGGAAAAATCCACCAGCAATGATGCATACACGTTGTTGGCAACTGGCTTTATTTTTCCGTCAATAATTTTCTTAATTGTTCTTTTGCTCCTTTTCCTGGTCGATTTGCAAATCCATTTATTAATTCTCCATTTGGATTATAAATTAAATAATGAGGTATTGTTTTAATTCCTAGATCTTCAACAACTTTAGAAACATTTCCGTTTTCTATAAAGTAGTTTTGACTTTTTGTAAGACTATCGATTTTTATTGCTTTTTCCCAATTTTCTTTTCTATCATTTAGAGCCAAATATATAAACTCAATATTTTCATTTTTTAATTCCTTTTTAAGCTTGTTAGATTCTGGCATTGTCTCTCGACAAGGCTTACACCAACTTGCCCAAAAATCAACATAGAGCCATTTTCCTTTGTTGTTTTTTAAAACATTAGAAAAAGTAATTGTATCATTTTTTAAGTCGGTTAAAATCAGCTTGTCAGACTTGCTGAAATCCAATTTGTAGTTTTTCTGCAATTTGTCGAGTTGCTCTCTGTTTGTAGTGTTCTCCTGTAGTTTTTTAAAATATTTTTCTTTGTCTCTGATTCTGAAATTTTTACCAATTCCGTCATAAGCATTGAAAAGTAGATAGTTTTTAGCAACTTGATTAAATCGATTATCTTTTAAAATTGAGTCAAAACGAATTCTTGAGTCTATATAAGCTCCACCTGAACTTCCATTATTTTCTATTATAAATTCTAACTTGTATTCCGAAATATTATTTAAATAATCTCTAAAGAATGAAAATTTCATTAAAGAGTCTGTTTTGGCTAAATCGAAACCAAAAAGTTGCTCAATGGTTTCTTTATCTCTTAAAGATTTGTTTTGTTCCAACCACTTTTTAATATTCTTGAGTTTTTTGTGCTTTTCCATTAACATATTCAAAGCATCTTTTCGATAATTGTAATTTGTCTGCGTAATGCTTTTTGATTTTAATAAAGAATCTAATAATTGTGTTTCTCTAACAAAATCATTTTTTGCCTTATTATAGTAATCAATTGAATTTTGTTCATAATTTTTAAAGTCATCGTTTAGAAAAAGATTTCCAAAAATTAGGTAATGACTTGTGTACTTGTTATCGAATAATTTTTTAAGTCTGTAATTATTATAGTTTAATTCTATGTCATTTACAGCTCTGTTTGTTATTTCTGCATTTGGAATATTATGATTATAGTTAAAAACAACTGTGTCTCCGTTTTTTACTAAAAATGTCTCTTTTATTGAGGTAAAAAAGTTATTTGTAGATAATTCTAAATATTCTGAATAACATTCAATTGCAATAGTGTCACGAACATTCGGTTCGGGCAACCAAGTTTGTTCATTGTTCATATAATTCAAATATGTGAAACCATTATTGTTCCAAAATGTTTTAGGTCCTAAACTATCCTTGAGTTTTTTTCCTATGCTGTCTTGCTTTATGTAATGAGTGTATTTTGCTGGTGCATTTATTGAAATCAAAACAATTTTATTTGGTTTTTCTACTTTGGATTTTACATTATTGTGTTCTTCTTTGCAGGAAAACAGTAATGTTATGAGTAGAAAAAAGTAAATTGTTAGTTCGGATTTCATTTTTTTCAGCTTGTTGCCAACGGGATTTTATAAGATTTGTGCGACTGAGAAATCGGAGATTTTTCGGACGTAGCAAATTGTTTGTTGAATGTTTGTTGTTTCTATTAGTTCAAATTTAAGCATAAATTTTATGAGGTGTTGTGTGCAGTTATTTTATCTTAGGGCATTAATAAACATTTCCATTTCTTGCATTGTTCCGACTGTAATTCGTGACCATTTTCCTTGTTCTTCATAAATTTTAGTTCCAACAATATTATTCTTTTCCAATTGTTCAAAGAAATCTTTTTTATAATTAGAAAGGGAAAAATAAATAAAGTTTGAATGCGAAGGAATACAAGTAATATTTAAGTGTTCAAGTTGTTCAATTGTATATTTTTTAACTTTTTCATTTAATGAATAAACTTCCTTTTTAAAATTTTCATCTTTTAATGAAGCTAAAGCACCTGCTGTTGACACGACACTAACACTTCCGTTTGGCCAAGATTGTAATTGGCTAAGCTCATAAATAGTGGATTCATTTGCTACTGCATAACCTATGCGTCCACCTGCTAATCCATACATTTTTGAAAAAGTTTTAGCAACAATTAAATTTTTATTTTCAATTACAAGATTACTTAACGATTGTTGATTTGTAAAGTCAATGTATGCTTCATCTACTAATACAATCACTTTCTTTGATGCTTCTTGTATAAATGATACAAGTTCATCTCTTTCACAAATTGTTCCTGTCGGATTATTTGGATTACATATATAAATCATTTTAGTATCTGAATCAATGGCTTTTAGCATTGCGGTCAAATTAAGTCTTTTATCTGCTGTAAGTGGAATAGTAATTTTTTTAATTCCTAAAGTTTTTGCTGGAGAAGTCCAATAATCATATGTTGTTTCGGCTAAAATAAAAGTACCTTTTTTTAAAGCAGTAAATTGGAGTGCTAAATCTAAAATTTCAGTTGAACCCGCTCCTAAAAGAATATTTTTTTCTGCAACATTATTTTTTTTAGCTATTAGAGTAATCAATTCAGATGTTTGTGTCCAACCATATCTGTTGCTAATATTTATACTTTCTGTCATAGCAGTTCGTGCTAATGGTGATGGACCGTATGGATTTTCGTTAGACCTTAATAAAATTCGAGTATCATTCGGGTTAGAAACAAAGTAGTTAGGTATTGGATTTGCAAAAGTTTCAATTTGTCCAAGACCTAATCCCACAACTCCTAAACCTACTTGTTTTAACCAATTTCGTCTATTACTCATAATGAATTTGTTTTAATGTTAAGTCTAAATTCTATTTATTACTATAGTTTTCAGTTTACTATCTGTCGTGATAATTTTATAAATGTTACTTTCTTTGAATATTTTATCGAGATTGTCGGTTTGTCGTAATTGCACACAACGTGTTTGTGTAAGTAAAGTTGCGTGGTTGAAGCAGTGAATTTAATAAATAAAACACAAACCAAGAAAATCCGAGAGGATTTTCGTAAGTGAGCTTTTACCAGCAATTTTTTTTACACGGTGTTAGCTACTGCCGTTTATTAATTTTGAACTGAAACTCAAATCTTGTATTTTCACATTATGTTTATTTGATTCTTCGAAATTATCTTCATTAAATAGGTTTAAAGCTATTTTCTCATTTTTATTTTTTCTATTTCCAAAAACTATACTTCTTAATTCAACCATATTATAAATTAAATGACTACATATTCTTGTCATTTTAAAATCTCTTTCAGGGTCAAATAGTTTCGTTTTGACAATAGTTTCTTTTTCTTTGTCATTGTATATTTGATATGAAGCAGAGTTTGATAAGTCAAATTTTAATTCCTCTTTTAAAGTTTCAGCATTTAGGAAATGAATAGAGTTAAATGAAGGGAATACTCTCATAGTATGCTTGTAGGCGTTGTATTCATCTCTTTTGCAAAAATCATTTGCTATTGTTTTTATGATTTTTTTTATTGATGTAATACTTTTTTTAACTGAATTTTGATATTCATCATTAAACTTTTCTTTTGAGAAAGTTCCAATAAAAAACAAATAATGACCAACAGTTACTTTATAATTTAGAAAATCAATTTCTTCATCAAGAAAATTTAATTTTAGACTTCCATTCGCTATATATTCAATTTTTTTATAATTCTGACTCCATTTAGATTTAACTAAAGCTCTTAAAATATTCTTGTTGTCAGGAACTTTTCCATTTTTAGGTAAAAACGCAAATAAAAATTCAAAGAAACTTTCTATTGAATGAAAATAGTTTTGTCTCAAATCTGCTTGAATAATAAATTTTGTATTATTAGTTAATGGTATTTTTATTCCTTCAGATTCAAGTTCTTTTTCTTCTATTACTGAATTTAATTCATTCGTATTTTGCAATAAATTATTCAAATAAATTGCTCGTACTTCGTGATATTCTTTTAAATAAGAATAGTAAAAATTTTTGTAATCAGTTTCCAATTTTGTTCGATTCTAAGGTTGTAGCTAACTGGTTATATAATTATATTTTATAATGTTATTCCGGTCCATTTTCCGGATAACGTTACTTTTTGTGAATGTTATTAAAGTGATGTTAAAGATACTAAAAACTTTTAAAAAGACGTAAATAGTATCTGTTACAAATGCTTTCTCAAGACTTCAATTTCGTCTCTAAATTGAGCTGCTGTTAAGAAGTCTAACGCTTTTGCTGCCAATTCCATGTTTTTACGAGTTTCTCTGATGCGTTTTTCAATTTCTGGCTTTGGCAAGTATTCTAAATCTGCTTCTGCAGCTTTGTTAATTGCATTGTCATAATGAAAAGATGAAACCGCACTTTTTGTCAACGAATTGTCTATTGCTTTGGTAATTTGTGTTGGCGTAATATTATTTGTTGTGTTGTATTCAATTTGTTTTTCTCGTCGTCTGTTGGTTTCGTCTATGGTTTTTTGCATGCTGTTTGTCATTTTATCGGCGTACATAATTGCCAATCCGTTTACATTTCTTGCAGCTCTACCAATAGTTTGTGTCAACGATCTGTGAGAACGTAAAAAACCTTCTTTATCTGCATCTAAAATTGCAACTAAAGAAACTTCTGGTAAATCCAAACCTTCTCTTAAAAGGTTGACGCCAATCAATACATCAAACAAACCTTTACGTAAATCTTGCATAATTTCTACACGTTCTAGTGTGTCCACATCAGAATGAATATAACGACAACGAACTTGAATTCTAGTTAAGTATTTTGCCAATTCTTCTGCCATTCTTTTGGTCAAAGTTGTTACCAAAGTTCGTTCGTCTTTTTCAACTCTAATTTGAATTTCTTCGATCAAATCATCAATCTGATTTAAACTCGGGCGTACTTCAATGACAGGATCTAACAATCCTGTTGGACGAATAATTTGCTCAACAAAAATTCCTTCTGTTTTTTGTAATTCGTAATCTGCTGGTGTTGCACTTACATAAATTACTTGATTTTGAATGGCTTCTAATTCTTCAAATTTCAACGGACGATTGTCCATTGCGGCTGGCAAGCGAAAACCGTGTTCTACCAAATTTTCTTTTCTACTTCTATCTCCGCCGTACATGGCGTGTGTTTGCGGAATGGTAACGTGACTTTCGTCAATAATCATTAAATAATCATCCGGAAAATAATCTAACAAACAGAAAGGTCTTGTTCCTGCTTCTCGTCCGTCTAAATAACGAGAATAATTTTCGATTCCAGAACAATATCCCAATTCTCGAATCATTTCTAAATCGAATTCTGTGCGTTCTTTTAAGCGTTTTGCCTCTAAATGTTTGCCAATTTCTTTAAAATAATCAACTTGCTTTACCATATCTTCTTGAATCATATGGATGGCGTTTTGCAAGATGTCTGGCGAGGTTACAAATAGATTTGCAGGATAAATAGTAAGTTGTTGAAACTTTTCTAAGACTTTATTACTTTCAATTTCAAAGGATTCTATTTCTTCAATTTCATCACCAAAAAAATGAACACGATACCCATTATCTCCATACGATGGATAAATGGTAATGACATCTCCTTTTACTTTAAACGTTCCGCTTTTGATGTCAAATTCGGTTCTAGAATACAAACTTGTTACCAATTGATGCAAGAATTTTGTTCTAGAGATTTGTTGTCCAACTTGAATCGGAATCACGTTCTTTTTAAATTCCACTGGATTTCCAATTCCGTATAAACAAGAAACCGAAGCAACTACCAACACATCTCTTCGTCCTGAAAGTAGGGAAGAAGACGTACTAATTCTAAGTCGTTCTATGTCATCGTTGATAGATAAATCTTTTTCGATATAGGTTCCTGTAACAGGAATGTATGCTTCTGGTTGATAATAATCGTAGTACGAAACAAAATATTCCACAGCATTTTCTGGAAAAAACTGTTTGAATTCAGAATACAATTGTGCTGCTAGCGTTTTGTTATGTGCCAACACCAAGGTTGGTCGATTTACCTTTTCAATAACATTTGCAACCGTAAACGTTTTTCCAGAACCGGTAACTCCTAATAAAGTTTGGTATTTTTCTCCTTCAACAAGACCTTCGGTCAATTGTTTGATGGCTTCTGGTTGATCTCCGGTAGGTTTAAATTTAGAATGTAATTGAAAATCCATAAAGACAAAAATACCAATTAAGAAACGGAATTTAAAAGAAGTTGCACTTATTTTAATTGGAAACTTTTACTGAGATAAAAAAGGATTTGATATTGGTTTTGCTACAAATTCAAATGTTACTTCTAGACTTATTTTCTAAGCAAACTAAAATGTCCAGTTTCCTTTCTAATAGTACCATTTATATCTTCTAAAACGGCATTGAACCAATAATCGTTTGATGGTAATTTATTTCCGTTGTACGTTCCGTCCCAACCGTTTCCATTTTTATCTGTAATTATCGCAACCACTTTTCCGTATCGATTAAAAATTTCTACTCTGGCAGATTTGTAAAAGGCATTGTTGGTTCCTAAAATTTTCCAAGTATCATAAATTCCATCATTATTTGGAGAAAAATGTCGTTGAAAAAAAAGAAAAGATAATTTTTGACTGTTTACAGTTCCACAACCATTTACATCTCGAATATACACAGTATTTAATCCTGGTTTTACATCTTTAAAAGTAAAGGTTAAATTCTCAGTTCCTTTTGTAAAGTCTGCTAAACGGGTACTGTTTAAAGCATATTCGTACTCCCCAATTCCAGAAATAGTAACTGTTAATATATTTGCATCAGGATTGTCTTGGTCGTCAATTAAATCTGTAGAAAGAATCAAAGCTTTGTTAGATTCAAGTACTGTAAATGTATTATAACCAGTACACGAAGTATCATCAGTTGTGTCATTAATATCGTTTTGATATGCTCTGTAAGCTTCTACTTTATAAGTTCCTTGCACATTTGCTTTGTGGATTGCATTGGTTGCACCCGTAATTATATTTCCGTTTAAAAACCATTGATATGTGTCAGTTGGGTTTCCTGTGTTTCCATCTAAATCAATTGTTATTTGCTGCGGATTGTCAATAGGATTATTGACACATAAATACATCGGAGTTGTGTTTCCTTGCGGAATTGGGCGTGTATTTACAAATATTTTAAATTGACCAATTCCAGAACACGCATTAGCACCTTTTGTAGAAATACGCACAAAAACATCAGCGTTGTTTGTAAACAAATCATCTTCATAGGGCGCAACCATTTGATTGGTTTGTAAAGATGCGTCATTTGCAGTTCTGTAATATTCAAAATTATGTGTTGTGCTAGAAAATGCTCCACCAGAATTAGCAATGATATCGGCTGTTTTAATATCAAAATCATAAAAAGCATTTCCAGAACCTGTGCTGTTTCTTGAGCCAGGAACAGCTGCATTCAAATCAATTTCACATACATACAAGTCTGGATACGTATTTAAAGCGGTTGCATTTACTTTTAATTCTAATTCGCCATCATCATAACAACCAGTAGTGTTATTTGTTAATCTTACCACTAACTTATGATTTCCAGTATTTGTAGATACTGTATTTCTGTAACCCACTTTATTGGTAATTGGTGATGTGAAATTAACATCTGTAGTTTCGTAAAAAGTAACAGAAATTCCAGCGGTATTATTTGTCAGTTCTGCTTCTTTAGATTCTAAATTAAAAGAAGTAATCCCGTCTATTGGATTCGAATCAATATCACATTGTTCATACACAGGAATCGCTGTAGTGGTTGGTTTCGGGACAAATAAAATTTCTACAGAACCGTTGTATTTTTTGACTCTTCCACAACCATCATTAATAATCATTTCTAAATTATACGTTCCAGAGCCGTAATTCGTATTGTTAATTGTTATTTTTCTGGTGTCTACATTTACAGTTGGATCTCCAGTTTTTGTCCATGTATATGTTGATCCGGCAACACCGTTTAATTCAGGCTCAAAACTAAAAGAATCTCCAATACAAACTTGATGTGTTCCAGTAGTTAAGTCTATTGTTTTAGTATCACTATCCAATATTTTTACAGGAGAAAAGAACGATTGAATAAACGGAGGCAAGCCTTGAGTTGCTATTCCAGGACCTAAGTCAATTTTGTCTTCTGTGTAAGTAATATTTGAAGCATCATCATCAGGGTTTTCGATCACATCTAAAAATTGTGTTCCGATATTATAATTTACAGAAACGGCGGCGTAAATTTTTCCGTCTGGCCCTAATTGTAATGCACCACGATACCCAATCTGAGAATGAATTAAGTTTTTTGTCGTTTTAATATTAGCTTGAGTTAAATCGAATTGATACACTTTATTGTTTGTGCCATCAAATGTAGAGGCATATAATTTAGAAGAAGATTGAGAAAATTCTACTCCGTAATGCGCTCCATCATTTGCTGCATTTGCTAAAACCGTAGCTGTATTTCCAACTGAACCATTAGAAGTATCAAAATCATATAAAATTAAATTTCCGTTACTAATGTTGTTGTTATAAGTAAAATCTGCAAGGGCAATCTTTTTTCCGTCAGGAGAAACTTTTAAATACCCTCTTCTATCTCTTAATGAATAATTAGTTGTACTGATTACTGGATTTGCAGTATCAACACCATTTCCATCAATTTTATATGCGTAAAATTGATTGTTTACAGTTGATAAAATCCAAATGGTATTACATCCAGCACCTTGAACTGCAGTGACTTTCTCTGACCAACTACCTTTTTTTCCGTCTGATAAATTTACAGGTCCGGAGATAATTTCTCCTAATCCACCATTTTTAGAAATATCAATTGTGTAATAATTAAATCCGTTGCCACCGTATGCTTGTACCGTAAAAATGTAGTAAATAGTTGGATCGGTTGGATTTGGAACAACGAGTGCAGATTGTGTACTTGAAGGATCGCCATATAAATCTGTAGCTAAGGTTCCATTTGTATATTTCATTATTTGATGAGAACTGTCATAAACAGTTGTTCCATCAGAATAAAATAATAATTTTCCGTCTTTATCAGAAATTGTAGAACAACCTTCAAGTGTGCTCAATTTTCCATCTTGTAAAGCAACTGGAGACCCCGAGGTAAAGTCTAACCCAGCATTTTGACCAAAATACCAATAATTTGCTTCTTTTTGTCCGTACGCTGTTAAGGTAAATAGAACTATAAATACACTTAATAATCTTCTCATTTGACGGGTTTTTATCCGAACGTCAAATATACTAGAAAAGTATTATAAATCTCTCTTTTTTAACAAGGCATATGACAGGTATATAAAGATTGCTGTCCAAACAGAAACGATAATAATATCTGTAAACTGTACTGAAAAATCTTTGGTTATTTGTTCTCCAATTTGGTTTGCAACAGATTTTACTGCTCCAAGTCTTGTAAATGGCTCTTTAATCAAATTAGACATTGCTTCTAGTGGCAAGAATTGCATCACACTATTTACATGTTCTGAAGTGTTTTCTTCGCCTCTAAAAGAGTAGAATAAATATCCTTTAAACATGCTTTCAACAATCAGCCAAACTATCATTGCGCCAACAGCAAAAGCAGAACGTTTTACTAAAATTCCTAAGAACAAACCGAAAGAGAAAAATCCAACCAATTTGATAAAAAAGGCTAACAAATATTCTAAATCTGAAAAAATGATGGAAAACTCATTATAATCTGAATAAATAAAACCTAAAATCAAAGAAGTTACAAAGACAAAAAGCGTAGAAACTGCAGCAAAAACGAGTACCGTATAAAATTTTGAAAGAATAAATTCTTTTTTACTCAAGCCATCAATCAAATTTTGTTTTAAGGTTTTATTGCTGTATTCGTTTGCCATCATAGACACAATGACCAACAATAAAAAGAATTTAAAAATGGATGCCATGTACGTATTAAAATGCCAGATGTATGGAAAATTAAAAATTCCTTGATCTGCTAAATGGAACTTAACAGGACCAATATCAAATTTAATGGCAGCAATTAATGCGATTGAAGTTAATAAGCCAAAGTAAATAATAGACAGTACTTTACTTGCTCTGTTGTGTTTTAATTTATGAAATTCTATATTTAGTAATCTAAACATGGTGTTTTATATTTTTATGAACTTGTTCTCGCCTCTCGACTCCGCTCGAGATGACATTTCGAACTAACATTCAGTTGATTAATTGTTGTTTGTTAACGATAAGAATTGTTGCTCTAAACTTGGTTTGCGTTTTAGCAAATGCGACAACGTAATTCCTTTGCCAAATAAATAAGCGTTCATTTCTGAAGCAGTCATTTCGTCTTTTAAGGCTGCAATGATAATTTCGTCTTCTTTTTTTACGGTATTTATTGAAGCATGATTTTCTAACAATTCGATAAGTTGTTCTTCATTGCTATCAACTTTAAGTTCAAACAATCCTTTTGAAGCCGTCATTTCATCAACTCTACCAGCATATAATTTGATTCCTTTTCTAATCACAACCACATGACTACATACTTTTTCTACTTCGTCTAATAAGTGAGAAGCCAATAAAATGGTGGTTCCGTTTTTAGCAATATCTTTGATGATTTTTCTAATTTCGTGAATCCCTTGCGGATCTAAACCATTTGTAGGTTCGTCTAAAATTAAAATTTCAGGATTGTTTAACAATGCAGAAGCAATTGCCAAACGCTGTTTCATTCCTAAAGAAAATGTTCTAAACTTACTATCTCTACGTTCGTACAGATTAACAGTTTTTAATTTTTCATCAATATTGTCATACGAAACACCTTTAATTTTACAAATCAATTTTAAATTTTGAGTTGCTGTCATGTATGGGTAAAAGTTTGGTCGCTCAATAATAGCTCCCACTTTTTTCAAGGCTTCGTGTGTAGATAATTTGCCATCAAACCAGCTAAATTCACCCGAAGTTCTGTTTACAACATTTAATATGATTCCTAAAGTGGTAGATTTTCCACTTCCGTTTGGACCTAAAATTCCGTAGACATTTCCTTTTTGAATATCGAAAGAAAGATTGTTTACAGCATGTACAGGACCAAATTTTTTGTCTAAATTTTTAAGAGATAAGATTGTTTCCAAAGAAATTGTTTTAGTCGATTATGGTTATACGACGAACAAGTTACGGAAATGTTACTATTATTTGTAGATTTTTAAAAAGAAGAAAAAAGGATCGTTTAATAATTATCAAAATCGTAATCTTCAAAAGAATCAAATTCGTCATCAGAAAATTCATCGTCCGATTTTTCTGCAACAAATTCTTTTTCTGGAGCTTCATCAGGTATCTCTCCAACAGACATAATAATTTTAGTTCCGTCTATTTCTTTTTTTGAAATTGCAATAACTTCTACATAGAAAGTCCACATGCTAAAGAAATCGTACACATAAATCAACTTATCATAAACATTAGGTAATGTTTCATTTAAGAGACAAGAACTCATAGAGATTTCGTCGCCAAACTCAGACATGTTAAACAACGGAATTTCTTCTCCTTGATTCCATTCGTCATCGGTTCTGTAAAAAGAAGCCATTTCTTGACCATTAAATCCAAAAGATTTTGCAATTAAAAAATGTAATTCTTCTAAGTTAATAGTATTATTAACCGTAATTGTTCTAATTACATCTTTTTTGGTATCTAATATGATGCGTACTTTATACATTGAAATTATCTTGTAGTAACGGCAACAAAAATACAATAAATTATATGTATTTTTACCATTAAATTCATTAGAATGTTAGACAAAGAAGCAATCTTAAATAGATTTAATAAAATGTGTGAAAACACATTAATGGAAACTTTAGCAATTCGTTTTACTGATATTGGTGAGGATTATTTAGTAGCATCAATGCCTGTAAATTCTATAGTACATCAACCTTATGGAATTTTACATGGAGGAGCATCGGTTGCATTGGCAGAAAGTGTTGGTAGCTCGGCTTCGGCTTACTTTGTTGATACAAATAAATACCTTGTTAAAGGGATAGAAATAAGCGCAAATCATTTAAAAAGTGTAAAAGACGGAGTGGTAACCGCGACCGCAAAAATGATACATAAAGGAAGAACTACACATTTATGGGAAATAAGAATTGTGAATGAAAAAAACGAACTTGTATCTCTTTGTAAACTCACAAATATTATTTTGGAGAAGAAATAAGTGTATGAAACGACTAAAGAAAATTTTAAAAATTGTAAGTGCAATTATAGTTGTTTTATTCCTTGTTTTGTACTTCTTATTTGTCAATTTTTCTTCACCAAAATCGAATGAAGAAGTTATTGAAGAATTTGCAGAAAGCTTTCATAAACCACTATTAACAACAAATACATACAAAGGATTTGAGTACAGAGTTGTATCGATGCAAAAAGAAATTGACACTTCTAAAACAACATTGGTATTTGTGCACGGAGCGCCAGGATCTTTATTAGATTTTAAAAAATATTTGGCAGATTCTTTGCTAAATACAAAAGCAAATATGATTTCGTATGATAGAATAGGGTATAATTATAAGGATAAAAATACCGTTCAAAAATTAATCTCTTTTGAAGTAGAAATACTCCATGATGTTCTTAAAAATTTAAAGAAAACAAAAACCATTATTGTTGGATATTCTTATGGCGGACCGATTGCTTTAGCAGTAAAAGAAAAATACAAAAGTATTGTATTAATTGCTCCGGCAGTGTATAGCAAAGTAGAACCAATGCCTTTTATGTTGAATTTTTACAAATGGAAAGCAACGCGCTGGTTGGTTCCTGCAATATGGCAATCGGCATCAGAAGAAAAAAGGACACACAAATCTGAATTGCGAAAAATTGAAAATAATTGGACAACAAACCCATCACAAATTATTTGTATTCAAGGAAATGATGACGGAATTGTTCCATACGAAAATTCGTTATTTTTGCAACAACAATTTCCTGCAAAGCAATTTAAATTGATAACGATTCCGGAAACTGGACATGCTTTAGTTTGGACACAGTTTGAACTGATAAAAGAAGAAATCTTAAAACAAGTCAATTGAATTTACTTTTAAATAAAATAAAAGAAGCATATAAAAACAAGGTGCCATTTGTTGCGTACAACAAACCCAATGATGCAACCATTTTTGGAATTTTTCAAAAGGAGGCAACTTTACACAAAATTGCTTCAGATTTTACACAAGCTGGTTTTGTTTTTGCACCTTTTAATGCATCCGAAAAAACGATTTTTTTTCCGTTGGATGCATCAGAATTTATAAGTGATTCCTTTACAAAGGAGCAACTTCATTTTAAGGAAAAATCATATTTCAATAATGCATCAAAAGCAACACATATTAACATTGTGCAAAAAGCACTTGATGCCATCAACAAAAATGATTTTAAAAAAGTGGTTATTTCTAGAAAAGAAATTGTTGCATTAAATGGAGTAGAAGTAGAGGAGATTTATAGTAACTTACTGCAATTATATCCAAATGCTTTTGTGTATGTTTGGTTTCATCCGCAAGTTGGTTTGTGGTTTGGAGCAACTCCAGAAACCTTGTTAGAAGTAGAAAAAAATAGCTTTAAAACCATGTCTTTAGCCGGAACGCAAGTATATAAAAAGGGTGAGAAAGTAAGTTGGAATCCTAAAGAGATTGAAGAGCAACAAATTGTTACAGATTATATTTTAAACAAGCTCTCGTCGTTTTCAACGAACTTAAAACAATTAAAAACTGAAACTGTAAAAGCAGGTTCGTTATTGCATTTAAGAACAGAAATAAAAGGAGATTTAACCAAAGAAGGATTGTTTTCTTTGGTAAATTTATTGCATCCAACTCCGGCGGTTTGTGGTTTGCCAAAAGAAAAAGCGAAACAATTTATTTTAGAAAATGAGAATTACAATCGTTCTTATTACACAGGTTTTTTAGGTGAATTGAACATCAATACAAATAAAAATTCACATTTATTTGTAAACTTAAGATGTATGGAAATTATAAATAACAATGCAGAGATTTATGTTGGCGGCGGAATTACAAAAGAAAGTAATCCGGAAAAAGAATGGGAAGAGACTGTTGCTAAAAGCAACATTATGCTAAAAGCATTATAAATAAAAAACGTCCTCTAAATTAGAGGACGTTTTTTTGTGAGAATTATTTGAATTTTAGATGTCGTCAAAAGAAACATCTGTAAAGCTTTCTGTTGATGTGGTTGTTTCATCTTCAGTAGCAACGTCTTCTTTTTTATAATCTTTTTGATGTCTTTCGCTAATTACTTCTTGTCCTTTTTCTGTTACAATATAGTCAGTTGCAGCCTTTAACATATCGTTAAACTCTTCAAAATCTTCTTTGTACAAATAAATTTTATGTTTTTGATAATGAAAAGAACCATCATCGTGTGTAAATTTTTTACTTTCTGTAATTGTTAAGTAATAATCATCTGCTTTCGTTGATCTTACATCAAAAAAGTATGTTCTTCTTCCTGCTCTTAAAACTTGAGAAAAAATCTCTTCTTGTTCCACTCTCTCAGCCATAATAATTTATAATAGAATTAAATTTTGTTTTGTTCTTTGTTGAACAAATCTAAAAAAATATTTTACTTTTTCTAACTAAAGATTAGTTTTCTTTTTCTAAAAGTTGTTGTTCGTACAATTCTTTGTAATACCCATCTATTGTTATTAGTTGATTATGAGTTCCTTGCTGTACTATTTCGCCATTCTCTAACACAATAATTTTATCAGCATTTTTGGCTGATGAAACTCTGTGGCTAATGATAAAAGTTGTTTTTTCTTTGGAGACCTTTTCTAGATTAGAAAGGATCTGTTCTTCTGTTTCTGTATCTACAGCAGACAAACAATCGTCAAAAACTAATATTTTAGGATTCTTAATTACAGCTCTTGCAATGCTTAAACGCTGCTTTTGTCCGCCAGAAAGCGTTACGCCACGTTCTCCTAAAATAGTTTCGTATTTGTCTTTAAACGCTATAATATTATCGTGAATTACAGCATTTTTTGCTGCTAAAATAATTTCTTCTTTTGTAGCGTCTTCTTTTCCGAACTTTATATTGTTTTCAATCGTATCAGAAAACAAAAACGGATCTTGTGGTACAAAACCAATTTGATTTCTTAAGTCTGTTAAGTTCACTTCTTTTATAGGTGTGTTGTCAATTAAAACAGTCCCTTCAGAAATATCATACAATCTAGAAATTAAATTGATAATTGATGATTTTCCAGATCCAGTATTTCCTAAAATGGCAACTGTTTCTCCTTTATTTACTGTAAAATTGATATTTTTTAAGGCTGTAATATTTGTATCATCATATACCAAACTCACATTTTTAAATGTTACAGAACCAAGCACTTCAGTATTATTTTTTGCAATATTTTTTATTTCTGGAACTTCTTCTAAAAACTCGTTAATTCTTTTTTGCGAAGCTTCTGCTTGTTGCACCATCGAAGTTACCCAGCCAACAATAGCAACTGGCCACGTTAAAATGTTTACATACAAAATAAATTCTGCAATTACTCCAATCGGAATTTCGCCAGCGATATATTGTTTTCCTCCAATATAAATAACCAATAAATTACTTACGCCAATTAATAAAACCATCAACGGAAAAAAGACCGCCTGCACTTTATATAAATCGATGTTTTTTTCTTTGCTATCATTTGCTAAAGCATCAAAATTTTTGACGATGGATTTCTCAATTCCATACGATTTTACCACATTAATTCCAGAGAAAAACTCTTGATTAAACGTCGTTAATTTTGATAAATATTGTTGAACAATGGTACTTTTTTCGTTGATAATTTTACTCAACACAAAAATTGAAACAGATAAAACAGGAAACGGAATTAAGGTATACATCGTTAATTTTGCGTCGATACTATACATTTGATAAAATCCAACAGCAAACAAAACAATCATGTTCATGCTGTACATAATTGCTGGTCCAAAGTACATTCTAACTTTAGAAACATCTTCGCTAATTCGGTTCATTAAATCGCCAGTTCTATTCTTTTTATAAAAGTTGATAGACAATCTTTGGTATTGTTGATAGATTTCGTTTTTTAAATCAAATTCAATCAAACGAGAAGTAACAATTATCGTTTGACGCATTAAAAAAGTGAAAAACCCGGCAACCAACGTTACAGCAATAATCAATAAAATATTCATTAAAAGCTGATATTTTACGTCGTCTGTATTAGAAATAATCCCTTTTCTATATTCATCAACGATGTTAAACGAATCTCCAATAAGTCTCGGAATCCGTAAGGATAAAATTTTAGATAAAACGGTAATAAAAATCCCGATTAACAATCGGTATTTATATTTTAAAAAGTATTTATTTAAGTATTGTAATGCTTTCATTTACAAACGTTGGTTACTGTATTTTTAAATATTCTATTCTGTTTAATGATATTATTTTTCTTAATTATATCATAATTAAACCCTGTTTTTTTTGATTTGATTTGCTAAAAACTTACTTTTGCGCCATAAAAATTAAGAAATATTAAATTTCAGTAATAAACACTACACAATGACAACAAACATATTAGATGCAAAAGATTTAAAAAATGATCCAGTTTTTGGTCAATTTTCTTTTGATGGTCATGAGCAAATCGTTTTTTGCAACGACGAAGATACAGGATTAAAAGCAATTATTGGTATTCATAATACGGTTTTAGGTCCAGCTTTAGGCGGAACAAGAATGTGGAATTATAATAGTGAATGGGACGCGTTAAACGATGTTTTGCGTTTGTCTCGTGGAATGACTTTTAAATCTGCAATTACAGGATTAAATCTTGGTGGAGGAAAAGCGGTTATTATTGGTGATGCAAAAACACAAAAAAATGATGACTTAATGCGTCGTTTTGGTCAGTTTGTAGATTCTTTAAGCGGAAGATATATTACTGCAGAAGATGTTGGAATGGAAACGCGTGATATGGACATCATTAGAGAAGTTACTCCGCACGTTACAGGAATTTCAGAAAGCAAAGGTGGATCAGGAAATCCATCGCCAATTACTGCTTACGGAGTTTATATGGGAATGAAAGCTGCAGCTAAATATCAATTCGGAACAGACAATTTAGATGGAAAGAAAATTTTAGTACAAGGAGTTGGTCATGTTGGAGAAACCTTGGTAAAACACATTACAGACGAAGGCGCAAAAGTAATTATAAATGATATAAACGAAGCGCGTTTAGAAGAATTAAGTAAAAAATACGGCGCAAACGTTGTTTTAGGAAACGATATTTACGGTTTAGATGTAGATATTTATGCGCCTTGTGCTTTAGGAGCAACCATAAATGATGAAACAATTAGTGAATTAAAAGCAAAAGTGATTGCTGGAGCGGCAAATAATCAATTGGCAGATGAAGTTAAACACGGTAGATTGTTAAAAGAAAAAGGAATTGCGTATGCACCAGATTTTTTAATTAATGCAGGCGGAATTATCAATGTGTATGCGGAGTTAGAAGGTTATGGTAAAGACGAAATTATAAGAAAAACAGAAAACATTTACAATACAACTTTAGATATTTTTAATCTTTCAGAAAAAGAAAATATCACCACTCACAGAGCGGCATTTAATATTGCACAAAGCAGAATTGATGCTCGTAAAAATGAAAAAAACAAGTAGTACATATCAATAAAAATCATATTTTTGCAGAGCGATAGAATTTTCTACCGCTCTTTTTTTTAAATAAGTTCTTTAGAATGATTAATAGAAGACATATTAGAGTCAAAGTAATGCAATCGGTTTATGCAATGACAACTTCAAAAGCCGATGATTTAGTAAAAGAAGAAAAATTCTTAAAACACAGCATTCAAAAATTGTTAGACTTGTATGTTTTGCAATTGCAAATGTTGGTTGAAGTTCAGAAATTAGCTACTCAGCAAATTGAACTTTCAAAAAAGAAACACCTTGCAACTAAAGAAGATTTACAACCAAATACAAAATTCATCAACAATAAAGTAATTGCAGCAATTGCAAATAGTACTTCTATTTCTGATCATATTTCTAATCAGAAATTAGACAATTGGAAAAATGATGATGAGTATGTAACTATTATTTGGCAAAAATTGCAAGCAAGTGATTTGTATAGCAAATACATGAATTCTAATGAAGATTTTTTTAAAACGGACAAGAGTTTTGTGCAAGATTTTTTTACAGAAATTATTGCACCAGATGATAAATTAGCAGAATATTATGAAGATCAAACAATTAGTTGGTTAGATGATATTCCGTTTGTGAACACATGGATTCTAAGAACATTAAGTAAGGTAAAAGAAAATAAATCACTGCTTTTAGGAAATATCTATAAAGATGAAGATGATGAGAAATTTGTCTTAGAATTGTTTCGAAAAGTGATTTTAAATCACACAAAATTTGAAGAAGATATTAGCAGTAAAACTCCTAATTGGGAAGCAGAAAGAATTGCAGATATCGATATGATTTTAATAAAAATGGCAATTTGTGAGTTTCTAAAATTTCCATCAATTCCGGTACGAGTTACCATTAACGAATATATAGAAATATCAAAAGATTACTCAACCAATAAAAGTGGTTATTTCATCAACGGAGTATTAGATAAACTCTCTAGAGAATATTCTGAAAATAAAAGACTTGATAAAATTGGGAGAGGATTATTATAATTTAGTATTTTTACATAAAATTTATAAATCATGAGAAAAATAATTATTTTTAGTTTAGCTGTTTCATTAGGTATCTTAACAGCTTGTTCTGGTGGAAATGCCGCTGCGAAAGTAGATCAATCAAAATTAGCAGATGCTAAGAAACGAGATATGGATATTAGCAAAGGTGCGCCAGTTATTTCGTTAGATAAAAAAGAATTCGATTTTGGAACTGTAACAGATGGAGATATTATTGAGACAACTTTTATTGTAACCAATACCGGAAAATCTCCATTGATCATTACAGATGCAAAGACTACCTGTGGATGTACAGTACCAACTTGGCCAAAAGATAAACCAATTGCTCCAGGAGAATCTACAGAAATAGCAGTAAAATTTAACACGAATGGTAAAGGTGGTGGAAGACAAGTTAAAGATGTAACCTTGTTTACAAATACTGCTGTTGGAAGAGAAATTTTAAGAATCAAAGGAATCGTAAATAAGAAAAAATAAACGAATGATAATTTTACAAGCAAGTACAAGCGGAATAAGTAGTATGTTGCCTTTTTTAGCAATGATCGTGGTCATCTATTTTTTTATGATTAGACCACAAATGACAAAACAAAAGAAAGAGAAAAAGTTTCAAGCAGAAATTAAGAAAGGAACTAGAGTTATTACAAGTAGCGGAATTCATGGTAAAATTGTAGAATTACACGAAAGTGATAACACCATTACTATAGAAACTGGCGCGGGTAAAATAAAATTTGAACGTGCTGCTATTTCGTTGGAATTAACGAATAAATTAAATGCTCCGGCAAAAAAATAAGATTCATCAGAATCCATAAAAAAAGAGAGCAATTTTGCTCTCTTTTTTTATGGAATAAATCTTTGCAACGTTGTGTTTTTAAATTGCTTTATGTAGCTTGCAGTATTAAAATAGAATTTTATGCAAAAAGGAAAAAATCAACATAAAATACCAAAATCTTTTTTTGTTGCATTAGCCGTTGCTTTGTTTTTTTGGTTGCTAACAAAGTTGTCAAAAGAATATCAAACAGTTATTACATTTCCTGTTGAGTACGTAAACATTCCGCAAGATAAATTAATCCAAAGTACGCCATTAGATAAAATAAATATTCAAGGAAATGCATCTGGATTTAAACTTTTGGGAATTAGTCTTTTTAAGAAAAAAATCAGATTAGATGTTAAAAAAGCGCATCGTAAATTAAACTCAAAATATTATCTTTTATTAGAAAATCAAAAGATTGATATTCAAAATCAAGTTTCAAATAATTTTATCATCAACGGAATTGCACAAGACACCATTTATTTAGATTTGGGTCAATTAACTTCAAAGAAAGTCCCGTTAAAAGGAAATTTTGATTTTTCTTATAAATCAGGATACCACTTAACAAAGCCAATACAAATTACACCAGATTCTATTTTAGTTTCTGGACCAAAATCGCAAATAGATACCTTACAAAACTTACATCTTCAAAAATTAACTTTAAAAGATATTTCAAAATCTGTTGCGCAAACAATCAAAATTAATGCTATTTCTAAGAGACTAAAATTTAGCATAAAAGAAGCAACTGTTTTAGCCGATGTAGATCGTTTTACTGAAGGGAAGTTAGAGTTGCCTTTCGAAATAATTAACTTACCAGAGAATGCTTTGGTAACGACATTTCCAAAAACTATTCAAATTTTTTATCAAGTAGGTTTAACCAACTTTAGTAAAGTAAATGCAACTTCATTTAGAATTGTATGCGATTACAACAATTCAATAAACAATAATCTAAATTACTTAATTCCTAGAGTTGTTGTAAAACCAGATTTTGTATCTTCAGTTAAAGTCAATCCAAATAAAATAGAATATTTAATTCAGAAATAAGATGGTAGTTGGTTTAACAGGCGGAATCGGAAGCGGAAAATCTACAGTTGCAAGAGCATTTCAGAAAATTGGAAATGTTGCGGTGTATTTTGCTGATGACGAAGCTAAAAAACTAATGACAACTTCATCCATCATTAAAAACCAGATATGTAAAGAGTTTGGTGAAAAAGCGTATCAAGAAAATGAATTAAATAGCGCTTTTATTGCAGATGTCGTTTTTTCTAATAAAGAGAAATTAGCGACGTTAAACTCAATTGTGCACCCAGAAGTGTATACACAATTTAAGGCTTTTGTTGAAGCAAATAAAGACAAAGAATACGTGCTCTATGAAAACGCAATTTTATTTGAAAACGCAAGTGCTATTTTATGCGATAAAATAATTACAGTTATTGCTGATGAAAGCATACGGATACAACGCGTTGTAAAAAGAGACAACACGTCAGAAATTGCAGTTAAAAACAGAATCCGCAATCAATGGAAAGATTCAAAAAAAGCCTTGTTATCTAATTATATTATTACAAATAATACTTCAGACAACTTGTTAAATCAAATTATGAAGATTCATAATAATTTAACACAATAACCTGCTGACATTTTTATATATCCAATATTTTTCTTAAAATATTCTTAAATTCTCACTACTTTTGTTAATATGCGTTAAAAACGTTAATTAACAGATTAGAAACGCATATTTTTGAAGAATGGGTAAAAAAATGTTTGTTCTTATTGTAGCTTTAATGAGCTTTTCTTTAATCGGAATTGTAACGGTTCAGGTGTATTGGATAAGCAATGCTGTAGACACAAAAAAGAAGCAATTTTTGAATGATGTTAAAATAGCATTGACAAGCGTTTCTGAAGAAGTTTCTGACAAAGAATATGCAGAATTTCAACGAAAAATAAAACCTTATTTAGATAAAACACAAAATGTTAAAAGCAACGAGCTTCGTAATTTTATTCTACAACAAATAGATACCACAGGCAAGCAAATAACAGCATACAGTTTAACTGTTTTAGAACAAAATATTAAAGTTCCTATAGATTTTTTAGAGAATGACAGTTTGGTTGTAAAAAGAATTACAGGTAGAGAAGACATCTTTAATACCAACAAGTTTTCTGCAAATACTGATTTTTCTAAAAACAAGGCTTCTCAGATTTTTACAACCATAAAAAGATATCCAGAATATGAAGAAATTGTTTTAAAAGATGCATTTAAAGTATATAAATCTTCTTTTCCAATTCATAAAAGAATTAGCAATAGAGAATTAAATACAACCTTAAAGAAAGAATTTACAAAAAGAGGAATTCACATCGATTTTAAATATGGCGTGTATAGTTCTGATGGATATTTAACAAATTTAAAATCTGGTTATTATACCATTAACAAAGCAAATAGTATTAGTTCGCCATTATTTGTTGATGATAGCGGAAATAGTGAATTTAAATTATATGTTACTTTTCCAAATCAGCAAGAGCACATTTTAGCCGATATTTCTAACATATTATTGCTTTCGGTATTTTTTATATTTATCATAATTGTTGCTTTTTCAAGTTCGTTATATCAGATCATTAAACAGAAAAAAATATCTGAAATAAAATCTGATTTCATCAATAACATGACACACGAATTTAAAACTCCGATTGCTACAATTAACTTAGCGTTAGATGCGATAAAAAATCCGAAGATTATAAATGATAGTGAAAAAGTAAATAGGTATGTGAAAATGATTCGTGAAGAGAATAAGCGCATGCATGCACAAGTAGAAAATGTATTGCGAATTTCTAGACTAGAGAAAAATCAAATCGACATTCATAAAATAGCAATTGATATGGATGACATTGTTGAAGATGCAATTTCACATGTTCGTTTGTTGGTAACTGATAAAAAAGGAAACATTACAACGCATTTACACGCATTGCAATCAGAAGTTTTAGGAAATGATTTGCACTTAACCAATGTTGTTGTAAATATATTAGAAAATGCATTAAAATACTCAAACGATGAACCCAACATAGAAGTATTTACAGAAAGTACTGCTAAATTCTTTATCTTAAAAATAAAAGACGACGGAATTGGGATGAGTAAAAGTGCGCAGAAATATGTGTTTGATAAATTTTATAGAGAACACAAAGGAGATATTCACAATGTAAAAGGTCATGGTTTAGGCTTGGCTTATGTAAAAGAAATTGTAGAAAGCCATCAAGGAACGGTTTTTGTTGAAAGTGAAAAAGGAAAAGGAAGTACGTTTACGGTAAAATTGCCATTAATTTAAAATAATAAATATCAATATTATGGGAAGTAAAAAAATATTATTAGTAGAAGATGATCCAAATTTTGGAACAGTTTTAAAAGATTATTTAGCGTTGCACGATTACAATATTACGCATGCAAAAGACGGAATTGAAGGTTTAATAGAGTTTAAAAACAACGATTTTGATATGTGTATTTTAGATGTAATGATGCCTCGTAAAGATGGATTTTCATTAGCTGTAGATATCCGTTCTACAAACAAAGAAATCCCAATTATTTTCTTAACTGCTAAAACCATGAAAGAAGATGTTTTAAAAGGATATCAAGTGGGGGCAGACGATTATCTAAACAAACCTTTCGATTCTGAAGTATTGTTGTTTAAAATAAAAGCAATCTTACAAAGAAAAGAATCTGACTCCAATAAAGAATCTGATGAATTTGAGTTTACAATTGGTAAGTTTTTCTTTAATTCTAAATTAAGACATTTGTCTTATGATGGTGGAGAAAATCAAAAATTATCTCCAAAAGAAAGTAAATTATTAAAAATGTTAGCCGTTCATAAAAACGATTTAATGCCAAGAGAATTGGCATTGACAAAAATTTGGAGAGACGACAATTATTTTACTTCTCGAAGTATGGATGTGTACATTGCTAAATTGCGTAAATATTTAAAATTAGACAAAAATGTTGAAATTTTAAACATTCATGGTGAAGGATTTAGATTGGTAGAAAATTAAATAGAAAATTTCACGTACTAAAAAAGCTCAATTGAATTTCAATTGAGCTTTTTTAGTAACTTTACTTACAGAATCAAAAGAAAATAAAATGGCGAAATTTATTAAGATTTATAGCGAAAATCCAAATCAGAAAGAGATTGACAAAGTTGTAAAAGTGTTGCAAAATGGCGGGTTGGTCATTTATCCAACAGATACCGTTTATGGTTTGGGTTGCGATATTACCAATACAAAAGCCTTAGAAAAAATTGCAAAAATTAAAGGCATAAAACTTGACAAAGCCAATTTTTCATTTATTTGCAACGATTTAAGTCACTTGTCAGACTACGTAAAACAAATTGATACGGCAACGTATAAACTTTTAAAAAGAGCACTGCCTGGACCTTATACGTTTATTTTACCAGGATCTAATTCGTTACCAAACGCTTTTAAAAAGAAAAAAACAGTCGGAATTCGTGTTCCTGATAACTCTATTGCTTTAGAAATTGTGAAAGCTTTGGGCAATCCAATAGTTTCTACTTCTATTTATAGCGATGATGATATTTTAGAATACAATACAGATCCAGAATTAATTTTTGAACGTTGGCAGCACAAAGTAGATATTGTTATTGACGGAGGTTATGGAGATAATGAAGCTTCTACAGTAATCGATTTAACAGCTGCAGAACCTTTGGTGTTAAGAGCAGGAAAAGGAAGTTTAGATATTCTTTAAAGTTACAAAGTTACAAAGTTACAAGGTTGATGAGTTTGTCAGTTCGAGTGTCACGCCAAAGCGTGATGTATCGAGAACAAATTCAAAATTTAAGCATCATTTAGAACACTTGTTTAAGGTTCCATAAAAAAGAAATATTACTTCAAATCCTTGAATTTTTTTCTTCCCAAAAAGAAATACTGCCAAACAATACTTGTGTGTAAATTGTAATCCGTTTTTTTCTGTAGCTTTTTACGTTTCTTTAAAAACCGATTAAAGTGCCTGTAAAAACTAAAATGTGCTTTTATAATTGCCCAAGTGTGTATGGGTCTTAATTCGATAATAAATTTAATTCCTGCAATTCCGTCTAAAATTAAACGAGAAAATATCACAAATAAAAACCATTGTTTAGGTACATTTTTAACCACATTTAATAAGCTATTTCTAAAATTTAAAAATGTTTTCTGCGGATTTGTTTCTTGCAATGTTGCGCCACCAAGATGATACACTGTTGAAGTGCCCACATATTTTATTTGAAAACCTTCATTTTGAGTTCTCCAACACAAATCTATTTCTTCTTGATGCGCAAAATAATCTTCGTCAAATCCATCTAATTGATGATATACTTTTGAGCGAATAAATAAACAAGCGCCAGACGCCCAAAATATTTCAGAAATAGCATCAAATTGTTTGTTGTCGGTTTCTAAATGATTAAAAACGCGTCCTCTACAATATGGATATCCAAATAAATCGATAAATCCGCCACCAGCTCCTGCATATTCGAATTTCGTTTTGTCTTTATAATCTAATAATTTTGGTTGAATGATCGCGGTGTTTTCTTCTTGTTTAAAAACATCAATAACTGGAGTTAACCAATTTTTGGTAACTTCAATATCAGAATTTAACAAACAATAAATATCTTCTTCAACATGTTGTAAAGCATCGTTGTAGCCTTTTGCATAACCACCGTTTACAGGATTTTCAATAATTTTTATAGACGGATAATGTTCTTTGATAAAGCGAATAGAATCGTCTGTAGAAGCATTGTCTACAACATAAATTGTAGCTTCTTCTGAACTAAAATTTATGACAGATGGCAAAAATTGCTCTAACAATTTCTGTCCGTTCCAATTTAATATGACGACTGCAGTTTTCAAGACAGCAAACTTACGTTTTAAAAGTGAATTTGATTGGTAACAATTTGTTAATTTGCTATTGATAATTAGGAATGTCTTTTAAAAAAATATAGGTTTCGTTTTCAAAATCCATTTTACAGAAAAAATGCTCTAATCCGTTGGTTACAACCAAGTAATTGGCTTTTAATTTTAAGTTGTAGCGCGCAATTTGATCAAAAGTGTCTTGTGATATTTTTATCTGTGGCGCTTTACATTCTACAATTATATCCGGATTTCCATCCGCATTAAAGATTAAAATATCAGTTCTTTTTTTACGATTGTTAATCGTTAATTGTTTTTCTAAAGCGATTAACGAAACAGGATATTTTTTCTCCTTAATTAAAAAGCGTACAAAATGTTGCCGAACCCATTCTTCTGGAGTTAAGACAAAATATTTTTTTCTCAAATTATCAAAAATAAGCGTATGTTTTTCGTTACTTTTGAGTTTGAAAGAATAAGTTGGAAGATTGAGTTTTTGCATCAATCAAAAGTAAGAAAATGGACGAAATAAATTCTATAGTTACCAATATAAAAAACGGAAATGTAAAACCCATTTATTTTTTAATGGGAGAAGAAGCATATTATATTGATAGAATTTCTGATTTAATAGAAGCTACTGTGTTAGATGAAGCTGAAAAAGGCTTCAATCAAGTTGTGATGTATGGAAGAGATGTTTCTATAGAAGAAATAACATCTTCGGCGAAACGCTATCCGATGATGGCAGAAAAGCAAGTTATTATTGTTAAAGAAGCACAAGATTTAAGCAGATCGATAGAAAAGTTGATTTCTTATGCAGAAAACATTCAGCCAACAACTGTTTTGGTTATAAATTACAAATACAAAAAATTAGACAAGCGTAAAAAATTATACAAAGCAATTGAGAAAGCCGGAGTTATTTTTGAAAGTAAAAAATTATATGACAATCAAGTTTCTGATTGGATTCGTAGAGTTTTAAACGGGCGAAATTATAAAATTGAACCAAAAGCGGCGTTAATGTTAGTGGAATTTTTAGGAACTGATTTGAGTAAAATCAATAACGAACTCGAAAAGCTAATTACCATTTTACCAAAAGATTCGATTATCTCTCCTGAACATATCGAAGAAAATATCGGAATTTCTAAAGACTTTAATAATTTTGAATTGCGAAAAGCAGTAGGAGAGAAGCAAATTGTAAAAGCAAATAGAATCATCAATTATTTTGCAGAAAACCCAAAGAACAATCCTATTGTAATGACTATTTCTTTGCTGAATAGTTTCTTTACGCAAGTATTGCAATACCATGGTTTAAAATCTAAAGATAAAATGAGCGTTGCAAAAGGTTTAGGCATAAACCCATATTTTGTTGGAGATTATGTTGCTGCAGCTAAAAATTATCCAATGAGAAAAGTGTCTCAAATTATTGGTTTACTTAGAGAAGCAGATGTAAAAAGCAAAGGTGTTGGCGCTAACGGAATGCCGCAAGCTGATATCTTAAAAGAGTTGCTTTTTAAAATTATGCATTAGTAGTTATTAAAAAATAAAAACCTCACAAATTGCGAGGTTTTTAATATCAAAAAAAAAAGCATTTTTTGTTTTACGGTTTGTCAACTACCAATCTGTTTTCTCTGTTGGCAATTTCCCAAGCTGTATGGAAAACCAAACGAGCTCTGTTTTGTAACAAATCATAATTAATTTTGTCTGGAGTATCTGTAGGTTGGTGATAATCTTCGTGTGCACCATTAAAATAAAAGATAATTGGCACATTGTACTTCGCAAAGTTATAATGATCTGATCTGTAGTAAAAACGATTTGGATCATTCTCATCATTGTACTTATAATCTAAATCGATTTTTGTGTATTTTGCATTCATTGCTTCAGAAAGTTCGTGCAATTCTGTACTTAATTTATCCGCGCCAATTAAATAGACAAAGTTAGGATTGTCTTTATGTCTTTCGTCAATTCTACCAATCATATCAATATTTAAATCAGCAACAGTATTTGCAATCGGAAAAATTGGATGTTGAACATAAAAACTAGAACCTAACAATCCTTTTTCTTCACCAGTTACGTGTAAAAATAAAATAGATCGCTTTGGTCTTTTTCCGTCTTTTACTGCTTTTTGAAATGCTTCTGCAATTTCTAATACAGCAACTGTACCAGAACCATCATCATCTGCTCCGTTATAAGTTTCCCCATTTTTAATTCCAACATGATCTAAATGTGCAGAAATTACTACAATTTCATCAGGTTTTTTTGAACCTTTAATAAATGCAACCACATTTTCAGAATCCTTTAAATCAGAACTTCTCCCTTGATTTAAAAAAGAAGCAGGAACTTCTTGGTAATAATCATCGCCACCTAATGGAGATGCAATTCCATGATCTACATAAAACTTGTTTAAATAAGCTGCTGCTTTTTTCTGTCCTGTTTTTCCTGTTTCTCTACCTTCAAATTCGTCAGAAGCGTAAATAAACAAATGCTTTGCTAAATCTTTCTCTGTGATTGTTGCTGCATATTTCTCAGCATAATCTATATTAGGATCAGAATTAGGTGAAATTTTACTAGCACTACAAGAAACTAAAAAAGCAATTATACTTGCAGAGAGAAGTATTTTTTTCATTGGTATTTATCTATAGTTTGGATTGATTCGTTTTTCAAGAAATTTAACATCAAATATAGAAAAACTAATTGTCTTTGCTAATTGTAAATTGGCGTAAATTTTTATTAAAATGTAATATTTCTTTAGGAAACAGATTTTTGAATTTATTTTGTTCAATTAAGTCTTCTGTTTTTCCAGAAATTACTTCATCAGAATTCATAATAATCAATTCATCAACAATTTCGATGGCTAAATTAATTTGATGTGTAGAAATTAAGATGGTTTTCTGAGTAGTTGCTACCAAATTTTTTAAAAGCTGAAATATTTTATACGTATGATGCATATCTAAATGCGCAGTTGGTTCGTCTAAAATGATGACATCTGTGTCTTGCGCCAAAGCTCTGGCAATTAATACACGTTGTAATTGCCCGTCGCTCAACTCATAAAATCGATGTTCTTTTAAATGTTCTACTTCGGTAAGTTGAATGGCGACATTTATTTTTTCGATATCTTTTTCAGATAAAGTATCAATCCAATTTGTGTACGGTTGCCTTCCAAGTGCAATTAGTTCAAAAACAGTTAATTGACTTTCTGGTAAACGTTCAGTTAATACCAAACTTAAATTTGTAGCCAATTCTTTATTGCTATATTCATGTAGGTTTTTATCATTTAAAAAAACGTCACCAGATAATTGATTTTGAACTTTAGAAATAGTTCTTAATAAGGTTGATTTTCCGATTCCGTTTTTCCCTAACAAGGCAATAAATTTCCCTTTTTCAATGGCTAAATTCACATCCGAAGCAATTATTTTTTTTGCTTTTTTCTGCTGATAACCAATAGTTAAGTTTTTGGTTTCTAAAATGATATGTTTCTTAGAAGTGTTCAATTAAACGTATATTTTCTTTTTTCTGATTAACAACCAAATAACAACAGGCGCGCCAAATAATGATGTAATTGCATTGATTGGCAACGTATATTCTAGAGTTGGTAATTGTGCTATAATATCGCAAATTAACAAGACAATTGCGCCGGTAATTGCGGTAGCCGGAATTAATATTTTATGATTTGATGTGGTAAAAATTAATTTTGCAATATGTGGAACGGCCAATCCGATAAAAGCAATTGGGCCAGAAAAGGCAGTAATTACTCCTGTTAACAAACTTGTAATTACCAAAATAATAATTCTACTTTGTTTGATGTTAATTCCTAAGCTTTTTGCGTATTTTTCTCCTAATAAAAAACTGTTCAACGGCTTTATAATTGCAAAAACTCCCGTAAAACCAATGAGGTAAATGGTGATAAAAACCGTTAATTCATCCCAAGATAAATTTCCTAAACTACCAAAACTCCAAAACACATATTGTTGAATTTGTTGTGCTTCACTAAAATAAGATAAAACGCTAATGACTGCAGCCGTAAAACTACCAAACATCAATCCGATAATTAAAATCGACATGGTATTTCGTACTTTGTTTGCTGCTAAAATAACTGCGGATAAGACTAAAAAAGAACCTAAACTCGATGCGATTGCAATGGACCAATTGGTAGATTCTAAAAAAGCAATTCCGCCAAAAAAGGAAGAACCTAAAATAAGCAATGCAACTCCTAAACTTGCTCCAGAAGAGATTCCTAACACAAAGGGGCCGGCTAACGGATTTCTAAATAATGTTTGCATTAATAAACCACTTATTGACAATCCAGAACCGACTAAAATAGCTGTAATTGCTTTTGGTAACCTAAAATTTAGAATGATGGTTTGCCAACTTTCCTTAATGGTTTCATCGCCTAAAAAGATAGCGAAAATATCTTTAAAAGGAATAGAAACTGAACCAAAACTAATATTTACAATGCACAAAACCACTACTAAAACTAGTAGTAATATAAATTGTTTTGTATATGTTTTGTTTTTCATAAAAAGAGAAATATCTGGTCGAGCGGGGTCGAGACCTAATCAAGATTAAAACCTCTCGACTCTGCTCGAGGAGACAAATTTAGGTTTTATTTTTTATTAAAAAACGTATAAGTTGTTGAATGGCATTTCCTCTATGAGAAATGCTATTTTTTTCTTCTGATGTTATTTCTGCAAAAGAATTGTTGAATCCGTTTGGTTTAAAAACAGGATCATAACCAAAACCTTTTTCACCTTGTTTTTTTGTTAAAATTTCGCCTTTGCAAATTCCCTCAAACAAAAATTGCTCGTTGTTTAAATTCAATGCAATGGCAGTTCTAAATTGTGCTTTTCTATTCGATTTATCTTTTAATTCTGATAATAATTTTTGCATATTTTTTTCAGAATTGTTTTCTGTACCTGCATATCTTGCAGAATAAACTCCAGGATTGCCATTTAAACTTTCAACTTCTAAACCAGTATCATCTGCAAAACAATTGTAACCAAATTTTTCTGTAATATAATTTGCTTTTAACTGTGCATTTCCTTCTAAGGTTGTTTCAGTTTCTTCAATTTCATCAAAACAATTGAGATCACTCAAACTTAATAATTGAATTGAGCTTGGTAGCATTTTTTGAACTTCTGCTAATTTGTTGAGATTGTTTGTTGCAAATACAAGTTTCATTTTTTTAATTTCAGCAAATGTAAGAAATTAAATAGTGAGATTTTATAGAGTTTTATTGTCTAAATTTTATATAATTACAAGATCTTTTTCATTTGTGTTTTTGAAGCAGAATATTTGTGTAATTAAATAAATAGATAAAAAATTGAAGTTTTTTTAATATGATATGTAAAAAAATCTGCCAACATATATTTAAATAAATTTTCAGAGTAGGTTTTTAATATTTCCCCCAAAACATCAATTATTACTCTTCTTATACTTTTATAAAAAAAATACTGGCAGAAGTATTTAATGTGAATGCATTTTTTTACACAATAGGTAGTCTTTAATTCGATCAAACATAAAACAAAAAAACAAAATCTAGATATAAAAGAGTTTTTATATTGTTCGTGTTTTAAGGAAATCAGTAAGAATTTTAATAAAACAGTAAAACAAATTCAAATAGCTTAATCAATTTGATTAGTTTTGAAAGATAAAACTCTAATCTAATAATATTTTGATAGAATCATTTTTATTTTTATTGACAGGCATTATTGGAGTTATAACCCTTCTTTTAATGGTTAGGTCTTATAAATCTAACCCTTTTTGTAATTTTTTTCTAGTATTAATTATTAGTGTAATTTCATTTCGTTTTTTACTTCATGGTAGTTATAAATTTGGACTACAGACAGTTTTAAATCCAGACATAGGGATATATTCAATATTTTATTTAATTATTATTCCTTGTTTTTATCTATATTATAAATACTTAATACTTCAAAATAAACCCTATAATTTTAAAGATTTAAAACACGTTGTTTTTATTCTTGTCCTATTTTTTATTAACGCAAATGAAACTATAGAAAATAGTTTTATATTTTATTTTGGCGCGATGACTAATTTCTTTTTTATAGGCATGTTTATATTATTCTATTCAATATTAACCTTTACTTTCTTAAGTAAGAAAATATGGTTTAGAAAAAATTTACTTTTAAATAGTAAGCATTTTAATTTGGTTAAAAAATGGACATTATATTTATTTACTATTAACACACTTGTTGGCGTCCTACTATTAGTATCATTGTACACCGAAGCTAATAAAGGCAGTAACCTTACAGGGAAATCAATGGCTAGTTTTTTATTATTATTTTGGTTATTTATGTTTTTTAAAATTTTAACATCTCCAGAAATATTATTTGGGCTTCCAATACTTAATAGAACTTTACTTAAATTTAATGATTCTCTAATTGAAAAGAAAGAGGTTGAAACATTTAATGAAAATGTAAGTAATAATTGGGTTTTAGAAACTGAGGGTAATAAGAACAGTCAAGATAAGAGATTGCAAGAAAATATTAGAGCTAACATTGTAAGTTATATTAAAGAAGTTGATAATTTAAGTATTAAAAAAGTGATTTTTCGTAGCTCAAAAATTTCACAAAATGATATCGCTGAAATTTTAGGGGTGCCTACAAGCCATATTGTTTATTTATTTAAATATCATTCTAAAATTTCTTTTTCTGAATACAGAATGAGTAGTAGGATACAAGATGCTATTACGCTTATAAAAGAAGGTTTTTTAAATACAGAAACTTTTGAGTCTTTAGCTTTCAAAATAGGCTTTTCATCTTATAACCCGTTTTTTATTGCTTTTAAAAAAGGAACAACATATTCTCCTCAAGATTATGTTAAAGCTAAAAAAAAACAAACCTTATTTATTCGTGATGATATGGTTCATTCTTCAAAATGGTAAATCCTCTATAAATTTGTTCCACAATAAATAAGCGAATCATTTGATGAGAAAATGTCATTTTAGAAAGCGATAATTTACCTTGTGCTTTTTTATAAACGGCATCAGAAAAACCATAAGGTCCGCCAATTACCAAAACCAATTGTTTAATTCCTGCATTCATTTTCTTTTGTAAATACTGAGAAAATTCTATGGATGTAAACTGCTTTCCTTTGTCATCTAACAAAACTAATTGATCGGTGTTTTGCAATTTGCTCAATATCAATTCTCCCTCTTTTTCTTTTTGCTGAACCTCACTTAAATTCTTTACATTTTTAATGTCAGAAATCAGTTCTAATTCAAATTTAATATAATGTTGCAAACGTTTTTGATACACTTCAATTAATTGATGCAAATTTTTATCATCTGTTTTTCCGATGGCGAGAAGTTTGATTTTCATGGTGTATGTCTGGTCGAGCGCAGTCGAGACCTAATTAAAACCTCTCGACTGCGCTCGAGGTGACAATTACTGTCAGAGCAAATTTATTCGTTTTTCACTCATAAATTCACTCGAACTGACAAAAAGTTGAAAATCATTCCTATTTTTACATCACAAAACCATTTTATGATATCACAACAACAATTTGAAACGGAATTAAAAATCATTATTACCAATGCCATTCGAGAAGATGTTGGAGAAGGAGATCACACATCACTTTCTTGTATTCCTACGGATGCAAAAGGCAAAGCAAAATTATTGGTAAAAGAAGACGGAATTATTGCTGGTGTTGCCTTTGCGAAGATGATTTTTAAACAAGTTGATGCAGATTTACAAATTGAAACCTTGATAAACGACGGGGAAAAAGTAACATTTGGAGACATCGTTTTTTATGTTTCTGGGCGTTCTCAATCTATTTTAAAAGCAGAACGTTTGGTGTTAAATTCCATGCAACGCATGAGTGCAATTGCAACGAAAACACGCTTTTTTGCTGATTTATTAAAAGGCACAAAAACAAAAGTTTTAGACACACGAAAAACAACACCCGGAATTAGAGCTATCGAAAAATGGGCAGTTAAAATTGGTGGCGGAGAAAATCATCGTTTTGCGTTGTATGATATGGTAATGATTAAAGACAATCACATTGATTTTGCTGGCGGAATTACAGAGGCAATTAACAAAACAAAAGCGTATTTAAAACAAAATAATATTGATATCAAAATTATTGTAGAAGCAAGAAACTTAGAAGAAATTCAAGAAATTTTAGATTGTGGTGGCGTGTATAGAATTTTAATCGACAATTTTAATTACGAAGATACTCGCAAAGCAGTTGCATTAATTGGCAATACATGTTTAACAGAATCTTCTGGCGGAATTAACGAAGAAACCATCAGAAAATATGCAGATTGTGGCGTAGATTTTATTTCTTCTGGCGCGTTAACACATTCGGTTTATAATATGGATTTAAGTTTAAAAGCTGTTTAATTGAGTTTTAAAGTTTAAAAGTTGAAAGTTCGAAAGTAGATGAGAACTTAATAAACTTTTTACTTTCTAACTTTAATACTAAATATAAATGATAGACAATTACTTCGATAGCGAAACGTATTTAAAAGCTGATTTCACAAAAACCAACATCAAAAAAGGAGAATATGACAATTGTACTTTTACCAATTGTAATTTTGAAAATGTGCACGCGTCAAATATTCAGTTTGTAGAATGTGAATTTATCGATTGTAATTTAAGCAACACCATTGTTACAAATACTGCTTTTAAAGAGGTGAATTTTATGAGATGTAAAATGATTGGCGTAAAATTTAATGAATGCGATTCGTTTTTATTACAACTAAGTTTTAATGCGTGTCAGTTAAATTTTTCATCGTTTTATCAATTAAAGATTCCAAAAACGTCATTTAAAGATTGTAATTTAGACGCTGTAGATTTTACCGAAACTGATTTGAATATGGCTTTGTTTGAAGATTGTGATTTAAAAAATGCAATTTTTACACAAACCAATTTAGAAAAAGCTAATTTTATCACTTCGACTAATTTTTATATCGATCCAGAAAACAATCGTTTAAAAGGAGCGAAGTTTTCTAAAGAAAATATTGAGGGATTGTTACAAAAGTATAATATTGTTATTGAATGAAGTTGAGTAATACTTTTTTATTAATAATTGTCTTTTTCTTATTTTCTTGTGATAAGAAAAATAATGAAAAGGTTATTGTTTTTAATGTTGTGACAAACAAAAAATTTAATCTTTCTTTAAGTATAAAAAATAAAGACACAATAATTGATTATAAATATTTATCTAAAGAGAAAATAAAAAACTTAGGTTTTAGATATTATATAAAAAAGGATGTTTTAGTTGGAGAAGATATTTTCTTTTTTAAAAATAAAAAGGTTAATTATAAAAATATAGATTTTAAATTATACGGATTAAGTGCTGGTAATGGATTAGTTAGCCATCCAGGAATGATTTTTTTCAATAAAGAATATGGTATTTTAGCAAATGCAACTTATGGTGCTAGTTTTCTATTTTTAAAAGATTCAATTTCTAAATTAGAAAGAGAACAACTTTTTAATAAAATAATTTCTAAAATTGAAGAATAATATAAAACCTTTGAACCTTTTTTAAAACCTTTGCAACTCAGTAACAAATAAATGACAAAAGAAATAGAAGATAAACTAGAACAAGTTCCCATTATTAATATTTTGGTGCGTTTTGGTAAAAAGATAAAAATCCCTGGTTTACAAGGAATGTCTTTATACGATTTACTAGAAATGTATATTTTAGGTATTGTTAAAGGCGCCTTAACAACGCGTGCTGGTGGAATTGCATATAGTTTTTTTATGGCAATTTTTCCGTTTCTATTATTTGTGTTAACGTTAATTCCGTACATTTCTATTAATGGTTTTCAAGACGGATTGATGTCTTTAATTTCAGAAGTTTTACCACCAAAAACCTTTGAAGCAAGTCAGTTAGTAATTCAAGATATTTTAGTAAACCAAAAAGCAGGATTGTTATCATTTGGATTTTTAGCGTCTATTTTTTTAATGACAAATGGTGTGAATGCCATTTTTGGGGCATTCGAATATTCGTACCATGTAAAAGAAGTGCGAAGTGTTGTAAGAGCGTATATAATTTCGTTAGGCGTTTCTTTAGTAATGGTGTTTTTCTTAGTCGTTACCGTGGCGTTAATCATTTTTTATCAAATAGGATTAGACAAATTAATAGCGCGTGGTTGGTTAGATAATGATATTTTTTGGTTGCAAATAGGGAAAGGATTTTTATTTATCGCCATGGTTTTTACCATTGTTTCTATGTTGTACCATTTTGGAACAAAATCTGGAAAACATTCTAATTTCTTTTCGCCAGGAGCAATTTTCACCACCATCTTATCCATTTTTACGTTCTATTTATTTAGTATTTATGTAACCGAATTTTCTAAATACAACGAGCTGTACGGCTCAATCGGAACCTTATTAATATCGATGTTATTTGTGTGGTTAAATGCAATTATCTTATTATTAGGTTTCGAACTTAACGCAAGTATTTATAGTTTAAGACGCAGAAATAAAACCTTTACAACTCCCAAAAAATTATAACTTTTTCACGATATTTGTCCGCGCAGCGGATTTAAGTATTTTCTACTTACTGATAACTGTTCACTGATAACTGAACACTGAATTATATGAAACCAAGTATCCCAAAAGGAACAAGAGATTTTTCGCCAACAGAAATAGCCAATCGTAATTATATTTTTAATACGATAAAAGCTGCTTTTGAAACCTTCGGATTTCAACCAATAGAAACGCCTAGTTTTGAAAATTCTTCTACCTTGATGGGAAAATACGGAGAAGAAGGTGATCGTTTGATTTTTAAAATTCTGAATTCTGGGGATTATTTATCTAAAGTTGATGAAAAATTATTATCAGGAAAAGACAGTACGAAGTTAACTCCACAAATCTCCGAAAAAGCACTTCGATACGATTTAACAGTTCCTTTTGCAAGATACGTTGTTCAACACCAAAACGAAATTACATTTCCGTTTAAACGCTATCAAATTCAGCCAGTTTGGAGAGCAGATCGTCCGCAAAAAGGACGTTTTAGAGAGTTTTATCAATGTGATGCAGATGTTGTTGGAAGCAAATCTTTATGGCAAGAAGTTGAGTTTATTCAGTTGTACGACTCTGTTTTTAATACGTTAGGATTAGCAGGAACAACGATCAAAATCAATAATAGAAAAATATTATCTGGAATTGCAGAAGTGATTGGCGCAAAAGACAAATTAATCGATTTTACAGTTGCGTTAGATAAGTTAGATAAAATTGGAAAAGATGGCGTTGTAAAAGAAATGATCTCGAAAGGAATTACAGAAAACGCGATTGAAAAAGTAAGTCCGTTGTTTGATTTTTCTGGTTCAAATACAGCTAAAATAAGTTCATTAGAAGCGATGTTACAAACTTCTGAAGAAGGAATGAAAGGCGTTGAAGAATTGCGATTTGTGTGTAATTCTATTGAAGAATTAGGATTGCAATCGGCGACTTTAGAAGTTGATGTTACTTTAGCAAGGGGATTGAATTATTACACGGGAGCAATTTTTGAAGTTGCTGCACCGAAAGAAGTAAAAATGGGTTCGATTGGCGGCGGCGGAAGATATGATGATTTAACAGGAATCTTTGGATTGCCAGATGTTTCTGGAGTTGGAATTTCGTTTGGATTAGACAGAATCTATTTAGTATTAGAAGAATTAGGTTTGTTTAAAGCTGTTGAATTGCCAAAGCCAAAAGTAATTTTCTTAAATTTTGATGCGACAACAGATCTTCTTAAAATGAAAGCGATTTCTGAATTGAGAAAAAACAATATTAAATCAGAATTTTATCCTGATTTAGGTGAAAGTAATAAACAACAAAAACGACAATGGAAATACGTTACCAATAGAGCACTAGAATTTGTAGTTTCTGAAGTTGACAATGATGTTTTTACGTTAAAGAATATGAATTCTGGAGAACAAACAACATGTTCATTATCAGAATTGATAGAGAAATTAAAGTAAAAAAAAAACTATAGATTCATAGTTTTAATTTATAGAGAATCGAATATAATACGTTGCAAACACGTAAATTTGCAAACTAATAAAGAAAGAAATGTTTGAAGTGAATAGCAAAATGAATGACGAAAGAGTTGAAGAAATAGGAGAGAACCACGTTGGTACATCGGCAAAAACGCCATTACGAGACGATGCGTTTGTTCTTTCTAACGAAGAAAAAATTAAGAGGATCCAGGAAAGTGTAAAAGATATTTTACAAACTTTGGGAATGGATTTAACAGATGATAGTTTACAAGGAACTCCAAAAAGAGTTGCCAAAGCTTTTGTAAATGAATTGTTTATGGGATTAAATCCTGCAAATAAACCAGCAGCATCTACATTTGATAATAATTACAATTATGGAGAAATGTTAGTAGAGAAGAATATCGTTGTGTATTCTACTTGCGAGCATCATTTATTGCCAATTATTGGTAGAGCACATGTTGCTTATATCTCTGACGGAAAAGTAATTGGTTTGTCAAAAATGAATAGAATTGTGGAGTATTATGCAAAGAGACCTCAAGTTCAAGAACGTTTAACTATGCAAGTTGTACAAGCAATGCAAGAAGCTTTAGGTACAGATGATGTTGCTTGTGTAATTGACGCAAAACATTTGTGTGTAAATTCTCGTGGAATTAAAGATATAGAAAGTAGTACAATTACTGCAGAGTTTGGTGGAAAGTTTAAAAATAAAGATACGAAACAAGAATTTTTAGATTACTTAAAAATGGATACAGATTTTAAGAATATTTAAAAATATTCTTTTAAAATAGAAAAACGCCATTACGAAAGTAGTGGCGTTTTTTGTTTAAAAGCTGTAGCCAACACTTAGATTGAAAATATTTCCAATTAGTCTTAAATCTTTAAATGGATTGTTTTTATTGAAGTCTTCAATAACGTAAAATCTACTAAATATATTTAAGCCAGTTTTAAAGAAAAGATGATTTTTAGATTGATATTTGTATCCAATTTTTACACCTCCATAAATAATTCTCTCTTTATCGTTTGTTTTTTTAGTATTTGAATAGATAGCTCCAATGCCAATTTCGAAATGATTATTTTTATGTAAACCAGTTGTTAGATTAAAATATACTGGAATTGAATAGCCACTATCGTTCACACTTTCTTTGTTATCAAAACCAAAACCAATTGTTGAGTTAAAGTAAACAGTATTACTTGTAAATAACATTCTGTCGTAGTTTATTGAGAAAGGTTTAAGTGATAAACCGCCAATTTCAAAGTATATGGCATTTTTATTTGGTTGGGTATAGTTATTTTTATCTGTCTGCGAAAACAGAGAGGAAGTGAAAAATAATAACAATATAAATTTCTTCATTTTCGTGCTGTTTTAACAAGTATAACGGTTTTTAATCTGTTTTATTAATTTAGCTATAAAAATAATTGAAAATCTTTTCCTATTTTTTGAGACACAAATACTTTTCTTACGTTATAAAGATGTAAGGTTAACCAAACAGTATCTTTTTTGACTCAAAAAGACATCATACAAAAATGTAAACAAAATGATTACACAGCTCAAATTGAGGTGTATAATGAGTATAAGAATTTTTTGTACAATAGTTGTTTGAGAATCTTAAAAAGTAAAGAAGATGCAGAAGATTTGGTGCAAGATGCTTTTATAAAAGGATTTGAAAAGATACATCTAGTACATGATGACGTGAATTTAGCGGCTTGGTTTCGGTGCATTGCAATCAATTTGTGTTTTGATAAAATAAGAAAAGAAAAAAACATTTTTTCTTTGGAATATTCTAAAGAAATAGAAGCGGAAACAGCAGCAATGGAGTTTGAGAATACTGAAGAAATTTCGATAGATTTTATCAAAGAATGCATCAGCAAATTAAAAGAAAAATATAGAGTAATAGTAGTGTTGTATATGATTGAAGAGTACAATCACAGAGAGATTTCTGAAATCTTGCAAATCAACGAAAGTACTGTTAGAAATCAATATGCTAGAGGAAAAAATCAATTGATAACACTATTAAAAAAACATCAAAACAATGAATTTAAAAGAACACATTCAGCAACATAAAAACGAATTTGATTCTGAAAAAATGTCAGCAACATCAGAAGTTCTTTTCAAAAAGAAACTTCAGGCAGCATTGCATCAACCTAAAAAACTGAAAGAGATGTATTTGCGTTTTATTGCTGTTGCAGCAAGTATTGTGTTGGTGTTTTCTATTTTCTTTTGGAATCAGAATTCTGGAGTTTCTGCAGAAACAAAAGAAGTATTAAGTTATTTAAAAGATGAATCAGCTGGAAAACGTTTAGAAGGCGTGTATAAATTTGATGATGAATTTAAAAAAGAAGATTCAAAAATAATAAACACATTGATTCAAATTTTGCACAACGATACAAACGCAAATGTAAAAATTGCAACGATTGATGCGTTGTTGAAATTTCCATCAAATGACAATATAAGAATCAATTTAATTACTGCTTTAGAAAAGGAGAAAACTCCGTTAGTACAAATAAAAATTATTAAATCGTTAAGCTTTTTAAGAGAACATCGTGCACAAAAAAACCTTAAAAAAATCATTAATAATAATGAAACATTCCCAATAGTTAAGAGCAACGCAACCTTAGCTATGAATCAATTAAAACAATAATCATGAAAAAAATAATCACAGTAATAGTTGTTGTGTTTTTAGCTGTCTTATCAGTAAATGCACAAGAGAAAAAAATTAAATTTAACAAAGGAATTTTAAGTATTTGTTCTGCTAAAAACTTTCAAATTGAAGGATATGATGGGAATGAGGTAATTATTAAAAGTTTGCATGATAGTAGTAGATATATGATTACAAAAGTTAAGGCGACAAAAAATGTTAGGTTTAGTTCAAAAGAAAATTTAAAAAATCAATTTAAAAAAGGAACGTTTTATACAACAACTAACGGAAGATTAGATTCACTACCAGCTACTAGGTCTAATAGCTTATTTTTCTCAAGAACAGACTTTGGTAAAAAAGAAGGACTGAAAAGATTAGGAAAGAAACAAGAGAATAAAGAACTAGGAATCTATTTTATTATTGAACAAAAAAACGAAGAATTGGTGTTTAGAGATAATGATAATGGTCAGATGGTAATGTTTGGAAATGAAAAATATATTATTAAAATACCAAATTCATTAAAGCTAAAATGGGATACGAGTAATTGTAAAAAAACAAATCAAAATAGATCTATTTTTTACTCAAATAAAACATCTTCGTTGTCAAATTTTAATGGAGAAGTTGAGTTGACAACATCGTTGAGTAATTTTAAATTGACTGATGTTACTGGTCCAGTTTCTATCAATTCAATTGGCGGAAATGTTACCGTATCATTTGATAAAAAACTACCATTAAAATTGTATTCTGTTTACACAAATAATGGGTTTATAGATATTACAATGCCATCGAATTCTGATGTAAATGTAGAAGCAAACGCTTCAGCGATTTATAGCGATTTAGCTTTTAATGTGTTGCAGGATAGCGAATCTGACGGACAACAACACATGAAATTAAAATTAAAACGAGGAAAAGTAAAAATGAAACTAGAAGCTGGTTTTGGAACTGTTTACTTGAGAAAAAAATAAAAGAAATTATTTCAACTAAAAAAAGCCGATGCAATGCATCGGCTTTTTTTATTTTATAGAGAAAAAGTTACTTTTTAAAACTTTTCAATCTTCCTATTCCGCTATATAAAATCAATCCTCCAAAAAACAAATTAAATAAAATATAGATAGATTTGCTTTCCGTTTTTAAAGAGAAAATTAGATAGTAAATTTCTTGTTCATTAAAGAAGGCGTAAAAACCTTTAATAACAAAACTGAAACCAACTATGATGTAAATATATGGAATTGCTTTTTTCATTTTTAATTATTTTACCAAAACCCATTCTCCTTTTTCAATCAAAGGGATGGCTTGTTTGTATTTTACTTCTTTTTCCTCTCCGCTCATTACATTTTTAATTGTAATACGTTCGTTTCTTCCAATTTTTGGTTGTTCTCTAACTACAGTTTCAACGGGTTCGTTTTGTTGTTGTCTAGAATTGTTGATTGCTTGTTCTGAACTATTTTGAACATCAGCTTTACTAACGTTTAAACGTTCTCTTTTTTGTTGACGCGCCTCAGAAATACTTCCTTGATTAGGAATTTCTCCTTTAAATAAGAATGATAAAACTTCTTTATTTACGTCATCAATCATTACTTTAAATAACTCGAAGGCTTCAAATTTATAAACTAATAATGGATCTTTTTGCTCATACGATGCATTCTGAACAGAACTTTTTAATTCGTCCATTTTACGTAAATGCGTTTTCCAATTTTCGTCGATAATTGCAAGTGTAATATTTTTTTCAAAATCCTTAACTAGCTCTTTCCCTTCAGATTCGTACGCATTTTTTAAATTGGTTACAACTTGTAAACTCTTTACACCATCAGAAAACGGAACTACAATTCGCTCATATTTATCGCCTTCATTTTCGTATACATCTTTAATAACAGGAAAAGCAGCAACTGCGTTTTTAGCAATTCTATCTTGATAATGTGCATAAATTGTTTCGTACAATGAATCAATCAAGGCTTGTTCGCTCATAGATTCAAATTCTTCTTCAGAAAAAGGAGAAGACATTGATGAAAAACGAATCAATTCAAATTCGAAATTTTTAAAATCTTTTAACGGTTTGTTTTGATTTACAATAGCTTGACAGGTATCGTAAATCATGTTTACAATATCAATTTTTAAACGATCTCCGTCTAAAGCATGTCTTCTTCGTTTGTATACAAACTCACGTTGAGCATTCATAATATCGTCATATTCTAACAAACGTTTACGAATCCCAAAGTTGTTTTCTTCAACTTTCTTTTGAGCTCTTTCAATAGATTTGGTAATCATAGAATGCTGAATAACTTCGCCTTCTTTTAATCCCATTCTATCCATCATTTTTGCAATTCTGTCCGAACCAAAAATACGCATCAAATTGTCATCTAAAGCAACATAAAACTGTGTAGAACCAACATCTCCTTGACGACCAGCTCTTCCACGTAATTGTCTGTCAACCCTACGAGAATCGTGTCTTTCTGTACCAACAATAGCCAAACCTCCAGCTTTTTTTACTTCTTCAGAAAGTTTAATATCTGTACCACGACCCGCCATGTTTGTTGCAATAGTTACCACTCCAGGTTTACCAGCTTCGGCAACAATATCTGCTTCTTTTTTATGCAGTTTTGCATTTAATATATTGTGCGATATTCCACGCATCTGCAACATTCTACCTAATAATTCAGAAATTTCAACCGAAGTTGTTCCTACTAAAACAGGTCTTCCTTGCTCCACTAATTTTACAACATCTTCAATAACAGCGTTGTATTTTTCTCTAGTTGTTTTATAAACTAAGTCTTCTTTATCGTCTCTTTGGATTGGTTTATTAGTAGGAATTTCTACAACATCTAATTTATAAATTTCCCAAAGCTCACCAGCTTCTGTAATCGCAGTTCCTGTCATACCAGAAAGTTTACGATACATTCTAAAGTAATTTTGTAAAGTAACTGTTGCAAATGTTTGCGTTGCGTCTTCAATCTTTACATTTTCTTTTGCTTCAATGGCTTGATGTAATCCGTCAGAATAACGACGACCGTCCATAATACGACCTGTTTGCTCATCAACAATCATTACTTTATTATCAATTACTACATATTCTGTATCTTTTTCGAATAAAGAATAGGCTTTCAATAATTGATTCATTGTATGAATACGCTCACTTTTTATGCTAAAGTCTTTGTATAATTCTTCTTTTTTTGCCGCTTTCTCTTCAGGAGCATCTTCACTATTATCAATCTGACCAATTTTTACACCAATATCTGGCAACACAAAGAAGTTTTCATCACTCGTTTTTCCTGATAAATGAATAATTCCTTTGTCTGATAAATCAATAGAATTGTTTTTCTCTTCAATGACATAGTATAAGTCAGCATCAACTTCTGGCATCAATTTATTATTGTCTGCCATGTAGGTGTTTTCTGTTTTTTGAAGAATTTGTTTGATTCCTTCTTGTGATAAAAATTTAATTAACGCTTTGTTTTTAGGAATTCCACGGAAAACTCTTAACAATAAAAATCCACCTTCTTTGGTATTTCCTTCTGCGATTAATTTTTTAGCTTCTGCTAAAACTCCAACTAAATAATGTTTTTGTAAGGTAACAAGATCAGCAACTAAAGGTTTTAGTTCGTTAAACTCATGTCTGTCTCCTTGCGGAACAGCACCAGAAATAATTAACGGTGTACGAGCATCATCAATTAATACAGAATCTACCTCATCAATAATTGCATAATTTGGTGGTCTTTGCACTAATTCTTCTTTTGTGTGCGCCATATTATCACGCAAATAATCGAAACCAAATTCATTATTTGTTCCGTATGTTATATCGGCATTGTATGCTTTTCTACGTTCATCAGAATTTGGTTGATGTACATCAATACAATCAATACTTAATCCGTGAAACTCTAAAATTGGTCCCATCCAAGCAGCATCACGTTTTGCTAAATAATCATTAACAGTAACAACATGAACTCCTTTTCCGGTTAATGCATTTAGGTAAACAGGCAAAGTAGAAACCAAGGTTTTTCCTTCTCCAGTCATCATTTCTGCAATTTTTCCTTGATGCAATACAGAACCACCAATTAACTGAACATCGTAATGAATCATGTCCCAAGTTATTTTTAGACCAGATGCGTCCCAAGAATTCGGCCAAACAGCTTTATCACCTTTTAAAGTTACATTTTCTTTAATTGCTGATAATTCTCTGTCAAATGGAGTAGCGGTTACTTCAATTTCAGTATTGTTTGTAAATCTTTTTGCAGTTTCTTTAATTACTGCAAAAGCTTCTGGCATTATTTCTTGCAAAACAGCTTCAGAGGCTTCGTAAGTTTGATCTTTTAAGGTGTCAATTTCTGTATAAATTGCTTCTTGTCTGTCTATATCTGCGGATAAAGCTTCTTGCTCTAATTCAGTGATTTTTGTTTCAAAAGAATTAGTTGCTTCTTTAATTTTAGCTCTAAACTCATCAGATTTTGCCCTTAATTCATCATTTGATAAATTGCCAATCGCTGTTGCAAAAGAGTTTGTTTTTTCAACGATGGGTTGTAGTAATTTTAAATCTTTTTGTTGTTTGTCTCCAACAAATACTTTTAGGACCGAGTTTAATAAGCTCATTGTATATATTCTGTATTAAAATTCAATTTTATAAATTGAATACTGATTTATAATTAGTTGATAATAAATAAGTTGATATTTATTGACAGCAATTACAATTTAATGTTAAATGTAAACAAAAAAAAAGCCTCGATTGAGACTTTCTTGATGTAAATTTTTGTTAATATTCATCTTCGTTCCAAAGATAATCTTCTTCAGTCGGATAGTCAGGCCAAATTTCTATAATAGAATCATAAGCTTCGTCTTCATCTTCAATTTCTTGTAAGTTTTCTGCAACTTCCAACGGTGCTCCTGTTCTAATAGCGTAATCTATCAATTCATCCTTCGTTGCTGGCCAAGGCGCATCTGCTAAATAAGATGCTAATTCTAGTGTCCAATACATTTTTAGTAAAGTTTAATTTTCTGCAAAAATAATTTTTTTAATCAGAAAACCAAGTTTTTTTTGATAAATCTGTCAATAAAATTAAAGAACTTATTTTTCTTTTTCAGGAATCCACGGAGTTTCCTTAACGGATAAGTCTTTAGACAACTTCCGTGCCAATACAAAGAGATAGTCAGAAAGGCGGTTTAAATATTCTAAAATAGCAGGATTTACGGTTTCAGTTTCATTTAAGGCAGTTACTAATCTTTCCGTTCTACGGCAAATGCATCTAGCAATGTGACAGAATGACACGGTTTGATTTCCTCCAGGCAAAATAAAATTGGTCATTTGAGGCAATTCTAAATTCATGGTATCAATTTCTTGCTCTAATAATACAACGTTTTCTGAAGTGATTTTAGGAATATTCAATCGCTCTTTTCCACTTTTTAAGATTTCTTTTTCTGGTGGAGTTGCCAACATGGAGCCAAGCGTAAACAATTCGTTTTGAATTCTAATCAAAGAATTGATTGCGTTTTCATCAATTTTTTGATCTCTAACTAAACCAATATACGAGTTTAATTCATCTACAGTTCCGTAAGATTCTATTCTTAAATGATGTTTCGGAACTCTTGTTCCGCCAAATAATGCGGTTGTTCCTTTGTCTCCCGTTTTGGTGTAAATTTTCATTCTTTTGAGTTGCAAAGTTGTTAAAGTTACAAAGTTACAAAGTTTAAAAGTCGTAGAGTTATAAAATTGTTGTGTTTATTATTTAAACAAATACACTTTTTTTAAACTCTAATGATAAAATGTTCTTTTTCCTGTTCTTTTCTAAAAAATACAATTCCCCACTGAAAGGTATCGATGGTAACTTTTACTTTTGGATGTTTTTTTATTGCTAACCAAGCACTTTCCATTTCTTTGCTCCAATGAATATCATCAAAAATAAAAAAACTTTCGTTATGTATAAATTGAAGACAATGATGAAAGTATTTCAACGTTGCTTCTTTTTGATGATTTCCATCAAAATAAACCATATCTAAAGAATTTTCAAATTTTAATGTTGATAGCGTTTTGGTAAACTCCCCAGTAATCACCTCAATATTTTTAAAAGAAAATTCATCAAATTGTTTTTGTGCTATTTCTGCGGTGTTTTTGCAACCTTCAAGAGTTGTAATTTGAGCATTTGGATTCCCAATATGCAAAGCTGCAGTTCCAATTCCGAGTGAAGTGCCAAATTCTAAAACTGTTTTTGGTTGAAAATAGGCCGTAATACAACTTAATAAAAGGGCTCTGTTAGAAGTTATTCCAGCATATTTAGCAATTTTATAGATTGCTCTTAAGTCACTTTTAAAAACTTTAGAACCAGCACCAAAATCTGTAATTTCAATTTTACTCTTATTGCTTAAAATACTGAATCTATGTGCTTTAAGTGCTTTTTTATTAAAGGAATCGGGTTTTTTATAAAAACATTTTGTGGTTAAATCATATACAAACGGAGAATGAATTCCATGTTGATTTGTAGATCTAATGAGGTACTTTATGTAAGAAAAAACTTTTTGCATATAAAATAATAACAAAATTAAAGGAAAATTATAGGAAGAGCGATATAAAAATTATATTTTTGAGAAGTAATTATATTTTGATCTATGCTTAAACGATTTTTTGTACTTCTCTTAGTTTCTTTTTTAACTTCATGCATCCCAAGTAAAGATTTAATTTATTTGCAAGGTGACCCAATATCTAAAAAAAATATTTATAAGTTAAACAATACACCATATAGGTTGCAAATTGGTGATGTACTGACTATTGATTTAAAAGCTGAAGATGAAAAATATGTAGCGCTTTTTAAGAAATCAAACACTACAAATCAATCAGGTTTAAATGGTGGAGGTTTTGAAAGGGGTATAAGTGATCAAATAGGATATAGAATTGATAGACATGGTAATATTCGATTACCAAGAATTGGAGAAATAAATGTATTAGGGTTTACTACAAAAAAAGTTCGTTTAAAGTTAGAAAAGAAACTTTTAAAGTACTTTAAAAACAAAGAAACATTTTTTGTAACGGTGAGTCTATCAGGAATTAAATATACAATTATTGGAGAAATTGAAAACCCTGGACCTAAAGTTATCTATCAAGCTAATGTAAGTATATTAGATGCTATTTCAAATTCAGGGGATATTTCTATTACGGGAAATAAAAAGAAAGTTGAATTATGGAGAAATAGAAAAAAATATATTTTAGATTTAACAAAGGCAACAATTTTTGATTCTGAAGTTTTTTATATTCAACCAAACGATTATATTAATGTCATTCCTTTAAAGCAAAAATCTTGGGGAACAGGAACAACCGGGCTACAATCATTATCTTCTTTAGTGTCTATTTTTACTTTAGTCACTTCTATTATTTTGCTAAAAAGGAATTTATAAAATTATGAGGAAAAGAGGTTTGTATGAAAATAATTCGCAAGAGAATTCAATAGATATAAAAACGTATGTTTTTAAAATTATTGGGTATTGGAAATTATTTATTGTTACTACTATTATTGCTTTAATTGTAGCTAAATTTTTGAACGGTTATAAAGAAAAATTATACAGCCTAAATACGGTTATTAGCGTTAAAGAAGAAAACAATCCATTATTTTCTACAGGTACAAATATAGCATTTAATTGGGGTGGAGAAAGCCATGAGATAGGTACCGTAAAGGTAATTTTAAAGTCTAGAACTCATAATGAAAAAGTAGTAGAATCATTACAGTTTTACATTGATTATTTAAAAGAAGGAAGGTACAGATTAGAAGATGTATACGGTAGCACACCTTTTAAAATAAAGGTAGAATTAGATAAGCCTCAACTTTATGATAATCTTATTAAAATTGAGGGTTTAGGTGGAGATAAGTACAAGGTTTCATTTGACTATAATACAGAAGGAAGAAACGCTTTAATTACCTATACAAGTAATATTATAGAAAAAGGTACAGGAAATACATTTTCTAGTTACGCATCAAAGGAAATAAATTTTTCAGGAGAATACTTTTCAGGAGAAAAAATTAATTTACCTTTTTTAAACTTCACAATTCATTCTGTTAGTAGTTTATCTCTAGGAGAATTTTATTTTATTAAGTTTAGTAATTTTGACACTACAGTTAAAGGTTACAGGTCTATTAAAATTTCTGATTTAACAGATGGAGCTTCAATTCTTGAGTTAAAATTAGAAGGATCTAATAAAAATAGAATTGTAGATTACCTGAATGCTTCCGTAAAAGTTCTTGAAAAAGATAAAAAAAGCGCAAAAATTGCTTATGCAGAAAATACTAAAAAATATATAGATAACTTATTTAAGATAGAATCAGGGAATTTAAAAAATTTAGAAAAAGAATTAAGTAAATTTAAATCAAAAAATAATATTTATAATTTATCTGCACAAGGATCTGGAATATTAGAAAAAATTACTCTTATAGATTCACAAAAAAGAAATGTAACTAATAATATTGAGTTATTAGATAGTTTAAATAACTATGTTCTTACACATAAAAAATTTAATAAAATCCCTGTACCCGCAATAATAGAAATAGCCGATGGTAAAATTCCAATAGAAGTAGGAGAGCTAATTAGTAAAACGACAGTTAGAGAAAAACTAAGAAATACGGTTACAGATAATCACCCAGATGTTATAGCTCTAGATAAAGATATTGAAACCACAAAAAAAATACTTCTTGAGAATATTAGAAATTTAAAAAGTACGTTTAAAAATGATTTAAAAAAGGTTAATAGCCGATTGTCAGTTGCGTTAAATAAACAAAAAATGTTGCCTGAAAAAGAACAAGGGTTGATCGCTTTTGAAAGAAGTTATAATATGTCTGAAGCTAATTATAATTATCTAAAACAAAAAAGTTATGAGGCAGGAACTGCAATAGCGGCAAATGTTTCTGATGTTAAAATAATTGATACTGCTAAAGATTTGGATAACGGACCTATTTACCCAATACCAAGTTTTAATTATTTACTTGCTCTAATGGTTGGTTTGGTTTTGCCGCTTTTTTATATTATAATTTTAGAGTCTTTAGATAGTAAGATACATTCTGTTGAAGAAATCGAAAGAACATATGCAATTCCAGTTTTAGGTGTTATTGGAAAAAATAATTGGAAAAATAATTTAGCTGTTTTTGAAAGACCAAAATCTTCTGTGGCTGAATCTTTTAGAGCGCTAAGATCAAATGTTAAATTTTTATTTAACACAAATAAATCAGATTCTAATTCAAAAACAATACTAATTACATCTTCTGTAAGTGGAGAAGGTAAAACAATGGTCTCTATTAATATGGCTTCAGTATTTGCTTTAAGCGGAAAGAAAACAGTTTTAATAGGGTTGGATTTAAGAAAACCAAAAATATTTTCAGATTTTGGTTTAGGGAATGAACGCGGGGTCGTAAATTTTTTGATTGGACATAATAGTATTGAGGATGTTACTGTTAATACAAAAGTACCAAACTTAGATTTAATTTTATCTGGTCCAATTCCGCCAAATCCTTCAGAATTATTAATTAGTGATAATACTGATGAGTTAATGAATTATTTAAAAGAAAAATATGATTATATAATTATAGATTCACCTCCAATTGGTTTAGTATCAGATGCTCTAGAATTATTTAAATATACAGATGCAATAATGTATGTAATTCGTCAAAATTATTCTGAAAAAGGAATGATGAAAATGATTGATGATAAGTATAAAAATAAAGAGGTTGCTAATATTAGTTATGTGTTAAATGATTTTTCTTTACAAGGTAAATATGGATATGGATATAGTTATGGGTATGGTTACGGAAAGTATGGAAATGGTTATCATGAAGAAGAAGAAAAAGGAAATTTATTTTTAAAAATAATTAAAATGTTAAAGCCATAAAAAAGCAAAAAAGACTTAAATTATCGAGTCTTTTTTGCTTTAAGGTTGATTGTGATTAGTTTAAATTTCCAATCATTTTTTCTGGTTTTACCCATTCATCATATTGTTCTGAAGTAACATATCCTAAACGAACTGCTTCTTCTTTTAAAGTTGTTCCGTTTGCATGCGCAGTATTTGCAATTTCAGCAGCTTTATAATATCCTATTTTGGTGTTTAAAGCAGTAACTAACATTAGTGAATTGTTTAATAATTCAGTAATTCTAGTTTGATTTGGTTCAATTCCTGTAGCACAATTTTCATCAAAAGACTTACAAGCATCTCCAATTAACTCTGCAGATTGTAAAACGTTAGCAGCCATCATTGGTTTAAAAACGTTTAATTCGTAATGACCTTGCGTTCCGCCAATCGTAACCGCAACATCATTCCCGATAACTTGTGCACAAACCATTGTTAAAGCTTCAGCTTGTGTTGGATTTACTTTTCCGGGCATAATAGAACTTCCTGGTTCGTTTGCAGGAATCATAATTTCTCCTATTCCAGATCTTGGACCAGAAGCCATCATACGAATATCATTTGCAATTTTGTTTAAAGAAACAGCTAACTGTTTTAAAGCTCCGTGAGTTTCTACAAAAGCATCGTGTGCAGCCAATGCTTCAAATTTATTTTCTGCTGTAATAAAAGGCATTCCTGTAAATTCAGCTATGTATTTAGCAACTAAAACATCATATCCTTTCGGCGTATTTAATCCTGTTCCAACAGCAGTTCCTCCTAAAGCTAATTGAGATAAATGTGCCAAGGTGTTCTTTAAAGCTTTTAATCCGAAGTTTAATTGCGCAACATACCCAGAGAATTCTTGACCCAAAGTAAGTGGAGTAGCATCCATTAAATGTGTTCTTCCAATTTTTACAACGTCTTTAAAAGCTTCTGATTTTGCCTGTAAAGTATCTCGTAATTGCTCAATGCCAGGAATCGTGATTTCTGCAATTTTTTTATACGCAGCAATATGCATTCCTGTTGGAAAGGTGTCGTTTGATGATTGAGATTTATTTACATCATCATTTGGCTGAATGGTTTTTTCGCCTTCGCCAATAATATTTCCTGCAATTTCATGCGCTCTATTTGCTATAACCTCATTACAATTCATGTTTGATTGCGTTCCAGAACCAGTTTGCCAAATAACTAACGGAAATTGATCATTGTGTTTTCCTTCTAAAATTTCATCGCAAACCTGAGCAATTAAATCTCTTTTTTCTGATGTTAGAACGCCTAAATCGCAATTAGTAAAAGCAGCAGCTTTTTTTAAGTATGCAAAACCGTAAACAATTTCTAAGGGCATAGAAGCAGAAGGGCCAATTTTAAAGTTATTTCTAGAACGTTCTGTTTGTGCACCCCAATATTTATCAGCAGGAACATTTACTTGTCCCATGGTGTCTTTTTCTATTCTGTATTTCATTTTTTGTGTTGTTTTTTACTCCTACAAAATTACTAAAAGTATCACAATCAGTTATCAACAAAAAGAAAAAATACTTGTTTAAAATAAATTTTAATTATTAGTGTAAATTGAAAATATGTATTATTTTTGTGGTATTAATTATTTTAAAGAAACACAAATGTTAGATTTTTCAGAATTTTCAGGATTTTTATTATTCATGTTTATTTTTACAGCTGGTTTTTGGTTGTTAATCTTCTTATTAACATTTGTTGTTCCTTACTGGATTGGTGGCACAATTTGGGAGAATTTAAAATTAAAAAGAGAAGCAAGAAAAGCTGCTGATAAAGAGTAGTTTTTTTTAAAAAAATATTCAATAAAAAAGGGTTTGCATTTGCAAACCCTTTTTTATGTTCAAATAATTAAGTATTATTTTCCAAAGCCTTCACCACCTTCTTCAAAATCATTATTTTGTTGTGGTCTTTGTTGTTTTTGGTTTTTCTTTTGATTAAAACGATACACAAAACTTAAAGATACTTGTCTTTGTCTCCACTGCATTTCTCCGTAAGTAGAAGAATTTGGTGTGTAAGAATATCCTTTACGTTTTCTAGAATTTAAAACATCACTAATGTTTAAAACCAATGTACCATTGTCTTTAAATAAATCTTTACTAAAAGCTAAGTTTGCACTAAAAATTCCGTCACTCGTACTTTGAGCATTTTTTTGTCCTCCTCTGTAAGACATTGTAGTTTGCCATTGAATACTTGCAGGCAATGTAATTCTTGAATTAAACCTAGCATCCCAATTAGAATCTTTATTTCCAAAATCTACATTATTATATTTACCTACTGTTTCAAATCCATAAAAATTAAAGCTACCAGAAAGATTTACTTTTTTAGAAATACTATAATTGGTGTTAAACTCAAATCCATATCTATCTTCTGATGATAAATTAATTGGAGATCTAACAATTACTGGGATACCATTAACGAAATCTCCTCTTTCTTCACTAATAAATTGATAAATACCAGTTGAATGACGATAATATATTGAGGAATTTAAGGTTAATTTATCCCATTTTTTTAAATACCCAAGATCAAATGAATTTGTAAAAGTGGGGTCTAAATTAACATTTCCTTTAAAAATATTTGTTTCTGAGCTTCTAGATTCAAAAGGATTTAAAAACCAAGATCTTGGTCTTCTTAATCTTTTACTATATCCAAGAGTGATGCTTTCATTATCAGATAATTCATATCCTAAATTGATAGTTGGAAATAATTGAGCATATGATTTGTTGTAATTTTCATTTGTTGTTAGTAAGCTGATGTTTTGTTCAGTTAACTCACCCCTTAAACCAAATAAATAAGAAAATTTTTCAATTTTTTTACCGTATTGAATATATAATGCATATACGTTTTGTTCAAAATCTAAATTATTTGACAGATTAAATTTTGGATCTGAATAAGGTACAGCAGGGGAGTTTTTATAATCTGAAGTTGATTTGTCTAAATCAGCTTTATAGCCTAATTCAAATTGAGAACCATTTTCTCTTGGAAAAACATAATCTATTTGGAAAAGTTTTCTAGTAGAGTTTTGAAGAGTACTATTATTTTCTACAAACGCATTATTTTGAAAAATACTTCCATTTTTATCTTGATCACTTTTACTATACTGTAAATCGATTGTTAATTTTTTCCCATAATCATTTAATCTATTTGTATAGTTAAGAGAATATTGAATTGATTTTGAATCAGATAATTCATTTTCATCTCTAGTTCTGGTATCAGTTAAGTTTTTGTTAGCATCAAAAATTGATACATTATTGGAGGTTGTATTTTGTCCATCAGATTTTCTGATAACGATATTTCCCAAAAGAGAACTATTATTGTTTATATAGTATTCTAATCCAAAGCTAGAATTAAACCCTTTTCCTAATCTATTGTTATTTTTTAATTCATCAAGATAACCAGTAATAGTACCAGAATTATCAAAATAGGTTGAATTGTTAATTGTTTTTCCTGGTCCATTTCTGTAATTATAACCAGTGTTTGTAAAAAGGTTGAATTTTTTAGTTCTATAATTTAAGTTTGTCGAAATTCCGTATTGTGTTGGATCTCCAATAGTTGGGTTGATTGAACCATTAAATCCGGTAACTTTTCCTTTTCTTAAAATGATGTTTAAAATACCTGCAGTTCCTTCAGCATCATATCTGGCAGAAGGAGAAGTAATTACTTCAACTCTTTCTATTGCATCAGCAGGTAGTTGACGTAATGCGCTTGTGCCGTCTAATCCTACTAAAGAAGAAGGTTTTCCGTCAATTAAAATACGTACATTTTCATTTCCTCTTAAACTAACATTTCCTTCGACATCTACACTTACAGACGGAACATTGTCTAAAACATCGGCAACATTACCACCTTTAACAGTCATGTCTTTACCAACGTTATATATTTTTTTATCTAAACGAATATCTACGGTAGATTTTTCTGGAATGATATTTACTTCATCAAGCATTTCGCCATCTTCAGATAAAATTACGGTTCCAAGATTGATGTTTTTATCAATAGTTCTATTATTAAAACGAATTGTTTTAAAAGAAATAAACTCAATACTTATATTGTAAGTACCGCCAGTAATTTTAATGTAAAACTCACCTTTTCCATCAGTAATTCCCCCACTTAATTTGTTGCTTTTTAAGTTTTTTAGAACAATAGTAGCGTATTCTAAAGGTTGTTTGGTGTCTTTGTCAATTACTTTACCAAAAACAGCATACGTTGCTGCTTGAGATGGCCTTTGCGCAAAAAGTGCCGATATACTAAAAAGGCAAATTAAAACTAAAATTGTTTTTTTCATTAGTTTGATTTATTATTAAATGAATAGGACAATAGGTTTGCTAATTGGTTTAAACAAAGACTTGTTAAACTTCTGTTAAAGAAAAGTAGTTAAATTATAAGATGGTTTTTATAATTTCTGGCGGTCTGCCAATTACAGCTTTATTACCGTTAACTACAATTGGTCTTTCTATTAATTTGGGATGTTGTAACATTGCGTTAATTACTTCTTTGTTAGATAATTTTTTTCCTTTGTAATTTTCTTTCCAGATAGTTTCATTTTTTCTGATTAAATCGATAGGAGCAATATTTAACAGTACAATTATCTCTTTTAATTCTTTTTCTGAAGGAGTGTTTTCTAAATATTTAATGACTTCAAATTCTTTTCCAGAATTTTCTACAATTTCTAATCCGCAGCGCGATTTGCTGCATCTGTTGTTGTGGTATATTTTTATCATTTTTTTTATAAAGTTGTATCTGTTTTTTCTTGTCCGTTTATCATCAAAAAGGCTTTTAAAAAGGCATCAATATCTCCATTCATAACAGCGTCTACATTTCCTGTTTCGTGAGCAGTTCTTACATCTTTCACTAATTTATAAGGATGCATTACATAATTTCTGATCTGACTTCCCCATTCGTTTTTCATTTTTCCAGCTTCAATATCAGCTCTGGCTTCTTGTCTTTTTTGCAATTCTATTTCGTACAATTGAGATTTTAGCATTTGCATTGCGGTTGCTCTATTGTCGTGTTGAGAACGAGAATTTGAACATTGAATCTGAATTCCGGTTGGTTTGTGTGTTAACTGAACTTTGGTTTCCACTTTATTCACATTTTGTCCGCCAGCGCCACTAGATCTTGCTGTCGTTATTTCAATGTCCGCTGGATTTATTTCAATTTCTATAGAATCATCAGCAACCGGATACACATATACAGAAGCAAAAGAAGTATGTCTTTTTGCATTGCTATCAAAAGGCGAAATCCGTACCAAACGATGTACGCCGTTTTCTCCTTTTAGCCAACCAAAAGCATAATCGCCATCAAATTCTAATGTCACGGTTTTAATTCCTGCTGAATCTCCACTTTGATAATTTAATTCTTTGATTTTTAAACCATTTTTCTCTGCCCACATCATGTACATTCTCATCAGCATTTCTGCCCAATCGCAACTCTCTGTTCCGCCTGCTCCAGCAGTAATTTGAATTACAGCACTTAAATTATCGCCTTCATCAGAAAGCATATTTCTGAATTCTATGGCTTCTAGTACTTCTTCTGTTTTTGTGAATTGTGCAACAACTTCTTCTTCAGAAACTTCATCTTCTTTGTAAAAATCTAACAATACTTGAACGTCTTCTAATAAACCAACAACCGTATTATAATCGTTTACCCATTTTTTTTTGATTCTGAGTTCTTTCATAAAAGCTTCCGCTTCTTTTGGGTTATTCCAAAAATCTGGCGACATTGTTTTTTCTTCTTCATTGTTGATTTCTATCAGCTTTTGCTCAATATTTAAATACTGTTGAAGCTTAGAAATTCTATCAGAAATATTTTTTACTTGTTCTTGTGTAATCATAGGTGAAACAAAAATAAGTTAAAAATTATGATTTAATATTTTATTCAATCTTATTTCTCATCAATATTTTATAGTTTTATAGAAAATCTATCAACCATGAAAAAATTGACCATTTTAGTACTATTTGTTTTTATCAATCAAACCTGTTTTTCACAATTTTTTAAAGACAATAAAAAAGTAACGAAGTATAAAGGGTACTTCAACTTTTATTATGATAGCAGTACCGACAAAATATTTTTAGAAATCTCAAAACTAGAAAGTGAGTTTTTATATGTAAACGCACTTTCTGAAGGAATTGGTTCTAATGATATTGGTTTAGATAGAGGAAAATTGGGAGGTGGAGCAGTGGTGTTTTTTAGAAAAGCTGGAAATAAAATTTTATTAATTCAGTCAAATCAAGAGTATAGAGCATTAACCGATAATGTTGAAGAAAAAAAATCGATAAAAGAAGCTTTTGCAAAATCTGTTTTACATGGTTTTGTGATCAAAGAAGAAAAAAACAACACCTATTTAGTAGATGCAACTTCGTTTTTTATGCAAGATACTTTTGGAGTTTCTAACACATTGTCTAGAAGCGGAGAAGGAGCTTACAATGTAGATCTTTCTAGAAGCGCTTTTAATTTAGCAAGAACCAAAGCATTTAAAAAAAATGTAGAATTTGATGTATTATTGACTTTTAAAGGAACACCAAAAGGACGAAATTTATGGTCGGTTACCCCAAATGCAACTGCAGTAACGGTGTATCAGCATCATTCTTTTGTAGAATTGCCAGATAATAAATACAAACCAAGAGTGTACGATCCGCGTTCTGGTTCTTTTCCGATGTCTTATATGGATTATGCTACGCCAGTAAATCAATCCATTACAAAAAGATTTATTTACAGACACAGATTAGAAAAGAAAAATCCAAATGCTGCAATTAGCGAACCTGTTGAGCCGATTGTATATTATTTAGATCCAGGAACGCCAGAACCTGTAAGATCTGCTTTGTTAGAAGGTGCAAGATGGTGGAATCAAGCTTTTGAAGCCATTGGTTATAAAGATGCTTTTCAGGTAAAAGTGTTACCAAAAGATGCAGATCCGTTAGATTTAAGATACAATGTAATTCAGTGGGTTCACAGATCTACAAGAGGTTGGAGTTATGGCGGAAGTATTTCTGATCCAAGAACTGGAGAAATTATAAAAGGACACGTAAGTTTAGGTTCTTTAAGAATTAGACAAGATTTTTTAATTGCGCAAGCTTTACAAGCTCCGTATGCTACAAATACACCAAATGACAAATTCGCGTTAGAAATGGCCTTGGCAAGAATTAGACAATTAGCAGCTCATGAAGTTGGTCATACATTAGGTTTTGCACACAATTACATTGCTAGTACTATTAACAGATCATCCGTAATGGATTATCCACATCCGCAGTTTTCTTTAAAAAATGGAAAAATTGATTTTTCAAATGCCTACGCAACAGGAATTGGAGCATGGGATAAAGTAACGGTTGCATATTCATATCAACAATTTGTAAAGAACGAAGAAGAAAGTTTACAAAGTATTTTAAATACTGCTTTTGCAAAAGGATTGCGTTTTATTACCGATCAAGATGCAAGACCTAAAGGAAGTGCACATGCGTTTGCACATTTATGGGATAATGGGAAAAGTGTTTCAGATGAATTGAACTCTTTATTAGAGATTAGAAAAAATGCGATTGATAAATTTTCTGCGGATAATATTAAAAGCAAAGAACCTTATTCTGTATTAGAAGACGTTTTTGTTCCGTTGTATTTTTTACATCGATATCAAACAGAGGCGGTTTCTAAGATAATTGGAGGATTAGATTATAATTACGCAATAAAAGGAGGAAAGCAAACCATCGTAAAAAGAATTCCCGGTTCGGAAGAACGAGAAGCACTCTCGGCTTTATTAAAAACAATTGATGTAGAAACCATTGCAATTCCTACTTCAAAATTAAAGTTGTTTCCGCCAAGAGCTTTTGGTTACGGAAGAACAAGAGAATCTTTTAAAAGTAAAGTTGGTGCAGAATTTGATCCTTATGGAGCAGTAGAAACGGCTTCAGAAATGACTTTAGAATTGTTGTTTCATCCACAAAGAGCAGCACGTTTAGTAGTACACAAAAGTTTAGATAAAACACAATTAGGATTAGAAGAATTGATTGATGAAGTTGTTCAGAACACGTTCAAAAAAACGCATAAAAACAGTTATTATCAAGAACTACAAAATGTTGTAAACGAACAAGTTTTAAATCAGTTGTTTTATTTAGCGGCAAATCAAAATAACTACAAACAAGTAACAGCAATTGTATTTTATAAACTAGATGAAATCAAAGCCCTTATAAGAAGGAATGAATCAAAAGGAATTCAAAAAATGTACGATGAAGCACTGATAAAAAGTATTGACGATTTTAAAAAGGATTCTTCTAAATTCAAAAAAGTACAATCACCAAAAATTCCAGACGGTTCACCAATAGGAATGGATTAAGTAGTTAAAAGTCAAAAGGTAAAAGTCAGAAGGTAAAAGACGAAAGGTAAAAGTTAAAAAATAAGTAATAATAAAAAATGAGAATAGATTTAATAAGCGATACAGTTACCAAGCCAACAAAGGCAATGTTAACCACAATGATGAATGCAGAAGTTGGAGACGATGTTTTTAAAAGTGATCCAACAATTAATGCGTTGCAAAAAAAAGCGGCCAAAATGTTTGGAATGGAAGAGGCGTTATTTTTTCCGTCAGGAACCATGGCAAATCAAACTGCAATTAAATTACATACACAACCTGGAGACAGAATGTTTTGCGATAAGTGGGCGCATGTGTATAATTTTGAAGGTGGCGGAGCAGCATTTAATTCAGGAGTTACTTCTCATTTAATTGATGGAGAAAGAGGAATGTTTACTGCAGAACAATTGGCGTATGCGGTTTCTGGTAGAGCAGATATTCACGCGCCTTATTCGCGTTTGGTTTGTATAGAAAACACCACAAATAAAGGTGGTGGCGCTTGTTGGGATTTTGAAGAACTTCAAAAAATAAAACAAATTTGTATAGAAAAAAACGTAGCATTTCATTTAGACGGAGCAAGATTGTTTAATGCCTTGGTTGCAAAAAATGAAACACCAACACAATACGGAGAACTATTTGACACCATTTCAATTTGTTTGTCAAAAGGATTGGGTGCGCCAATTGGTTCTATTTTATTAGGAACAAAAGAACACATTGCAAAAGCATTGCGAATCAGAAAAGTCTTTGGTGGCGCAATGCGGCAAGCTGGTTATTTAGCAGCAGCAGGAATTTATGCATTAGATAATCATGTAGAACGATTAGCGGACGATCATTTAAGAGCCAAAAAAATTGGAGAAGTTTTAGAAGCCTGTTCTTTTATAAAAAGTGTAGAGCCAATTGAAACGAATATTGTCATTTTTTATACAAATGATACTGTTGATGAGAATGATTTTGTAACTAAAATGGAAGAGAAAAACATTCATTTTATTTCTATGGGTGATGGAAAACTACGCATGGTGACACATTTAGATTTTACTGATGTTATGTTAGATAAATTAATAGCTGAATTAAAATCATTTTAAAAGAAAAGCTCCAACATAATGTTGGAGCTTTTGTTATCAATTTAAATGTTCTAAATGATCGAGTTCTTTGTAATTTTCATGTAACTTTTTAAGTAATCTTCCATAAGTAAACTTATAAAATAGCCAAATAATTGTAAAGGTTATTACTACTAATATTGCACTAGTAACTATAAAAATTGTTATAACAGTATTAGTTTCTATATTTAAACCATTTGGGTTCATTACTTTTGTTAAGACATCTGGCTGTCCTAATAAAATAAACATTAAAACAATATTAGAAACGATGATGGTTCCTAAATTGTAATACACATAATACCTAACTGTTTTTCTAACAGATAAAATTTTATTCATTAATCTTTTAGTACTATCTGTAATTGAAATAGAATTGTAATTTCTGTAGAATAATATTAAAAAAACAAAAATGACTACATAATGTACATACGTAGTTGCTTTTAACAACTCCATTAATTTAAAATCTTTATAGACTTCCATATATTTTTGTGGAATCAAAAAGGTTAAACTTGTCCAAAAAATGAGTTCAAGGATTCCAACAATTAGTATCCATTTTACTACTGATGAAGATTTTGAATGTGACATTTTGTAAACATCAATATTAGAAACCGCATTTGTCTCTACTGGCTGATTTTCCCAAGATTTTTTATATTTTTCTAAATCCATTTTTATGGGTTTAATATGTTTTTTAACTTTTCTTTTGCTCTATTCATTTTAACTCTTGCATTTACTTCAGTGATCCCTAAAGTTTCTGAAATTTCTTTATAAGGTTTGTTTTCTAAATACAAAAATATGAGCGCTTTATCAATATCATTTAATTGATGAATTGCTTTGTATAATGCTTCTAATTGCAACTCTTCGGTATTATCGTACTCGCTAGATTTTATTCTATAACTAAAATCATCTATATCTTGAGTTTTAATACTTCTGGTCGATTTTCTATATAAAGAAATTGCGGTGTTTAATGCTACTCTGTACATCCAGGTGCTGAATTTTGAATCGCCTCTAAACTTGCTGTAATTTTTCCATAGTTGAATCACAACTTCCTGAAACAAATCATTATGTGCATCTTGATTTGTAGTGTAGATTCTACATACTTTGTGAACAATATTTTGATTTTGCTCAAAATCCAGTAAAAATTTAGACTCTAAATCTTTTTGCACGTTAATAATTGGTTAGTTTAATGTTATAAGTAGCTCAAAAGTAAAAAATGTTACAGACTTAGGCTTTAAAATTTTACTATTAAAATGAAAATCATATATTTGTTTAATTAAACTAATTTTAAATTGAACAATATAAAGACAAGCTTTACAATTAAAGACTTAGAAAATCTATCTGGAATTAAGGCGCATACAATTAGGATTTGGGAAAAAAGGTATCAACTGTTATCGCCAGAAAGAACGAGTGGAAATGCACGATATTATGATACTAAAAACCTCCAGAAATTATTGAATGTTTCTTTGTTAAATAAAAATAATTATAAGATTTCGAAAATTGCAAAATTATCTGAAGAATCAATTGTTTTAATTGCAAGAGAATTAGCGAATAAAAATGCATTGGTAGACAATTCTATTAATGCATTTAAAATGGCAATGTTTAGTTTTGATCAAGTATTGTTTAATCAAACCTATAATCAATTATTGATTAATAAAACATTTAGAGATGTTTTTAAAGAGGTGTTTATTCCTTTTTTAGACCACATAGGTTTAATGTGGCAAACAGACACTTTAACTCCTGCTCACGAACATTTTGTTTCAAATTTAATTTCACAGAAAATACAAATCAATATTGAGAAAATTCAACAAAATTTATTGGTAGATGATAGCGAGGTCTATGTGTTGTTTTTACCTGAAAATGAAATTCATGAATTAGGATTGATGTATTTAAACTATGAACTATCTTTAAGAGGAAAAAAGACGATTTATTTAGGACAAAGTATTCCGTTAGACAATTTGAATTCTCTTTTAACAATGTTTACTAAAATAAAATTTATATCCTCTTTTACAGTTGCTCCAGTGGATTTATTAATGAATGACTATATTAGTGAGATCGATGTGAAATTAAAAAACACAAAACACGAATTTTGGGCTTTTGGTAATCGAACTAAAAATCTAAATTCTACTGATTATAATGGTCAATTTTTATTTTATAAAGGCTTGATTGATTTGTTAAAAGATTTATAAATTTTTTTGATTTATGTATTTTTGTTTAATAAAATTGTATATTTGTTAAACAAAATGAAAAAACAAATTCACATTATAGGTTCAGGATTCTCATCATTATCTGCTTCATGTTATTTAGCAAAAGCTGGTTTCGACGTTACGGTGTATGAGAAAAACAAGACAACAGGAGGTAGGGCGAGGCAATATAAAAAAGAAGGATTTACCTTTGATATTGGTCCAACTTGGTATTGGATGCCAGACGTTTTTGAGAAGTTTTTTAACGATTTTGATAAAAAACCATCAGATTTTTACGAGTTAGATCGATTAGATCCTGCATATCAAGTGTATTTTTCTGAATTAGAATCTATTATTATTTCTGGTAAATTAAAAGAAATTTTTGATGCATTTGAAAAAGAAGAAAAAGGAAGTTCTAAATATTTGAAAGATTTTTTAGATGCCGCAAAGTTTAATTACAATACGGCAATTAAAGATTTGGTATACAGACCTGGAGTTTCTCCGCTTGAATTGATTACTCCGGTAACAATTAAAAGAATCAATCAATTTTTCTCAACCATTAGAACCCAAGTTCGTAAAAAAATTAAAAGTCAGAAGTTGATTCAAATATTAGAATTTCCTGTATTGTTTTTGGGCGCAAAACCAAGTAATACTCCCGCGTTCTATAATTTCATGAATTATGCAGATTTTGGCTTGGGAACTTGGCATCCAAAAGGAGGAATGTATAAAGTGGTAGAAGCAATGACAACTTTAGCTTCCAGTTTGGGAGTTGTGTTTGAGACAGATGCAAATGTCGAAAAAATTTGTTTGGATGATAGTGGTAAAACCACTGGTTTAATTGTAAATGATGTATTTATACCATCTGATATTGTGGTTAGTGGAGCAGATTATCATCATACAGAAACCTTATTACCGACTAAATACAGACAGTATTCAGAAAAGTATTGGAGCAAAAAAGTGTTTGCACCTTCGTCATTATTATTTTATGTTGGGTTAGATAAAAAGCTAAAAGACGTTTCACATCATACATTGTTTTTTGATACTGATTTTGATGAACATGCAAGAACAATTTACGATGATCCTTCTTGGCCAGAAAAGCCATTATTCTATGCAAGTTTTCCGAGTATAACAGATGCTAGTTTAGCTCCGGGCGGAAAAGAAGTAGCAACTTTTTTAATTCCTTTAGCACCAGGATTAGAAGATACAGAAGAGTTAAGAGAAGTCTATTTTACAAAAATTATTGATAGATTAGAAAACTTAACAAATCAAGAAGTAAAAAGCAGCATTTTATTTAAAAAATCATATTGTGTAAATGATTTTATCAAAGATTACAATTCGTATAAAGGGAACGCTTATGGTTTGGCAAATATTTTGACTCAAACTGCTTTTTTAAGACCTAAAATAGAAAGTAAAACAGTCAAAAATTTATTTTTTACTGGTCAATTAACAGTTCCGGGTCCTGGAGTTCCTCCCTCATTAATTTCTGGAAAAATAGTTTCCGATTTAATTATAAAAAAACATTCGTATGAAAGCACTATTTGATGAGGTTTCTAATAACTGCAGTAAGTTGGTTACTAAAAAATACAGTACTTCGTTTTCGTTAGCGGTAAAAATGTTATCACCAAAAATTAGAACAGCCATTTATAATATTTATGGTTTTGTTCGTTTTGCTGATGAAATTGTAGATTCTTTTCATCAATATGATAAAAAAAAATTAATCAATAAGTTTGAAGCGGACTATTATGAAGCTTTAGAAGACGGAATTAGTTTAAATCCAATTTTAAATGCATTTCAACAAACGGTTCTTCAGTACCAAATTTCTGATGATTTAATTCAGGCGTTTTTAAAAAGCATGAAAGCGGATCTATATAAAACAGCATACAAAACAAAGGAAGAATATGATTCGTATATTTATGGTTCTGCCGATGTAGTTGGGTTAATGTGCTTAAAAGTTTTTGTAAATGGTGATATTCAAAAATACGACGAATTAAAATCTGCCGCAATGCGATTAGGCTCTGCTTTTCAGAAAGTAAATTTTTTAAGAGATTTAAAAGATGATTTGGAAGGTTTACAGAGATCTTATTTTCCGAATGTAGATTTTCGAGCATTAAATAACGAATCTAAAGATCAAATTATAAAAGAAATAGAGGAAGATTTTGAAGTTGCTTTTAAAGAGGGGATTTTAAAGCTTCCTGTTGAGGCAAAATTTGGTGTCTATGTTGCATATCGATATTATAAAAGATTATTAAAAAAATTAAAACAGACACCTTCTTCTAAAATAATGGAAACAAGAGTTAGAATATCTAATCCGATGAAAATAAATTTACTAGCAAGAAGTTTTGTAAAATATAAACTAAATTTAATCTGATGTTTTTTGCTTTAACGACTTTGATAACATTTTTAACAATGGAGGGCATCACTTGGTGTACACATAAATATGTGATGCATGGTTTTGGTTGGTTTTTACACGAAGATCATCATCAGCCAGGATATCCGCATGTCTTTGAAAAAAATGATGCTTTTTTTGTAGTGTTTGCAATTCCAAGTATTTTATTATTTTATTTTGGAATTAGACCAGAAATCAACTATTTATTCTTTATCGGTTTAGGGATTTTATGTTATGGAATTGCCTATTTTTTAGTACATGATGTGTTAATTCATAGACGTTTTAAATGGTTTAGAAATACAAGTAGTATGTATTTAAAAGGGTTGAGAAAAGCACATAAAATTCATCATAAACATTTAGATAAACCAGATGGGGAATGCTTTGGAATGTTGTTTGTGCCTTTAAAATATTTTAAAAAACACAAAGGCTAATGTATTTGTATTTGCTATTAAATATTGGCTCAATTAGCTTTCCTTTATTGTATTCTTTCAATAAGAAAATGAATTTCATTAAACAATGGAAAACGTTTTTTTCGTCAATACTTATAGTGGCAACATTTTTTATTATTTGGGACGTTATTTTTACCAAAAATGGAATTTGGGGTTTTAATGAAGCCTATCATTTACCTTACAAAATTGCAGGTTTGCCGATTGATGAAATGTTGTTTTTTATTTGTATTCCGTATGCTAGTATTTTTATCCATTATTCCTTAGAATATTTTAAACCAAAGCTTTTATTGTCTTCTAAAGCAGTAAAAGGAATCACTTATTTTTTATTGATTATTACGGCTGTTACATTGTTTTTTAATTTAGATAAATGGTACACAAGTATTAATTATTCATTATTAATACTTACTTTATTAGTTGCACTATTTTTTGCTGAAGACATTTTAAAGCGATTTTACATTGCTTTTGTCATTATTTTAATTCCGTTTTTAATTGTGAACGGAATCTTAACAGGTAGTTTTATAGCAGAGCCAGTAGTTTGGTATAACAATTCAGAAAACCTGGGAATTCGTCTATTTACAATCCCTATTGAAGATATTGGTTATGCTTTTAACATGCTTTTTTGGGTGGTATTTTTAAATGAACAATTTAAGAAGTCTAACTTTTTTAAAACAGTATAAAAATGAAAAACAAGTATATTTTATTCGTAATTTTCTTTGTGGCAAACGTTGGTGCTTTGGGCATTGGAACTATTTTAATGAATGATGGCCCAGCATCAAATTGGTACACATCACTAAATCAGGCTCCTTGGACTCCAGAAGGTTGGGTTTTTGGTGCTGCTTGGACAACAATTATGGTGCTATTTTCATTTTATATGACCAAATTAGCATTGCTTTTTAAAGAGAATAATTCTTTTTTAATACGATTATTTCTAGTACAATGGATTTTAAATGTTAGTTGGAATTATTTTTTCTTCAATCAACATTTAACAATTGTTGGATTTGTTGTAATAATTAGCCTATGGTTGTTGGTAGGTTTTTTTACATTCAATTTTATCAAACAATTAAAATGGTACACCTTGTTAATTGCACCCTATTTAATTTGGTTGACAATTGCGTCAACTTTAAACGGATACATAATTTTATACAATTAAGAAAATGAATAACATATATTTACTTTGTTTATTTTTAAGCATAAATCTCATCAATAAAAAAGAAAAAATGGAAACAAATAGTTCATTATACAACATAGAAATTAAGAGTATTTCTGGAGAAAAAATAAATTTATCAGACTATAAAGGCAAAAAAATATTGTTTGTAAATGTGGCTTCAGAATGTGGCTTTACGCCACAATACGAAGGTTTACAAGAATTATATGAGCAGTATAAAGACAAATTAATGATTATAGGCGTTCCTTCTAATCAGTTTGGTGGTCAAGAACCAGGAACAGCAACAGAAATTCAGTCTTTTTGTAAAATCAACTTTGGAGTTACTTTTTTAATTACTGAAAAGGTTGATGTAAAAGGCGATAAGCAACATCCATTATATGCGTGGTTAACCCAAAAAGAACAGAATGGTGTTAAAAATTCTTCAGTAAAATGGAATTTTCAAAAGTATTTAGTAGATGAAAATGGAAAGTTAATTGATTACTATTTTTCCTTAACAAAACCAATGAGTAGAAAGATTACAAAATATTTAAAATAAATGATTCAGTTTTTTAAACACTCAGGTATTTATACGTTAGAAGCATCACAAGAATTAAATATTCCGTTATCAGAAGCGTGGAATTATTTTTCATCACCAGAAAATTTATCAAATATTACTCCACCAAAAATGGGTTTTCACATCACTTCTAAAGTGGATAAAAAAGCGTATCAAGGTCAGATTGTAACGTATAAAGTATCTCCAATTCCGTTTGTAAAAACAAATTGGGTTACAGAAATTACCGCAGTAAAAGAACACCAATTTTTTATTGATGAACAACGTTTTGGTCCTTATTCTATGTGGCATCACGAACATTTTTTTGAGTCGTTACCAAACGGTAAAACCTTGATGAAAGATAAAATATCGTATAAAATTCCTTTTGGATTTTTAGGAGGAATAGCACAATCTTTATTTATAAAAAAACAATTGCAAACTATTTTTGAATACCGAGAAAAAGTATTAGATACTATTTTTAAATAATGAATGTATTTTGGTTTCGTAGAGATTTACGTTTAGAAGATAATGTTGCTTTATACAAGGCAACTTTAGAAAAAGAACCCGTAATTCCTCTTTTTATTTTTGATATAGATATTATAGATTCTTTGCCAAAAGATGATGCAAGAATTACGTTTATTTTTAATACTTTAAAAAAGATTGATACTGAATTAAAAAAAGTCAATTCATCAGTATTAATTAAGATAGGAAAACCAATTGAAATTTGGAAAGAGTTAATTTCTGAATATAAAATCGATAAAGTTTTTTACAACAAAGATTACGAACCCTATGCAATTTCTAGAGATTTAGAAGTTGCTCAGTTTTTAAATTCAAAAAACATTGGAGTTTTTTCGTATAAAGATCAGGTTGTTTTTGAAGAATCAGAAGTTGTAAAAGCTGACGGATTGCCGTATACTGTTTTTACACCTTATAAAAACAAATGGTTGTCAAAATTTAATGATATTTCATTATCTGAAAATAATCCTAAATCTAATTTTTACAATTTCAAAACGGTTTTTCCTTCTTTAGAATCCATTGGTTTTGTGGAAAGTAAAATCAAAGTAAAACGGTATAATTTAGCTCATTTAGATCAGTACGATGCTATTAGAGATTTTCCGTTTGTCGATAAAACATCTTATGTTTCTCCGTATTTGCGTTTCGGTTTAGTAAGTGCTAGAAAATTGATTAAAATTGCACTTAAAAGTAATGCAACCTATTTAAGTGAATTAATTTGGAGAGAATTTTTTATGCAGATTTTATTTCACTTTCCGAAAGTTGTTACTCAGAATTTTAAAAGTAAATACAATCAGATTGAGTGGAGAAACAACGAGCAAGAATTTGAAGCTTGGTGCAAAGGAGAAACGGGTTATCCGATGGTTGATGCAGGAATGCGGCAGTTAAACCAAACAGGATATATGCACAACAGAGTCCGTATGGTAACAGCAGGGTTTTTGTGTAAACACTTATTAATTGATTGGCGTCTAGGAGAGGCTTATTTTGCTGAAAAATTAGTAGATTATGATTTGTCAGCTAACAATGGGAATTGGCAATGGGCGGCAGGAACAGGATGCGATTCTGCTCCATATTTTAGAATTTTTAATCCAACAGAGCAACTGAAAAAGTTTGACAAAAATTTAGAATACACCAATACTTGGGTAAAAGATTTGAACGAATTTACGTATCCACAACCAATTGTGGAACATAAATTTGCTAGAGAAAGAGCATTATTTACCTATAAAAAAGGGTTGAATTTATAAAGTTCTACAATTCATCCTTAAAAAAATACAATTCGGTTTCTTTTCCTTTTCTAAACTTGTTTGTTAGTACATCTTTGTGGTGTCATTAACAATTAAAAACAAGAAATCATGAAAGTATTCACAGCAATTTTCGCATTTGTAGTTGTATTTCAAACATCAATGTATACAGCTAAAAAAACAAATACAGAAAAAAGAACCATTACAGTATTAGTAACAAATGTGTCTAGTGATAAAGGTACAGTAAGTTATGCTTTATACGATAAAGAAAACTTTATGAAAGTGCCAGTTCAGGCAAAATCTAGCTCTCCAAAAGGGAAAAAAAGCACAGTAGTATTTACGGATATCGAATCTGGTAATTATGCCATTATTTGTTTTCATGACGAAAACAATAATGATAAAATAGATTTTCAACCCAATGGTATGCCATTAGAAGATTACGGAGTTTCTAACAATCCAATGAGTTTTGGCCCACCAAATTTTGACGAAGCACAGTTTGAGGTTTCAGATAAAAATGTAACTTTAGAGATTAAGTTTTAAGAGCAAAACCTACATCGATAAATAAAAAGACATGAGTCAAGAGAAAAATAGTTCAACACTAAATAAGATAAAGAGAGACGTTATTATTTGTTTGAAATTAACGATCGGTTTTGGAGTCTTTTTTGTAATTGTAAATCAACAGTTTACCTTAAAAGGTGTTGGAACTATTTTTTTATTTTCTGCAATGTATTCTTTCGGACTAGGATTAGGAAACGGTTATATTAATGAATACTTAAATACCAAATGGAGTTGGGTAGAACAAACAAATCAACGACTAACCGTAGGAATTATAGCAACGATATTTTATACAATCTTTATTGTATTGCTAATTCATTATGTACAATATGTGTTGATTCTTGGATATGGTTTTGAACATTTTTTCTTTGGAGAGTTGTTTTTGGTGCATGTATTTACAATAATTGGTGCGTTAGTAATTGCTGTATTTTTCCATGCTCGTGGATTTATGATCAATTGGAAAGCATCGCAAACACAAAAAAGCAACAAACAAGAAATTGTTGCAAAAACAGAAACCGCAAAATTTGAGTCTCTAAAAAACCAAATTGATCCACATTTTTTATTCAATAGTTTAAATGTATTAACCTCTTTAATTAGCGAAAACCCGAAGCAAGCAGAGCGCTTTACAACAAAATTGTCTAAAGTATATCGCTATGTTTTAGAGCAGAGAAACAAAGAATTGATTCCGCTTTCTGAAGAATTGCAATTTGCAAGAACGTATATGGAATTGTTGCAAATGCGATTTGAAGATGCCATACAATTTGACATTCCATCAGAAATTAGCAACGAAGAATTAAAAATTGTGCCTTTATCATTACAATTGTTATTAGAAAACGCCGTAAAACACAATGTGGTTTCATCAAGCAAACCATTAAAACTTAGCATTTTTGAAGAAGACGGAGCCTTAATTATAGAAAACAATGTCAATCATAAAGAAGCAATTGGTAAAAGCACAAAAATTGGATTAAGAAACATTACAGACAGGTATTATTTACTAACAAAAAGAAGTGTAGAAATCACAAATGATAATGTAACCTTTAGAGTAAGCTTGCCATTATTAACAAAAAATAACAACATTATGTACACAGAAGAGATTCAAAACTCAAGCTATGTAAGAGCTGTAGAAAAGGTAGAGAAGTTAAAAGAATTTTATCAAAACCTAGCGTCTTACTGTATTGTCATTCCATTTTTAATATTCATCAATTTATACACTTCGCCACAGTTTTACTGGTTTTGGTTTCCAATGTTTGGTTGGGGAATTGGAGTGATATTCCACGGATTAGACGTGTATAATTACAATCCATTTTTAGGAAGAAACTGGGAGGATAAAAAGATTAAAGAATTAATGGAAGAGAATGATGACACATCAAATTGGGAATAATATGGAACAGAGTTTTATAGAAGAGCAACGGTATTTGAAAGCAAAAAAGAGAGTAAAAGACATTAAAGGGTTTTATATTCATCTAGTAATAGAGATTGTCTCTCTAATTATAATTGTAACAGTTAATTTGGTTTTTTCTCCAGGATATCATTGGTTTTGGTTTGCTGCTCCAGGAATTGTATTTGTAGTGATACTACATTGGTTTTTAGTTTTTGGACCTTCTAAAATTGGGTATGGAAAAGATTGGGAAGCCAAAAAGATTCAAGAATTGATGGATAAAGATAGAAAACATTCAAAATAAAAAGTTGGAAATCATGAAAGAATTTACCGAAGAACAAAAGTATTTAAGAGCAAAAAAACAAGTAGATAAAATCAAAGGGTTTTATGCTAATCTAGCATCGTATTGTATTGTAATTCCTTTTTTAATATTTATAAATTTACAATTTGTGCCAGAGTTTCACTGGTTTTGGTTTCCAATATTTGGTTGGGGAATGGGATTAACATTTCACGCAATGGATACCTACAATTACAATCCGTTTTTAGGAAGAAATTGGGAAGAAAAAAAGATCAAAGAATTGATGGAAGAAGATGAGAGATACAAACAGTATAAATAAAGAAAGTATGAAAAACGCAGAAACAATAGAAGGTATTAAATATTTGAGAGCAAAAAAAAGAGTTGAAAAAATTAAAGGATTTTATGTTCATTTAATTGTCTATATAATCGTCAATACATTTTTAAGCGGAATCATCATTTTTGGTTTAATGAATGATGGCGTTGATTCTTTTGAAGAAGTGCTACAAAATTTCGGAGTGTATTCTACTTGGGTTTTTTGGGGAATTGGAGTCTTTTTTCACTGGTTAGGAGTTTTTGGGTTTAATGTTGTAGGGAAAAACTGGGAAGAGAAAAAACTAAAAGAGATTTTAGAGGAAGAAGAACGCAATGCTAAATTTTAAAAATAATGGAAACGAATAATAGGAATGATAAATACATAAAAGCTAAAAAAAGAGTAGAAGCTTTAAAAGGATTTTATAAACATTTTGCTTTTTATCTTGTAATCAACGGATTTTTTATTGGTAGAAGAATTTATTTGGATATTTCTTATGGCGATTCTTTTCTAGATGCTTTTACAGAAATCAGCAATTACAGATTGTTTTTTTGGTGGGGAATCGTTTTAACATTTCACGCAATAAATGGATATAAATTTAATTTTTTTGGTAAAAATTGGGAAGAGCGTAAAATACAAGAAGAAATGAATAAGGATCATAATAAGTTTTAGCATGAATGTAATTATTATAGAAGACGAAAAACCAGCTGCAAGAAGATTAAGTAGGATGTTGGTAGAATTGGGAGTAGAAGCAAAGCAAATGTTGCATTCTGTAGAAGAATCGATCGAGTGGTTTCAGAATAACGAACATCCAGATTTAATTTTCTTAGACATTCAGCTGTCAGATGGTTTGTCTTTTGAAATTTTTGAACATGTTACTATTTCTAGTGCCATTATTTTTACAACTGCGTATGATGAATATGCGCTAAAAGCGTTTAAATTAAATAGCATCGATTATTTATTAAAACCGATTGATGAAGACGAATTAAAAACTGCGGTAGATAAATATAAAAGTCACCGTGTAAAGCAGACAGATGTTCAGCTAAATTTTGAAGACATTAAAAAACTACTAGTAAACCCGATAGATAGAAAATACAAAAAACGTTTTACCATAAAAGTCGGTCAGCATTTAAAAATTATTTCTACAGATGATGTAGAATGTTTTTACAGCGAAAATAAAGCAACCTATATTCATACAACCACAAATAGAAGTTATTTGTTAGATGGCGCTTTAGAAGAAGTACAAGCCGAATTAGATCCAGAAAAATTCTTTCGAGTAAACAGAACTTTTATCGTGCAAATATCAGCAATAAAAGACATTGTTGCGTATACCAATAGTCGTTTAAAAATCATTCTAAACTCGTATTCAGAAACAGAAATTATAGTGAGTAGAGAGCGAGTTAAAGACTTTAAAGAGTTTATTCAATAATTGTTATTTTGAGCGTAGTGGAAAGGTTAAAAACCAGATTTAGTAAGAATAGTTAGTTTGCAGTTTTCAATAGCAGTTTGCAGTTAGATCCTAATTACAAACAAACCTGTCTATTCTCTTTTTTCTAAAAATCTAACAGTCTAACAGTCTAACAGTCTAGGCTCTTAGCTCCTCAAATTGTCACATTGTTAAATTAAATCATTGTTATATTAACCATTGTTTAATTACAAATATTTTGTACATTTGCACTCCTTTTTACGAGAACAGATTTATAAAAGGAATTAGAAAACAATTATTTATATAAACATCTCTTGATGTTGTTGCCGTTAAAAATCTGAATAACAACAAGATACAAAGTAAATTCAGAATGTCTGAAGAAACAAAAAACACTGAAGAGCAAGTTGTTGCTGCTGAAGTACAAGAAACAGCAACTGAAGCTGTTGCAGAAACAGTTGTAGAAACTGTAAACCCACAAGAATTTTTAGCAACCTTTGATTGGCACAAATACGAAGAAGGTATTGAAGCTGTTGATGAAAAGAAATTAAAAGAATTCGAAAAAGCGTTAGAAGGAACAGTAGGTTTCGTAAACGAACGTGATGTAATTGAAGGAACCGTAGTAAGATTAACAGAAAGAGATGCCATTATTGACATCAATTCTAAATCTGAAGGAGTTATTTCTTTAAATGAATTTCGTTACAATCCTAGCTTAGCTGTTGGTGATGTTGTAGAGGTTTTAGTTGACAAAAGAGAAGATAGCTCAGGTCAATTAGTTTTATCTCACAAAAAAGCAAGAGTAATTAAAGCTTGGGATAGAGTTAACAACGCACACGAAACAGGAGAAATAGTTAATGGTTTTGTAAAATGTAGAACAAGAGGAGGAATGATCGTTGATGTATTCGGAATCGAAGCATTCTTACCAGGATCTCAAATTGATGTTAAACCAATTAGAGATTACGATCAATACGTAGAAAAAACAATGGAATTCAAAGTTGTGAAAATCAACCACGAATTTAAAAACGTTGTCGTTTCTCATAAAGCATTAATCGAAGCGGATTTAGAAATCCAAAAGAAAGAAATCATTGGTCAATTAGAAAAAGGACAAGTATTAGAAGGTATTGTTAAAAATATTACTTCTTATGGTGTATTTGTTGATTTAGGTGGTGTTGATGGTTTAGTTCACATTACAGATTTATCTTGGTCTAGAATCAATCATCCAAATGAGGTTGTTGAGTTAGATCAAAAATTAAACGTTGTAATTTTAGACTTTGATGATAACAAATCTAGAATCCAATTAGGATTGAAACAATTATCTGCGCATCCTTGGGAAGCGTTAAATGCTGATTTAAAAATTGGTGATAAAATAACAGGAAAAGTTGTTGTTTTAGCTGATTACGGAGCATTTATTGAAGTTTCTGAAGGTGTTGAAGGATTAATTCACGTTTCAGAAATGTCTTGGTCAACGCATTTACGTTCTGCACAAGATTTCGTAAAAATTGGTGACGAAGTAGAAGCACAAATTTTAACCTTAGATAGAGAAGACCGTAAAATGTCTTTAGGTATTAAACAATTACATCCAGATCCTTGGACAGATATTACTAAGAAATATCCTGTTGGTTCAACTCATACTGGTACAGTAAGAAACTACACTAATTTTGGTGTGTTTGTAGAGTTAGAAGAAGGAATTGATGGATTGGTTTATATTTCTGATTTATCTTGGACTAAGAAAATTAAGCATCCATCAGATTTTACATCTGTAGGTGATCAATTAGAAGTTCAAGTTTTAGAATTAGATGTAGAAGGTCGTAAATTAAATTTAGGACACAAACAAACTCAAGACAATCCTTGGGATGCTCATGAAGCAACGTACGCTATAGATTCTTTACATGAAGGAACAATTTCTGAAAAGAATGATAAAGGAGCTACAGTAACATTTGCTGATGGAGTAGAAGGTTTTGCACCAACTCGCTTTTTAGATAAAGAAGACGGTGGAAAATTAGAAAAAGGAGATACTGCACAATTCAAAGTTTTAGAATTTTCTAAAGAATACAGAAGAGTAGTAGTTTCTCATACATCTATCTTTAAAGAAGAAGAGAAGAAAAATGTAAAAGCAGCTTCTAAAAAAGCAGCCGAAGCAGAAAAAACAACTCTTGGAGACATTAGTGGTTTAGCTGATTTAAAGAAGAAAATGGAAGGGAAATAAAACCTTTTCTTAATTCATATATAAAACGCCGTTGATTTTTTCAATGGCGTTTTTTTATTAAATTAGCTCTCAAATTAAAATAATAATTATGATAAAATACATCAAACAGCTATTTTTAAGTTCACTTTTTTTTGTTGTAATTTCTTGTACAGACAATTCGAAGTCTTTAGATGCTTTAAAAACTACAATCGAAAATCAAATCTCGAATATTGAAGGAGAAGTAGCCGTGGCATTTTTAGATTTGTCTGATGAAAAAAACCACGTGTTTATAAATGTTGATGAAAAATTTCATGCAGCAAGTACCATGAAAGTTCCTGTGATGATAGAATTGTACAAACAACAATCTGAGGGAGAAATAAATTTAAATGATTCTATCCTGCTTAAAAACGAATTTAAAAGCATTGTTGATCAAAGTTTATATAGCATGGATATTGGTGATGATAGCGACGATGTTATTTACAGTAAAATTGATACAAAACAAAAGCTATACGATTTAATGTATAGCATGATTACCGTAAGCAGTAATTTAGCAACCAATGTGTTGATAGAATTGGTTGATGCAAAAAAGACAACGACTACTATGAGAAGTTTAGGAGCTGGTAAGATAGAAGTGCTGCGTGGAGTTGAAGATATAAAGGCATATCAAAAAGGTCTAAGCAATTCTACCACAGCAAATGATTTGTTGGTAATTATGAAAGCAATAGCAATTGGAACAGCGGGAACAAAAGAAGATTGCGAAGCAATGATTGCTACTTTAAAAGATCAAAAATGGAATGATATGATTCCGAAATATTTACCAAAAAATATTGAAATTGCACATAAAACAGGTTCAATAACAGGTGTTCATCACGATGCTGCAATTGTGTACTTACCGAACGGTAAAAGTTATTTACTGATATTACTTTCTAAAAACTTAAAAGATTTTGATAAAAGCACCGATCAATTAGCTAAGATTTCTAAATCTGTGTATTATTTTATGAAATAGTTTTTTTTGTCATTCCTGCGGAGGCAGGAATCCAGACTGACTTAAATCGATTTTGTAGATTCCCAATCAAGTTGGGAATGACACTATTTGCCTTTTGTCTTTCAACTTTTGGCTGTATCAATCTTATATTTTTTCACGGATACAACAAATTGATTTTTATAAAGATATAGATTTTAGTCTAAAGTTTACAAGTTAGCTTTGCCTCTTTGCTGCTTTGATTATTACTGGTCATTCAACTTTCAACTTTTAACTTTTAAACTTTATAACTTCCTTCTTTTCATTTATCTTTGTTCAGCAGATACTGAATCTGGTTCAGTAAAATAAAAAGAACATGACATTAATAAAATCTATTTCAGGAATACGAGGAACTATCGGAGGAAAAACTGCCGATAATTTAACCCCCATTGATGCGGTAAAATTCGCCGCTGCTTATGGGGCTTTTATTCTAGAAAGAAATAAAAATAAAAAAAAAATTACTGTAGTTTTAGGAAGAGATGCGCGTATTTCTGGTAAAATGATTTCTAGTTTGGTTGCCAATACGTTGGTCGGATTAGGAATTCATGTGGTCGATTTAGGTTTGTCTACAACTCCAACTGTTGAGGTTGCTGTTCCGTTAGAAAAAGCGGATGGAGGAATTATCTTAACGGCTTCTCACAATCCAAAACAATGGAATGCCTTAAAGTTGCTAAATGAAAAAGGAGAATTTTTAAACGGAGCAGAAGGAGAATTGATTTTACAGAAAGCAGAAAATGATGATTTTGATTTTGCAGCCGTTGATGATTTAGGAAGCTACACAAAAGATAAAAGTTACTTACAAAAACATATTCAAGAAGTGTTGAACTTAGAATTGGTAGATGTTGAAGCAATCAAAAAAGCGAAATTTAAAGTAGTTGTTGATGGTGTAAATTCTACTGGCGGAATTTTTATTCCTGCTTTGTTAAAAGAATTGAGTGTTGAATGTGTAGAATTGTATTGCGAACCAAACGGAGAGTTTCCACACAATCCAGAACCTTTAAAAGAACACTTAACCGATATTTCTGAATTAGTTGTTAAAGAAAAAGCTGATTTAGGAATTGTGGTTGATCCAGATGTTGATAGATTAGCTTTGATATCAGAAGACGGTTCTATGTTTGGCGAAGAATATACATTGGTTGCTTGTGCAGATTATGTGTTAGGAAGATTAGGAGGCGGAAATACCGTTTCTAATTTATCATCATCAAGAGCATTAAGAGATGTTACCGAAAAATACGGTGGAATTTATACTGCAAGTGCAGTTGGAGAAGTAAATGTGGTGATAAAAATGAAAGAAACAAATGCTGTAATTGGTGGAGAAGGAAATGGCGGAATTATTTATCCTGCTTCGCATTACGGAAGAGATTCTTTAGTTGGAGTTGCGTTGTTTTTATCGCATTTAGCAAATAAAAAAATGTCTTGTAAAGAATTACGTGATTCGTATCCAAGTTACTTTATGAGTAAAAATAAAATTGAGTTAACGCCACAAATAAATGTTGATGAAGTACTAGAAGCTATGGCTTCTAACTACCAACATGAAAATGTAAATACCATTGACGGAGTGAAAATAGATTTTGCAAACGAATGGGTTCATTTGCGTAAATCGAACACAGAACCAATTATTAGAATTTATACAGAAAGCACTTCACAAGAAAATGCAGATGCTTTAGCAAAACGATTTATAAAAGAAATAGAAGATGTTATTGCATAAAAAAACAACAAAAATTTTCACACTTTTAATTGTATTTCTTGTCAGTGGAAAAATGATTGCTCAAGAACCAGTCCAACAGAAAGTATCAAATAAAGGAAAGTTTTATGTCTATTGGGGCTGGAATCGAGGAACGTACTCTAATTCTGATATTCGTTTTAAAGGAGAGAATTATGATTTCACTTTATCAGATGTTACAGCGAATGATAGACCAACAAAATTTGGAATAAATCCATATTTTAGATTAGACAGAATAACAATTCCGCAAACAAATTATAGAATTGGATATTTTTTCAAAGAAAATTACACCATTTCTATTGGAGTAGATCATATGAAATATGTAATGAATGCAAATCAAAATGTACTCATTAACGGAACAATTAATACTGGATCTTCTTATGACAAAGTCTACACCAATGAAAACATTCAATTGGTTGAGAATTTTTTAACTTTTGAACATACAGATGGATTGAACTACATCAATGCAGCAGTGAATCGGTTTGATGATTTTAGTTACCTAATTGGCTTAAATTCTGAAAATTTTCAAATCAATTTAACCGAAGGATTGGGAGCAGGAATTTTATTTCCGAAAACAAATACAAAATTATTAGGAAAAGAAAGACACGATGATTTTCATATTTCTGGTTGGGGAGTTTCAGCTAGTGTTGGATTAAATATTACTTTTTTAAAACATTTTTTTATACAATCTGATGTAAAAGCAGGATATATAAATATGTCAGATATTAGAACCACAAAAAGTGCATCAGATACTGCTTCACAAAGTTTTTATTTTATAGAAAATACCATCTTACTTGGAGGAAGGTTTAGATTATTTTAATAGTTAATAGCATGAAATCATTAGAACACTATTTTAGCCAATTTAGAACTCATATTGTTGGAGTGGATCAAAAATTTGAATCTCCTTATGGAGAACAACATTTAATGTATACAGATTGGACTGCTAGCGGAAGGTTATACAGACCGATTGAAGAAAAATTGTTAAATGATTTTGGTCCTTTTGTGGCAAATACACATACAGAAACATCAACTAGCGGAGCGGCGATGACGTTGGCATATCACGAAGCTAGAAATATGATTAAGCGTCATGTAAACGCATCAGAAGATGATGCGTTAATTACCGAAGGATCAGGAATGACAGGCGTTGTAAATAAATTTCAACGTATATTAGGATTAAAAATTAGTGAAAGCTTAAAAGAACATACAACAGTTCCAGATGAATTAAGACCCATTGTTTTTGTTTCTCATATGGAGCATCATTCAAATCAGACTTCTTGGCTAGAAACCATTGCAGATGTTGTTGTAATTCCGTGTAACCAAGAAGGATTGTTGTGTTTTGATAGTTTTGAAAAATTGATAAAAGAACACGAAAGTAGACCTATTAAAATAGCTTCAATTACAGCCTGTTCTAATGTAACCGGAATAAAAACAGATTATCATCAAGTTGCAAAAATAATTCATGCAAATAACGGGTTGTGTTTTGTAGATTTTGCTTGTTCTGCGCCGTATGTAGATATTGATATGCATCCAGAAGATGAAGATGCATCTTTAGACGCAATTTTCTTTTCTCCACATAAATTTTTAGGCGGACCAGGAACTTCTGGAGTTTTAATTTTTAATAAGAAATTGTATAAAAATCTAGTGCCAGATAATCCTGGAGGAGGAACGGTAAGTTATACAAATCCTTGGGGAGAACACGATTATTTTGACGATGTAGAAATGAGAGAAGATGGTGGAACACCAGCTTTTATGCAAACCATAAAAATTGCTTTATGTATTCAGCTAAAAGAAAAAATGGGCACCAATAAAATTCATGAGAGAGAAGAAGAAATCAATACAAAATTATTTGCTTGTTTAGAGTCGATTCCGAATGTACATATTTTAGCGCCAACTCATAAAAAACGTTTGGGCATTTTTTCATTTTATGTAAATCATGTTCATTTTAATTTAATTGTAAAATTATTAAACGACCGTTTTGGAATTCAAACTCGTGGTGGTTGTTCTTGTGCAGGAACGTATGGACATTTCTTGTTAAATGTAGATCAACAACGATCAAATGCGATTAAAAAACAAATTATTGAAGGTTGTTCTGTAGAAAAACCAGGTTGGGTTCGTTTGTCAATTCATCCAACGATAACAAATGCAGAAGTTAATTTTATTTGTGATGCTTTAAAAGCAGTTTGTGAAAATGTAGAAGTGTGGAAAAATGATTATGATTACGACATAGTAAATAACGATTATAAGCATAAAACGCATTTGTCTATAGAAAAAGCCTTGGTAGAAAAATGGTTTGCTAACTAAACTAGACTTTAGTTGGGTGCTTTATCTTTATGTTTAAAACGTTTATGAGACCATAAATAATATGCAGGTTCTTCACGAATTAATTTTTCGGTAATTTTTAAATACTCGTCCATTATTTGATAATTTCCAAATTCTTTTGGAGTTGTTGTAATTGTTTTAAAATCAATTTCGTAATACCCTCTTTTTATTTTCCTACAACTAAAATTGATCACAGCACAATCAAATTTTTTAGCCAACATTTCTGCTCCAGTATGTATAGGGACTTTAACACCTAAAAACTCTTTCCAATAATATGTTTTTTCTACTTGAGGAGATTGATCGCTTAATAAGATATACAAACCTTGTCTTTTGTTTTTAATATTTTTCACCATGTATTTAATAAACTCAGATGTTTTAAAGCCAATCATTCCATATTTTGTTCTATTTTTCTTTATGGCTTTCTCAAAATATTTATTTTGAAGTTTTGTGTAAGCTGCAAATATTTCAATATTTAAAACAAATGGAAGAGAAATAACCCACTCCCAATTTGCATAATGTGATCCTAATAAAATAATACTTTTACCCTCTTTAGCAACTTCATTTGCCACTTCTGGGTTTATAAAGCGATACCTCTTTTTTAACTCTTCTTCACTAATAGAAAAACTTTTTATACTTTCTATAAACACATCAGTAAAATGTTTAAAAAAACGTTTCCTAATCAACTTTAACTCGGTATCTGATTTCGTAGGGAAAGACAATTTTAAATTGTCTAAAACAACCTTTTTTCGATAGCCAACTACGTAAAATAACAAATAATACAATCCGTCAGAAATGATATATAATACTCTGAAAGGGAGTTTAGAAAACAACCAAATTATGGGATACGATAAATAGAAAACAAGTTTGTGCATGCGTATTTTTGTATTGCAAATATCGGATTTAATTTTATTATAAAGAAGCCAATCTTTTAGATAGTTTTATGTTAAGTTTGTAGATAAATATATTATATAGAATGAATCAATTTGTATTAGGAATCATCATTGTCAATGTTTTAGTGTCAATTAAAGGATTTAATGAATATACTTTTTTAGATAAATATAAATTCCAAGTTGGAAAAATTGTAGGCGGAGAAAAAATAAGGATGCTTACTTCTGGGTTTTTACATGTAGATTGGATGCATCTTGGGTTTAACATGTATGCGTTGTATTTATTTGGCGGAATTGTTGCTGGAATCATGGGGAATATTTCTTTTTTAATTGTTTATTTTGGAAGTTTATTAGCCGGAAACATGTATTCAATGTATTATCATAAAAACGAACCATATTACAGCGCTGTTGGGGCATCTGGAGCGGTTTCTGGAGTTTTATATGCAGCAATTTTATTGTATCCAGACATGACATTAATGATGTTTCCGTTACCAATTCCAATTCCTGCGTATATTTTTGGAGTTGGATATTTATTGTATTCAATTTACGGAATGAAAAAACAATTAGGAAATGTTGGTCATTCTGCACATTTAGGAGGCACCATCGGTGGATTTGTAATTGCTTTGGTAATGATGCCAAATCTAATTTCGCAAAACACCTTAATGGTTGGTCTGTTGGCAATACCAATTGTACTATTATTACTTTTTGGAAAGAAACTGAAAGAATTATAAATAAAAAAAAGACTCCATAATTAAATGAAGTCTTTTGAGCGAAAGACCGGGTTCGAACCGGCGACATTCAGCTTGGAAGGCTGACGCTCTACCAACTGAGCTACTTTCGCGTGGTAAAGAGATGCAAATATAAGTTCATTTTTCTTTTTTGCAATAGAATATTACATAAAAATGAATAAAAAAATACGTCTAAAAGCTAACTTTCAGAAAATGAAATCAGTATAAAAAAGAAAAAACCCAAAACGAATTTGTTTTGGGTTTTTTTCTTTGTAGCGAGAACGAGATTTGAACTCGTGACCTCCGGGTTATGAATCCGACGCTCTAACCAACTGAGCTACCTCGCCATAATTATGCGGCTGCAAATATAACCTATTTTTGTTTTTTTACAAGCTAAGTTTTTAATTTTTTTAAAAAGGAATAAATACCTATATTGGCTTTCAAAGAAATTGAATAATGAGTAAAATTAAATTTGAACTAGAATTTCCTATTCATGCTTCACCAAGTATGTTATATACTTATTTTGCAACTCCCGCAGGATTAGAAGAATGGTTCGCTGATAAAGTAAATTCAAGAGGTAAATTAGTCACTTTTGTTTGGGATGGTGACGAAGAAAAAGCGGCTATTTTGTCAAATAAAAATGGTGAAAAGATGAAATATAAATGGGAAGAAAGCGAAGGAGATGAAACTTATTTTGAATTTAGAATCCAAGTTGACCCAATAACAAAAGATGTTTCTTTAATGGTTACCGATTTTGCAGATGGCGAAGATGAAGTGGAAGAGTCTAAAATGTTATGGGAAAACCAAATTGATGAATTAAAACAGACTATCGGAGCATAAATAAATTGAAATCATCTTAAAACACAAGTTGACTACCTTTAATAGATTAAATGAAACCAGTATATTTATTTTTACTGGTTTTTTTATGGAATTATAATCCAAATTTTAATGGTTTTAATGTAATTTTGTTTTTCAAATTTAAGAGGATATGTATGTTGAATTATAACGGCGATTTAATTGATAAAAATGATTTTTATGTTTCTGCAAACAACAGAGCGTTTAAATATGGAGATGCCATTTTTGAGACCGTTGCTATTATCAATAATAAGGTAGTTTTTTGGGAAGATCATTATTTTAGGTTGATGGCTTCTATGCGGATGTTGCGTATGGAAATTCCGTTAAAATTTACCTTAGAATTTATTGAACAAGAAATCTTAAAATCAATTCCGAATCATTTAGAAAATAAAAAGGTTCGTGTTCGATTGTCTGTGTATAGAAAAGATGGCGGATTGTACACGCCAAAAACGAATGAAGTTGATTATGTAATTGAAGTTTCTGAAAATTTATATCAAACAAAAAACACCTATCAAATAGATTTGTTTAAAGATTTTTATAATTACTCTGGATTACTTTCTACTATAAAAACTACCAACAGAATGTTAAATACCTTGGCAAGTATTTACATGCAAGAAAACGAATTAGACAATTGTGTGTTGTTAAACGAAAATAAAGGAATTGTAGAAGCAACAAATGCTAATATTTTTGTTGTTAAAGGAAACGAAATTAAAACTCCGGCATTAACAGAAGGTTGTATCAAAGGAATTGTCAGAAAAAAAGTGATAGAAATACTTCAAAAAAATAAAGATTTTACCTTGGTAGAAACTTCAATTTCTCCTTTTGAAATGCAAAAAGCAGACGAAATCTTTTTAACAAATTCTATTATCGGAATTCAGCCAGTTACAAAGTATCGTAAAAAAGAATTTAAAACAGAAATAGGAGAGAAGTTGTTGGCAACTTTAAAAGTGCAACAAATTATTTCTAAAGCTTAGTTTAATTGAATATCGCTTGGTGCATTTGCCCAAATCTTATATTTACCGCCTTTTTCTAGTAATTTATTTTTCCAAATAGTGGTATTATCCGTAGCAAAAATATTGGAGTAGTTATTTTCTGAAATAAACCAAGAATCGGTTTTCAATTCATCTACTAATTGATTGCTTTCCCAACCAGAATATCCTAAGAAAAAACGAATATCACTTGTTTTTAATTCTTGATTGTTTAACAACTCTTTTAAAGCATCAAAATTTCCACCCCAAAAAATACCATTTGCAACTTCTACGCAGTCTGGAATTAACTCAGGAACTTGGTGCACAAAATACAAATTGTCTTGCTCTACTGGTCCGCCTTGATATACAGGAAAAGCACAGTCTATTTCTGGAACCAAATCGTGTACGGTAAAACTTAAAGGTTTGTTTAAAATAAAACCAATAGAATTCTTTTTGGTGTGTTCCGTCAACAAAATTATCGATCTATTAAATGAGTTGTCATTTAAGATCGATGGTTCTGCAATTAACAATCTTCCTTTTTTTGGTAAAAGTGAATTCATAAAATAATTCTAAGGTTTTTAAATATAGCAACTTTTTAAGCAATAAAAAAACTCTCCTAAAAATTAGGAGAGTTTTTAAATACAATTTTTTGTATTCTTAGTTTACTGCACTACTTAATCCAGCACCTGCTTTAAACTTAACTACGTTTTTAGCAGCAATTTGGATAGTTTTTCCAGTTTGTGGGTTTCTACCAGTTCTAGCAGCTCTGTTAGATACTGACCAAGTTCCCCATCCAACTAAAGATACTCTTTCTCCGCCTTTTAAAGCTTTAGTAACGTTAGAAGTTAATGAGTCTAAGGCAGCTTTTGCTGCAGCTTTAGAAATTCCTGCGTCAGCAGCCATTGCATCGATTAAATCTGATTTGTTCATGATTTGTAATTTTTAAAAATTAATTGATCTAATATTTTCGCTTAACTAAGCTTAACAAATATAGCAGGAATAAGGGTTCGTGCAAGAAATGACCCTAAAAAACCTTGTTTTTGTTAATAAAAGAGGTGAAATTGTTAATAACCAAAGCAAAAAAACGGCTAAAATAACAGAAACCGCATCAATAAAGGGTTAAGCCATTTTTGAGTTGGATGAAAATTGGAAGCCATTTAACAGGTTTTGAGTCTCCATTTTCTTCTTTCCGGCCAGTTTTATTTCATCAATAATTAAATATCCGTTTAAAACGGCAACTTTTAAGGTTTTTTTTGTGCTTATTATGTTACCAACTGCATCAGTATGCTTTACAAATTCCTTAGAAACTTTATACAGCTTTGCGGTAGTTTCTATATCATTCGTATAAATAGTTGTCCAAGCTGCTGGATACGGATTTAATCCGCGTATTTTATTGTAGATATTTTCTAAACTATCTGTCCAATAAACTTTACAGTTATCAGGAAACAATTTATAAGCCGTTTTTTCTTCTAATTCTGGTTGTTTTTTTGGAGCAACATTGTCTTCCTTTATAAGTTGTACCGTTTCTAAAACCAAAGCTGCTCCTAAATACATTAATCGATCGTGCAATTCGCCAACAATTTCATCGTCTTTTATAGCAATTTCTTTTTGAAGAATGATTTCTCCTGTGTCAATTTTATCATCAATAAAGAATGTGGTTACACCCGTTTTTGTTTCACCATTAATAATAGCCCAATTAATTGGTGCAGCTCCGCGATATTCTGGTAATAAAGATGCGTGTAAATTAAAGGTGCCAAATTCTGGCATTTGCCAAACTACTTTTGGCAACATTCTAAAGGCAACAACAATTTGTAAATTGGCTTTTAATGCAGTTAATTCATCTATAAAATCTTGATTTTTAAGATTGGTTGGTTGTAAAACAGTTAAGTTTTGAGAAACGGCATATTTTTTAACGGCAGATTCGTTCAACTTTCGTCCTCTTCCAGCTGGTTTGTCTGGAGCAGTAATTACACCAACAACACTGTACTTGTTTTCTACTAAATGTTTTAAAATGGTGACTGCAAAATCTGGAGTTCCCATAAATACAATTCGTAAATCTCTCATTCGTTAAGGTGATATTGATTAAAATTATTGATGCTTATTTTTTCTTCGGATAAAAGCTGTTGCAAATTTACTAAAATGATGTCTTCTTTGCTTGAAATTTGTTCGCAGATTTCTTTTGAAGTTGCCGTTTTGTTTGATGATAAATACGCCATAATTTCTTTTGATACATCTTGATATACATTCTTGTTTGCTAAACAAACATCACAAATACCACATTTATTGAATTCTTTCTCGTTAAAATATTTTAAAACCTGGATGCTTCTACAAACAGCATCATTTTCAATAAAGGCAACTAAATCTGTAGCTTTTCTTATTTTTTGTTTGATGTATTTCTGAATATTTTTAGAAATGCTATTGATGGTTTTGTCATCTTCTCTGGGAACTAAAAAATAGAGTTCAGCATTTTCAGTTGCTTTTTTATACGTTATTAATTCCTCGGTTTCTAATTTTGTAAGAATGGTAACCACTTGCCTAGAAAGTAAATGTGCTTTTTTTGCCAACCAAAATTCATTGATTTTTGTTTCTTGCTCAAAAATTCCACCATAACTTCTCAACAACAACTGAATCAATTTTGTGGTATTAGAATCTGATTTCGAATAGTTTAAAACACGATTGCTACTTGTTAAAAATTGTACCGTAGACTTTTTATCATAACTGTCAGAAATTTGAAGTATTCCGTTTGCTTCTAATAAATTAATAGTTGTTGCTACTTTGTTTGCGGGTATTTTATATTTATCAGAAAATTTAAGAAGATTGAACTCAAATACTTCTTCATTAATTTCTCCATTTGCAATTTGAAAGTGCGAAAAAATACTTTTGTAAATGTGTTTAATTTCTGCAATTGTAGGAAAAGCATTTTCTAATCGTTCTTTATAAATACGAATATCATTCTTATTAACGAGCACAGCAGAAAAAGCTTTTTTACCATTTCTGCCAGCTCTTCCAGCTTCCTGAATGTAATTTTCGATGCTATTTGGCAACTCTAAATGGATGACAACTTTTACATTGTCTTTATCGATTCCCATTCCAAATGCATTTGTTGCTACAATAATGGGTGTTTTTTCAGAAATCCAATTGTCAAAAGCTTCTTGTTTATTTGCAGCTGATAATCCGCCGTGATAAAAACTCGCTTTAAAATGATTTGCATTTAAAAAACTTGCAATTTCTTTGGTTTTATTTCTACTACTTACATACACAATAATTGGCGCTTTTGTTTTTGTGCAGATTTGTAAAAGGCGCCCTAATTTATCTTCCAAAGAAAAAATTTGATAGGCTAAGTTATCTCTGTAAAAAGATTTTTTAAAAACAATTGCATCCTTAATTTCTAAACTATTGGCAATATCATCAATGACTTCTTTTGTTGCAGTTGCTGTTAATGCAATAACTGGAGTTGTGGGTTTTAATTCTTTTAAAATTTTAATGTTTCTGTACGATGGTCTAAAATCGTGTCCCCATTCAGAAATACAATGTGCTTCATCAACCGCAATTAAATTAATATCTAATTGCTTAATTTTTTCTTGAATAAATGGCGATTGCAATCTTTCTGGTGAGAGATATAAAAACTTATAATTCCCAAATCTAATATTATCAAACAAAGTAATTAAATCGTCTTGTGAAGTGCCAGAAGCAATTGTAAAGGCTTTAATCCCTTTGTTATTTAAACTATCAACTTGATCTTGCATTAAAGCGATAAGTGGAGAAACAACAATGCAAATTCCGTCTTTTACCAAAGCAGGAATTTGAAAACAAATAGATTTTCCGCCGCCAGTTGGTAATAATACGATTGTATTCTTATTTTCTAGAACGGCATTAATAATTTTATCTTGTGGTTCTCTAAACGAATGATGATTCCAATACTTTTTTAATATTTCTAAAGCAGTATTCATAAATCATTTTTAATGGCATCTAAAATATAGTTGGTCCGTTCTTGAATTGTTCCAAAAGGTACAATACTAATTTTATATCCAATTTGTTGGTATGTTTTTTTTAAGTGATGATAAATTTTAACAGCTTCTTCAAAACTTTCATATCGTTCGTTATCAGAAGTATAAATCTCTTTCCAAGGCGGAAGCATAAATACTTTTGTGTATAAATGTGTCGTACTTTTTTCGATAAAATGTGGTGGGTAATCCGTATTAAAAAATTCTAAATATGCGTGTACATCTGGAATTCCACGATCAAAAAAAACAACTTTTTCTGTTGATTTGTTGGCGTCTAAAAATTGTTTTTCTCTTCCTTCTAACAACAAATTGCTAAACAACAACGGATCAGTTAAAAATAACTGATCGATTCCTTTTTTTTGAGCCTCTAAAGTAACTTCTCTAGAAATTTCTGGTTTGCAATGGAACCCTCTAGAAATTAATTCGTTTAAAACAGAAGATTTCCCTGTTCCTGGTCCGCCAATAAGTACTATTTTTTGTTGCATTCAGCAAAAATAAAAGAATCTGATTATAAAAATAATAATATAGTGTAATTTTGCAGTAATAATAAAAAAGATAAAATTAGCAACATGTCTAAAAAAGAAGATTTTTATTTAAAACTAAAAGATAGTTTAGAGGCAACAACTAAATTTCCATCAGAATATTTATATAAATTTATCGTTCCTGCAAAAGGAAATCATTTTATGGAAGTTGAAGATGTTTTTAAAAATAAGCTAATTAAAATAGCTTCAAAAGAATCTAAAAATGGTAAATACGTTAGTCTTTCTATAAGAATTGAATTAAGTTCTGCTGATGAAGTAATATCTTATTATAGAAAAGCAGAAAAAATTGAAGGAATTATCTCTCTATAAATTAAAATACACATGAAGATTAAAATTATTACAATCTTATTTATAGCAACTTATTTTGTTTCTTTTGCACAGAAAAATACTGATGAATTGTTTCGTGTTGATGGCACAAAAGTATCTGTATTAGAATTTAAAAAGGTGTACGAGAAAAATTTAAATATTGTTCAAGATGAAAATCAAAAAAAGATCAAAGAAAATTTAGATTTATTTATCAATTTTAAATTAAAATTAAAAGAAGCATATCGATTAAAATTAAATGAAACGAAAAGGTATAAAAGAGAAATAGAAACCTATAAAAATCAGTTAATTTCACCATATTTACAAGACACAACGTATTTGTCTACATTGGTAAAAGATGCCTATTATAGAACAAAATACAAGGTTAATGTGAGTCATGTTTTAGTAAAAGTTGATAGAAATGCAACTCCTGCAGATACTTTAATAGCGTATAATAAAATACAGAAAGCAAGAAAAGAAGTACTTTCTGGGAAAGATTTTGATAAAGTTGCGCTTGCGTATTCTGATGATCAATCAGTAAAAAATAATTTGGGAAATGTAGGTTATTTTACTGCTTTTAGAATGGTGTATCCTTTTGAAAATAATGCATATAAAACAAAAATTGGTGAGATTTCTGAACCTTTTAAAACGAGTTATGGATATCATTTTTTAAAAGTAAATGATTTACAATTGTCTGATGGAGAAGTAGAAGTAGCACATTTGTTAATTACAGATCAATCTAAGAAAGGAAAAATATTAGTTGATAGTATTTATACAAGTTTAAAAAATGGTGCAAATTTTGAGCAATTAGTTTTAAAATATTCTAAGGACAAAAGTACTGTTTTAAGCGAAGGAAAACTACCTAAATTTGGTATTGGCACAATGGTAAAACCATTTGAGGTAGCATCTTTTAAGTTGAAAAACACAAACGATATTTCAATGCCTTTTAAAACGCAATACGGTTGGCACATTGTTAAATTATTAAAAAAATATCCTGTTAAATCATTTAAAAAAATGAAAAATGAATTGACAAAAAAAGTGAAAGCAAGCGGCGGCGCAAGAATGTCTGATTTACATGTTTTACAAAGGTTAAAAAGCGAATATAAGATTGTAGAATTTGAAAAAACTAAAGCTGTTTTTAATTCAGAAGGAATTAGAGCTTCTAATAAAGACACTTTACAGCAAGTAATTTTATCAATAAATAACAAAAAGATTAAGCAAGCAGCATTTTTTGATTATATAAGGAACAGAAGACACAAATCTATTGCTGTTCTTTTTAATGATTTTAAGAACGAAGAAGTGCTTACTTATTTTAAAGAGCATTTAAAATTTACAGAACCAGAGTTTGCTAACACATTACAGGAATACCAAGATGGTTTAATTGTATTTGATTTTATGCAACAAAAAGTTTGGGACAAATCAACAAAAGATAGTGTAGGATTAAAAAACTATTTTTATAAAAATAAATCGAAATATTCTTTTAAAGAATTGTCTAATAATAAAGGACAAGTAATGAATGATTATCAAGAATTTTTAGACAAAGAATTAATTGCAACTTTACGCAAAAGATATCCAGTAATTATAAAGAAGAGAACTTTAAAAAAACTCATAAAACAATACGCTTCTCATGAATAAAAAACTTGTTTATTTTTTTTTGTTAACAGCTTTTTCTTCCTGTCAATTTTTTGATTTCGGCAAGAAAGAAAATACCCGAAAAAATCCAATTGCAAGTATCAATAACAATTACTTATATAGTAAAGACATTGAGTCTTTAATTCCTAAAAATATATCTAAAAACGATAGTATTTTAATTGTTAAAAGCATTATAAACAATTGGGCTGTACAAGAATTGCTAAAGCAAAAAGCAGAAGAAAATTTAACCTTACAAGAAAATGAAACGTACAATAAACTGGTACAAGACTACAAAGAAAGTTTGTTGATAAATGGGTATAAAGAACGCTTAATTCAACAACAATTAGACACTGTAATTTCTGAAGATGAAATAGGTGAATATTACGATGCTAACAAAGTAAATTTTAGATTAAATGAAGAGCTTATTAAAATAAAATATCTTCATTTTGGAAATAATTTATTAGATCAGAAAGAAATCATAAAACACTTTAAATCGGATAAGGAAGAAGATTTAATTGCCTTAGAAAATCAAGAGTTAAACTTTAAAGCAATCAACCTAAATGATTCTACTTGGATTAAATTAGAAGATGTTTTGTTAAAAATTCCAAAATTTAAAGAAGAACCAAGAGAATATTTGTTAAAAAAAACCAAATACATACAAAAAAAAGATTCTTTAGGGTTATATTTGGTGGCTGTAAAAGATGTTTTAAAAAGGAACGATATTGCACCTATAAACTATATCACCCCAACCATAAAACAACTAATTTTACACAAAAGAAAACTAGAATTAATTAGAGATATAGAAAAAACGTTACTTAACGATGCAATTCAGAACAAAAACTTTAAAGAGTATTAATAGCCCAGTATTTATTTTCATAATGGTGTTGTTTACAATAACAGCACAAGCACAAATGAATAAAATAGATGGAGTAGATGTTGTAGTAGGAAAAAATGTAGTATTAAGCTCAGATATTGCAAAATTTAAATTAGATATAGAACAACGTAGTGAAGGAAAAATTAAAATTTCTGACTGCGAAATGTTAGAACAATTAATGTTACAAAAACTACTTTCTCACCATGCAGTTATTGATAGTGTATTGGTAACAGAAACTGAAGTAAACTCTGCTGTAGATAGAAACTTAGCTTATTTTACACAACAGTTTGGTTCGATAGAAAAAGTTGTTAAAGAATATGGATTCAACGATTTAAAAGATTTAAGAACAGAACTTTTTTCTATAGAAAAAGAAAATGCATTAGTAGCAAAAGAGCAACAAAAAATTAATGAAGGAATTGATGTAACACCAGAAGAAGTTAGAATTTACTACAACGGTTTAAAAAACAAAAATGAGCTTCCAGAGTTTCAGGCTGAGATAGAATTGTCGCAAATTGTTCTTTATGCAACCCCAACAAAAGAAGAAATAGATAGAGTTATTAAAAAACTATCTAAACTTAAAAAAGAAATTGAAGCTGGTGCAAGTTTTAAACTGAAGGCAGTTTTAAATTCAGACGATCCTTCTGCAGCCCAAAATGGTGGACAAATGTCGGTTACAAAAGATAGTCAGTTTATTAAAGAGTTTAAGGAAGTTGCTTTTTCGTTAGATGTTGGTCAAGTTTCTGAGCCGTTTAAAACACTATTTGGGTATCATATTATTCAACTTCACGAAATAAAGGGTAAAACAAGAATTGTCTCTCATATCTTAATTCAACCAGAAATTTTAGATTCTAAAATTCAGGAAATAAAAGAAAAAATAGAAAAAATAAGAAAAGATATTATTGATGGAAAAATTACTTTTGAAGAAGCTGTCTTAAAATATTCTGAAGACAAAGACACTAAAAACAGTGAAGGAATGATTGTTAATCCTTATACAAATGAAACTCGCTTCGACTTAACAAGAATGGACCCTTCATTGTATGCGCGAGTTATCAATACTAAAAAAGGAGAAATTACTGATCCTTTTTATGACGAAACTCAGCAGGGCGAAAAAATGTATAAAATTATCTTGATGAAAGATAGAACACTTACACATAAAGCAGATTTAGTAAATGATTATGTTAAGGTTCAAAAATTAGCATTACAAAAGAAAAAAGAAGAGAACATTACCAAATGGGCTAAAAATAAAATAGAAGACACATATATTAAAATTAGCGATAAATATAATAAGTGTGTGTTTCAAAAAAATTGGAAAAAAGAAAACGAGTAATTAATGTCTGATGTAGCTGCAATTGAACAATTAGTAGAGAAAACAAAGCTGCTAAAAAAAGAAATCTCAAAAGTAATTGTTGGTCAAACTGATGCAGTTAACTATGTATTACTTTCTGTTTTTTGTGGTGGACATTCGTTGTTAATTGGTGTTCCAGGCTTGGCAAAAACCTTGTTGGTTCATACAGTTTCTGATACTTTAGGATTGAATTTTAAAAGAATTCAATTTACTCCAGATTTAATGCCTTCAGATATTTTAGGAAGCGAAATTTTAGATGAAAACAGAAAATTTACGTTTATTAAAGGCCCCATTTTTAGCAATATTATTTTAGCTGATGAAATAAATAGAACGCCGCCAAAAACGCAAGCCGCTTTATTAGAAGCGATGCAAGAACGTTCAGTTACAGTTGCAGGTCATCATTATAAATTAGAATTGCCATTTTATGTGTTGGCTACTCAAAACCCAATTGAGCAAGAAGGAACCTATCCGTTGCCAGAAGCGCAATTAGATCGTTTTATGTTTTCTATTCATTTAGAATACCCCTCTTTTGCAGAAGAAGTAGCAGTTGTAAAAAATACTACTTCAAATAAAGTAAATGAAGTAAATTCAATATTTTCTAGTCAAGAAATTTTAGATGTTCAGCAATTAATTAGAAAAATTCCTGTAGCAGATAATGTGGTTGAATATGCTGTTTCTTTGGTGAGTAAAACAAGACCAAAAGAAGCCAGCGCAACTGATTTTGTAAAAAACTATATAGATTGGGGAGCAGGACCAAGAGCTTCACAAAATTTAATTTTAGCAGCAAAAGCACATGCCGCAATTAACGGGAAATTTTCTCCAGATATTGAAGATGTAAAAGCTGTTGCAATTCCAATTTTATCACACAGAATTGTGAAAAATTACAAAGCAGAAGCAGAAGGAATTACCATAGATAAAATAATTACCTCTTTACTTTAAATAATGAAACCTAAGAAATTATATATCATTGCAATTATTGTATTTGTAGTATCATTTTTACTTACAACACTGCTGCTTAAAGGTATTTAATTACTTTCTATCGCTTTAACTTCTTCGCTGTACAAATCAACTTTTCCTTGTAAAAGAATCGCAATTACAGTAACGTCTTTATCTTGCACTTTTTCTGGTAAATCAATATACAACAACCCAGGAACTGTACTCCAATATTGTTTTCCGACAACTTTATGAGATAATTTTGTGCCATTGCCAACAACCCAGATTCTATTCACTTTATTCTTTAAACCTTTGATTAATAAGGGACCGTTTGGTTTATTATCAACATACAAATACAATGTTGTTTTGTCTTTAGACAATGCTGTGTAGCCATTAAAATGCTCTTTTGGAATTCCAGCTCTTGTTTCGTAAATAGCTTCTTTATGTTTGTTTGTCCAACGCCCAATTCCTTTTAAAAGCTCAACTTGTTTTTCTGGAACTGTTCCGTCTGGTTTTGGAGCGATGTCTAATAATAAATTCCCGCCCATACTGATACAATCTACTAAAATTCTAATAAGTTGATTTGCTGTTTTGTAATTTGTGTCGTTTGGTTGATAGCCCCAAGAATTGTTCATGGTCATACACAATTCCCAAAAACTATTCAACGGTTTTGTAATCGGAATACCTTGTTCTGGCGTTGCGTAATCTCCGTAACCTTGCAATCTTGAATTGATAAATGTATGTGGGTTTTTCTTTAATAATAATTGTCTAATTTCTTTCGCTTTCCATTTATCTGCTGATTGTTCCCAATCGCCATCAAACCAATACAAATCTGGATTGAACTTTGTCAATTCATAGAGTTGCCCGAAATTAAATTTGGTAAACGAATTCCATTTTTTATCATCTTTGGTATATTTCGTTTTTGTTCTTGTAAAATTTGGATAATCAGGGTGCGACCAATCTAACAACGAAAAATACAAGCCAACTTTTAAGTTTTCTTTTCGAGCGGCGTTTACAAAAGGTGTAATTAAATCTCGTTTAGCGGGTGTTTTCTTCACAACACTCAAATCGTTTTGTTTTGTGTCCCAAAGGGCAACTCCATCATGATGTTTTGTGGTAATAACAGTATATTTTGCGCCACTTTCTTTAATAAGTTTAGCCCATTTTGTAGGATTATAATTTTTAGCTGTAAATCCGTTTAACTGTTTCATATAATCTGTATATGAAATATAATTGTTGTAAAAAGACCAAGATTCATCGATTCCGTTCACAGCGTAAATTCCCCAATGAATAAAAATACCGAGTTTTGCATCTTTAAACCAAGCCAATCGATCTTCTTTAGGAATTTCTGTAGTTTGAGCGTTTGCTTTAAAATTTTGAGTTAAAAGGAAAGCAATTAAAATAAGTAGCATTTTCTTTTGAGAATTCATTCTAAGATAGGATTTAAAAGATTACTCAAGATACTCAAAAAAACTAAATACATTTCCGCCATACTTTTTAGCATAACTAAAATTTGGATGTGTAGAAATATCGGTATGCTTCGAATGTTCTATAATTAACAAACCATCGTCATTTAAAAGTTTTCTATCAAAAATAATTTCAGCGATTTTTAAAAACTGTTCCCTTTCAAAATCATAAGGTGGATCAGCAAAAAAAATATCTGCTTTCAAAGGTGTTTTTTCTAAAAATTTATAGACATCACTTTTGTAAGTATTTATGTTTAAATCGAGCTCTTTAGAAATGGTATTGATGTATTTTACACAACCAAAGTGTTGATCTATACTGTAGATAGATTGTGTTCCTCTAGAGGCAAATTCGAAACTAATATTTCCGGTTCCGGCAAATAAATCAATGACATCAACATTTTCGAAGTAATAATTGTTGTTAATGATATTAAACAAAGATTCTTTTGCCATATCTGTAGTTGGTCTTACAGGTAAGTTTTTAGGAGCAGACAATCTTTTTCCTTTGTGTTTTCCAGAGATAATTCTCATTTATGGGAGCGTTGTATAATGTGAATGATTAGAAATGTCTTCCTCTTCATCAAAGAAAGGAATATTTAGTTTGATAAAAGCTGCATTTCTAATGTATTGATATGTAATGTGATAAATTTCTGAATCCTTTTCTACATCGCCAATAAAATATAATAAAAATGTTTCTGGATTTAATTTTAATTGCTCAGCTGTAAATAAAATGTAGTAAATAAAATCTTCTTTTGTATTGAAAGAAAATGAATTGTAGAACAATAATTTTGAATTTTCAATCACTACAATATCAAAATTAGTAGTAGCAACATTTACAAAAAATTGCTTTTTTGTATTGTTTTTAGAATGTAAAATTAATTTATCTATCAATACTGTTGCATGATGCTTGTAATCAAACTCGCCAAATTGCTGAAAGAAATAATTATTAATGTTGATGTACGGAACATACACGTTTTTAACGTCAAGTTGGGTTAAACTATCAAATGCTATAAAATCGTTTGTGAGTGTTTTTATGTTGTAATCTAAGTACAATTGCAACTCATTTTCATTAAACAATGCAGCAGGAACAAGTGTAGATAAATTATTTTGATGAATGATGGTAACGGTTTCAAACTCTTGTTTTAAAACGGAATAATCGTTAAATAATTTTTCAATTTTTGACAATAGCAACTCTGGTGTTGCAACAGAATTTTCAAAAGTATGCGTAGTAAAATGCTGTAATTCCTTGGTTGTAGAATTACAGATGCAAAAAGAAAATCCATCCAAACTAAATTGGATGGATATTTCTTTTCTATAATTGTCTTTTATAATTTTATTTATCGTCTTTTGTCGCACGATCATTTTTATCATAAGATGGTGGCCAGTTACCTCCAGTTGTTACTTCGTTTAAAGAACCTACAGAAATAAATTCACCTTTAATTTCGTCTGAAGTTCTTGCTTCTAATTCTTGTTTTACTAAAGAAGGATCCATCCCTTTTAAAACATCAATTTTGTTTGCTTTAGCAAAAAACACATCTACTTGTATTCCCGTAAATTTTTCTATTGTTGCAGTTTCTACAGAAAACTCTTTATCAGTTCCTGGAACTTTAGCCATGTTTTTATAATCTCTACCTGTAAATCTATCTAAAACAGGTTCGTAACCAATAGTATCAGTTATTCTCTTTTCTACAGGCACCATTATTTTTTGCCACTTAGTTCCTTTGTTTACCATTTCTACAACAGTTGTTGTATTTGTCAATGCTAATTGAGCAGTATCTATAAACTGAATTAAACCGCTAATACTTTTAGAATATGTACCAGTTACTTCTTTGTGTGCAATTTCTGCATCTCGGATCATTTTTAATTGATCAATAACCTTAGCGTAAACAACTTTTTTGTTTTTGTGAAAATTAATTGGTTTCATAATACCATCATATATTTTCCAAGTTATAAAGATTGCTAACACTAGCAAAACTATAGAAACTATAGGTTTTAGTTTTAATGGAAGGTATTTTACAATTAAAAATGCAACAGCACCAGTAACAATAATAGCGGCAATAATAGTAATTAACATTAGTATAGTTTTTAAATGAGTATTCGCAAATCTACAATTTTTTTTTAATGATAAAAATTTTTATGCATAAATCAATTCCTATATTTGAAATTTGAAATTTTATGATAAAAACCAAAGCAGATTTTTATAAAGAACTTCTTCAAAAGTTTCCTTTTGAGCCAACAATTAAACAACAAAAATTGTTAGATGAATTGTCAGATTTTATATTTGACAACAATAATCGTGCCTTATTTTTATTAAAAGGATACGCTGGTACTGGTAAAACAACAAGCATTAGCACGGTTGTTAATTCGCTGTGGAAAGTTGGTAAAAAAGCAGTTTTATTAGCCCCAACGGGGCGAGCAGCAAAAGTAATTTCTGGGTATTCTAAAAAGCAAGCATTTACAATTCATAAAAAAATATATTTCCCCAAAAAGCAACAAAATGGTTCTGTAGATTTTGTAATTCAACCAAATAAACATACCAACACTCTTTTTATTATTGATGAAGCGTCAATGATTCCAGATAAACCAAGCAACGCAAAACTATTTGAAACTGGTTCTTTGTTAGATGATTTAATCAATTATGTGTATTCTGGAAAAAATTGTAAAATCATTTTTATTGGTGATACGGCGCAATTACCACCCGTAAAATTAAATGTAAGTCCGGCTTTAGAAGCAAGAACTTTAGAATTAGATTACCATAAAGATGTTACAGAAATAGAATTGGATGAAGTAATGCGTCAGCACGAAAATTCTGGAATTCTTGCCAACGCAACACATTTACGAATGCTCATACATCATAAAGCTACAGATTTTCAATTCGATTTAAATTTCCCAGATGTTATTCGATTAGAAGATGGTTACGATATTGAAGATGCAATTACTTCTGCTTACGATAATATTGGAGTAGAAGATACTGCATTTATTGTGCGTTCTAACAAAAGAGCCAATCAGTACAACGAGCAAATTAGAACAAAAATTCGTGGACAAGAAAATGAAATTTCTACGGGCGATTATGTAATGGTTGTAAAAAACAATTACTATTGGTTAAAAGATTCTTCTGAAGCGGGTTTTATTGCTAACGGAGATATTTGCGAAATCACAAGAATCAACTCTGTAAAAGAATTGTATGGTTTTCGTTTTGCTGAAGTAACAATTAGAATGATAGATTATCCAAATCAACAACCCTTTGAAACCGTTTTATTATTAGACACACTTTCTAGTGAATCGCCTTCATTAACCTATGAAGAATCTAATAAATTATATCAAGCAGTTAGAGAGGATTTTGCCCACGAAAAATCTAAATACAAACAATTATTAGCGGTTAAAAGCAACAAGTTTTTTAATGCTTTACAAGTCAAGTTTTCGTACGCCATGACGTGTCATAAATCTCAAGGAGGACAATGGAAGACCGTTTTTGTAGAGCAACCGTATTTACCAGAAGGAATTGATGAAGATTATCTCCGTTGGTTGTATACAGCCATCACGCGAGCAGAAGAGAAACTCTATTTAATAGGTTTTAAAGACGATTATTTCACCAATTAGTTAAAGTGATATCCAATATAAATACTTCCGTAAGAATTGGTTTTTGCAGCTCTTAAACTTTTTAATTTTTTTGTGTGATAGATGTATGTATATCCATATAAAAAGCGTTTTCGGTAATAGCGATATCCTAATTCTAACGAAAAGTGAAAAGGCATTACATCAAAAGTAACAGGACTTGTTTTGTTTAAAAAACTTCCTTGTATGGTAGCATCATACAAAGTATAATTGATCAGAGGCTTTATAAAAACGAAAGATTCATTATTATTTTGAGAAGCTATATTTAAGTTTGAATGAAAAGCAACCGAATTAGAAAATGATTGTAATTTTTTAAATCCAACTCTAGCGTAAACCCCTGTTGAAATATTTGTAAAAATAGTTCCAACTTTTAAGGAATTATAACTGCTAATATCTATAAAATTAGAACTAATTTTAGGAAAATAATACACATAGCTTGCATTTAAATTTAATGCAAATGCATTGTGTATTTGATATTTCCAACCTAACGGCTTAGGATAATTATAAATACTGTGCATAAATGTTTGTAATTCTTCTCCTTTTGCATTTGGACCTACAACGCCAATTTCTATATCCGTAGTAAATATATTATTTGAGTTGTAAAACCTATCAATGCCAAAACCACCGTATAAATACCCAGCAAAAGGTCTATCGTGTGTACTTGCAAACTGTAAAGTAGACCTTATAGCAGTATACATCATATGCCCAACTTTAAATGTGTAAATTCTTTTTGGAGCCTCTTTTGTCAAATCATTTTTAACAGTCCTATAATTTAAAAATAGGCCGTTGGTATAATAACGATCTCTATATATAGATGTGTATAAATCATTGTCAGAAATAAGGCTAATTTCATTTGAAAATTGATGCTGTGCAGCACTTAAAAAAGGAAGACTGATAAAAAAAAGGAAAGCAATTATGCGCATGTGAGCAAATATAAAATTTGTTCTTAAATAATTTCTTATTTTGGATTAAAATTTTGTAAGTTTAGGTTAGGTTAATTTTGAAATAGAAGTATGAGTAAAAACGATTTATTTACTCTCGAAGAACTAAAAAACATAAGTTCTAGAGACGAATTATTACATAAAATAAAAGAGAAAAAAACTCCTTATCAAAAAATAGAAAAAACATTTTTATATGAAGAAGAGTTACGGAATTTACAAATAGAATTGGTAAAATTACAACGTTATATTTCTAAAGAAAACAAACGGTTGATTATTTTATTTGAAGGAAGAGACGCCGCAGGAAAAGGGGGGAATATTAGACGCTTTACAGAGCATTTAAGTCCGCGTTCTACAAATTTAGTGGCCTTAACAAAACCAACAGAAATAGAAAAGGGACAATGGTATTTTAGAAGATATATCAAAGAACTTTCTAATCCTGGAGAAATGGTTTTCTTTGATAGAAGTTGGTATAATAGAGCAGTAGTAGAGCCTGTTATGGGTTTTTGCACAAAAGAACAATACAATAGATTTATGTTGCAAGTGCCAGATTTTGAGCACATGTTATATGAAGATGGAATTATAATTATTAAGTTTTGGTATTCAATTTCTAAAGATGTTCAAAAAGCGCGTTTTAATGCTCGTTTAAAAAACCCTTTAAAAAGATGGAAATTTAGTCCTGTTGATGAAAAAGGGCAAGAATTGTGGGATTCTTACACCTATTATAAAGAACAAATGTTTAGCAAAACGCATACAACATATTGTCCTTGGATTATTGTAAAAGCAAACGATAAAAAAACGGCACGATTAGAATCTATGCGTTATGTATTGTCTCAGTTTGATTATCCAGGAAAAGAGGAAGCATTGACCACGTTATTTCCAGATCCAAACATTATTATGCGTTATTATAGATCATCAAAACAATTAGATTTTTAAAGATGGATGTAAAAAAAACTGAAATAACAGAAGAAGACGTAATCAAATTAAATTCTAAAAAAGGATTGCTAGCGATGTTGTCTAAAGATCCCATCAATTTAGAAAGAGCTGTTAGATATATAGATTACGAGCGAAAATTAAAAAAATTACAAGTAGAATTGGTCAAATTACAATCTTGGGTAATTAACAATAACGAACGCGTAATTATTATTTTTGAAGGAAGAGATGCCGCAGGAAAAGGTGGTGCAATTAGAAGAATCACAGAAAAAATAAATCCCCGTCATTTAAAGAAAGTTGCTTTGCCAAGACCAACTGAAGAAGAAAAAACCCAATGGTATTTTCAGCGTTATGTAAATCAATTTCCAAAAGCAGGAGAAATTGTTTTTTTTGATAGAAGCTGGTACAATAGGGCAGTAGTAGAGCCTGTAAATGGATTTTGCACCCAAGAAGAACACGAAATTTTTATGAGTCAGGTAAATGGTTTTGAGCAAATGATTTTAGAATCTGGAATTCATATGGTAAAATTGTACATGTCTATTTCTAAAAAAGAACAAGCAAAACGGTTTAATGAAATAAAAAACGATCCATTAAAACAATGGAAAATGACACCTGTAGACGAAAAAGCACAAGAGTTATGGGACGATTATACAACCTATAAAAAAGCCATGTTCGAAAAAACAAACAGAGAAATTTCTCCTTGGAAAATTATAAGAGCAAATAAAAAAACCGAAGCAAGAATTAATTCTATCAATTATATTCTAAAAAGAATTCCTTATGATAAGAATATTAAAGTTTAAATGTAATATTTCAACTTTTTAAGCACCAATCAAAAGGATCTATTTATTTTTGCAGTAAAATAAATAGATTTTTTTAAAATTATAGAAATGAATTTTGTTGTTGGAGATTTTGTTGCTGTTCTAGATGATGTTGTTAAAGGCACAATAACAAGTATTAATGGTTTAAATGTTTTTATTGAAGATGATACTGGAATGCTCTTTAGTTATTTGCCATCTGAACTTGTAAAGCTTGATGAAAATCAACACGAAATGACAACATATAGCGACATCAACAATCAGTTTTTACAAGATAAAATTGCTGAAAAACAAAAAAAGAATACTCTGAACTTTTCAAAAGCAAAAAATGAAGTCGTTTTTGAAGTTGATTTACATATCAATCAATTGGTAAATTCTACAAACGGACTCGATAATTACGATATGCTAACGATTCAGTTAGAAACCGCGAAAAGAAAGTTAGAATACGCCATTCAAAAAAGAATTTCTAAAATTATTTTTATCCACGGAGTTGGAGAAGGTGTTTTAAAAGCAGAATTGGTGTATCTATTTAAAAAATATCCAGTTGAATATTACGATGCTTCGTATCAAAAATATGGCTTAGGAGCCACCGAAGTAGCTATTTTTCAGAAACCTAATTAAATTCCTACTTTTGTAGCATGAACAAAATCTATTTAGATAACGCGGCCACAACGCCAATAGATAAAGAAGTGATTGATGTTATGGTTCAGTCGATGCTGCATAACAACGGAAATCCATCTTCTACACATCAATTTGGACGTAAAGCAAAATCATCTGTAGAAACTGCCAGAAAAAATATTGCCAAGCATTTTAATGTAACCGCAAGCGAAATCATTTTTACAGCTGGCGGAACCGAAGCGGATAATTTAATTCTGCAAAATGCAGTTGTTAATTTAGGTGTAGAAGTAATCATCACTTCTAAAATAGAACATCATGCCGTTTTACATACCTGTAATTTTTTAAAGAAGACACATCAAACAGAAATTGTTTATGTAGATATTGATGAAAAAGGTGTTGTAGATTTAGAACATTTAGATAGACTTTTAGAGTTAAACAAAACCCATAAGTGTTTGGTGAGTTTAATGTATGTAAATAATGAAATCGGAAATTTATTACCGTTAAACAAGGTTTCTGAAATTTGTAAAAAGCACACTGCTTTATTTCATTCCGATACTGTGCAGGCAATTGGACATTATCAAATAGATTTACAAAAAACGCCGATAGATTTTATTGCTGCAAGTGCGCATAAATTTCATGGGCCAAAAGGTGTTGGATTTGCGTACTTCAAAAAAGGATTTGGAATTCAGCCTATGTTGCACGGTGGAGATCAAGAAAAAGGAGCACGTTCTAGCACAGAAAATGTACACAGTATTTTAGGAATGGAAAAAGCATTAGCAATTGCCATTTCTACTATTGATAAAGACACGAATTATTTATCAGAATTAAAGAGTTATTTTATTTCTGAATTAAAAAGAAACTTTAAAAATGTTGCTTTTAACGGAAATTCAGAATACATTGATAAAAGTAGTTATACCATTTTAAATGTTCGTTTTGCAATAGCAAACGACATGTTGTTGTTTACTTTAGATTTAAACGGAATTGCAGTTTCTGGCGGAAGCGCATGCCAAAGTGGGAGCAATAAAGGTTCTCATGTTTTAGATGAACTGTTAGATGAAGCGGAAGCAGATAAGATATCTGTTCGGTTTTCGTTTAGTAAAAACAACACAAAAAAAGAAATTGATACAACTGTTTTAAAATTAAAAGAGCTCCTTAATTAAGGAGCTCTTTTAATTTTTAATTAGTAACACTTACTTTCTTAGAGGAAATCCCTTTGTCTGTAAATACTTTTACAATATAAATTGATGACGCTAAATTTCTAGTAGAAAATCTATTTTCAAATTTAGTTTCAATATTTTTCCAAGCTGATACTTTTTGACCTAATAAATTATACAACTCAATTTTATGAATACCTTGATTGTTGTTGTTTTTAATTACCAACTCCTTGTTTTCATTATCTGAATAAACAGTTACTTTATTTAAAAGAGCTTGATCATCCACTCCTAAAGCTTTACCACCAAAGATTAAAATAAACCTATCGTTATAAGTACCTTTTGCTAAATTTAAAACTTTTGGATTGTCTAAATTAAAGATTTGACCAGTTAATAAATCTACCAAATAGATAGTATAATCTGTCATATTTTCTTTTTCATCAACCATTAAAGTAACAGGTTTATCAGTATCAATTACAACTCCTAATGGGACTTGTAATTGCGCACTTAATTCTCCTACACCAGCAATAATTAAATTGGTTTCTGTTTCTGGAAAATCCCAATACACATCAGTCTTTTGTAAATCAAATATTTGACTATCAAATCCACTTTCGTAACTAAATGTATTTCCAGCTTTAAAATTTATTCCTAATTGCCTATGTATTTGCGTATTTGTAGTATTGGTATACTCAAATCCTAATTTAAAATTAGGAAGTGGTTTTTCGGTCTGTCCTTTAAAAAAGATATTATTAGCACTAGCTGCTCTTTGTGAATTTTTAAAACTAAAAGTCCCCCCTTTATTAGAAGGGGCAGAGATAAAGAAACCTTGACCAACTGCAATATATTGTAGAGGGGCGGTATAGGTGTATTCTCCAAGACCAGCAGTACCAGCTGTTATGGAATTCGCAGCAACTCCCATTATTTCATTACGTTGAGAGTACCCACCTATATATCCATATTTACCATGACCTTCAACCTGACTAGTAGTTGTACTTTCTCCTTTGTGTTCCCAAAAATATAAAGTTCCATCTATAACAGCGCTATTATCTTGAATAAACTTTTGACTATCTAAAACACTTGGGTATGGGTTACCAACTAAAGAAGCTGTACCAGCTCCAACAGTTTTTGTATACGTACCATCATTTGGCGTACCAATAAACGTATAGTTTTGTGGCACTCTACCAGTACTTTTCATAATATATCCTTCAGCAACATTTATATTATTGGTGTGCCCTTTTTGCACCCAGCCACCTCTGTCTCCATTACTATCAAAATAAGAGTATATCCAATAACTAGCAATTTTTATAGGATCAGTTTTCTCTCCATTTAAATCACTAAACTGTGTGTATGGTTTAAATATAATATTTTTTGCTGTTGATTTTTCTGAAGTAGGAGTAGTTCCATCATACATTACTTCACCAACTTTAAAATTAATATTTCCTAATGTTTTTACTACCGGAGACGTCCAATAGTTATAACGATATACATTTGGTAAATACGATTTTTGATCTCTGTATAATTTTCCGTTTCCTTGTACATTAGAAACACCTGTATGAGTTTGTACAAGTTGTGCGTCACCGATTAATCGAATCTCTCCATCTAAAATTAGTTTTCCGCCAAATTTCAAAAATTTATTATTGTTAACCACCAATTTAGAATTTGCTTTTACCCACACACAGCCAACTGTAGCACTATTTGTCATAATTGCGTTTCTACCGGTGGTTTCTGCATCAATAACTAACACTTTAGATGCATCTGTTAACAGTTCACTTGGAGCAGCATTTAATGGGTTTGATCCACCTGTCCAAGCATTTGAATCACCGTTCCAGAAAATACCATTTATTTCTGAATAGGTAAAGTATTTAGTACCATTAAAATCGTAATTAGCTACATAGTGATCTGTGCCATTAATATTTACTGCCGTTAATTTTAAGTATTTTACATTGATGGTAAAGTTAGCATCATCAGCGACTTTTAAAACCTTAATTGTATTTATAGCGTTTAAAACATTATCAAAATTAAAAGTACCGACAGTTGCTCTTGTAATTGCTATTTGTACACTACTAATAGTACCAGTTTCAACAACTTTCCAAACTCTATCTAATTGTTTTTCATTAGAACAAAGAAGTGTACTTGTATTTGTATTTGTTAATGGACTATCGTTATTACCCCACATTAAAAAGGATTTGTTAGCCGCTATTACCCCTGTATTAAGCTTATTACTTGCTGCAATACTATTGATGCCAATAGTAATAACACCATCGCTATTGATAGATTTAGATTGTTTTTGAGATAATAACATTCCGTCTTCTCTACCAATACCAGCAACATCGTTATGATATGTATTGTTTACTGTTTTATTCCAAACTTTTGTGCCATCTAACAATGTGTAATCACCTTCTGTTATGGTTCCGTCTGTATCAATTATATTATCTAACGTAATTCCATACTTAATAGCTAAATATGACTGTATTTGTTGTTGCTCTGCTGGTGTTGGTACACTTGTGTATACCATTAACTCGGCAATTTCTCCATTCATATAATTATTGCCATTTCTACCAATATATGCAATTCCATTATCTCCACCAAAACGGCCAGTTGTTGTATTTGTAGCTAACCTACGGCCATCTCTATAAATAACAGTTCTTGCTCCTGAAGGTTGAGTTGCACCATTATCAAATCCTGCATTCCATAAATTAAACGTATTATTTGTGCTACCCCAAGCTGAAGTTAACGTGTTTCCTCCAGTTCCTGGATTAAAACTAAGGTTAGAAGCTTTACTTGGTGCTCTTAGAGACATTACATTAGAACCATCTACATCATGAGAAAAAAGATATGCATCATCATCATCATCATCATGTGTACTGGTAGTTCTTTTACTTACACCATAAATCCAAACAGAAGAATAGGCATTTGTCGCTGTGTTTCCGAAAATTCCGGTTGGAATTTGTAAGTTTTGATTGGCTCCATTTAAAACTACTGTAGGATTAAAGTTTAATCCACTTGTTTTTATTGTTGGTTCATTGTTTGGGGTTGCGTTTTGTGGAGTTCCTGCTTGATCATTCCAGCTTGTAACTTTTGTTGTACCAATTAAGCCTAGATCTGAACGCAGCCATAAAACATGACCAGCAGTTATTGTAGCAGATCTGTCATCATCAATATCTCTATAATCTACATCGTTATAATTAGCAGATGGAGTATTTGAACCTGCAACTGCTGCATCTGTATCTTCATCTGGTAAACTAGAAATAGGTGTATTTATTCCGTCATTTACTACAAAGCCATCTGTTGTAGAACCATGTTCAAAAAGATCATCTAACCCATCGTTGTCTGCATCATTTCCACTTGCAGCCGAACCAAAACCCGCTTCTAAACGGTCCAGTTTACCATCATTATCTGAATCTGTATCTAAATAATCAGGTAAATTATCTGTTGCGCCATTTTGAGTGATTGCATCTGTGTTTCTAGGAGTTAATCCACCTAGATATGCTGAATTTACACCGTTGTTAGTAGTGTATGTTGCCGGTAAATCTGTATTAGGTGCAATATACCCTATAGTTGATTGTGCTTCTATATTGTCTGGAATACCATCATTATCTGAATCTATATCAAATGAATCTTTAATACCATCTCCATCAGTATCTCCATTTCCTTCAACAGAATCTAAAATACCATCATTATCATCATCTAAGTCTACAGAATCTATAACGCCATCGTTGTCATTATCTAAAATAACGCTAATGTCTCTATAATCTACATCTCCTGTAGAGCCTCCGTCATTATCTGCATCTAATAATGTGGTTGAAGGGTTTGTAATTCCGTCGTTTGCAATGGGGCCATCATTGTTTGATCCATTTTCATATAGATCATCTAAACCGTCGCCATCTGTATCTGTTCCTAAAGTTCCTGCCGGAATAGGGTTTAATCCTTCGACATTGTCTAATGTTCCGTCACCATCAGCATCTATATCTCTATAATCTGGAATGGTATCTGGATTATTATTTAATGTTGTGTCTGTATTTGGAGTTGTTAATCCTGTCGGATTAAAAGTGTCGTTATTTTCATAGGCAGCATCTACGCCATTTAAACCGACATTTCCTGTTGGTACAATATAACCTTGCGTAGATTGTGCTTCTATATTATCAGGAATTCCATCGTCATCAGCATCAATATCTAAATAATCAGGTGTTGTATCTGTAGCTGTTGTAACAACTGGAGTAGTACCGCTTGAACCAGAAGCCCCTTGTGTTGGTGTAGCGTCAAAATTATCATCTAACCCGTCATTATCAGCATCATTACCCGATAAAGTCTTTGCACCTGTTGCTGGTTGTGATTCTATAATGTCTAAAATTCCATCACCGTCTGAATCTAAATCTTTTGAGTTCGGTATACCGTCACCATCGAAGTCACAGTTAGATGCTGATAAAGTATAGACTTGAACTTCTGCAAGACTTAAAAAATTAGTAGTTTCTAATCTGACCCGAACATATCTTCCAGTTACATTTATACCAGAAACATTAACACTGGTATTTACACTTTCAACATGATTGTAGGTGCTAACAACTGTTAAATTAGTATCTAAAATTTCTAAAACAAAATTATTCAGACGTTCAGAACAACAATCTGTTCTATTCCAAATAGTAATATTATCAATTAATTTTTCAGATTCCATATCTAACAACCACCATGGGTTGGCTTCACTATTTGTATGGGTAACGGAATTATTATTCCAAACACCACTTGTGTTTCCGTCGTTTGCTCTTGTCGCATTTCCTCCATACCCCGTAGAGCTTTGAGTCGCTAGCCCTCCAGTAAAAAGAGTTGGAGAACTACTCGTTCCACAAGCAGCACCTTCCACTGAATCTAAAATACCATCATTGTCATCGTCAATATCTATAGAATCTATAATGCCGTCACCATCTGTATCAGTTCCTGCTAATGCATCCCTATAATCAACATCTCCACCAGTAAGAGCATCAGCATCAGCATCTATTAAACCTGATCCCTTTGGGTTTGTAATTCCGTCATTTACTACAAAACCATCATTTGTAGAGCCATGTTCGTAAATATCATCTAAACCATCACCATCTGTATCTGTACCAAAAGAACCAGTAGTTATAGAACTTAATCCTTCTGCACTATCTAATGTGCCATCACCATCAGAATCTGGGTCTCTATAATCTGTCTCTACATCACCATCAATATTTACTAATGTATTTGATAACCCAACGGCTGTAAAATTGTCTGAAAAATCATAAGCACTACTTAAGCCATTTTTATCTGAACCAGTTACTGCAACAAAATTTACATAACCTGTTGTTGTTTGTGCTTCTATATTATCTGGAATACCATCGTTATCTGAATCGATGTCTAAATAATCTGGTTTGTTATCTTTGTTTGTAAAAGAAGCTCCTTTATCTGTGTTTACAGGAGTTAATCCTGTTAAATATGCAGAGTTTATACCATTGTTAGCTGCATAAATTGCATAAGAATCAGTATTAGGTGCAATATAACCCGCAGTTGTTTGTGCTTCTACGTTGTCTATAATACCATCATTATCTGAATCAATATCTAAACGATTAACAATACCATCTCCGTCTGTGTCAAAATCAAGACAACCTGTTGAACCAGGTATGGTAACCATATGAAATTGAGCATACCCCTTACCATCTTTTGTTTGCATACTTATTCTTAAATATTGAGTATTAGCATTTAAAGTGTAATTGTAATTGGTTGGTGTTGTTGTTGCGGTAATAAGTAGCTCGTTTGAATTATTAGCTGATCCTGAAGGACTGCCATTTGCATCTGCTTGTTGTATTCTAAATATTTTAGTCTTCTTCTTGTTTTTACTTATTCTAAGCAGTAATGTTGTTCCAGAGCTAATTGGGTTCGTTCCTAATCTAAGTCCAAGTACATCATTAATACTATTAAAATCGGCAGATGTATTAGGTGTGTTACCTATTGCGTTATCTTGGTTACGAACAGATGAATCTAGTACAACATTATCTGCATAGGTCTCTGGAATATTTTGATTTACACATTCATTTGTATCTAAAATTCCGTCATTATCATCATCTAAATCTATAGCATCTGGAACTTTATCTCCATCTGTATCTATTCCGTTTACATCATCTCTAAAATCTACATTACCACCAGTTGTTACGTCATTTGGAGTTTCTGTTTCGGCTAATTGTGTTTCTGTATTTGTCAATCCGTTTGTAGCATCGTAATTAGAAACGCCATTTGTAAATGCAGAATCTGTGTTATCTTGATTATTGTCTAAACCATCACCGTCAGAATCATTTCCACTTAAGGTATTCCCTAAACCACTTTCTAGTAAATCTGAAGTTCCGTCATTATCCGAATCTAAATCTCTATAATCTGGAATGGCATCTAAATCTGTATCTACAATTGTAATACCTGTTGGTGAAAAAGTATCTACATTTTCGTATCTCGAATCTACACCATTAGTGCCAAAAACACCTATTGGTAAACTGTTTTTATAATCTGAAGTAGAATGCGCTTCAACGATATCTGGAATTCCATCATTATCTGCATCAATATCTAAAAAATCAGGTTTAAATAAAGAAAAAGCATCTCCGTCTGTGTTTTCTGGTGTAAATTTGGGTATTCCAGAATCTGCACTTACTTCAAAAACATCATAATACCCATTAGTTCCTACAGAACCTGTAGGAGTAATATAATTTGTGGTTATATGTGTTTGTGCTTCTACTACATCTAAAATTCCATCATTATCCGAATCTAAATCTATATGATTTGGGATTCCATCACGGTCAAAATCATAAGCATCTGGAATTCCATCACCATTTAAATCAGCGTAATCTGTACCTATACTTCCTCCGCCATTATTATCATTAACATCTAAATAATTTGGTACACCATCACTATCCTCGTCTGCAGTAAAATCTAAAGTTACTGAGTATTCGGCTGTATCTAAAATTCCATCATTATCATCATCTATATCTTCATCATCATAAATACCATCTCCATCTGTATCTAACCGACCAATTGGATTTACAGTACCACCAATAGAAATAGCTACAACTTCTAAGGCAGCAGAACTAGTATCTCCATTATAATTAGGTCTATAATAATTACCATCTCTTTTAGGATATAATGTTAAGGTTACAGAATCGTTACCTAGACCATCTAAGACAGTTGGTGTTCTAAATATAAATTGAGTAGCATTCCATTGGGTAGCAGATAAAATAGTTAAACTTTGCCTTGCTTGTTCATTTCCTTGTGCAGTAATGCTATAATCAAATTGATTCATTTTTGTGCCAGCATAATAGTAACCATCTGGCCCAGTATTGTCTGTTCTTGGAGAAATCGTGTACATAGTTAATCTGTACAATTTATTAGGCAGCAAACCTGTAATTACTGTTTGCACAGATTCTTCGCTGTACTGTGGACCAACATCTCTTAATGAAATAAAAGTTGTGTGTCCTGTAGGGGGCGATGGCAATATTATTTTTGTAACACCATTTGATGACCAAAAAGCATTATAACCCAAATTCCCTCCAGTTCTGGGAGCTTTAAAATTACCGCCAGCTTGTGTTCTGTTAGATACATCTGGTGTAGCCCCAGAAGGAAATGTCCAACCAGGAGGAGCACATTCTCCACAAATAGTACTTTCTCCGTTTGTTGGAGCTATCGATTGAGCACTAACTTTAATACTAAAAAAAAGCACTATTAGGGTCAGAAATGTAGTTAATAGTGTTTTAGTACTAATTCTTAGTTTCATAAAATTTTCATTTTTTAAAAATAGTTACACGCTATTTTATATTGCAAAATAAACTTTTAAGTTGGTTTAGTTATTGCAAAAATACAAAAAAATGATTATACCTATTGCAAATATTGGATATTGTGGATGTTGTTTTTTTTTTTTGTATATTACGTTCTACAGTATTAAAAAAAAATAGATAAAAGGAGGTTAATTCTCTTAACTATATCTAAGAAGAGTTTTCTATATTATTAGAAATAAATGCAGGAACGACTGCTAAAATTATTGTTACTTTATCTAAATAACAAGCTATGGAAGAAATTAAAATATTATTAGTTGACGATCATAAATTACTTCGAGATGGTTTGAGGAATATTATAGAGCAAAAAGCTAATATGCATGTAATTGGAGAAGCTTCTAACGGTAGGGAAGCTATACAAAAATGTTCAAAACTGCTGCCAAATGTTGTTATTATGGATGTAGCAATGGCTGGTTTAAATGGTATAGAAGCTGCGAGTCAAATTCATAAGAACCATCCAGATATAAAAATAATAGGTGCCTCTATGCACTCCGGTAGACAGTTTATTCAAAGCATGTTTAAAGCAGGTGCTTTAGGATATTTGTTAAAAGATGGAGATTCAGAAGAATTAATTGCAGCCATTATTACAGTAATGCAAAATAGAAAATACTTGTCAAAGGATATCAATCAAGAAATTATTGCTTCGCTAAATAAAAGTGAAAATCTAGAGAAAAAACAATTGAGCTTTAGAGAGAAAGAGGTCTTACAATTAATTGCAGAAGGTAATTCTTCTAAAGAAATAGGAGAAATCTTGTTTTTAAGTTCAAAAACTATTGATGTTCATAGAAATAATATAATGAAAAAGATAGATGTATATACCATTTCTGAATTAACAAAATATGCTATTCAAGAAGGGTTAACTACATTGTAAACTAAAAGATCATTCTCATTTAACTTATATCTTTTTTTTCTTTCCTTTTAGAATAGCTGTTTCAGTAATATGAAACTCTATAAAAATAACCTATCTTCATGATTCAGTTTATTTATTTTCTCCCCTATAATTAAAAATCAGATGGAATCAGAACTAAACAACTTACTAATTGTAGAGAACAACCTTTTTATAGGAAAAAAATTGTTAATGCAGTTAAGAAGTTAGTGGCATAAAAGACGTTTTTTAACCGAATTTTTACAAGAAGCAATTTTAACTTTTAATACAATTAAATTTAAATTAGTTGTACTTGATTTGAGTTTACCAGATGGAAATTGTATAGAGCTATTAAAATGGCTTAAAGAAAAATAGATTACAATAAAAGTTCATGTTTTTACTACGTGTATAGAACTAAAACAAATTTGTTTTAGTTATGGTGCTTTTGCTTTTTTTGATAAGTCTAAAGACTTTGACAATCTAATAGATACTCTTAAAACACTAAACTAAAAAGCTTTTTCTTCTGGCTAAAAAAATTATAAATTTCTCTAAATATTTCGCATAAAAAAAAGCTAAACCTGGGGGCAGTTTAGCTTTTTTATATAACACTAGGGATATGTGTATTTTTTTTATTTGCATTTAGTACACTACAAAAATAGTTAATGTTGTAGAAAGACCCTGTAAGCAATCTTCTTAATTTTTATAAAAATAAGAACTGATTTTGATTTATAGACCATATTTTAGACCTATAAAACCGCTTATAACATATTCATTTTTAGAGTTGTATAAAACTTTTAAATCTTTTCTTTTTGTAAGTTGTTGTGTACAAATAAATTTTAGTTTATCGTTTATTCTAAAATTAAGTTCTCCACTTAGGCTAAAGCTAGAAAAACTTTCTTCTTGTCTGTAAATTTTTCCATAATCTAAATAGATACCAGCACCAATTTTTCTATAAAAGCTTTTAACAACATATCCAGCACCTATAGCATATCTTTTGAAGTTTTTTCCGATGAGGTCGGCATACTCTAGAGATATATAAGTTGCTAAGTGGCTTTTTTGAAGCTTGTAAATAGGAACTTCAATTTTAGATAAAATGTTTGTGGTTAAAGGAGCATTTCCTTTTTGATCTCCAACTAAGAATAGTCTTAAATCTTGTTGTAGAGATATTTCGATATTGTTTTGACCATAACTAAAGATTGTAAGTATAAGGCAACAACCAAATAATATTTTTCTCATAACGGGGGAGTTTATGTGAATAATTAGTTTGTGTAAATTAGTACACTACAATAATAGTTAATATTACTGAATGTATCGATAAGCAATTTTCTTAATTTTTATAATTGTTTTTTGTTGTTGATAATAAAGGTGTTCTAAATCTAAAAAAACATATCGCATAAAAAAAAGCTAAACTCGGGGGCGGTTTAGCTTTTTATATATAATGTTTAGGGGGTAAATCAGTAGGATTTATTTGTATTGAAATGCTACACTACAAAGATGGTTACTAATACCCTGTGTGGCAATAGGCAATTTTCTTAAATTTAATAATTAAAGACCTTTTGTTTTATTTTCCGATACAAAAATTAGAAAAGATATGTCCTAAAATGTCCTTGTCAACATCATATTCTCCAGTAATGTTCCCAAGATGACGCAAACATTCACGGATATCAATAGAAAATAAATCGGTAGAAATTTCTAAATCAATACCTTGTTGTACAGAAGTAATGGCTACTAAAGCATTATTTAAAGCTTCAAAATGACGTGAATTAGAAACAATGGTTTCGTTATTACTTAAAGCGCCAGTATTTACTAATGAAGTCAATTCGTTGGTTAAGATGTCAATTCCTGTTTTATTTTTTGCGGATAATGGAATTAAATTTTCAATCTCATTTTTTAAAACAGCAGCTTCTTCAGAAGAGATTAAGTCTATTTTATTGGCAACAACAAGTAATCGTTTATTTGGAAAGCGATTTTGAATCAATAAAATTTCTTCTTTTCTCTTTTTTCTTTTTTCTTCTCTCGGATCTATAATAAAGATAATCAACTGCGCATTTTCTGCTTTTTCGTAGGCTTTCTTAATTCCGATACTTTCTACAATATCTTCCGTTTCTCTAATTCCGGCAGTATCAATAAAGCGAAATGCAACACCATTAATAATGAGTTCATCTTCTATAGCATCACGAGTGGTTCCTGCAATTTCAGAAACAATGGCTTTTTCTTCGTTTAAAAGTGTGTTTAACAAGGTTGATTTCCCAACGTTTGGCTCGCCAATAATGGCAACTGGAATTCCGTTTTTCATGGCGTTTCCAAAAGCAAACGAATCAATCAAACGTTTTAAGACCGAAGTAATTTGTGCAACCAATTCCTTAAACTTTGTTCTATCAGCAAACTCAACATCTTCACCAGAAAAATCGAGTTCTAATTCTATCAAAGCAGCAAAATCTAACAATTGCGTACGTAATTCTTTCAATTCATTGGTAATTCCGCCACGCATTTGCTGAATCGCCATTTGATGACTTGCAGCCGAATTTGAAGCAATTACATCCGCCACAGCTTCTGCTTGCGATAAATCCATTTTTCCATTTAAGAAAGCACGCATGGTAAACTCGCCATTATCTGCCATTCTACAACCATTTTTCAAAAACAATTGTATAATTTCTTGCTGAATAAACACAGAACCGTGACACGAAATTTCGATGATATTTTCGCCAGTATACGAATTTGGATTCTTAAAAACGGAAACTAATACTTCATCTAAGAGTACGTCATTACTTATAATATGACCTAAATGAATGCTGTGCGATTTCTGATTGCCTAATATTTTTCCTTTTTTTACAGATTGAAAAAAAGCATCCACAATTTCAATCGATTTTTCGCCAGAAAGACGAATCACAGAAATAGCTCCAACTCCAGATGGAGTGGCCAACGCAATAATAGTATCGTTTTGAATCATGGCACAAATATACGTAGTTAAATTAGTTTGAAAAACTCAAATTTTGTAACAAAACACAATTTTTGTAGTCTTATTAATAGATCAACTACTAAAATTTATCAAGATGAAAGAAAACAAACAATTACTCGTATTAACACATTTAAGCCAGTTATTAGATTTTGTTTCTAGGATTGGTGGATTTATTGTTCCATTAATTTTATGGATTGTAAAGAAAGATGAAGTTTACGGAATGGATACACACGGAAAAGCAATTTTAAACTTTAGAATTTCAATGTTTATTTACATTTTAATCTGTATTCCTTTAATTTTATTTTTAGGATTAGGAATTGTTGGATTTATTATTATCGGAATTTTCTACTTGATTTTTCCAGTTATAAATGCCATCAGAGCAAACAATAACGAAGCGCCAAATTATCCTTTTAGCATTCAGTTTATAAAATAATAATAAAAAGCTGGGCGTTCCCTTACTTCGCAAAAGCTACGTAAGGTCAGGCTTTTCATTGCAATCTTTTTATTTGTTCTCGATACATCATGCTTTGGCGTGATACTCAAACTGACATAAAAAGGATTTCCACTGCAATCCTTAACGCAAGCTTATTTATGAAGAATTTGTTTTATTGAAAGTTTCGGAGCTTTTATTTTGTGTCGTTTAGATTCCTGCTTCCGCAGGAATGACAAAACTAAAGATGTATATTATATCGCTTGTTTGATATACTCTTCGTATTCGTAAAAGAACAACTCAAACTGTTCCATGCTTTTGACAAAAAATTCAAAACATTCTTGCCAAGAATTTTTATTGTAAATGCTAAATTTATTTGGATATTTTACATAAACACGATGAATAATTTTACCAGAATCTAATTCGTATTGCTTATCAAAAATCACTTCAGAAAGATATTGTTCAGTTAAAATTGATTTTAAAGAATGGAGTTGCTCAAACAACAATTCGTTCTGTATTTCATAAGGATGTTCAATATCCAACACAACCATTGCTTGTTTGCGTTCTGCAACAAACTTAAAAGAAAAACCTTTAATTTGTGTATTGTATTTGATCCATTTTCTAGGAAATGATTTTCCGAAAGCAATCCAAAAGTCTTTTCTAAGTTGTGCAGCTTCTTCTTTACTAAACATTTATTTTTATTAGTTTCAAATTCAAGAGTGAAAATTTCTTCCCTTTGGGAAGATTAAGATGGGATTTTACCCATGAACTTTCGCTTCTGTTCCACGATTTCTCATCATTTCTGCTTCAAACTTTAATAAAGAACACCATAGTTTGTCAACAGTTTTTCTTTCTTCATATTCGCGAGCAAAACCTAAAAACACAGTATAATGATTGGCTTCAGAAATCATTAAATCTTTATAGAATTTTGATAACTCTTTGTCTTCCATATTTTCAGAAAACACTTTAAATCGTTCGCAACTTCTCGCTTCAATCAACGCAGCAATTAATAAACGCTGAATTAATGCTTCTTTTCTGTCACCCGTTTTTTTGAAGAATTTCATCAGTTGAATAGCATAATCGTTTTTTTGTTCTCGTCCTAAAACCATTCCACGTTTTACCATAAAATCGTGTACCATTTTAAAATGCTCCATTTCTTCAATGGCAATTTTGCTCATTGCTTGTACCAATTTTGTTTCCTCAGAATAATTGATAATCAAAGAAACTGCATTTGAAGCCGCTTTTTGTTCTAAGAATGCATGATCTGTTAATATTTGCTGTAAATTATCTTTGGCTATTTCTGCCCAAGAAGTTTCGGTTTCAAACTGTAATCCTAACATAAATTGTTGAAATATTGAATTACAAAACTAATGATTATTTAATGGTAGATTGTCTTGAGATACTTCTTTTTTTTTTATCTTTCCGTTTCTATATTTGTGAACTATGATAGAATTAGCAGGAATAATTATTTTAGGAATATTAGCACAGTGGGTTGCGTGGAAATTTAAAATTCCAGCAATTTTACCATTAATATTAATTGGTTTATTTGTTGGGCCAATTGCAGCTGAATTCTTGACCGAAGACGGTTCTAAATGGATTGAACCTATTTGGAATGGTAAAAAAGGATTATTTCCTGGAGATGGTTTGTATTATTTTGTTTCTCTTGCAATTAGTGTAATCCTTTTTGAAGGCGGATTGACCTTGAAACGCGATGAAATTAAAAATGTTGGACCTTCAATTACAAAATTAATTACCATTGGCTCTGCAGTCACCTTTTTTGGAGCTGGAGTTTTAGCACATTATCTTTTTCATTTAAGTTGGGAAATTTCCTTTCTTTTTTCTGGGTTGATAATCGTTACAGGACCTACAGTTATTACACCAATTCTAAGAAATATTCCATTAAAGAAAGATGTTTCTGCCGTGTTAAAATGGGAAGGAATTTTAATTGATCCAATTGGAGCTTTAGTTGCTGTGTTGGTTTTTGAATTTATAAGCGTTGGTGGCGATAGCGGTTTTACAAAAACTGCTTTTATGGAATTTGGTAAAATATTATTATTCGGAACATCCTTCGGATTTACCTTTGCACATGCGCTGGCATTCGTCATCAATAAAAAATTAATTCCACATTATTTATTAAACGTCGTATCATTATCAACCGTATTATTGGTTTTTGTGGAGTCAGAAGTTTTTGCGCACGAATCTGGTTTATTAGCGGTGGTTGTTATGGGAATGGTTTTAGGAAACGGAAAATTAAAAAACATCAAAGAGTTATTGTATTTTAAAGAATCGCTAAGTCTTTTACTCGTTTCTATTCTGTTTATCTTGCTTGCAGCAAATATTGATATTAAAGATTTAATGCTGTTGTATAATTGGAAAACGGGTGTTTTATTTGCAGTTATCGTTTTTGTAATTAGACCGTTAGCAGTTTTTTTAAGTACGCATAATTCGAAATTAAAAGTTAATGAAAAATTATTTATCAGTTGGGTTGGTCCAAGAGGAATTGTAGCGGCAGGAATTGCATCTTTATTTGGAAGTAAATTATTGAAACAAGGAGTTGAAGGCGCAGAATACATTACGCCTTTGGTATTTATGATTGTACTCGGAACCGTTTTATTAAACGCAACAACTGCACGAGTTTTTGCTAAAATTGTTGGTGTATTTTTAACTTCATCAGACGGAATTTTAATTATTGGTGCTTCGCCAGCTTCGCGTTTAATTGCTTCTTATTTGAAGCAAAACGATAGAAGAGTAGTGTTGATTGATAGCAATCCAAATCATATTAAAAAAGCAGAAGCAATGCATTTAGAAGCAATTGAAGCAAGTGTTTATGACGATGATTTATCGGAAAACATAGAACTAAATGATATTGGCTATTTAATGTCTTTAACCGGAAGTTCTGTTGTAAATGAATATGCTTTATCAAAATATAAAAAACATTTTGGCGAACAAGGAGCGTTTCGTTTAATTTCATCAGACGAAATGAAAAACCCAGATGGAACTCCTGAAATTGGCTTGTTTTCTCATACCGATGATTTTATTAATTTAAGTGAAGTTGTAAGAGAGAATCCAAAAGTTAACGAAGTAGAAATACTTTCTAATGAAGATTATATTACTAAAATTGGAAAGTTAAATGCAGAAATTGCTTCGATTCCAGTATTTGTAAAAAGCAACGATGGTGTGATACATATTATTTCTTCGTATTCAGAAAAAATGAATGTAGAAAAAGGAAATATGTTAATGTATTTAGGAAAGACATTAGAATTTTAATTGCTCCAACTTTTATCAAAAGAAACTCCTTTGTTTAATTGTTTTGTAAGTGATGTTAATCCAGCATTTTTAATGATGTAAATCACTTTTTTAGGCCACGTTTTTCTATAATTATACGAGTTCAATTTTCCGCCAATTCCGTTGATAAAATCAATAGCAGTTTGTTCTTTGAGTAAAATGCTTTTGCCATGTTTAGCAACCAAAGCATCCATTTTTTTACGAGTTTCTCGATATGCTTTTATCCTGCTTTTTCTTCCGATAAATACAGTAACAAAATCTTTAATATTTGCCACATGAGCATTTGCTTTTGCTGTTGGATTGTGTTTAAAATATCCCAATTTATATTTTGTGCCAGCAATCGATTTTGGACGGTAATCTTTTTTTAAACTTTCGGGTCTATTTTCCCATTTTAATTCCTTTTTAGAATACTTTAGAATCTCTAAAGAATCAAATAAAATCTTTTTTGTTTTTAGTGCCCTTGGCAAACGTAAAGCAGGCAATTCTGTATCGCCTCTTCTGGTTCCTAAACTTAAAATGTTTCCTGTAATTTGCCCAATATAACCGCTATCCCAACCAGATTCTAAACCTGTAATAGCTAATAATGCTGCAGGCGGAATATTATTGTCTAAGCATAATGTAGTAGCTTTTTTAGACATTCCTTTGTAAAAAGATTTTACATGTGCGTATTTACGCAAACTATATTTTTTTGTGTTTTTTTGTTGAGAGAAACAGGCAAAAGAGAGTAGTAGTATGCAATATGTAATTATTTTTTTCATAAAAACAATATATTTAGTCATTCATCTTTTTTGCTAAAAGCAAAGCGGTCTTTTATCTTATTTATTAAGTATCAAACTTAAATTTTAATTCTTCTAAGCTGGTTTCAGAACCTACCAAGGTCATAATATCACCCAAACGCAATCGGGTATAACCGTGAGAAACTAACAATTGCCCTTTTCTTTTTACCGATAAAACCAACACGTCTGAAGGCAAACGTAAATCACGTAAACGCATTCCGTGGATATCTTGATTTCTGATTTCAATATCCATAGAATCTTGACCTTCGTCCATGCCAAGTAAGAGAGAAGTAGCATTCGGAGAACGCACAAAATGATCTAACAAACTTACCAATGCGGTTGCTGGTTCTATAATTAAAGCTCCTAGTTTATGGAATTTATCAAAATTTTCTCTTTTATTTAAGCGAACAACCACATTTGCTGTGCCAATGTTTTCGTAAATGATTTCTGCCAGTTGATAGTTTTTTTCATCACTTAACATTAAAATAATTCCTTCTGTTTTTTCTAATTGAAGTGTTAAAATACTTTGTAACGAAATATCTTCTAAATGAATGTAATCATACTCTGTTTCTTTATGAAAATCAGTTGCATCAAATCCTACAATTCTAGTTTCCCATTTATTTTTTTCTAATTGATTTGCCAACGCCAAAGATTGACTCTCAACTCCAAAGATCACCGCATCTCTTGTGCCGTCAAATTTTTGTAAACTTGCTTTGGTATGACTTTCTTTTACAAAGTTTAAAGCCCATTTAAATAATGGTGGTCCAATCAATTGATTGATTACAATAATGGCAATAACGATGGTTTCAAACTCGTGCCCCCAGGTTGGAAATTCATTGGCAACAATGGTCGCTAAACCCAATGCAACACCCGCTTGCGTTAAATAAGGCATCCAAGCAATAAACCGATATTCTTTCTTGTCTTTAGCTGCATAAACTCCAAATAATCCACCAAAAAACATAGTAATTAATCGTAAAAAGAACAAGCCAAATGCAATTCCGAACACACTATATAAAACTTGTAATGATAAAGAAGCACCAGTTAATGTAAAGAAAATGATGTAAATAAATGGACTAATTTCGTGTAATAACTCAGAAAATTCTATTCTGTGTTTGCTGTAATTTGTGAGTGTAAAACTACCAATAATACAAATTAAAAGCGGCTCTAAAACAAATTCATGATGTAAATAAATAGACGTTTCTAATTTTACATAATATGCAAAAATATACACTCCATAACCTATGGCTACAATTAAAAAGGCTTTTAAACTATGCGGAATTTTATAAACAAAAGGAACTTGTAATAATTTTCCTAAAAGATATCCAATGATAAATGAAGCAAGCAATTCTAAAGACAAAATCACTAAAAAGAAGAAACCAATTTCTTCTTCATTTATAAATGCTTTTGCAATAGAAAAACAAACTGCAAAAAGAATAATAACCAATACATCTTTTACAACTGTTACGCCCATTACCGTTTTTGTAAAAGGACCATTTGCCCGCATTTCATTAATTACTGCAATTGCTGATGAAGGTGAGCGAGCCACAAAAATAGTTCCGAATAAAATAGCAATAGCAACTTTAGATTTTGCTGATAAATCTGCCATAAACGGAATTGAATCTGCTACAAAATAGATGGTAATTGAAGAGGCAACAAAAGTGATGATGAGTTGACCGATTGTCATCCATTTTATACTTTGTATTCTGCTTCTTAAATCGTTTAAATACAATTCAGAGCCCGCAGAAAATGCAATGATAGCAAGCGCAATTTCGTTTAAAAAATGTAATTTATCTATGGCATCAGTAGGAATAAAATTGAGCACTGAAGAACCCGCAATAATTCCTGTAATAATTAAGCCAGTAATCAGCGGAAATTTTATTTTTTGAAAAACTTTAGCAACTTGATTTGCCGCAATTGCAACAATTATAAATCCGATTAAAAAGATAAGTACTGATTTTATTGGCATTGGCTTGATTTAATTCAGCTAAAGATATAAATTAAACAACGCTACGCAAATTATACGTCTAATTTAAATACATCTTTTAATTTTGCCATTACAGGGTTTTTCTCTAATAATTTCTCGTATTTTTCTTGAGGTGTGTACGCAAATTTTTTGGTAACTGTTTCATTTACAATAATTAATAGTTCAATTCCGTAATTATTTAAAGTACTTCTTAGGTGTTTTATAAGTTTTGGTTTTTCTTTTTCAATTTGATTTTGCATTAACGAATTTGGTAATGTTAGGCTAATTGTAAAGTTTTCGTTTAAAACAGGAAGGTCCGCATTAAAAGTGGCTGCAATGCTTTTTTGACCGCTTTTAATTAATTTTGTATGATATAATTTCCACGCTTTTTCAAGTTCTTTTTGTGTAAAAGCATCTTTTGGATGATTGTCAAAATTCTCATCAATAATTACTTCTTTTTTGTCTTCTTTCTTTAAGTGAACACTTTTTAAAGATAATGAAGAAGTTCTTCTGGTTACATTTTTAAGAACTGGTTTTGGTGGTAAAACAACTTTCTGAATTGGTGTTTTAGGTGCTTCAATTGTAGCAATAACTTTTTTACTTTTAACTGTAATTGCTTTTGCAACTGGAGAAATTGAGGTGAAAAATGTAGCCGGAATTATGTAGTTAGCTGATTTTTTTTTTTCTCCATCAAAAGTGATAGAGGCAATTTGCATTAACGTTAATTCAACCAACAATCGTTGATTTTTACTAGCTCTATAACTTAAATCGCAATCGTTTGCTTTATTTATCGCAGCCACTAAAAAAGGTACATTAGCTTTGGTAGACTGCTCTAAATATTTCTTTTTTGCAGCATCTCCAACCTCTAATAAATCAATAGTAGCTTTGTCTTTGGCAACTAATAAATCTCTAAAATGAGAAGCCAAGCCGTTGATAAAATGATGTCCTTCAAAACCTTTTGATAATACCTCGTTAAAGGCTACTAAAATTTCTGGAATCTTGTTTTCTAAAATTAAATTTGTAATGTTAAAATACACATCGTAATCTAACACGTTTAAATTTTCCGTAACGGCTTCTCTTGTTAGTTTATCTCCAGAAAAACTTACGACTCTATCAAAAATTGACAAGGCATCTCTCATGGCTCCATCTGCTTTCTGAGCGATAATATGCAATGCATCATCATCCGCAGTAATTCCTTCTTTTTCAGCAATCACTTTTAAGTAATTTTTTGCATCTAAAACGCCAATTCTTTTAAAATCAAAAATTTGACAACGCGATAAAATCGTCGGAATTATTTTATGTTTTTCTGTAGTTGCTAAAATAAAAATTGCGTGTGCTGGCGGTTCTTCTAATGTTTTTAAGAAGGCATTAAAAGCACTTGAAGAAAGCATGTGAACTTCATCAATAATATAAACCTTATACTTTCCTGTTTGTGGCGGAATGCGAACTTGATCTGTTAAATTTCTGATGTCATCCACGGAATTGTTTGATGCAGCATCTAATTCAAAAATATTAAAAGCAAAATCTTCATCATCTGTAGTTATGGTTCCTGCTTGATTTATTTGTTTTGCTAAAATCCGTGCACACGATGTTTTTCCAACTCCACGCGGACCTGTAAACAATAATGCTTGTGCTAAGTGATTGTTTTTTATAGCATTTTCTAACGTATTAGTAATTGCTTGTTGTCCAACAACATCAGCAAAAACTTGTGGTCTATATTTACGTGCAGATACTATAAATTGTTCCATGAAATCATCATTTCTTTATAGAAACAAATGTAAGTAACTCGAGAGTGTTTTACAACTAAACTTGTATTTGGATTGCTAAAGTTTTTAACAATTGTATGATTTCTTTTTATCTTACGACCAAGTTGAAAAATAGAAATCGATATCATGAAATTTATAAAACCTTTTTACACTGTAATTTTTACTTTTTTGTTCTTCTTATTGATGAGTTTTTCCAATTCTTCTGAACAACAAACAATACACAAATTTCAAAATCAAGAAGTAAAAATTGCTTATTTCGCAAGCGGATGTTTTTGGTGTGTTGAGGCAATCTTTGAAAGTGTTGATGGAGTAGAAGAAGTCGTTTCTGGTTACGCTGGCGGATTTACAAAAAATCCAACGTATCAATCAATTGGAACAGGAAAAACAGGGCATGCAGAGTCGGTTGCTGTGTATTATGATCCTAAAAAAGTGAGTTTTAAAACATTGGTAAAAGTATTTTTTGGTTCTCATGATCCAACCACAAAAAATGGTCAATATCCAGATTTTGGAACCCAATACAGATCCATTGCTTTTTACACAAATGCTTCTGAAAAAGAGATTATTGAAAAGCACATTAAAGAATTAAACAATTCATATTACAACGGAAAAATTGTTACAGAAGTTACCAAGTTGCAGCACTTTTATCCAGCAGAAGCATATCATCAAAATTATGAAAAACTGAATCCGAACAATCCGTATGTGAAAAATGTTTCAATACCGAGATTAAATCGGTTTAAAAAGAAGTTTCCTGAATTATTGAAAAAAGAAGCGATGTTACATTAGTTCTATAAATTTTCCACAATTTTAGTTTCATTATAAATGATCTTATGTCAACCTCTGCTTAGAGTAAATTAACCTCTATAAATTTCTTCGTATAGATCTTTATAAATTTCTTTGATGATTTTTCGTTTCATTTTCATCGTTGGTGTTAAATGTCCACCATCTATGGACCATTCATCCGGAGTTAATTTAAACTTTTTGATTTGTTCCCAGTTTCCAAAATTGGCATTGCAATTGTCTACTTCTATTTGAATTCTATTATGAACAATTTCAGAATTTGCAATTTCTTCGTTAGAAGTTCCAACTGCATGTCCTTTTCTTTTAATCCAATCTTTAATAAATTCGAAATTTGGTTGAATTAAAGCTGCTGGCATTTTTTCTCCTTCACCCACCACCATAATTTGCTCAATAAATCGAGATTGTTTTAAAACACCTTCTAATAAGGCTGGAGCAACATATTTACCGCCAGAAGTTTTAAACATTTCTTTTTTACGATCTGTAATTTTTAAAAATCCATCTTTAGACACTTCGCCAATATCTCCAGTATGAAAATAATCACCAGTCATTACTTCTGCAGTTTTTTCTGGGTCTTTGTAATAACCTAACATAATGTTGGGACCTTTTACTAAAATTTCTCCGTCTTCAGCAATTTTAACCTCTACATAATCAATAATTCTACCAACTGTTCCAACTCTAAAACCTCCATTTCGTTGATCATTCACAGAGATAACAGGCGATGTTTCTGTCAAACCATATCCCTCCATAATCGGCATTTCTACGGCAGCAAAAAACCGAGTTAATCTTGGTTGTAAAGCTGCACTTCCAGAAACCATTAAATCTAATCGACCTCCTAAACCATCTTTTATTTTTGAAAAAATTAATTTACGCGCTACTCCTAATTTTCTTTCGTACCACCAGCCATTTGCTCCATAAGGTTCGTATTGTAAACCAATTTCAATGGCCCAATAAAATAATTTTTGTTTGATTCCTTTTAAATCTGCTCCACGACCATAAATTTTATCGAATACTTTTTCATACAATCTAGGAACAGCAGTCATTACATGAGGTTTAATTTCTTTTAAATTATCGCTCATTTTTTCAATAGATTCTGCAAAATAGATTTCTACACCACAATATTGATATAGATATAAAATCATTCTTTCAAAAATATGACAAACAGGTAAAAAACTTAACGCTTGACTATTACCACTAACTAACGGAACTCTTTTTTCGCTTGCTAAAACATTAGAAACAATATTTCCGTGAGATAACATCACACCTTTTGGTTTACCTGTTGTTCCAGAAGTATAAATTAAGGTTGCTAAATCATCTGGATTTACTGAGTTTTTGCATGCCTCAACTTCAGGCTGATTGCTTTCGTCTTTCCCAAGTTCTAAAATATCGCTCCAATGATGTTCACTTTTAATGTCATCAAACGTATAAACGCCTTTTAATTGCGTGTTTTCTTTAACTTGATTTAATTTTTCTAAAACGGCGGTATCTGAAACAAAACAATATGTTGCACCAGAATGATTCAATACATATTCATAATCTTCTTTACAAATGGTTGGATAAATAGGGACATTTTGAGCACCTAATTGTAGAATTCCAATATCCATAATATTCCACTCCGTTCTGTTTGTGGTTGATATAACAGCAATTTTATCATCTTTTTTTATTCCCAAACGCAATAAACCACGACTAATTTGATTTGCTTGGTCTATATATTCTTTAGTGGTTATCGAATACCATTTATTATCTTTAAAAGAAGTAAATGCTTTATTTAGCTTGTATTTTTCTAACTGGTAATATGGGAAATCGAATAATCGTGTAATTGTTGATGGCATAAAGTAACTGTTTGAAAGTAGTGCAAAGTATAAAAAATAGCTCGATTTTACAAGAGAAATTTACCTAGTTACTATTTTAAGAATTATATATTTTTTGAAACAAATAGTTGTATTTTTTTTTGATGTTTTTTCGTTTCATTTTCATAGTTGGCGTTAGTAAATCGTCTTCTATAGTCCATTCTTCTGGGGTAATTTCAAACTTTTTAATTTGTTCCCAACGACCAAAGTTTGTATTATAGTTGTCTATTTCTTTCTGTATTCTAGAAATTACATTTATATCTGTTGCTACATTTGTGATGTTGTAGTTCTTTCTTTTTGCCCATTCTTTTACAAAATTAAAATTAATCTGTATCAATGCTGCGGGCATTTTTTTACTTTCTCCAATTACCATTGCTTGCTCAATAAAACGGGATTGTTTTAAAACACTTTCTAAAACAGCCGGAGCAATATATTTACCGCCAGAAGTTTTAAACATTTCTTTTTTACGATCTGTAATTTTCAGAAAACCATCTTTGTCTAGCGTTCCTATATCTCCAGTGTGTAAATAACCATCAATTATGGTTTTGTGTGTCAATTCTTCGTTTTTGTAATATCCTAACATGATGTTAGAACCTTTGACTAAAATTTCTCCGTCATCAGCAATCTTAACTTCAATATTTTTTAAGATTTTACCAACTGTACCCACTTTAAATCCATCGTTTCTTAAATCGTTAATTGAAACTCCAGGAGAAGTTTCTGTCATTCCATAACCTTCAAAAATCGGAATTCCAGCTGCAGTAAATATTGTGATCAAACGTTCTTGTAAAGGTGCACTTCCAGAAACCATAAAGTGCAATTCGCCGCCTAAAGCTGCTTGCCATTTGCTAAAAATTAGTTTGCGAGCTATTTTTAATTTAAAATTATAAAATAAAGAATTTTGATGGTACGGTTTGTATTTTCCTGCCAAAGCTAAAGCCCAAAAAAATAAGACTCTTTTAATTCCTGATAACTCATTTCCTTTGGCGACAATTTTATCAAAAACTTTCTCTATCAACCTTGGAACAACAGGTATAAAATGTGGCTGAATCTCTTTTAAATTATCGCCTAATTTTTCTATGGATTCTGCAAAATGAACTTCAAATCCCATTAAATGATAATAATACGAGGCAAAACGTTCAAAAATATGATTGATTGGTAAATAACTTACAACCCGATGATGAGTGCCTTTTAAATCTAATGCATCTGCACTTACAAGTGTGTTTTCTACAATGTTTCTGTGCGATAACATGACGCCTTTTGGAGTTCCTGTTGTGCCAGAAGTATAAATAATTGTTGCTAAATCATCTGGTTTTACAGCTTTTTTTAGTTTTTCAACCAAAGGTTGATTGTCTTCTGATTTTCCTAATTCTAAAAAAGAACTCCAGTTGGTTTTTGCATTGATTTCATCAAAAGTAAAAACTCCTTTTAACTGAGTTTTAGCTTTTACAGCTGTTACTTTTTTAAGTAATTCTTTATCAGAAACAAAGCAATACAAAGCATCAGAATGATTGATGATATATTCGTAATCTTTTTCTGATAAAGTTGGATATAAAGGAACATTTTGTGCGCCAATTTGTAATGTAGCAATATCTAAAACATGCCATTCAGGTCTGTTATTAGAACTTATTACAGCAATTTTATCATTTGGTTTTATGCCTAAATTTAACAATGCTCTACTTGCAATATTTACTTGTTCTAAAAATTGTTGCGTAGATATTGATTCCCAATAAGTATCTTTTTTATAGACATAACATTTTTCTTGAGGAAATTTTTCTTGTTGGTTGTAAATAAAGTCAAATAATCTTTTTGGGCTACTCATGTATAAAATATTGTAGCAATATAAATAAAAAAGCGTTACCTAAGTAGACAACGCTTTTTGTATATATTAAAAAAAAGTTTATAATAAGCTGGCTTTATAAAATAAAGCCAGCTATTTTAAGAATAAGTCAGCCCCTAAATCTCACTTAAACTAAACTATTATATCTTTTTCAGGGATCATAATTTCCCTTGCAAGATAAACGGTTCATTGTTTCGTGTCAATAGGTATTTATACGTGTTTTTTAATGATAACGAAATTTTTCGCCATTAATACTAGCATATTTAGCATCAACATCATATGCTACGTACATTCCAGAAATATCAAATGTACCTTTTACATTGGTATATTTCATGTTTAAATCTTCTTCAAAGCGTGTTTTATGAAAAGAAACACCATCTTTAAACTTCGTATATTTAAACATCGCAGTTTCTTTAAAAATAGCATTAGCAAAACTTATTTTATTGTTAAAAACGGTATATTTAAAAGTTGAAGCTTCTCCAAAAATTGTATTTGAGAAACTAATATCACTTTTAAAATTCGCATATTTAAACGTAGTATCACCATTAAATTTACTATCAGAAAAATCTGCATTTGTTTTAAAATGAGAATATTTAAATTGAGCCATTTCTTTAAAAACACAATTTTTAAAAATTGCGATATCATCAAAATTTGCTATAAAAGTATATTTTGTATCTTCTTCATGGATATATGCAAAAACATTGTCCTCAAACGTACAGTTTTCAAATGAAATTTTATTGCTAATTTGTTTTTCTACTTTATTGTCAGAATTGTTATTATGCCACCAATTACTTTTTCTTTTTTTTGGCAGTTTTTCTAATTGCTCATCCATAAATGTAAAATCTAAAACACCTACAATTGTTGCATTTTTGTATGTAATATCTTTACCACTTTTAATATCCTTCATAATATCTGAAGCATGTATTCTGGTTTGTGCAATACTTGTTGCTGTTAGTAAGAAACAGATAATAACCCCTGTTAGTTTTAAATTATTTTTCATAATTGATTCTTTTATATTCGTAGTAAAGACATCATAAAAAGTAAAACGTTACAGTTTTAACTAAAAAATCCAACTGAATTTCAATGGGATTTTTTTTAAAGTTTTATTGATTGCTATTCTCAACCCAGTTTTTAGCATTTACAAATGCTTCTAACCAAGGCGAAACTTCGTCTTTTCTTCCTTGAGGGTAATGTGCCCAATTCCATTGAAAAGTAGAACGCTCAATATGCGGCATCATTACTAAATGACGACCTGTTTTGTCGCTCATCATTGCGGTGTTAAAATCAGATCCATTTGGATTTGATGGATACTCTGAATATCCGTATTTTGCAACAATGTTATAGTTTTCTTCAGGTTCTGGAAGATGAAATTTTCCTTCTCCGTGAGATATCCAAACTCCTAAAGTACTTCCTGCTAAACTCGATAACATCACCGAGTTATTTTCTTGAATTTTAACAGACGTAAACGCACTTTCGTGTTTTTTAGAATTGTTGTGTAGCATTTTTCCATGAACATTATGTTCTGGATAAATCAATTCTAATTCCATAAATAACTGACAACCATTACAAATTCCGACCGATAAAGTATCTTCTCTTTTAAAGAAATTATTGATAACAGTATGTGCCTTTTCGTTGTATTTAATTGCGCCAGCCCAACCTTTTGCAGAACCCAACACATCAGAATTTGAGAATCCACCAACAGCTCCTAAAAACTGAATGTCTTCTAAGTTTTCTCTACCAGAAATCAAATCCGTCATATGAACATCTTTTACATCAAATCCAGCTAAATACATAGCGTTTGCCATTTCACGTTCAGAGTTAGATCCTTTTTCTCTAAGGATGGCTGATTTTGGTCTCGACTGCGCTCGACCTGACAACTTACTGTCACTTCGAGCGGAGTCGAGAAGTCCTGTAAAATGAGTTGGAAATGTATATTGTAAAGGTTGATTTGCAAAGTTTTCAATTCTTGCTTTCGCCAATCCGTTTGCTGTTTGCTTTTGATCTAGTAAATAAGAAGTGTTGTACCAAATTTTTCTCATTTCTGAAACATTTAAACTAAATGATTCAGCATTATTTTTGATGTTTACTTTTCCAGAAGTAGTTACGTTTCCAATTTTGTGATAAGTAACATTTGCTTCCTTTAAAATAGCTTCTACCGAAGTATCTGTAGCTTGAAAAACAATCCCTGAGTTTTCAGCAAATAACACTTTGATTGCATCAACTTCGTTTAAAGAACTCAAATCATAATCTGCGCCTAAATTGTTATCAGCAAAACACATTTCTAACAATGTTGTAATCAATCCACCAGAAGCAACATCATGTCCGGCAACAACTTTACCCGCTTTAATCAGTTCTTGAATGGTATTAAAAGTGTTTTTAAAATTTTGATTGTTTTTTATTGATGGAGCTTCTGTACCGATTCTATTTAAAGTTTGTGCAAAAGAACTTCCGCCTAACTTATAAGCATCTTCAGATAAGTTGATGTAATAAATACTTCCTTTATCCTGTTGTAATACAGGTTCTACAACTTTCGTAATATCGATACAATTTGCGGCAGCAGAAATAATGACCGTTCCTGGAGAAATAACTTCTTCGTTTGGATATTTCTGTTTCATAGACAACGAATCTTTTCCTGTCGGAACATTGATTCCCAAGTCGATTGCAAATTGGGATATTGCTTCTACAGCTTTAAACAAACGCGCATCTTCTCCTTCATTTTTACAAGGCCACATCCAGTTTGCAGATAAAGAAACGTATTTTAAATTTTCTTTAAGCGGCGCCCAAATAATATTTGTCAATGCTTCTGCAATCGAATTTTTACTTCCTGCAACCGGATCAATCAATCCAGAAATAGGCGAGTGGCCAATTGAAGTTGCAATTCCTTCTTTTCCTTTATAATCTAACGCCATCACACCAACATTGTTCAATGGAATTTGCAACGGCCCCACACATTGTTGTTTGGCAACTTTACCGCCTACACAACGATCTACTTTATTGGTCAACCAATCTTTACAAGCAACCGCTTCTAATTGCAACACTTGTTCTAAATAGGTTTTAAAATTTTCTGTAGAATAGTGTAGCTCTTGATAATTTCTAACTATTGTTGAATCCGTCATGATGGTTTTTGGAGAACTTCCAAACATATCATGCAAGTCTAAATCCATTGGTTTCTCTCCCGTAGTTTTAGATTTAAATGTAAATTTATGATCGTTGGTAACATCACCAACTGTGTACATTGGCGAGCGCTCGCGTTCTGCGATTCGTTGTAACGTGTCAATATGTTTTTTTCCGATAACCAATCCCATGCGTTCTTGAGATTCGTTTCCGATAATTTCTTTTGCTGATAACGTTGGATCTCCAACAGGTAATTTATCTAAATCTATCAATCCACCAGTTTCTTCAACCAATTCTGATAAACAATTTAAATGTCCGCCAGCACCATGATCGTGAATAGAAACAATCGGATTTACATCACTTTCTACCATTCCACGAATAGCGTTGGACGCTCTCTTTTGCATTTCTGGATTAGAACGTTGAATGGCGTTTAATTCGATTCCTGAAGCAAAAGCACCAGTATTTGCGGATGAAACTGCTGCGCCACCCATTCCGATTCTATAATTATCTCCACCAAGAATGACAATTTTATCTCCTTCTTGCGGAACGTCTTTTAATGCTTGATCTGCTTTTCCGTAACCGATTCCGCCTGCTTGCATGATTACTTTATCGAAACCAAGTTTACGTGCAGATTTCTCGTCTCTCGACTCCGCTCGAGATGACAAGCTCGAAATGACATCGTTAGATTCATCATGTTCAAAAGTTAATACAGAACCTGTAATTAAAGGTTGCCCGAATTTATTTCCAAAATCGGACGCTCCGTTAGAAGCTTTGATTAAAATATCCATCGGAGTTTGATACAACCATTTACGTGCTGTCATTGCTTGTTCCCAAGGACGATTTTTTTCTAAACGAGAATAGGAAGTCATATATACCGCAGTTCCCGCTAAAGGCAACGAACCTTTTCCGCCAGCAAGCCTGTCTCTAATTTCTCCACCAGAACCTGTTGCTGCTCCGTTAAACGGTTCAACAGTTGTTGGAAAGTTATGCGTTTCTGCTTTGATAGAAATGACAGATTCGTATGTTTTGATTTCGTAATAATCTGGTTTGTCTGCACTTTTTGGCGCAAACTGTTCCACTTTTGGACCTTTTACAAAAGCTACGTTGTCTTTGTAGGCAGAAACAATATCATTTGGATTTGCTTCTGAAGTTTTTCGAATCATTTTGAATAATGATACAGGTTTTTCATCACCATCAATAACAAAAGTTCCGTTAAATATTTTATGACGACAGTGTTCTGAATTTACTTGACTAAATCCGAATACTTCAGAATCTGTTAATTTTCGGTTTAATTTTTTTGCTAAACTTTCTAAATACACTACTTCTTCATCATTCAATGCCAAACCTTCTTGCGCATTATAAGCAGCAATATTGTCAATCTCTAGTACTTTTTCTGGAGATACATCAACCGTAAAAATGGCTTGATGCAAGCTTTCGAATTTTTGAGAAATCATGGGGTCAAAATCAGAAAATTCTTTTGTTGAAGCTATAAACTCTTCAATTCTAATGATTCCTTCAATGCCCATATTTTGAGTAATCTCAACGGCATTGGTACTCCAAGGAGTAATCATTGCGGCACGAGGACCAATAAAAAAAGCGTCGAGAGACGCCGTGTTTATTTTAGGTTGATTGCCAAAAAGCCAATTTAATTTGTTGGTGTTTTCGGCAGATAATTCTTTTGCTGTTTGAACGGCAAATACCTTGCTGTCTTGGTTTCCAAAGAAATGAATCATTTAGTGTGTGTTTGTATGTTGTTTAAAATGCAAATTTAATACAAATCCTTGAATTTCTTCTTTAAAAATTATGTTGATTTAAAGAGTTATACACGATGTTTTAAACAAAAAAAAAGCGACTCGAAAGTCGCTTCTTTTTTAAATTTAGTTTTTTATGAATTTCTGTATGCTTGTGCCTTTATCAGATATTAATTTGATAACGTACAAACCGTTGTAAATACCGTTTAGATTAATTGTTGATGTTGGATTTGAAATAGATTTTATTTCTTTTCCGTTGATCGTATAAATCTTTATTTTGTTTATTTTAACAGAAGAAGGATTTACAATGTTTAAGTAAGAACCGTTTGAAGGGTTTGGATATAATTTAAACAAACCATTGTCAATTTTCTCTACACTTAAAGTATAATAATTCCATCTATCTTCAGCAGGAGTTCCTCCCCAAATTCTGGTTGCTAAATAAGGGTTATCTATAAATGGATTTCTATTTCCTTGCGCATATTGATTCGAAGTGTTTTCATGATATGTATTTCTTACTTTTTCAATATCAGAAACTGGGTCTTCAGCATTCCATAGTAAAAACAAATCAATCATATCATCACCTGTAGATGTATTACTACCAACTCCAACATTTGTTGGTAAACAATTAGTTTGAGAAATACTTGACCCATTACCATTATAACGTACATACATATACATGATAATTCTGGCAACATCTCCTTTCCATTCATCTCCTGGATACCATCCACCAGTTACATTACCCGAATTTCCAGAACCAACAGCAAATTTTTTGTTAGATCTTTCGCTGTTGGTTTCTCTATCTGTTGGTCTTAAATTGTGTGCATCTGTTCCTGGACCTGGGTCTTTTGTACTCAATGAAGGATTTGCTAATGATTTTGGAAAAACATGTTCTCTATTCCAAACAAATGCTGTTCCACTTCCAGTATCTTGTAATGTGTTAATTCTAAATCTATCATTGGTAATGTCTCCGTCAGTACCATTTTCCCAACCATAAATCAGTATAACTTCACTACTATTATTAGGATTTGCATCTGTAATTTTACTTGCCTCCCATACTCCAGGAGTATATGACAGTTTGTTTGTGTGTGTAGTAGTAATTTTGGTTGCTAAAGCATTCTTTAATTGAATTCCAGTAAGTGTTAAATCTACATCGTTATAATAACCCTCTTGTGCAAAAGAGATGAACGATATAAATAATAGGAAATAAAAAAAGATTAATTTTTTTTCCATGTTTTTCTTTTTCAACAATTAAGTTTCAAATTTAGCAATAAATTATGAAACCATATTTTTTTGTAACAAAGCCATATAAAATCCATCATAACCAGATTCTGACGCTAAAATTTTATGGTCTTTAATAAAAGTAAATTCTTTTCCGTTTTCAGATTTTAAAAATTGTTTTACCTGATCTTGATTTTCAGATGGAAGCACCGAACAGGTAGCATACACTAGCTTACCGCCAGGTTTTACCATTTTAGAATAGTTTTGTAAAACCTCTTGTTGCGTTTTTTTAATATTATCTATAAATTCTGGTTGTAATTTCCATTTAGAATCTGGATTTCTACGTAGAACACCTAAGCCAGAACACGGCGCATCAATTAAAACTCTGTCTGCTTTGTTGTGTAACTTCTTAATTACTTTAGTAGAGTTTATTTCTTTTAAATCGATGTTGTGTGCCTTATTTCTTTTTGCTCTTACTTTTAATTTACGCAATTTACTTTCGTAAATATCCATCGCAATAATTTGCCCTTTGTTTTGCATTAATGCTGATAAATGCAATGTTTTTCCGCCTGCGCCAGCACAAGTATCAATCACTTTCATTCCTGGTTGTACATCTAAATAGGTAGCAACTAATTGAGAAGAGGCGTCTTGTACTTCGAAATAGCCTTTTTTAAAGGCATCGGTTTTAAAAACATTTGCTCTTTCTACCAATTTTAACGCATCTGGATGATTTGGAAGTGTTTCTGTAAAAATACTTTCTTGTTCTAATTCTTTTTGCAGTTTTTCTTTGGTAATGTTTAAGGTATTTACTCTTAAAACAACATCTGCTTGTATGTTAAGTGCCGCCATTTCTTTGGTCCACAATTTTTCACCTAATTCTTTTACACAGATTTCGTCCATCCAATCTGGAATAGATTCTCTGTATTTTCTTATTTTAGAAAGTTCATCAAATTTTCCTTTGATTCTTCTAGTTGGAGTTTCTTCAATTTGATTCCAATCAGGTAGTGGTATTCCTTTTAAAACGCACCAAACGGTAAACAACCTCCATAAATTTGGTCTATCAAAAGGTTCTTTTACTTCTGCAATTTCTGCGTATAAACGTTTCCATCTAACAATTTCGTAAATGGTTTCTGCAACAAACTTACGGTCTCTGCTTCCCCAACGTTTGTCTCTTTTTAATGCCTTTTCTACTGCTTTACCAGCATATTCTCCTTCATTAAAAACATCGCGTAAGCTATCGATTACCGCATATGTTAAATTTCTGTGTAGTCTCATTTATAGTATATTAATCACTAAAAAATTGTTGTTTCTTAGGACTTGCAAATGTAAGAATAAAGATGACATTAATTTTTCTTTTTGGTGAAATCTGTAAAAATTACTTTTCTATGTTTTTCTAATGCTATAAAAAGAGATATAAATGCCATTTTGTGTGCTTTTTAACTTTAACGAAATATTGTTTCTAGTAATATGTAGTTTATTATTTAAAATCCCGTTATTCATGGTAGCTACATAATTTTAAAAGGTAAATAAAATTTACAAGCATCAAATTTCTTATTAAAATATATTTCAATCAAATTATGTACTTTCGTTATTCTAAAGGAAAAAACATTCACAATTGATCAATTTAAATAACCCAATTAGCTATATAAATGGTATGACAGCCAATAGAGCATCATTGCTTTATAGAGAGTTACACGTTAAAACGTGTAGCGATTTATTGCATTTGTTTCCTTTTAGATATATAGACAAAACACAGTTTTATAAAATCAATCAGTTACAAGATAGTGGCGCAGATGTGCAAATTATTGGAAAAATAACTCAAGTAAAAACGATTCAACAAAAACGTGGAAGTAGAGTAGTTGCTACTTTTATAGATGAAACTGGAACGATGGAATTGGTGTGGTTTAAAGGGGTAAAATGGATTAAAGAGTCTTTAAAGGTAAATGTTCCGTATGTTATTTATGGTAAACTAAACAGTTTTAACAATTCGTTTTCGATGCCGCATCCAGAAATGGAATTGCTTTCTGAGCATAAAAAGAAAGTACAAAGCGCCATGCAACCTGTATATCCATCCACCGAAACTTTAGGGAATAAAAACATTAGCAATAAAGTAATTAGAACACTGATACAAAATTTGTTTATTCAGCTAGATGGAAAAATAAGTGAAACAGTATCGGAAACGTTTATCCATCAATATGGTTTGATGTCTAAAAAAGAGGCATTGTTAAATATTCATTTTCCTAAAAGTCAAGAAAACCTGGCAAAAGCACAATATCGATTAAAGTTTGAAGAGTTGTTTTTTATACAATTACAGCTCATCCGAAAGAAAATCATTAGAAAATCAAAATTAAAAGGGTATGTTTTTGAAAACGTCGGAGAAAAGTTTACTGATTTTTACAACAACAATTTACCCTTTGATTTAACCAATGCGCAAAAACGTGTGTTGAAAGAAATCCGTAAAGATTTGGCAACGGGAATTCATATGAACAGATTGTTGCAAGGCGATGTGGGCTCAGGAAAAACAATTGTTGCGTTATTAACCATGTTGTTGGCCATTGATAACGGATTCCAAGCGTCTTTAATGGCGCCAACAGAAATATTAGCTACACAACATTATAATGCAATCGTTGAGTTGTTAAAAAAGAGTACTATAAAGGTAGCACTATTAACAGGTTCTGTAAAAGCAAAAAAACGCCGAGAAATCCATCAACAATTAGAAGACGAAACTTTAGATATATTAATAGGGACGCACGCGTTGTTAGAAGATAAAGTAATTTTTAAGAATTTAGGAATTGCCATTATTGATGAACAACACCGTTTTGGCGTGGCACAACGTTCTAAAATGTGGAAAAAAAACCAATTACCGCCACATGTTTTGGTAATGACAGCAACACCAATTCCGAGAACTCTGGCAATGTCGGTGTATGGTGATTTAGATATTTCTGTAATTGATGAAATGCCACCAGGAAGAAAAGAAGTAAAAACGGTTCACAGATTTGATAGTAATAGATTGGCAGTTTTTAAATTTTTAAAAGATGAAATTGCAAAAGGAAGACAAGTATATGTTGTATATCCTTTAATTCAGGAATCTGAAGCAATGGATTATAAAGATTTGATGGACGGTTACGAAAGTATTTCTAGAGATTTTCCAATGCCACAATATCAAATTAGTATTGTACACGGAAAAATGAAACCAGCTGATAAAGAATACGAAATGCAACGCTTTGTAAAAGGAGAAACGCAAATTATGGTAGCAACAACTGTAATTGAAGTCGGCGTAAACGTTCCAAATGCAAGTGTTATGGTGGTTGAAAGTTCTGAGCGTTTTGGATTGAGTCAATTGCATCAACTACGTGGACGCGTTGGGCGAGGAGCAGATCAAAGTTATTGTATTTTACTATCGGATGTTAAATTATCTGCGGATGCAAAAACACGTTTAAAAACCATGGTAGAAACTTCAGACGGATTTAAAATTGCAGAAGTTGATTTAAAACTACGTGGACCAGGAAATATTATGGGAACACAACAAAGTGGTGTGTTGAATTTAAAAATTGCTGATATTGTAAAAGACACATCCATTTTAGTTACTGCCAGAAATGCTGCCATCGATTTATTAACGGATGATGCAACTTTATCAAAACCAGAAAACAACGTGACTCTAAAAACCTATACACAACATCAAAAAACTAGCGGATTGTGGGTAAACATTAGTTAATCGCATCAGAATGTTTGTGTGGTTCTGTAATTTCGTTTCCAGCAAGTTACAAATTGACCCATTTTTTTCGGAGTAATTTAAGCAGTTCTTTCAATGATTTTGATGCCATCGATTTTATAAGAACAGACTTTGTATTCCGTACTTTCTATTTCTTGTTCATAATTAGAAATAATTTGGTTCATCTTACAAATAAACACTTTTTAAAAAAATTAAACGAATCTATTTTTGATAAATTCTTCTTTTGAAATCTATTTATTATGTAGGTAAATTTACGTAGTTTTGATTTGTAGTAATTTTGACGATTGTCAGTTCGAGTGATTCCGATTTTTTTATCGGAATTGTATCGAGAACTTTTATAAACACGACTTCTCGATACAATTTTACTCATTATCAATTGTAAAACCACTCGAAGTGACCGCGAATTTCATAGACGTCATATTACCAATTCCGATTCAGAAAACCTTTACCTATTCGGTGACGGAAGCAGAAGCTGAATTCCTGCAAAAAGGAATGCGTGTTGCGGTTTCTTTCGGAAACACAAAAATGTACACGGCGCTGGTTTTAAAAATTCATGAAAATAAACCAGCATTATATGAAGCGATTGAAATTTTGCAAATCTTGGATGAGAAACCAATTGTAACCGAAATTCAATTGCAAAATTGGCAATGGATTGCTAGTTATTATATGTGTTCTTTGGGTGATGTATATCGCGCTGCGCTGCCATCAGCATTTTTATTAGAAAGCGAAACCATTGTTTTAAAGAACGATGCATTTACTGAAGAAACTGAATTGACTGATGATGAATTTTTGATTTTTGAAGCCTTGCAACATCAATCACAATTAACCATTCATCAAGTTGCTGATATTTTAGGAAAGAAAAAAGTATTGCCAATTATCAATGAATTGATTCAGAAAAAAGCGGTTTCTATTCAAGAAGAAATTTACGAACAGTACAAACCCAAAATGGTAAAATATGTTCGTTTACATTCGCAATATACTTCTGATGAGTCGTTACAAAATTTATTACTAGAATTAAACAGAGCAAAAAAACAACGAGAAGCGGTCTTAGGATACTTTCAATTATCCGCAGATAAAAAACCAATAAAAGCCAAAGAGTTAGAAACAAAAATTGGAGTTTCCGCAGCCATAATTAAAGCCTTGGCGGATAAAGGTGTTTTTGAATTGTATGAAATTCAGACTGACAGAATCAATTTTAAAGGAGCTACAAACGATTTAAAAAACCTAAACGAATTTCAAGAAAATGCTTTGTCAGAAATTAAAACTGCTTTTGAAGAAAAAGAAGTGGTTTTGTTGCACGGAATTACAAGTTCTGGTAAGACAGAAGTCTATACAAAACTGATTGAAGACAATTTAAACTCAGGAAAACAGATTTTGTTTTTGTTGCCAGAAATTGCTTTGACAACTCAAATTATTACGCGATTAGAAGCTTATTTCGGAAATCAAATTTCGGTATTTCATTCAAAATATTCAATGAATGAACGCGTTGAAGTGTGGAATAATGTGTTGGAAAATAAACAAAAAGCGCAAATTATTTTAGGCGCACGATCTTCGGTTTTTTTACCATTTTCTAATTTAGGTTTAATCATTGTTGATGAAGAACACGAAACTTCGTATAAACAATTTGAACCTTCACCACGTTATCACGCACGCGATACAGCAGTTGTGTTGGCGCATCAACACAAAGCGAAAATCTTATTGGGTTCTGCAACTCCGTCTTTAGAAAGTTATTTTAATACGCAAAATGGAAAATATGGTTTGGTGGAATTAAATCGCAGATTTGGAAATGTACAATTGCCCAAAATAGAGTTGATAAACATCAAAGAAAAGCATCATAAAAAACAAATGAACGGTCATTTTTCTGATCGTTTAATCACATTAATTACTGAAGCTTTAGAAAATAAAGAACAAGTTATTTTATTCCAAAATCGACGTGGATTTTCGCCAGTTGTAGAATGTACCACTTGTGGTATTGCACCGCAATGTCCAAATTGTGATGTGAGTTTAACATATCACAAATACAGAAACGAATTAAAATGTCATTATTGCAATTATCAACGGGCCATGCCAAACAATTGTGCGGCTTGTGGAAGTAATACATTAGATACCAAAGGTTTTGGTACAGAGCAAATTGAATTAGAATTGAAAGAAATTTTTCCGACATATAAAATTGGAAGAATGGATTTAGACACCACGCGTGGAAAACACGGATATCAAAAAATAATTGGCGCTTTTGAAGCACAAGAAATTGATGTTTTAGTAGGAACGCAAATGTTGTCTAAAGGATTGGATTTTGAAAACGTGTCATTAGTCGGAATTTTAAATGCTGATAATATGTTGAATTTTCCAGATTTTAGAGCGCACGAACGCAGTTACGATATGATGGTTCAAGTTTCTGGACGCGCAGGAAGATCCAAAAAACAAGGAAATGTAGCGATACAAACCTTTAATCCATATCATCAAATATTGCAACAAGTTTCTACCACAAATTATGCAGAAATGTATAAAGAACAATTGCAAGAACGCTGGCAATATCAGTATTCGCCGTATTACAGATTGATAAAAATCACCTTAAAACACAAAGATTATATCAAAGTTGACAGCGGAGTTAATTGGTTGGCAAAAGCCTTGCAAAATGTATTTAGAGAACATGTTTTAGGTCCAACTGCACCAGTAGTTTCTAGAGTTCGGAATCAATACATTAAAAACTTAACGATTAAGATTCCGCCAAAACAAAACTTAGCAGAAACGAAGAAACAGTTAGATAAAATTAAAAATACGTTTCAATCGGTAAAAGACTTTAGACCGATTCGGTTTATTGTAGATGTGGATGCGCAGTAATTCGGTTAACAGTTATCAGTGAACAGTGAACAGTGAACAGTTGTCATTCCGAAATGAGGCATGATTGAGGAATCTCATGTTTAGTACTTGTTTCATGAGATTTCTCCTGTCGTCGAAATGACAGTGAACAGTTGTCAGTTATCAGTGAACAGTTAGCAGTGAACAGTGATCAGTGAACAGTGATCAATTATTAGTTAGCAGTTGTCATTCCGAAATGAGGCATGATTGAGGAATCTTATGTTTAGCACTTGTTTCATGAGATTTCTCCTATCGTCGAAATGACAGTGAACAGTTGTCAGTTATCAGTGAACAGGTATCAGTTATCAGTTGTCATTCCGAAATGAGGCACGATTGAGGAATCTCATAATATAATAATCAGTTAACAATTATCTTTTAAAAGATGAAAATTAAAATTCAAAATAAACCTATATCTAAAGAACTTTTTCAAGTTCCAGATTTGAATTTTGGTCAGTTTCAAAGATGGGAAAACCACGAAAAAATTACGTATCAATTAGAAATTGAGATTTCTTCTTTTATTACTTCAATTGAAACCTATTTTAAGGAGTTTAGAGCAGCCGAAATTGAAGATGATGACGTTATGGATTTAGAGGAATTGATTGCTTATAAAAACTTAGGTTTTCCAACGTTAACAGAAATGCTTACGAATCACAAAGAAATCTTGTGTGATTTACTGATTTTTAACTCATATGAAATCTTACATCTTCTTTTTACAGAACAACTTTCGGCTAAAGAAAAGTATTTTTATTCAGTAAATTCCATTGATACAATTTGCTTTACAGAATCGAACGTTCTACTTACTGGAATTTGTTTTTTGGTGAACAATTATCAGTGAACAGTGAACAGTGAACAGTTGTCAGTTGTCATTCCGAAATGAGGCACGATTGAGGAATCTCATGATATAATTATCAGTGAACAGTTGTCAGTTGTCAGTTCGAGTGGAGTCGAGAACTATTTTATATTGATTTTTTAATTGTTACAAATAAGGATTAAGAACGTCTTTAGTATAGTTTTATTCAAAAAAACATTTTTTTTAATAACCGCAAGCAACCATTTTAGAACTTCTGTAGTCTATATATTTGTAAGGCGTTTAAAAATCATCAAACCGGATTGAAAATTATACCATTGCATAACCAAACAAATCAGTTAATTGCTGATGCCATCAAACAAAAAAGGGAAGCACAACAAGAGTTGTTCGAGTTGTATTCTCCTAAAATGTTGGGTGTTTGCAGACAATATGTAAAAGATTTGCATCATGCAGAGGATTTAATGTTATCCGGATTTTTAAAAGTTTTTACACATCTTCCTCAATTTAAAAACGAAGGAAGTTTTGAAGGATGGATTCGAAGAATTATGGTAAATACATGTATTTCGTATTTGCGAAAAAAGAATCCTGTACAATTATCGGATGAAGAATATGTGTTTCATAAACAAGCTATAGATAGTTTAGAAACCACAGAATTACAAGACATTCAGAAGTTAATTGATGAATTGCCAACAGGTTATAAAATGGTGTTTAATTTATATGCAATTGAAGGGTATAAACACGCCGAAATTGCCAAAGAATTAAACATTACTGAAAGCACCTCAAAATCGCAGTTATTTAAAGCGAGAAAATGGTTGCAAGCACAATATGTTAGAATGAATAAAACAGCAAATGGAGACAAATAATATCGATAAAATTGTTAGAGATTCTTTAAAATCGAGAACAATTAAGCCATCAAATTCTTCTTGGGAAAGATTGAGTAATCAATTAGATTTTGCGCAAGAAAAGAAACGTAAAAATTGGTTTTTATATGCTGGTTACGCTGCGTCAATTCTACTAGTAGTTTCAGTAGCTTTTTTTATGAATACTGATGATGTTGTTAAACCGATTACGCCAAACGTTATAGTTGCATCTCCCATTATTGATACTACAAAATTTGTAAAACCAACCATTGAGAATACAATTAAAACAGAAACTGTAATTGTAAAAACGGATGAAGTAGAAGGGAAGCTACAACCAAAAAAGTCAATTGTTACAAAGAGAAAAACTCAAATTAAACAAGCTAAAATTATTGAAGAAAATCCGATTGTAATTGCTGATAATAAGATTGATGTAAAAAAACAAAAGAGAATTATAATTGATAGCAATTCGTTGTTGAAATATGTAGATCAAACCGAAACGAAAGTTACAGAAACAACAATTACAATTCCGACAGAAACAAAGAAATTTCTTCAGAAAAGTACGATAAAAATCAATAGTGATGCGTTGTTGTATGCGGTTACAAATCCGGATAAAGACATCAACGAATATTACAAAAAACACAATATTGATAGAAATGATGTGTTGAAAAACATTCAGAAAGAATTGAATAAAACAAACTTAAAAATAGATGCTGCTACTTTATTAACAAGCGTAGAAAAAACGATTGATGAAGAAACTTTTAAAAAGAGTTTTATGCAAGTTGTAAAGGGTAAAATAACAGGATTAGCAGAAGCTATTGCTAACAGAAATAATTAAACATAGAATACTTTAAAAAGATAATAAAATGAAAAAAATACTATTCATGCTAGTGTTGTTTTGTACAACGATTGCTTTTTCTCAAGAGAAAAATTTTGAAGACGAGGTAAAAAAAATATCAGATAGAATTGAGTTAATTACCAAAACAGAAAAAGCTGCTTTAAAAGAAAAAGTAGAAAAAATAAACCTGCAATTAGAGCACAAAGAAATTACATCAGAACAAGCGCAAAAACTAAAGAAAGAAGCTGCAGATTTTCATGCAAAAGTGATTTCAGATAAAGTTGCTATAGAAGAAAAAAAGCTACAAACCTTGGTACAAGACAAAGCAAACGGAAAAATTAAAGACACTCAAAAAGACGCCGATTTTAATGACGACGAAGATACTTTTACCATAGGAAGCAAAACCTTTAGAATTCGTGTAAACGACAACGAAGATTACTACTCTAGAAGAAATAATCGTTGGAGAGAAAGAAAAACAAGATGGGAAAGTAAAGGCAAAAGAAATAGAAGTACAACAACTCAGTTTGTATTTGCAATGGGTGTAAATAATGTACTGGTAGATCATAAATTATCTTCTTTAGAAACCTCAAATTATCAGTTTTGGCAATCGCATTTTTACGAAGTAGGTTTTACGTGGAAAACGCGTTTTGATAAAGAAGCTTCTAAATTGTATTTAAAATATGGGTTGTCTTTTTTATGGAATAATCTACGAGCAGAAGACAATAAATATCATGTTGTAAATGGTAAAATGACCGATTTAGTTGTACATCCAGAAAACTTATCAGAAAATAGGTTGCGTCATGTTCAAATGAACTTTCCGGTACACGTTGAATGGGATTTTTCTAGAAATGGAGAATATTCTGATGGCCATAAAAGAGACAGAACCAATCAATCCGTACGCTTAGGAATTGGTGCTTTTGCGGGATTCAAATTAGGAACTCGCCAATATATTGAATATACAGATATCAATGGAACTAAAGTAGAGGAGTTGCAAAAGGACAACTTTAATATGAATATTTTCAACTATGGTGTAAGTGCGTATTTAGCATATAAAAGCACAGGTTTTTATGTAAAATATGATATGAATCCGTTGTTTAAAAATACGGATGTTAGAAACATTTCGATGGGAGTTCGTTTTGATTTTAATTAATTAATTTTGCCACGAATGCACGAATTGTAATTTTTTTGTCCGTTCGAGCGGAGTCGAGAACTCATAAAAGTTTGACTAATAATTGCATCTCGACTCCGCTCGATGTGACATTTAGTTTCTATAAAAGAGTTCGTGAATTCGTGGCATTTATTTTCGCTGTTTCTTTTCCCATTCTTTGCGCATGTCAGTAGCTAATATTCCTGTTCCGTCATGTTTCCAGCCAGGAGGTTTTAAGAAGTATTTTAGTTTGTTAAAGACGGATGTTTTGGAAGTAAATACATCTTTAAACAAGCCAAACCATTCTAAAAAAGCAACTTTAAGCGGATTAAAAGTATGGATGTTTGTGGTCAATCCATAAACTGGTTTTTCTACTTCTGGTTCAAAGGATCCAAAAATACGATCCCAAATGATAAAAATTCCGGCATGATTTCTATCTAAATACTGCGGATTTGTAGCATGATGCACTCTATGATGACTCGGAGTATTGAAAATAAACTCAACCCATTTTGGTAATTTATCAATCAATTCTGTGTGAATCCAATATTGATACAACAAGCTAATCGACATTTGCACCAAAATCATTACGGGATGAAACCCAACTAAAACTAACGGAATCCAAAAGATAAAAGAGGTAAAACTTCCTGTCCAAGTTTGTCGTAAAGCAGTACTTAAATTGTATTTCTGTGAAGAATGATGCACAATATGACTCGCCCAAAAAAAACGATTTTCATGGCTAATTCTATGAAACCAATAATACACTAAATCTTCAGCAAATAAAATCAAGATCCAAGACCACCAAACAAACGGAATCTCAAAAAGATGAAAGGTGTTATACACCAAATAAAAAATAGCCAAAATCAGGGTTTTACTAATCAAACCAATGGCAACATTTCCTAATCCCATTGCAATAGAAGTAGCGGCATCTTTGTATTCATATTCTTTCATTTTAACCTTCACAGTTAAAATAACTTCTATGATAACGGTGGCAATAAAAACAGGAATTGCGTAATGAATTAGATTAGGGAGCTCTGGGATTTGCATATTTTAAATTGATGTACACAAACTTAGTGAAAAATGTTTGGTTGTTAGTATTTGGTAGTTCATCTTTAATTTTATCAATTATCAATTATCAATTACCATTTGCCTTTTCCCTTTTGCCTTTTCAAACCTTTCAATTTTTTAATCATTTATTGTGTGTTATTTTTCAATAAAAATTCTTACATTTGCAGCCTTAAAATAATTATAAAACAATTACTTATGAATCATTACGAAACTGTTTTCATTTTGAATCCCGTTTTATCTGATACTCAGATAAAGGAAACAGTACAAAAGTTTAATGACTATTTGGTTTCTAAAGGTGCCGAAATGATTTCAAAGGAAGATTGGGGCTTAAAAAAATTAGCGTATCCAATTCAAAAAAAGAAAAGTGGATTTTACCACTTATTAGAATTCAAAATGGCTGGAGAAGAAATTTCTTCATACGAACTTGAGTTTAGAAGAGATGATAGCGTTATGCGTTATTTAACTGTTAAATTAGATAAACATGCTGCGGCTTGGGCTGAAAAGAGAAGTGCACGTGCAAAATCTGCTAAAAAATAAGAGATATGTCATCTATAGAACAACAAGCAAAAGGAAATAAGCAGGGAGAAGTAAGATACTTAACTCCGCTTGACATTGAAACTAAAAAAGAAGCTAAATACTGTCGTTTTAAGAAAAACGGTATGAAGTACATCGATTATAAAGATGCAGACTTCTTAATGTATTTAGTAAATGAGCAAGGTAAAATTTTACCTAGACGTTTAACAGGAACATCATTAAAATATCAGCGTAAAGTTGCACAAGCTATCAAACGTTCTCGTCATTTAGCTTTAATGCCGTATGTTGGAGATATGTTAAAATAAAAAAGAAGAAGCATTATGGAATTAATATTAAAACAAGACGTAGAAAATGTAGGTTTTAAAGATGATGTTGTAACTGTAAAGAACGGTTATGGTAGAAACTTTTTAATCCCACAAGGACATGCAATATTGGCGACTTCTTCTGCAAAAAAAGTATTAGCAGAAACAGTAAAGCAACGTGCTTTTAAAGAAGCTAAGATAATTGAAGATGCTACTAAAATAGCAGATACAATTAAAGGATTAGAAATTAAGATTACATCTAAAGTTGGTTCTGGAGACAAATTATTTGGTTCTGTAAACAATGCAGATGTTGCTGAAGCAATTGCAAAAGCAGGAACTGAAATAGACAGAAAGTTTATCAAAGTTGTTGGTGGATCAGTGAAAAGATTAGGTAAATACGAAGCATCTGTAAGATTACACAGAGCAGTAATTGCTGATATTACTTTTGACGTTATAGCTGCAGAGTAAACAATCTTTATAATATATTTAAAACCTATCAATTTACTTTGATAGGTTTTTTTATTTTAATATCATATCGAACGGAGTCTAGATACTAAACCTAATAAACTTTCAAACGTATAATGAAATACAGACAGCTTACCAAAGAACAATTTGAATCTTTACACGAAGAATTTGCACTTTTTTTAGCAACTCAAAGTATCGATGTAAAAGAATGGAATCAGTTAAAAAAAGAAAAACCACAAGTTGCAGAAGATGAAATGAATGTTTTTTCTGATGTAGTTTGGGACGATGTGTTAACAAAGACCAACTATTTAGAACACTTTTCTAAGCAAAGCGTTAACTTGTTTAAATGTGATTCAACCGAGATTCATAGAATTTTTGTAAAAATAAATAAAGACATCAATCTTTTAGAACAAGAAGGATTTGAGTGGTTATTATCAAATCCAACGGATGATGCTGTTGAGTATTTTAACGGAACAAAAAAATACACATCAGAACGAAATTTAGAAATCTTTGATTTGATTGAAAAGGGAAGTGCTATTGCTAAAGGCGAATTGTTTGAATACTTTAATCGGTTAATCTCGAAGTAATTTTAACAACTTTTCTGTTCCAGAACTCGCAACATCTTTAATAACAGTAAGATTGTTGTATTGATTTTCTGATATTGACGGTTTTGGGTCAATAAAATAAATAGGAATATTTGGTTTTGTATAATTGATTAAACTTGCCGCTGGATATACTTGCATTGAAGTTCCGATAATTACCAAAATATCTGCTTGTAAAGTGATTTCTGCTGCTTTTTCTAAGAACGGAACTTCTTCTCTAAACCAAACAATATGCGGTCTTAATTGCGATTTTTCTTCACACAAATCACCCAAAACTAAATCGTTATTCCAGTTATAAATTAAATTTGGATTTTTAGTACTTCGTACTTTTAATAATTCGCCATGTAAATGAATGATGTTTGTACTTTTTGCTCGTTCGTGCAAATCATCTACATTTTGAGTGATGATAGTTACGTTAAAATTTTGTTCTAATTTTTTAAGATTTAAATGTGCTTTGTTGGGTTGTACAGAAAGTAATTGTTTTCTGCGCTGATTGTAAAAATCCAATACCAATGCTGGATTGCTGTAAAAACCTTGCGGAGAAGCAACTTCAATAATGTCGTGTCCTTCCCACAAACCATCAGCATCTCTAAAGGTTTTAAGTCCGCTTTCTGCACTAATTCCTGCGCCAGTTAATACCACTACATTTTTCACCTAACATAAATTTTAAGCTAAAATATGATTTTTAAAATCATTGATTATTTTGTTTGAATTTTCCTTTCTTATAGGAATGATAAGTAAAATGTCTCCTCGAGCGGAGTCGAGAGGTAAAAAGTAGTTCTCGACTCCGCTCGAACGGACATACAAATAAACCATTATCATTTTATGAATATAATTCATGCGAACTGACAGGATTTTTATAGTATGTTTGTAAAAAGGATTTTTAAAATATGATTGATACTAAGTTTTTACACTTTCTAGAAGATTTTGTAAGTGAAAAACGAAAAGAAACATTTAGTAAAGTATTAGAAAATAGAACACGACATTTTACCGTGGTTTTAGAAGATATTTTTCAGCCACATAATTCGAGTGCGGTTATTCGAAGTTGTGATATTTTCGGACTACAAGATGTGCATATCATTCAGAATAAATATTCGAGTAAAGTTTCGCGTCATGTTGCTAAAGGATCACAAAAATGGTTGGACATTAAAAAATACAATCAATCTGCAACAAACACACAAGATTGTTTGGATGCGTTGCGGAGTGATGGGTATCAAATTATTGCAACAACGCCACATAATGATTCTTGTGTTTTACACGAATTTGACATCACAAAAAAATCGGCTTTTGTTTTTGGAGTAGAAAAAGAAGGCGTTTCTGAACATACAATGAATCAAGCAGACGGATTTTTAAAAATTCCGATGGTAGGTTTTACAGAAAGTTTAAATATTTCTGTTGCTGCAGCCATTATTTTACAAGATGTTACTACAAGATTGAGAGCATCAGAAATCGATTGGAAATTATCTGAAAAAGAAAAAGAAACTTTGTATGCTGATTGGATTCAAAAATCTATAAAAAGTATTAAAAAAATCACCGAACGTTATCAGTTGTCAATTAACAGTTGACAATTATCAGTTTCCAATCTTTCAATTTTTTAATTTTGACTCATACATTTCAATCCATTGTTGCGGTGTCATTTTTCGCACCAATTCGCCAATTAATTCATACGGAATATCGTCCATTTTCTTAAAACGAACACAGCTTTTTCCCATATCTAATTTGCGCTTGCAATGTTTTGGGTATTCAGAAGTAAACCATGCGCATATTTCTGGATTTGCGTACAATCCCATATGATACAACACCACAAAATTTTTCTGAGAAGCAATGTTTAAAAAAGGTAACGGTAACGTTGTATTACAATGATATCCTTTTGGATATAAAGAATGCGGCACTACATAACCGGGCATATTATAATTGATTTCCTCTACAAAACCTTTTGGTAAATTTTGATTGATTACTTTTCTTAGCTTTGTTAAAACGACTTTACAGTCTTCTGGTAATTGGTTGATGTATTCATCAACTGTGTTGGCTTTGTAGTGCATTGTAAATTATTTTGCTCTAAATTATAAAAAATGTTTTAAATGTTTGATTGTTAAATTAAAACAAGAACAAAAAATAATTTATGTATATTTATTGACCATTTTAACTTTAACCAATCACCAAATGAAAACCAAACTATTTACCAAGCTCTTTCTTGTTTTAACGTTTTTAGCAACAACACTTGTCGCACAAGAAAAGGTTGATCAGAAAAAAGATTCAACCAAAGTAGCAACAAAAGAATTGCCGCTTGAACCTGAAAGAAAATTATCATTCAATACCCAAGAAGGAACTTGGATGTCTTTAGATGTGCATCCCAACGGAAAAGAAATTATGTTCGATATGATGGGAGATATCTATACAATTCCTATTTCTGGAGGAAAAGCAACAAAAATTACCAAAGGAATGGCGTATGATGTGCATCCAAGATACAGTCCAGACGGAAATTCGATTGTTTTTATTTCTGATAAAAGTGGTTCAGATAACTTGTGGATTCGAGATTTAAATACAAATGAAGAAACACAGCTAACTAAAGATAACAATCAAAAGCATTTTTCTGCAGATTGGAGTCCAGACGGAGATTATATATTAGGTGTAAAAGGGAGACGAAATATAAAGCCTTATTTGTATCACAAAGAGGGTGGTTCTGGAGCAAAATTAATTACTGAACCAACTAATTTAAAAGTGATTGACCCTGCTTTTGGTGCCGACGGAAGATTGATTTATTTCTCGGCAAGACGAGGAGCGTGGAATTACAATGCGCAGTTGCCACAATATCAGATTATGACATTTGACAGGAATGATGGTTCTACAGAAACCATCACTTCTAAATATGGTTCTTCTTTTACACCCACACTTTCTAAAGATGGAAATTGGTTAGTGTATGGAAGTCGATTTGAAGATAAAACAGGTTTGATACTTCGTAATTTAAAAAGCGGTGAAGAAAAATGGTTGGCATATCCAATTCAAAGAGACGATCAAGAATCAATGGCAACATTGGGTGTTTTACCAGGAATGGATTTTACGCCAGATAGTAAAAATTTAATCACTTCTTATGGCGGAAAAATATATTCTATTTCTTTATCATCAAACAAAGCCACTGAAATTCCGTTTAATGTAGATGTAGATATAGAGTTAGGCCCGATGGTTTCTTTTAAATATCCAATAAGTGATGCCAATGAAGCTTTTGTTACTCAAATTAGAGATGCTGTTCCTTCGCCAGACGGAAAAATGTTAGCGTTTACAGCATTAAACAGGTTGTATGTAATGGATTTTCCTAATGGAAAACCAAAACGTTTGACAAAAAATGATTTTACAGAAGCGCAACCAGCTTGGTCTCCGGATAGTGAAAATTTGGTTTTTACCACTTGGAAATATGGAGAAGGGCATTTGTATAAAGTAAATGTTTCAGGCAGAACTAAAATTCAAAAACTAACCGAAGAATCTGGATTTTATAGCAAACCTGCATGGTCTTATAATTCTGATAGAATAGCTTTTTTAAAAGGAAGTACTCAAAGTTTTGAAGATGCAATGGGGCCTTCAAATCCAGTAAATGAAATCGCTTGGATTTCATCAAATGGAGGAGATATAACTATAATAGACAGAACAAAAGGAAGGTCGACCATTCATTTTACTAAAATTGATGATCGAATTTATATGAATCATGGAAGTAAAGGCTTAATTTCTATTCGATGGGATGGAACCGATGAAAAAGCCCATTTAAAACTTACCGGAATTACAACCTATGGTTCTTCAGATATTTTTGGTAAGGATCATAATATTTTACCAAATGAAATTGAAGGTTGGAGAGAAAACAATAAAGCTTCTAAACCCCAAGAAATAAAAATTTCACCAGACGGAACAAAAGCATTGGCTAAAATAAATAATGATATTTATTCTGTACTGATTCCAAAAATAGGAAAAACACCATCAATTTCTCTAGCAAATGCTGATAAAGCCGCTTTTCCTGCTCAACAATTAACGATAATGGGAGGAGAGTTTCCTGCTTGGTCTTCTGATAGTAAAAGAGTGCATTGGTCTTTAGGGTCAAGTCATTTTGTATACGATTTAGATAAAGGCATCGCTTTTTATAAAAAATTAGAAGCAGAGAAAAAGAAAAAAGCCAAAGAAAAAAAATCAGATAAAAAAGCCAAAGAAAAAGATAAAAAGCCAAAAGAGACTCCAAAATTTAAAGCAGATGAATATTTAATAAAAGTTGGATATAAAAAAGCAATACCTAAAGGAACAATTTTATTAAAAGGAGGTAGAATTATTACGATGAATGGTACTGAGGTCATTGAAAATGGAGATGTTTTAATTGTAAATAACCGAATTGAAAAAGTAGGAAAATCAGGAAGTTTTACTATTCCAGATCGTGCACAAGTAATTGATGTTTCTGGAAAAACAATTACTCCAGGGTTTGTAGATACCCATGCACATATGTGGCCAAATTGGGGGATTCATAAAAATCAAGTTTGGATTTATTCTGCAAACTTAGCCTATGGAGTTACAACAACGAGAGATCCACAAACTGCTACAACCGATGTGTTGACCTATTCTGATATGGTTGATGCAGGAATGATGCACGGACCAAGAGTATATAGTACTGGACCGGGAGTTGGTTATTGGGCGTATAATATTAAAAGCTTAGAGCATGCTAAAAATGTTTTAAAACAATACAGCCAGTATTACAATACAAAGTACATCAAAATGTATGTTGTTGGTAATAGACAACAACGTCAATGGGTGATAATGGCTGCTAAAGAATTAAAATTAATGCCAACAACAGAAGGTTCTTTAGACTTTAAAATGAATATGACAGAAGTATTAGATGGGTATCCAGGACATGAACATTCGTATCCAATTTACCCGATTTATAACGATGTAATAAAAAGTGTATCATTTTCTCAAATTGCAGTAACGCCAACCTTATTAGTTTCTTACGGTGGTCCTTGGGCAGAGAATTATTATTACTCGAGAGAAAACCCATATCACGATAAAAAAATGCAATATTTTACTCCATATGAAGAATTGGCAAGTAAATCTAGAAGAAGACCAGGATGGTTTATGGACGAAGAACATGTATTTCAAAAACATGCAGAATTTATGAAAGATTTAGTAGAAGCAAATGGATTAGCGGGTATTGGTAGTCATGGTCAATTACAAGGACTTGGGTACCATTGGGAACTTTGGTCTGTGGCAAGCGGAGGAATGAAAAATTTAGATGCTTTAAAAGTTGCGACTATTTCAGGAGCAAAAGCATTAGGTTTAGATTTAGATTTAGGAAGTATAGAAGAAGGTAAATTAGCGGATCTTTTAATTATGGATAAAAATCCGTTAGATAATTTAAGAAATACAAACTCGCTTAAATATGTAATAAAAAATGGCGTTTTGTATGATGCAAACACATTGGATGAATTAGCTCCAAAGAAAAAGAAAGCTCCAGATTTTCATTGGCAAACAAAGAAACCAGTTAACTTACCTGGAATTAAAAATTAATTATGATTACAAAAGCCTCATTAAATGAGGCTTTTGTAATTTTATGAACTCTAGAACAATACTCTTATAATTATGAATGCAATAGAAACATATTTTGATAAACAAACAACTTGGAAATTAGAGTTGGAAAAACTCAGAGGAGCAGTTTTGTTAGCAAGTTTAGAAGAAACTATAAAATGGGGAGCACCAACCTATGCGTATAAAAATAAAAATATTGTTGGGTTAGCGGCTTTTAAAAATTATTGTGGCTTGTGGTTTTTTCAAGGTGCTTTGTTAAAAGATAGGCACAAAGTTTTAATGAATGCGCAAGAAGGGAAAACAAAAGCAATGTTGCAATGGCGCTTTTTTTCTTTGGATGAAATGAATGTTGAACTTATTAAAAAATATGTTTTAGAGGCAATGCAAAATGTTGATGAAGACAAGGAAATAAAGTCTGACAGAACAAAAAAAGAATTGGTTATTCCAGAAATTTTACAACATGTTTTGGATAATGATAAGGAATTTAAATCGAAGTTTGAAATCTTTTCTTTAAGTTATAAAAGAGAATATGCCGATTATATTTCTGAAGCTAAAAAAGAAAGCACCAAACAAAATCGTTTGGAAAAAATTATTCCGATGATTTTAAAGAATGTAGGATTGCACGAAAAATACAAAAATGGCTAATTACTTAATAATCACTTTTTGAATTGTCGCAATAGAATCACAACGTTGAATATACAGTTGAATATTTTTAAAACGTCCATTTCCACTAATTAAATATTCTGGACATGGTTTTATCCTTGGTTTACTTTCGCTAAAATTAACATCACCATTTTTAAGAATAGTGTTTACTGCAACAGAATCTAAGTTATTCTTAGTTAAAACAGCTTGTGCTTCTGGAGTGTATACTTTTTCTCTAATTCGTATTTGTTTTAGCGTTCTTGCATCCATTCCGTAATCAAAAGAAACCCCTTTTCCAGACCAAATAAAGTACACTACAATTGCACCGATAGAAAATCCTAATAAATAATATAAAACACGTTTTGGTAAACTCATTATTCAGTATTTAACGATTGCAAAATTAGCAGTATTTTCTGAATCTATCTAAGAATTACTCTTTTCTTATTAAAGAAAAATGAGAAGAATAGGTTGTTGGTTTTCCTTCATATAAAAACGTAACCGTAAACCAATAATCTGAAGATGGTGCTTTTGTTCCGTTTTTATAATTTCCGTTCCAACCTTCGCCAGTTGGTTTTATTTGAGTCACTAATTTTCCGAATCGATCATAAATACTTACCAAAGCTTCAGGATTATTTTTTAAATCAGAAATGTTCCAAGTTTCATTTTGTCCATCATTATTTGGTGTAAAAAAGGATGAATGATTGATGACCTTAAAATCAATTGTAAAAGGATTACTACAAATTCCGGATGTATCTTTTATAGAAATGGTGTGCGTTCCGTAATTCAATTCGTGAAATAAATTACTCGTTTGATACGAACCATCATCTAGGCTGTAAATATAATTTCCAAAACCTTCTTCAATAAAATCGATTCTAATATTTGCTGGCGCAGCAAAGGAACTCGTTAAAAAGGTCACTTTTGCTTCTGGAATTGATGCTTTTACAACAACGCTTGTTGGATTGTAATTGCAATCTGCGCCAACATCAGGAGTTAATTTTGTTGTGGTAACGGTGTAAGTTCCTGCTTTTGTAGCAGCATAATTGGGTCCAGTTCCAACCAATTGATTGTCAAAATACCAATGCACTCTAAAAATTGCGGGATCTAATCCAGATTGTAGTAAAAATGGATCAAGTGTTTGCTTTGTTTTAGAATCAACACAAATAATTCCGCCATCGATATGCAAATCTAATAAAGGATAAATGGTCAAATCAAATTGTGTTTCATCAGCACAGTTTTCATTATCAATGGCATTTGCATGTACATAAATTGTTTGTGTGCCAACATCGGTAATTGTATATTCTGATGGATTTATTAAATCAACTTTATTGGGTTGTCGATAATAATTAATCACATTTCCAGCCAAGGTTAAATTAGGCAGTGTATAAGTTCCGCAACTTTCTATATTTGGATACACAGGCAATTGTGGAGTTGTAGAAATTGTAATGGTAAATGGATGCTCATCACTACAGAAAAATCGACTTCCATTTGCTAAATATATATATAAGGTTTGTGTTGTAGTAATCGCATCACCAGCATTTAATTGTGTTCCTTGCCCGCCAGTTTGTGTATAATAATTTCCGTTTTTTAATGCAGGAAGCGTATAAGAATCACAAGCAGTAACATCTGCAGGTGCATCAACTTTTACACCCAAAATATAAATGGTATAAAAGGCTTCCTTGTTACATGCTTTTAAATCATCGTATTCATTATAAATGTAAATGTGTTGAGTTGCTGAAATAATATCACCAGCATTTAACTGCGTTCCATTTCCGCCAGATTCGGTAAAGTATTTACCGTTGGTAATTGTTGGTAATGTATACGGATCACAACTAAAAATATCGGTAAAACTATTTACTGGAGGCAATGGCCTAACTTCTACGGTAAAACTTGTTTCGCTTGGACAATTTCCATCAAAATTATAAATATAAATTTTTTGAGTTGTTGTAATTACATCGCCAGTATGTAATTGTGTTCCATTTCCACCAGATTGCGTAAAATAATTTCCATTTGTTAATGCGGGTAAGCTCATCGGATTGTCTACACAAGTAATAAAATCGTTTAAAGAATCAACTGGAGGCAAAGGGTGTATTGTAATATCTATCGGAATGGTATCTGCACAACCATTATTTGTTGGCACATAAAAATAAATGGTTTGAGAGCTTGTAATTACATCACCCACATTTAACTTTGTTCCTTGTCCGCCAGCTTGTGTAAAATAACCGCCAATAGTTTCATTCGGAATTGTATAACTTCCGCAAGCAGATGTATTTTGAAATAAATTGGTATCAACAATAGTTACTGTAAAAGAAGCTTCATTTGTACAGGAATTTGCATCCGCATTATAAATGTAAATTTTTTGTGTTGATGAAATTACATCACCAGCATTTAAAGATGTTCCTGTTCCGTTTGTTCCTGTAAAATAATTTCCATTTGTTAAGTTTGGTAAGGTGTACGATAAACAAGTTGTTATGTCTGTTGGTGCATCTACTAATGGCAAAGGATGAATTATTAATGCAAAAGGAATATCTGTACATTGAACCGTATCAAAAATTGAATAATAATAAATGGTTTGGTCTGTTGTGATTGAAGTTCCTGGAGTGATTAATTCTCCCGTTCCGTTTGGGCCATTCAGCTCAGTATAAAAAGAACCATATTTTAAAACTGGAACAACAAATTCGCCACAATATTCTGTGTCCATTGTAAACTCTTCTACAATGGTAATTGTAAATCGAGTTTGATTAGAACACCCATTTTCTTCAGCATAAATATATAATTGAGTGGTCGTAGAAATGACATCTCCAGCATGTAATTGGGTTCCTGTTCCATTTGGTCCAGTAAAATAATTCCCTGCTGATAATCCATCCAAAGTAAAACTGCTACAAGCAAAAATATTTTCTAAATCTGATACTTGTGGAATCGGATTTACTGTAACTGTAAAATCGGTAATATCAAAACAAGAAGTTGGTGAATTTTCTGTTAATCTTGCCCAAATTTGAAACGAAGTAAGGTTGGTCGGAAAATTATATTGACTTGTATTTACAATTGCATTGGTGTTGTTTTGTGCATCTTGTAAACTTGTATAATAAGAAATAGTATGATTTGCGGGATTTAATCCATTTAAAATTTGTGTATTTATTTGTGTTAACAAATCTATAGCAGTACCATTACAAACTGAAAAGTCTGCAGGTTTTGTAGCAATAACGGAAGTTGTTTTTAACTGAAAACTGATGGTTTGTGTGCAAGATTGTGTTGAGTTTGTATTAGAAACTCTTCCATAAATAGTTATGCCTCCAGCACTTTGATAATTTATTAATTGATTATTTGGAATCGGAATATTGTTATTCAAATCATTTAAGGATGCAAAATAGTGTAAACTATATTTTGTTGGATCTAAACCGAGCGTAGAAATATCATTCAGGGTTAAATCAAAAGTAGTTGCAGTACCATTATCACACTCAATTAAATCTGGCGGATTATTAATGACCAATTCTGTTATTTTTATGCTATCAGAAATGACACAATTTGTGTTTTTATTGGTAATCAACAATTGATACGTTCCAATTTCATTGGCATTTAAAGTTGGATCCGTTGCTCCAACTATTACAGCATTGTCTTTACTCCATTCATAAATGTAATCGACAGTATCTGTAAACTTAGAATCTAAGGTTACCGTTTCTCCAATACAAATTGCAATGTCATCGCCTAAATCTAAAAAATTATTAAAACTACCCGCTTCAATAAAAATAGCAGAATCGTATTTTGAATCATTGTAGTCTCCAATTATCAATTTAATTTTATACGGATTGTTGGGTTTAATCGTTGCAGAAGCATTCATTACAACAGTATTTCCTCGCATATTTATTACAGAAGTTGCAGGATTGGTTACATTGTAATTTCCAAATAACTGTGGATTTACAGAATTACACGAAGAATTGTATTGATTGTCTCTAATTTCTTTTACAGAAATTGGATTTCCAGTTGCTGGTACAACGGCTAAATTGATTTTTTCTCCAGTCACTAAATCGGTTAAAATGAAAGCAAAAACATCGCTAAATCCGCATTGCCATTCGCCATATTCGTTTGATGAGAACAAAAAATTAAAACTAAAATTGGTTGATGGTGGCACAAAATCAAACTCTAAAAAAGCAACGTCTGTAATTGTAGAACTTTGGCCAGAAAGATTGCTAATTTGTTGTAAATCTGGATCTGAATTTGTGTTTACTTGACTGTCTAAATTGGTACCAGTATAGCTTCCTTGTGTGTGCGTTGCAATTCCGCTTCTTATTAAAACTCCTTCAGAAATCGGAAAAGTAGAACCATTTTGATTAAAATAAGCAACAGATTGATTGGAAGAAATGTCAATATTAGAAACTGCTGCACAAGAATTTCCAATTAATAAATTCACTAAAGCGTTAGAAGTTTTGGTGTCATCAACCGTAATTGATTGTCCAAAAAATGGAAAAGAAATATTAAAAAAGAAAAAGAAAAGGAGGTATTTCTTTAGGTTCATAAAATAGGTTGGATTAAAGAATTAACAAGTTGATATCTCTAAAAGGCAAATTAAACCAATCAGCAACAGTTTTACTGGTTAAGATTCCGTGGTAAAAATACATTCCGTTTCGCAAACTTTTATCAAAACGAGCGGCATTTTCAAATCCGCCTTCTTCGGCAATACTCAACAAATAAGGCGTAAAAATATTACTGATAGAAACCGACGCAGTTCTTGCATATCTAGACGGAATATTAGGTACACAATAATGTGTAACTCCGTGTGTTACAAAAGTTGGTTCGCTATGCGTTGTTACTTTTGATGTTTCAAAACAACCACCACAATCAATACTTACATCAACAATTAAAGCGCCGTCTTTCATTTGCTCAACCATTTCTTCTGTCACCATAATTGGCGAACGATTTTTTCCGCGAATTGCACCAATGGCAATATCGCATCGCATTAATGCTTTTGATAAGGTTTTTGGTTGAATGGTTGATGTATAAATCGGTGTATTTAAACAATGTTGCAATCTTCTTAATTTAGCAATAGAATTGTCAAAAACTTTTACGCGAGCTCCTAATCCTAAAGCAGAACGTGCGGCAAATTCGCCAACTGTTCCAGCGCCAATAATAACAACATCAGTAGGAGGAACGCCGCCAATATTTCCGACTAACAATCCGTTTCCGTTATTGCTGTTGCTCAATAATTCTGCAGCAATCAATATAGAAGCAGTTCCTGCAATTTCACTCAACGACTTTACAATCGGATAAAATCCATGTTCATCTTTTATATAATCAAAAGCAAAAGCGGTAATTCTTTTTTTAGCAAGTGTTTCAAAATATTTTTTTGATTGCGTTTTTAATTGCAATGCAGATAATAAAACACTTTGTGGTTTTATATATTCTATTTCTTGTAGTGATGGCGGAGCAACTTTTAAGACAATATTACAACCAAAAGCTTCTTCTACGTTATAAGCGATTTTTGCACCAGCTTCAGAATATTCGTTATCGTTAAAGTTGGCGGCATTTCCTGCGCCAGTTTCTATAACAACTCGATGTCCGTGTGCAGTTAACGCTGCAACAGCATCCGGAGTTAAACAAACGCGTTTTTCTTCAAAATGCGTTTCTTTTGGCAAACCAATAAACAATTCTCCTTTCTGCTTTTTAATTTCTAGCATTTCTTCTTGTGGAAGTAATTCTTCTTTGCTAAACGGAGAATATTGGCTCATATCTTATTTTTTAATTGAATATTTCGAAAGCCATTTTCTAAAACAGAAATATGTATTTCGGTAGACTCTAAAGGTAGTAAATTTTCGATATTCTGCGGCCATTCAATCAAACACCAAGCATTGGAGTAAAAATAATCTTCAATTCCGATGTCATAAGCTTCGTTTTCGTCTTCTATTCTGTAGAAATCAAAGTGATACACAATCTCTGAATTTGCAGTGTGATATTCATTTACCAACGAGAAAGTAGGAGAACTAGCAATATCTTTAATGCCTAATTCTTTACAAATTTCTTTGATTAAAGTTGTTTTTCCAGCGCCCATTTCTCCGTAAAAAAGGATGGTTTTACTTTTTGATGTTGCAATGATTTCTTTTGCAAGTGCATTCAGCTCAGAAATTGAATAGATTTTGTTCATGTAACAAAAATACTTAAAAAGTGCGTTTATAATTATACATTGAAAAACAAATTACTAACTTTATGGTAAAAATTAATTATGAGATATAATTTAATCTTTTCATTTGTCTTTTTTTTATTACTCAACAACAATAACTCAATTAAAAAATCAATATGAAATTGAAAAATGTTATAATTATACTCTTCTTCCTTTTGCAAGTTAAGAATTGTTTTTCTCAAAAGGAAAAAGAGCAATTAGCTTTTGATTATTTTATGGAAAAAATATTTCCAAAAGATTATAAAGGGTTTACAAGTAAATCTGTTTTTTTTAATGGTTTATCTGAGTCTAAAAAGGATATTTCAGGTTCTTTCGGAAAATGTTTTGATGAAGATTTTAAAGAGTTTTTTTACGATTTTAAGAAAGTAGATATAAATAATAAGGTTAAAATTAAAATCAATAATTATCGTTTTTCTAAAAGAAAAAAACCTAAATACTTCTATATGAAAATATTTAGATCAGTTAATTACAAAGGCTTTGATTACATTTATATCAGTCTTTATAAAAAGGATAAATTTTATGTAGATCATTATATAGTAAAGATTGAAAATAAAAAAATCATAGATCATTGCTACGTTAATGAAATTTTTTAGATAATTATTCTAATCAGATAAAAAGAAGAATAATTATTTCGCCTCATAAACCGCACACGGAATAATCATTTCTTCTAAAGAGATTCCGCCATGTTGGTAGGTGTTTTTAAAATACTTTACATAATGATTATAGTTGTTCTGATACGCTAAAAACAAATCTTCTTTTGCAAAAATAAACGAACTATTCATTGCTGTTGTTGGTAAAAAAATATCTTTCGGATTGCGAACTGCATAGACATCTTTTTCGTTGTAAGATAAACTTCTACCCGTTTTGTAACGCAGATTAGAACTTGCATTTTTATCGCCAATTACTTTGGTAGGATTTTTACAATTAATTGTTCCATGATCGGTGGTAATAATTAGTTTTTGTCCCAATTTTTGTGCTTTCTGGATAATTTCTAACAAAGGTGAATTTCTGAACCAACTTTCTGTTAACGATCGGTACGCTTTTTCATCGCCAGCCAATTCTTTAATCACTTCCATTTCTGTTTTGGCATGCGAAATCATATCGACAAAATTATAGACAACAACGGTTAAATCGTTTTGCTTGGTGGCGTTGTAATTGTCAGCCAATTCTTTTCCGTTTTTAAGATTGGTAATTTTGTAATATTCGTGTTGTATTGGTAGGTTTAAACGTTTTATTTGTGCTGATAAAAACTCGTTTTCGTACAAGTTTTTTCCGCCTTCATCGGTATCATTTTTCCAAAATTCTGGATACATTTTTTCCATTTCAGATGGCATCATTCCTGAAAATATGGCATTTCTAGAATACTGTGTTGCCGTTGGTAAAATGCTGTAAAACAAATGTTCTTTTTCTTTTTTAAAATGATTATTGATGTACGGTTCTAAAATTCTAAATTGATCTAAACGCAGATTGTCGATAACTACTAATAAGGTTCCGTTTTCTGAAGTTTTTAATTCAGGAAACACCACCTCTTTTAATAAAGTATGCGAAAAAATAGGTTTGTCATCTGACGTTAAAAAAGCTTCGTAATTTTTTTTGATGAATTTAAAAAACAAAGAATTGGCTTCGTTTTTCTGACTTTCTAAAATGCCTAACATTCCGGCATCGTTAATATTTTCTAATTCTAATTCCCAATGCACTAACTTTTTATAAATATCAATCCATGCTTCGTACGAATTTACCATCGCTAAATTCATTGAGATTTTCCTGAATTCTTGTTGGTAATTCGAAGTGGTTTTATCAGAAATTAATTTAGAATGATCTAAGTTCTTTTTTAAACTCAATAAAATCTGATTTGGATTGACAGGTTTTATCAAATAATCAGCAATTTTAGAGCCAATTGCTTCTTCCATAATATATTCTTCTTCACTTTTTGTAATCATTACAACAGGAATATTTTGTTGCTTTTGTTTGATTTCTGCCAAGGTTTCTAAACCAGTAATTCCGGGCATATTTTCGTCTAAAAAAACAATATCAAAATTTTGTTCATCAACCAAATCAATTGCGTCCGCGCCGTTTGTGCATTTGGTTACATTGTAATTTTTATTTTCTAAAAATAGAATATGAGGTTTTAATAAATCTATCTCATCATCAACCCATAAAATTTCTATTTTTCTCATATGATTTGTTTTAAGTAATTGCTAAAATACTTGAATTTGTACTTCTTTTTTTGATATCATTGTTAAATAAAAGTGAATGCTTTTTAGAATTTTATTTCCTTGCAACTAAATATCAATAACAATAGTATATTTGCAGAACAAAATTGTACAGCTTGAAAACTTCAAAAACCAACAAACTCAAAATATTGAACGACCCAATTTACGGTTTTATTACAATTCCGAATAGTTTAATTTTTGATATTATAGAACATCCTTACTTTCAGCGTTTAAGACGTGTAACTCAAATGGGATTTTCTAATTTAGTGTATCCAGGCGCAAATCACACACGCTTTCATCACGCAATTGGTTGTATGCATTTAATGCAAAAAGCAGTAAGAGTTTTACGTTTTAAAGAAATAGAAATTTCTGAGGATGAAGCCAATGCGTTGTACATCGCAATTTTGTTGCACGATATTGGTCACGGAGCTTTTTCGCACGCGTTAGAAAACAGTATTGTAAACGGAATTTCTCATGAAGAGATTTCGTTAAAATTCATGAAAAAACTCAACGAAGAATTTGGCGGAAAATTAAATTTGGCAATCGAAATTTTTGAAGGAAAGTACGAAAGAGGTTTTTTTAATCAATTAATATCAAGTCAATTAGACATTGATAGATTGGATTATTTAAAAAGAGATAGTTTTTATACTGGTGTTACGGAAGGGAATATTAGTTCTGATCGGTTAATTGCCATGATGAATATTTTTGATAACGAATTGGTGATTGAAAAAAAAGGAATTTACTCTGTAGAAAACTTTTTAATTGCGCGCCGATTGATGTATTGGCAAGTATATTTGCACAAAACAGGATTGGTTGCAGAAAACATGTTGGTTAAAATTTTACAGCGCGCTAAAGAGTTAGCAACGCAAAATGTTGCATTACCAGCAACAAAAACAATGCAGTATTTTTTATACAATCAAATTACCAAAGAAAATTTTACAGACGAAACCTTAATCATTTTTTCTAAGTTGGATGATTACGATGTGTTGTCTGCCATTAAAGAATGGACAAATCATTCTGACACAATTTTATCCGAATTGTCTAACATGATTATGAATCGTAATTTGTTAAAAATCAATATTCAAGATCAAGAATTTACAAAAGAAGAAGTAGCAAAACAAGTCAAAAAATTAATTTCAAAATTTGATATTGAACCTGAATTTGCACATTATTTTGTTTTTGAAGGAACGGTAAGTAATCAAGCATACAACACAAGTAATCCAATAAAAATACTCTCTAAAAATGGTAAAACTGTTGATATTGCTACGGCTTCTGATCAATTAAATTTACAAGCACTTACAAAACCGGTAGAAAAGTTTTACTTGTGTTATCCAAAGAAAATGTAATTAGCCAAATCCTAAGAATTTTCATACTTTTGCAGATAATGAATTTTACAGCGCAACAAATAGCGGAAATTTTAGAAGGAGACATCGTTGGGAACCCAAATGTTGAAGTCTCTAAGCTATCTAAAATTGAAGAAGGAGAAACAGGAAGTCTTACTTTCTTGTCCAATCCAAAATACAATCCATATTTATATACAACAAAAGCATCAATAGCAATTGTTAATAAAAGTTTTACTCCAGAAAAGGAAATAGAAACTACATTGATAAAAGTAGAAGATGCGTATGCCGCTTTTTCTAAAGTATTGGAATTTTACAATGAAGTAAAAAATAATAAAACAGGTAGAGAACAACCTCATTTTATTTCATCAACAGCATTAATAGGCACTAATGAATATATTGGCGCTTTTGCGTATATAGGAGAACATGTTACGATTGGAGAAAATGTAAAAATTTATCCAAATGTATATGTAGGTGATAATGTTGTTATCGGAAACAATTGTACACTTTTTTCTGGTGTAAAAATATATTCTGAAACTCAGATTGGCAACAATTGTGTATTGCATTCTGGAGTAATATTAGGTTCTGATGGATTTGGTTTTGCACCAAATAAAGAAGGTACATATAGTAAAGTTCCACAAACCGGAAATGTTATTATAGAAGATTATGTTGATATTGGCTCTGCTACCACAATTGATAGAGCAACTTTAGGTGCTACAATCATAAGAAAAGGAGTGAAATTAGACAATCAAATTCAGATTGCGCATAATGTAGAAGTGGGAGAAAACACCGTTATTGCTGCTCAAACAGGAGTATCAGGTTCTACCAAAATAGGAAAAAATTGCATGATTGGCGGACAAGTTGGTGTTGCTGGACATATTAAGATTGGAGATAACGTAAAAATTGGTGCACAATCAGGAGTTACAAAAAGTGTGAAAGAGAATCAAGTTATTAATGGTACACCAGCATTTGGTTTTTCTGATTTTAACAAATCGTATGTATATTTTAAAAAATTACCAGAATTGGTAAAAACAATAAATAATTTAGAAAAAAAATATAAAACTCAAAGTGAATAATGATGAGTAATAAACAACAAACAATAAAAAGAGAAGTCAGTCTTTCTGGTGTAGGGTTACATACGGGAAACACTGTAAATATGACTTTTAAACCTGCACCAATAGATCATGGTTATGCTTTTACGCGTGTCGATTTAGAAGGTCAACCAATAATTGCAGCTAAAGCAGAATATGTAGTAAATACGCAAAGAGGTACAAACCTCGAAAAAAATGGTGTTCAGATTCAAACTTCAGAACACGTATTAGCCGCTGCAGTTGGTTTAGGAATCGATAATTTATTAATTGAAATTGATGCTTCAGAACCACCAATTATGGATGGTTCTTCAAAGTTTTTTATAGAAGCTTTAGAAAAAGCAGGAATACAAGAACAAGATGCTGCAATTAAAGAATACATTGTAAAAGACATTATTTCTTATAGAGATGAAGTTACTGGAAGCGAAATTATTTTAATGCCTTCAGATAAATACGAAGTTACAACTATGGTAGATTTTGGTACTAAAATTTTAGGGACTCAAAATGCCACATTACAAAATATTTCAGACTTTAAAGAAGAAATTGCAGCAGCGAGAACATTCAGTTTTTTACATGAAATTGAAATGTTGTTGGAAAATGATTTGATTAAAGGGGGCGATTTAAATAATGCTATTGTGTATGTAGATAAAGAATTATCTGAAGCAACAATGGGTAGATTAAAGAAAGCGTTTAAAAAAGAAGATATTGCTGTACAATCAAACGGTATTTTAGATAATTTAAACTTGCATTGGGCAAATGAAGCAGCAAGGCATAAGTTATTAGATGTAATTGGAGACTTGGCGTTAACCGGAATTCGAATTAGAGGAAAAGTGATTGCAAACAAACCGGGGCATTTAGTAAACACACAATTTGCTAAAAAACTGTCTAAGATTATTAAAATGGAGAAACGAAATAACGTTCCTCAGGTTGATTTAAATCAACCACCACTAATGGATATTCATCAAATAATGGATATTCTTCCGCACAGACCACCTTTTTTATTGATTGATAGAATTATAGAACTTTCTGACAAACACGTTATCGGAATGAAAAATGTGACAATGAATGAGAATTTCTTTGTTGGACATTTCCCTGGAGCACCAGTAATGCCAGGAGTTTTGCAAGTAGAAGCAATGGCGCAATGTGGTGGAGTTTTGGTGTTAAGCACGGTTCCAGATCCAGAAAATTATTTGACATATTTCATGAAAATGGACAATGTAAAGTTCAAACAAAAAGTGTTGCCTGGAGATACATTAATATTTAAAGCTGAATTAATTTCGCCGATAAGAAGAGGTATTTGTCATATGCAAGCCTATGGGTATGCAAACGGAAAGTTAGTGGTAGAAGCAGAGTTAATGGCACAAATAATAAAAAAATAAGAAGAAGATGAATCAACCATTAGCATACATACATCCTCAAGCAAAAATTGCAAGAAATGTAGTTGTAGAACCTTTTACAACAATTAATAATGATGTAGAAATTGGCTCAGGAACTTGGATTGGATCTAATGTAACCATCATGGAAGGAGCTAGAATCGGTAAAAATTGTAGAATTTTTCCTGGAGCTGTTATTTCTGCAATTCCGCAAGATTTAAAATTTGAAGGAGAAGATTCTCTTACTGTAATTGGAGACAATACTACGATTAGAGAATGTGTTACTATTAATAGAGGAACAAATGATAGAGGAAAAACTGTTGTTGGAGATAATTGTTTAATTATGGCTGCGGCACATATTGCACATGATTGTGTTGTTGGAAATAACTCGATTATTGTAAATGGTGTTTTATTGGGCGGACATGTTGTTGTTGGAGAATATGCAGTTTTAGGCGGTTTATCAGCAATACATCAATTTATTCAAATTGGAGATCATGCAATGGTTTCTGGTGGTTCATTGGTTAGAAAAGATGTTCCTCCATATACAAAAGCAGCAAAAGAGCCTTTGTCTTACGTTGGAATTAATTCTGTTGGATTAAGAAGAAGAGGTTTTCCTTCATCAAAAATAAAAGAAATTCAAGATATTTATAGAATCTTATATCAAAAAAATTACAATACCACGCAAGCTATCGAAATTATTGAAGCTGAAATGGAGGCGACACCAGAAAGAGATGAAATAATGCTGTTTATTCGTAATTCTCAAAGAGGAATTATGAAAGGATATACAGCAGGATAAATAATATAAAATTTAAAAAAGTAAATGGCAACAACATCAGATATTAGAAACGGATTGTGTATTAGATACAATAATGATATTTATAAAATAATTGAATTTTTACATGTAAAACCAGGAAAAGGACCAGCGTTTGTAAGAACAAAGTTAAAAAGTGTCACCAACGGAAAAACACTTGATAATACATTTCCTGCTGGAAGAAAAATAGACGACGTTCGTGTAGAAACACATAAATTTCAGTTTTTATATCACGATGGCGAGTTTTATCATTTTATGAATGAACAAGATTATTCTCAAATTCGTTTGTTAGAAGCAGCGTTAGATAATCCTGGGTTAATGAAAGAAGGAGAGATCGTTACGATTATTATCAACTCAGAAGATAATATGCCACTTTCTGTAGAAATGCCTGCAAGTGTAATTTTAGAAGTAAAACATACAGAACCTGGAGTTAAAGGAAATACTGCAACCAATGCTACAAAACCTGCGACTGTAGAAACGGGAGCAACTGTAAATGTGCCATTATTTATCAATGAAGGAGATAAAATTAAGATAGAAACGACTAAAGGGTCTTATCAAGAACGTATCAAGGAATAAAATAGCATTAAGCTTTTTGATATATATCTTGTTTAAATAAACCAGGCAAACCCCAAAAATGAAATTCAATAAACCGCAAACTTTACAACAAATAGCTTCACTTTTAAAAGTTGCTTTTGTGGGCGATAAAAATTTTGAAATTCTTGGAATTAATGAAATTCACGTTGTAGAAAAAGGGGATATTGTTTTTGTAGATCATCCAAAATATTATGATAAAGCATTAAAATCTGCTGCAACTACAATTTTAATCAATAAAAAAGTAGATTGCCCAGAAGGAAAAGCACTCTTAATTTCTGAGGATCCTTTTCGAGATTTTAATACAATTACGAAATATTTTAATCCGTTTATTGCATCAAAAGTTAGCATTTCTGAATCGGCGATAATTGGAAAAAATACGGTAGTTCAACCGAATGTTTTTATTGGTAACAATGTGCAAATCGGCAAGAATTGTGTCATTCACCCCAACGTTGCAATTTATGATAATTGCGTTATTGGAAACCATGTAACTATTCATGCAAACACCGTTTTAGGCGCGGATGCTTTTTATTATAAAAATAGAGAAACAGGTTTTGATAAATTAATTTCTGGTGGTAGAGTTGTTATCGAAGACGATGTAGATTTAGGCGCATCTTGCACAATTGATAAAGGAGTTACTGGTGATACAACAATTAAAAAAGGAACTAAAATTGACAATCAAGTTCATGTTGGACACGATACTGTAATTGGTAAAAAATGTTTGATCGCTTCGCAAACCGGAATTGCAGGTTGCGTTATTATTGAAGATGAAGTTACTATTTGGGGACAAGTTGGTACTAATAGCGGAATTACAATTGGAAAAGGAGCAATAATTCTTGGACAAACAGGCGTTACAAAATCAGTTGAAGGAGGAAAGAGTTATTTTGGAACTCCCATTTCAGAATCTAGAGAAAAACTGAAAGAAATGGCTGGAATTAAACAATTTTTAAAAGAACAAAAAAACAAATAATTTTAGTACAGAAATCTTTTTCTGATAACAATCAAAGAACTATTTTTGTAGTGTTAAACCAAGTGGTTTCTAATTGATATAAAATTTAGATTAAACAATAAATAAATGAGCGTTTTAGTAAATAAAGATTCAAAAATTATAGTACAAGGTTTTACGGGTAGCGAAGGAACTTTTCACGCTGGTCAAATGATCGATTACGGAACAAACGTAGTTGGTGGAGTTACTCCAGGAAAAGGTGGTCAAGAGCACTTAGGAAAACCTGTTTTTAATACTGTTGCAGATGCTGTGGATAAAGCATCAGCAGATACTTCAATTATTTTTGTACCGCCAGCTTTTGCTGCGGATGCAATTATGGAAGCTGCAGATGCAGGAATCAAAGTAATTATTTGTATTACAGAAGGAATTCCTACTGCAGATATGGTAAAAGTAAAAGCATATTTAGAAAATAAAGCATGTACATTAATTGGCCCAAACTGTCCAGGAGTTATTACTCCAGATGAAGCTAAAGTTGGTATTATGCCAGGTTTTATCTTTAAAAAAGGAAGAGTAGGTATTGTTTCTAAATCTGGAACATTAACCTATGAAGCAGCGGATCAAGTGGTGAAACAAGGATACGGAATTACCACTGCAATTGGAATTGGTGGAGATCCAATTATTGGAACAACAACCAAAGAAGCTGTTGAATTATTAATGAATGATGATGAAACAGAAGCAATTGTAATGATTGGTGAAATTGGTGGTCAATTAGAAGCAGATGCTGCAAAATGGATTAAAGCCGATGGAAATAGAAAACCTGTTGTAGGTTTCATTGCTGGACAAACTGCTCCTGCTGGAAGAACAATGGGACATGCTGGTGCAATTGTTGGTGGAGAAGATGATACGGCACAAGCAAAAATGAAAATTTTAGCTGAAAACGGAATTTACGTTGTTGAATCTCCTGCAAAAATTGGAGAAATGATTGCTAAAGTGTTGAAATAAGAGTTAAAACTTAATACATAAAAAAAGTCCGAAGTAAATTTACTACGGACTTTTTTTATGCTTTTAATTTTCCTGATAGATAAAAGAGGCGAACACCTGTAAGTAATACAAGAATTGCAACCAACTGATGTGTAACAGCAGTATGCAAATGAACTCGTAATAACAACGTTGCGATTCCTAAAGATATTTGAACTAAAACCAACCCAAGCAGAAGCGTGCTAGTTCCTTTTAAGTTAGTGTTTCGAGATTTTTTATAGATAATTAGTGCTACAATAAAAACGACCCAAGCAAAAATTCTATGAAATGCTTGAATATCTAACGCATTGTAAAGCAAACTGAAATCATTGGTATTTCTAAAGTTATAACCAGCAATTTGTTTGATAATAGTGTCATTAGTATCTAAAAAATAGCCTGCTTTTAATCCAGCAACAAATGCTCCGTAAATAATTTGTGTAATCAACACAACAATAAACCATTTACTTAATTTATGTATTTTGGTATTTTCTTTTTTGGGTACAGCATTAAAACTCATTATCAACCAATAAATATAGCACATCAAGCCAAATGCAGTGAGTAAGTGAATTGCCAATCTAAAATGACTCACATGTGGTCTATCAATCAAACCACTTTTTACCATAAACCATCCTAAAAAACCTTGAAATCCGCCAAGAAAAAGGAGCAGTAACAATTGTTTTTTCTGCTTCTGATTGAACCATTTTTTCATCCAAAAAAACACAAACGGAAAGATAAATACCAATCCGATTAACCTTCCTAACAATCGGTGTAAATATTCCCAAAAGAAAATCATCTTAAACTCAGACAATTCCATGCCTTTATTAATCTTCTGATATTCTGGAAATTGCTGGTATTTAGCAAATTCTTCTTGCCATTCAGCATCATTTAAAGGAGGAATTACTCCATGAATAGGTTTCCATTCTACAATAGATAAACCCGATTGCGTTAAACGAGTTATGCCGCCAATAATTACCATAAAGGCAATTAAAACCAAACCACTATACAACCAAGTAGTAAGGTATTTTGTTTTTTTCGCTTTCATTGGTGTAAAAATAATGAACAATCAGTATTTATTATCAAAAACGGAAGGAAAATTTATTTTGATACTAGATATTTGGCTCCATTTCTTTTTTATATATTTGAATTTAGAAAAATCAATTTAAAAGAATGAAATTACTAGAAAATAAAACAGCCATAATTACTGGAGCAACAAGAGGAATTGGAAGAGGAATTGCAGTGATGTTTGCACAACAAGGTGCAAATGTGGCATTTACATACAGTTCTTCAGTTGATGCTGCAAACGCATTAGAAAACGAACTAAAAGCATTAGGTGTAAACGCAAAAGGATACCAATCGAATGCTGCTATTTTTGATGCTGCTCAAGAATTGGCTGCTGATGTTTTAAAAGAGTTTGGTACCATCGATATTTTAGTAAACAACGCAGGAATTACAAAAGACAATTTATTAATGCGCATTTCTGAAGCCGATTTTGATAAAGTAATTGAAGTAAACTTAAAATCTGTTTTCAATTTAACCAAAGCGGTAATTCGCCCGATGATGAAACAACGTAACGGTTCAATTATCAATATGAGTTCTGTTGTTGGTTTAAAAGGAAATGCCGGACAAGCAAATTATGCAGCTTCAAAAGCAGGAATAGTTGGATTTTCTAAATCTGTCGCTTTAGAATTGGGCTCTAGAAATATTAGATCTAACGTAATTGCGCCAGGTTTTATTGAAACAGAAATGACAGGAAAATTAGACGAAGCAACGGTGCAAGGTTGGAGAGATGCCATTCCGTTAAAACGTGGTGGAACCCCAGACGACATTGCAAATGCGTGCGTATTTTTAGCTTCAGATATGAGTGCTTATATTACCGGACAAACATTATCTGTTGATGGCGGAATGAGCTAATAAGAGAGTATCATAAAGAATATGAAACCTGTAACAAATTGTTGCAGGTTTTCTTTTTTTAACAAGTTTTTTAAAAGGATAATTGTTAGCTTTACGTTTCATAATTTTATTCTTGCAAACAACTACAATCATATATCTTTTAGCTGCTATCCTTTTTAGTGTAGCCTTTTCTTGGTTGCTGTATTTTTACAAATCAAAAGCATTAAAAAAAATAGATTATCTTTTGTTTTCGTTAAGAGCAACAAGCATTTTTTTATTATTGTTATTGTTGATCAATCCGTCAATAGCGCGACAAGAATTAACAAATAAAAAACCAATGCTATCTGTTTTGGTTGATAATTCTTTATCCATACAACATTTTAAAAGCGAAAAAGTAGCTACCAATTTTGTCAACCAGATAAAGAACAATTCACAAATTAATAAAAAATTTGAGGTACAATTTTTTAAATTTGGAGAAGCAATTAGCGTCTTAGATTCGTTGTCTTTTTCAGCCCATCAAACCAATATTTACAAAGCAATCAGTAGGGTAGAAGCACTACATAAAAACACGATTGCTCCAGTAATTTTAATTTCAGATGGGAACCAAACTACAGGAAATTCGTATCCGTTTATCAGCACAAAAAAGAATATTTTTCCATTGATAATTGGTGATACAATTGCTAAAAGCGATGTTAAAATTGCTCAAATAAACGTAAATAAATACAGTTACTTAAAAAATCGTTTTCCGGTAGAAACCAGAATTGTATACGATGGAATTAAAAACGTAAAAACACAGTTTACAATTCAACACAGAGGGAAAATTATTTACAGAAAAAACGTAGCGTTTTCTTCATCAAAAACGGTTGAAACCATTTCTACTACCATTGTATCAACCGAAGAAGGCGTTCAGTATTACAAAGCCTCTGTTGCAAAGATTGAAAGCGAAGAAAATGTAGAAAACAATTCCAATACCTTTTCTGTAGAAGTTTTAAATGAGCAAACTAAAATCTTGTTGCTGACTTCTTTTATTCATCCAGACCTTGGCGCGATTAAAAAAGCAATTGAAACCAACAAACAACGTTCTGTAACGATTGAAAACATCAAAGATTTTAAAGGTAAATTAGCGGAGTATCAATTGGTTGTGTTGTATCAACCAACAGTGCAATTTGAAACTGTTTTTAATTCGATTGAAAAAGAAAAAGCAAATTATTTTGTGATTACGGGAGAAAATACCAATTGGAATTTCTTGAACGAAATGCAATCGAATTACTATAAAAATGCGATCAACCAGTCAGAAGAATTTGGCGCTATTTTTAACAACGGATTTTTAACGTTCGGACAAAAAGAAATTGGTTTTGAATCTTTTCCGCCTTTAAATAATGCTTTTGGAAGCATTAATATGACATCAAAATTTGATGCCTTATTGTTTCAAAATATTGCAGGCTTTCAAACACAAACGCCCTTATTGGCAACTTTTGAAAATGATTCGCAAAAAAGTGCGGTGTTGTTTGGCGAAGGAATTTGGAAATGGAGAGCAGCAAGTTTTATCAACTCTGGTTCTTTTCAAGATTTTGATAAATTTTTGGCAAATATGGTTCAGTATTTGGCATCGACAAAAAAGCGAGAACGCTTGTCTTTAAAGTATGATGCGTTGCATCCAGCAAATACTCCAATTGCAATAAATGCTTTTTATGTGGATAAAAATTATCAGTTTGATGCAAGAGCAAAACTGAATCTAAAACTCACAAATACTGTAACAAACGTTTCTCAAAATGTTCCTTTTTCTTTGTTAAACAATTCCTTTGAAGCAGTTTTAAACGAGTTGCCTTCTGGAGATTATCGTTTTGAAGTTACGGTGGAAAATCAACCAGTTCGTAAAACAGGACAGTTTAAAATTACAACGTATCAAATTGAAGAACAGTTTACGAGCGCCAATCAAAAGGAATTAAAACTGTTGGCAAATAATACGGAAGGAAAAAGTTATTTTCCTAGAAATAATCAGCAAATAATCAATGATTTAATTGCAGATAAACGGTATGTAACCACTCAAAAAAGTACAATTATACATCAACAATTGATCGACTGGAAATTGATTTTAGCGTTGAGTATTTTGTTTTTTACGGTTGAATGGTTTATCAGAAAATACATTGGTAAAATTTAATTGATATGATAGAACATTTTTTTCAATGTCCGTATTGTTGGGAAAACATTTCAATGCTTTTAGACAGCAGCATAACGCAACAAACCTATGTAGAAGATTGCGAAGTGTGTTGCAATCCGATTCAAATCACTGCAAATTTTGAAGCTGAAGTATTAATAGGTTTTGAAGCAATTGATATAGAACAATAGCATTGTAAATACTTATTATAAAATTTATAAAAGCAATTGCAAAGATTAGTTTTATCAAAGGAATAGCTCGAGATTTGTACAGCATTTAAAAAAGAATAATTTATGAGATTTCATACTAGAAAATGGATAAAACCAGAAGATTTAAATCCAAACGGAACGTTGTTTGGCGGTCGTTTATTACAGTGGATTGATGAAGAATTAGGAATTTATGCCATCATTCAATTAGAAATTCCAAGAACGGTAACTAAATTTATGTCAGAAATTGATTTTGTAAGTTCGGCAAAACAAGGAGATATTATAGAAATTGGTATTGAAGTGTTGGCATTTGGGAATTCATCCATCACTTTAAAATGTTCAGTTAGAAATAAATTGACGCACAAAGTTATTATTGAAATAGATAAAATTGTAATGGTTTCTTTAGACGAAAAAGGCAAACCTTTAAATCACGGAAAAACAAAAATAGAATATGTAAAAAATAGATTAAATAAGTAATATTTTCTTTAAAATAGTACTATTTTTGTATTCTTAAATAGAATGAAGCATTGAAAGAATTAAGTATCTTCTTATTAATTTTATTAATGTTTGTGCCACCGGTACAAGCACATTTAGATGCAGTTATATTTACTGATACTGTAGAAAATCACCATGCAGATGTTTTAGGAGATTCTCATGAAGTTCAGCATCATAAAAATGATACAGAAGATAATAAAAATTCAAAACACCATCATCATTGTACTTCATTAGGTTTTTCTAGTGCAATAATTACGCCTTTTAATGCGTGTTGTAATTTAAAAGGAATTACACAAGTAAAAAAACCAAATCATTATTACCAAAAATCTTTAGTCTCTAATTATTTAGAAACACTTCTAGAGCCTCCACAAGTTTAATTTGTTACAACAGAAATAAGTTAACCTGATTTTTTTAAAAAATCGGGAGAATTATGATGGCTTCATTTGAGCCATATAATTATTGTATCACGTAAAAACAAATTAAAATGTTAGATAGCATTATAAAATTTTCAATTAAAAATAAATTGATTATTGGTGTGTTTATCGTTGGATTAATTGGTTGGGGAATATACTCCGTTCAACAACTACCAATAGACGCAGTACCAGATATCACCAATAATCAGGTGCAAATTATTACATCAGCACCATCACAATCTGCGCAAGATATAGAACGTTTAGTTACATTTCCAATAGAATTGACAATGGCAAGTATTCCTAATATAGAAGAAGTTCGTTCTTTTTCTAGGTTTGGATTAAGTGTTGTTACCATCGTTTTTAAAGATAACGTAGATATTTATTGGGCAAGACAACAAATAAACGAGCGCCTTGTAGAAGCTAAAAATCAAATTCCAGCTGGTGTAGGAACACCAACAATGGCTCCTTTAACTTCAGGATTAGGGGAGATTTATCAATATACAATATATGCAGACAAAGGTTTTGAAAGTCAGTTTTCTACTATGGAACTTCGTTCAATTCAAGATTGGATAGTACACCGTCAATTATTAGGAATTGAAGGTGTTGCAGATGTAAGTAGCTTTGGGGGATTTTTAAAACAATATGAAGTAGCAATTGAACCCGATAAATTACAATCATTAAATGTTAGTATTAATGAGGTATTTGAAGCTTTGACAAAAAACAATCAAAATACTGGTGGGGCTTATATTGATAAAAACCCAAAAGCCTATTTTATTCGTAGTCAAGGATTGATACAAAAGTTAGATGATATAAAAAACATTGTTGTAAAAAACACATTAAATGGAACTCCAATTTTAATAAAAGATATTGGTGTTGTTCAATTTGGAAGTGCGGTGCGTTATGGGGCGATGACTCGAAATGGGGAAAGAGAAGTAGTAGGAGCTATTGTAATGATGTTAAAAGGGGCAAATTCTTCTAAAGTAATTCAAAAAGTAAAAGAACGTATTGCACAAATAGAAAAAAATTTACCAAAAGGCGTAATAATAAAGCCTTTTTTAGACAGAACAAAGTTGGTAGATAAAGCAATACATACAGTTTCAAAAAACTTAATAGAAGGTGCTTTAATAGTAATTTTTATATTGGTATTGTTCTTAGGTAATTTAAGGGCAGGATTAATTGTAGCTTCAGTGATTCCGTTGGCAATGTTATTTGCAATAAGTTTAATGAATCTATTTGGTGTTTCTGGAAATTTAATGAGCTTAGGAGCAATAGATTTTGGGATTATCGTAGATGGTTCTGTAATTATTGTAGAAGCAACTTTGCATTATCTCGGATTAAAAAAATCTGGAATAAAGCTTAGTCAAAAACAAATGGATAAAGAAGTATATACTTCTGCATCAAAAATTAGAACTAGTGCAGCTTTCGGAGAAATTATCATTTTAATAGTGTATTTACCAATACTTGCTTTAGTAGGTGTTGAAGGGAAGATGTTTAGACCAATGGCAATTGCAGTAAGTTTTGCAATTTTAGGAGCTTTTATTTTGTCTTTAACCTATGTCCCAATGATGAGCGCATTGTTTTTAAATAAAAAAATGAAACATAAAAAGACGATTTCTGATAAGATAATTGACGCCATTCAGAATATATATTCTCCTGCTTTAGATTATGTGTTGGTAAACAAGAAAAAAGTAATTATAGGTTCTTTAATTATTTTTGGATTTAGTTTGTTTACATTTTCAACAATGGGTTCTGAATTTATTCCGTCTTTAGATGAAGGAGATTTTGCCGTTGAAACACGTGTTTCAACAGGTAGTTCTCTTTCTCATACAATAGAGTCTGTAAACAAAGCATCAAAAATTCTTTTAAAAGAGTTCCCAAACGAAATAAAAGAAATTGTAGGAAAAATAGGTTCTTCAGAAATACCAACAGACCCAATGCCTATAGAAGCGGCCGATTTAATGATCATATTAAAAGAGAGTGATCAATGGGTAAAAGCAGACACTAAAGATCAATTAGCAGAAAAAATGCAACAGCTATTAGATGAAACGATGGTTGGTGTAACTTTTGGGTTTCAACAACCCATTCAAATGCGTTTTAATGAATTAATGACAGGCGCAAGGCAAGACGTTGTCTTGAAAGTTTATGGAGAGGATCTAGATAAACTAGTACAATATGGAAATCTAATAGCTACTTTGATACCTAATATTGATGGCGCAGAAGATTTGTATGTTGAGAAAATGACGGGATTAAAACAAATTGTAATTGATTATAAGCGTAGTCAATTGGCATTTTATGGTTTAAATGTTTCAGCAGTTAACACCACCATAAACGCTGCATTTGCTGGTCAAATTGCTGGTTCTGTTTATGAAGGAGAAAAACGGTTTGATTTAGTGGTAAGATTGGCAAACAAGAACAGAGAAAGTATAGAAGACATACGTAATCTGTACATTACAACTCCAAACGGAATACAAATTCCGCTTACAAATGTCGCTGACGTAAGTTTTAAAACAGGACCGAATCAAATTCAAAGAGATGATGCAAAACGTAGAATAACGGTAGGGTTTAATGTTAGAGGTAGAGATGTTGCTAGTATTGTAACTGAATTGAAACAAAAAGTTGATGCAAATATTCAATTTGATGCTGGTTATTATATTACGTATGGAGGTACTTTTAAGAATTTAGAAGAAGCAAGAACTAGATTATCTATTGCTGTCCCTGTAGCATTATTGCTGATTTTTTTATTATTGTACATTACCTTTAAATCAATAAAACAAAGTGTCTTAATTTTTACAGCGATTCCGATGTCCGCAATTGGTGGAATTTTTGCGTTATGGTTAAGAGATATGCCATTTTCGATTTCAGCGGGAATTGGTTTTATTGCTTTGTTTGGTGTGGCTGTTTTAAACGGAATTGTATTAATCGCAGAATTTAATCGATTAAAAAAAGAGGGAGTTACAGATCGTGTAGAAATTATTAAAAGAGGAACTTCTGTAAGATTACGTCCAGTGATATTAACTGCTTTAGTGGCTTCTTTAGGGTTTTTACCAATGGCTCTTTCAGGATCAGCAGGAGCAGAAGTTCAAAAGCCTTTAGCAACAGTTGTTATTGGAGGGTTGGTTTCTGCCACGCTTTTAACTTTGTTAATTTTACCTGTTTTGTATTCTATATTTGAAACGATTAAAACTAAAAAAATAATGATTTCTAAAACAGCAACTATTATTGTGCTTCTATTTTGTTCTACTCTGATGTATTCTCAGGAGTCAAGTAAAAAATTATCAGAAAAAGAAGTGGTTAACTTGGCAATTAAAAGTTCTGTAACTTTAAAAAAGTCGAATTTAACTATTCTTAAAAGTGAATTTGGTATTGCTGAATCAATTGATTTAGCTCCTTTGGTAATTAAATTTCAAGATGTTGGAGTTGCAAATGGAGTCTCAGAAAAAGAATGGTCTGTACATCAAAATTTTGGATCTGTTTTATCTCATCTTCAAAATAGAAAATTAGCTAAAGTAAAAAGAGATTTTGCAAAAGCATCTAATAAGATTTCATTAAAAGAAACGATAAGAAATGCCAAAATTTTATATCAAAAATGGCATTATTTATATGCACTCATTTCTTTATTAGAAGAAGAACAATTAAATAGAAAGCAGGTAAGTGATATAGCAAATAAGTTATATAAATCTGGTGAAATAGGGGGCTTAGAAAATGATTTAACGGCTTTAGAATCTTTAGGTGTTCAATCTCAAAAAAGTAAAATATATAAACAATTTTTGAACATTGAGAATGAGTTAAAAGAACTATTACAAATTAATTATGGTATTGTGCCTATATCAAAATTGCCTAAAAGAAAAGAAGTATCACTAGAAGATAATGTAATTTCTACTTCTTTTAAATCAGTAATTAATAAAAGCAATCAAGTTGCTCAGAAAAAAATAGAGGTGGCAAAATCTTTTTATTTTCCTGGATTAACAGCTGGGTTAGTAAACATAAAAACAGGAAATACTTCTGGTTTTACAGGCTTTAATATAGGATTAAATATTCCGATTTCAATTTGGTCAAAAAGAGCTGTAATTAAAAAGCAACAAATCATTAAAGAAGAAGTTGCTTTTGAAAACACTTCAAAAATAGTAGCGTTGCATAATAATTTTGAAAGTTTAAGAACACAGGTTACATATTTAAAAGAGGAACTAGAAAATGTAGAAAAAACTAAAAATATAGCTACAACATTTCTAAACAAACTAAAGATCGCATATCAATCTGGAGAAATTGATGCGTATCAATATAGCCAAAGTTTTAGTGCTTATTTTCAAGTAATGCAAAATTATTTATCACTGATTAACAATTACAATCAAACAGTAATTGCTTACGAATTTTATACAAAAGAATAACAATGAAAAAATATATATACTTATTATTAGCTGTTGCAATCATCAGTTGTAATCCAAAATCTGAAACGAAATTAGATATAAAAGTTGTACAAGAACAACAGAATAAAAACAGAATTCATTTAACGAAAGTACAATTGGCAACAACAAAAATTAAAGTTGGAGACATACAAAAAATGAATATTAGAGATAGAGTGACTGTTACTGGAACCATTGAGGTGCCGCCGCAAAGTAAGGTTACTATTTACGCACCCATGGAGGCGTTTGTATTTAAAACAAATTTATTGCCTGGAGATAAAGTAAAAAAAGGACAAATAGTTGCAACTTTAAAGCATCCAAATTTTATTAAATTACAATATGATTTTTTAAATGCTGTTAATAAAAGTGCAGTTGCAAAAGCTGATTACGATAGAAAAAAGATGTTATTAGCAAGTGAAATAACCTCAAAAAAATCTTTTCAAATTGCTGAAGGAGCATACAAATCAGCTAAAAGTTTGGTTGAAAGTTATTCTTCTCAATTAGCAATGATTGGTTTAAGTGCTGACATAGTTTTAAAGAACGGTATTCAACAATACATTTATGTAAAAACACCTATAGAAGGGTATGTTGTTGGCACTAATTTAAATCAAGGAAAATTCTTATCTACAAATTCAGAAATGATGGAAATTATTGATACGGATCATATGCATGCAGAATTAAATGTTTTTGGTGCAGACATTACTAAGATTAAAAAAGGAAATGACTTCTTTTTTCAAACTTCGGGTGTTGATGTAAATTATCAAGGGTATATTAAATTAATCAGTCAAAAAGTAGATAATAAAACAAAAACGGTAAACGTTCATGGGCATTTTGAAGATGATAAAGGCATTTTAAAATCAGGAATGTTTATCAATGCTCAAATACTTGTTGGAGGTAAAGAAGTATATGCGGTTCCAGAAAATGCAATTATAGAAATTGACGAACAACAATTTGTTTTTTTAGCAAAAAGTGATGTGGAATTTATTCCAATTAAAGTTACTACAGGAAATTCAGATAATAATTTCACAGAAATTAAAACGATTAAAGGAAATAAATTCAATGTTCATATTGTAACCGAAGGTGCTCATTTTTTAAAAGAGAAATGGTTGCAAATGACAGAAGGGAGTGATGGTGATGCACACTAAAAATTTTAAAGAGCGATTAATTTATTAATCGCTCTTAGTTTATTTTTTTTTGCATCTTTTCATTATTTTTAAGGTCTACTTAGAAAACTATAAATATGGCACACAATCACGAGAATCATCATGCTACAGAAAATATAAAAACAGCTTTTTTCTTAAACATTGCATTTACAATTATTGAAATTATTGGAGGTTTTTATACAAATAGTTTGGCAATTATGTCAGATGCAGTACACGATTTAGGTGATAGCCTAAGTTTAGGAATGTCTTGGTATTTCCAAAAACTATCAAATAAAGAAGCGAATAAAAAATATTCGTATGGGTATGGACGGTTTTCTTTACTAGGAGCAATCATCAACTCTATAGTGTTATTAATTGGTTCAATTTTTATTATTGTAGAAGCGATACCAAGAATTAAAAACCCTGAAGAAGCTAACGCAACAGGAATGATGTGGTTTGCTATTTTAGGAATTATTGTAAATGGAGCTGCAGTTTTAAAATTAAAAAAAGGTTCTTCTATTAATGAACGTGTAGTTTCTCTTCATTTTATAGAAGATGTTTTAGGATGGGTTGCAGTACTTATTGCAAGTATTGTAATGCAGTTTTGGAATGTGCCTTTACTAGATACAATTTTGTCTTTAGGGATTGCAGGGTATGTGTTATTTAATGTTTACAAAAATATTAAAGATGCGTTTAAAATTATTTTACAAGGTGTTCCTGATAAAATTTCTTCGGATGAAATAAAGGAGCAAATCATATTAAATATAGATGGAGTAGAAGATGTACACGATTTTCATATTTGGACCTTAGATGGAGAATATCATATTGCAACAATTCATATAATTCTAAAGAATAAAGAATTTAGTTGGCAAGAATCAAAAGAAATAAAAAAACACATAAAGCAACTATTACACGATAATTTTCAATTAGAACATGTAACCTTAGAACTAGAGTCAATTTCAGAAGATTGTGCTTATAAAGATTGTAATTAGCTAGCTTTATTGTAAATTTGAAAGAACTTAAAAATTAAAGATATGAGTAATCAACCGTTAGATATTAAATTTCCAAAAGGAGGAATTTTCTTTATAGTAATTGCCGTTTTAGCAATTATATTAATCTCTAAATCTGCAGTAACCATTGGTTCTGGAGAAAGAGGTGTTTTGTATAAATGGATTGGCGGTGTTGTAACCGATCAACCACCTTTAGACGAGGGGTTTAACTTTGTAATGCCATGGAATAAAGTATTTAAATACAATGTAAGACAACAAGAGTTATTTGAAAAAAAGATGGCGGTTTTGTCTTCTAATGGATTAGAAATTCAGTTAGATGCTTCAGTTTTATACCAAGCTACAACAAAAACAGTTGCTTTACTTCACCAAACTAGAGGAGAAAATTACCTACAAAGTGTAATTATTCCTGCAATTCGTTCTGCGACTAGAAGTGTGGTAGGAAGATACACGCCAGAACAATTATATTCTACAAAAAGAGATGCAATTCAAACAGAAATTTTTGAAGAAACTAAAAAAATTCTTGGACCACAATACATTCAATTAAATGCAGTATTGGTTAGAGATGTAACGTTACCACCAACAATTAAACAAGCAATTGAGCGAAAATTAAAACAAGAGCAAGAATCTTTAGAATATGAGTTTAGGTTAGTTACCGCTCAAAAAGAGGCAGAGAAGCAAATTATTGAAGCAAAAGGGAAAGCAGATGCAAATAAAATTTTAAGTGCATCTATTACCGATAAAATTTTACAGGATAAAGGAATTGAAGCAACTATTAAGCTATCACAATCTCCAAATACTAAAGTTATTGTAATTGGTTCAGGAAAAAACGGTTTGCCAATTATATTAGGAAATCAATAAATAGTTGCTAAGTTGATAACGCAATCAATACTTTTGTGTTGAATTGTCAATTTCAATTATAGTATATTAAAAAATTAAAAATCAGTCTTTTAAGGCTGATTTTTTTTATTTCTTAAATATGTGTTAAATAGATAAGTTAAGTGTAACTAATCTGGTTTTCTGTCGTCATATAGGTGTAAGTAAATTGAAGTAAAACATTCAAAAAACATTAAAAATGACAACAACAAATAATTTAAAAGAAGAAAAAAAAGAGAACCAAGTAAGTAGTTTTTATTCAAAAAGAGTTTCTTGGAATAGTAAAAGAAAACACAACTATAAATACATTACATCTGTATTTTAGTTTTAGAATATTAGTTAGTTTTTAATAGTTGATAAAAGGGTTGCAAATTTAAATTTGCAACCCTTTTTGATTTTAGTTCTTTCTTTTAGGTAAAACGTCTCGTTCTATTTTACCTTTCTTAATGGCTTTGTAATTTTCATAACAATCTAGCACCGCTTCAATCATTTGCAAATCACTTGCTTTTTTAATAAAATAGTCAGAGTAATTACAGTCTACCAACAATTTTCTTAACTCCTCTTTGTCCATTTGCAGATATTCCATCATTACTTCTCTGTCAAATTTTCCACTAAGCATTTTTCGCAAATTGTCTTCTTTCTTTAATTTCTGAAGTTTTTTAAGCTGTTTCGGTTTTTTACCAAATAAATTATAAAGAAAATCTACCGGCTTAAATAATGCAGCAACAGGAGAATTTAAGTTTTGAGAAACAGATTTACCTACTTCATAGGTTTGTGGCAATCCATTAATATGTATTCTTGTAAAACGATCTTTAGGTACTTGTTTTACATCAATTTCTAAAACTCCAATTAATTTTGTAGACCGAATTACAACTTCTTTAATTTCATTTGCTTTTTCTAATAAAGAAATGATCAATTCATTTCCTTTTAGTAAATCGTTGGTTACTTTTAATTTGATAGATTGAAACCCTAAATAAGAAACCAAGATGGTATCGTTTGCTTTGGTGCTAATTTCAAAAAAGCCTTTTTCATCGGTAATGGTTCCAACAACAGAATTTAGGTTTAAAATATGAGCGGCGCTTAAAGGTTTGTTACCATCAGCGTTTACAATCTGACCTTTTAATTCTGTGTTTGTTTGTGAAAACCCTAAAAAAGAGATTCCGATAAACAAGATAAGTAGTATTTTTTTCTGCATTCTGCGAAGTTACAAATTAAAGTTTTTCAAGAAGTTAATTTTCTGTGAAATAAAGAAGTAATTTGTGCACATAACAGGAGTCGAACCTGCACGTTCTTACGAACACAAGCCCCTCAAGCCTGCGCGTCTACCAATTCCGCCATATGTGCAATGTATTGAAACAAAAAAAGCTAAGCGATGCTTAACTTTTTTTTGTGACCGGGCTGGGGCTCACTTCGGCTACGCTCAGTATAAACTTCTCGCTTTTTAACCAAGTGGCTTTTGCCTGTTTTTTTAAATTCTCTTTAGCCAATAAGAGAAAAATTGTGACCGGGCTGGGGCTCGAACCCAGGACCCTCTCCTTAAAAGGGAGATGCTCTACCAACTGAGCTACCAGGTCTTGCTTTATTAAAAGCGAGTGCAAATATACTACCTATTGTTTAAAAAATAAAACAATTTTTAGATAATTTTAGCGATATTTGTGATTGTATAAATATTGAAGATGAAAATAGTTTTATTAGGGTATATGGGAAGTGGGAAAACTACAGTTGCTAGGTACTTGGCGCATAAATTAAATAAAACATTTATAGATTTGGATGTCTACATTGAAGAGAAAGAAAAGAGCTCTATCTCTCAATTGTTTGCTGTAAAAGGAGAAATCTATTTTAGAAAACAAGAAGGACATTATTTAAAAGAAATCCTTGAGTCAAAATCTGACTATGTATTAGCTTTAGGAGGAGGAACACCTTGCTACGGAACAAATATGGAGCAAATAAAGAACAGCAATGCTTTTAGTATTTATTTAAAAGCAAGCATTCCTTTTTTAGTAAACAGGTTAGAATTTGGTAAAAAGAATCGCCCTCTAATTGCTAATTTAAATAATGAACAATTACTAGAATATATTGGAAAGCACATGTTTGAAAGAGCTCCCTTTTATGAGCAGTCTGATTACAAAGTGGTGTTAGATAATAAAACGATCGAAGAAGTTTATTGTGATATTGCAGTGCAATTACATTAAATAAGCAATTGCCTTATTTTTAGTAAATTCTACCACAACATGTTCTTGTAAAGTTGTTGAAAGTGAAATTCCTTTAAAGTCTGCTTTTACAGGATATTTTTTATGATTTCTATTTACTAATACTGCTGTTTTAAAACGTTTTAACGGAACTTCTAAAAAATGTTTAATTCCGTAAATTAAAGTAGCTCCAGAATTTAAAACATCATCTACCAAAACCAACGGTTTGTTTTTATAAACTGCACTAGAAATTGATGTTTGAATAGGGTTTAAAGGCTTTTTTTTATCAATAACAACTTCACACATAATAATTGTAATGTCAGAAATTTTGGACAGTTCTTTTTCTATTTCTTTAGCAAACAAAAAACCGTTTGTAGTAATTCCTGCTAAAACAATCTCTTTTTCATTGCTATTGCTTTCAAAAATTTGATATGCAATTCTTTTTGTTTTTTGCTGTATCTGTTGAGAAGTTAAAAAGATGTTTTTTTCTGCAGTCATTATGTTTTTTTATAAAACAAAGATATTAAAATTAAGTTTCAGATGGAGTAGAAGCATCATCATAATATCCATCAATATCTCTTCTGTCTTTTTTTGTTGGTCTTCCTGCACCTTTTTTTCGATAATAATCTTTAGAGTATTTTAGTAAATCTGTTTTTTCAAATTCTTCTTTTGGTGTAACATCTTTACGGTATAAATCAACCAATTTTGCGCCAACTCTACCATCCGGAATGTCTAAAACCTTCATTTTATAATTAATTTGGTTCTTTCTAACACCTAGTAACTCATTTCCGTATACTTCTTTTGAGGGTTTGCAATTTGCATCATCTATTTTAACATGTCCCTTTTTACAGGCTTCCGAAGCCATATTTCTTGTTTTAAAAACTCGAATACACCACAAATATTTATCAATTCTCATATAAAAAGTTAAAATTTCATTATTCTCTTTTTACAAAGGTATGAAAATCGTAAATTGCGCCCTTAAATTTAGTAGTTAGATGATAAAAATAAAAAATATATTAATAGTAGCAATAGCATCTATTTTAATATATGCTTGTAGTAGTAACAGTCCATTTCTTCCAGTATTTGATCATGGAGCTCAAGCTTTAAAAGATAATGATACATTGGTAAAGTATTTAACAAGCCATTATTACGATGTGTCAATAGACTCTATAAAGCCAATTGTAACTGGTAAAACAGCTTTAATAGATGATGCAAAATTAAAAACTCAAGATATTGTTTTTGATAATGTAGATTATAAGTTGTATTATTATTTAACAGAACAAGGTATTCCTGATCCAGTAAAAGGAAACCCAACCGTTATGGATTCTGTTTTAACAAAATACCAAGGTTCTCAACTAACAACATCTACAGTTATAGAAGTTTTTGAGACCCAAAAAGTTGCTACTTGGTTAACTTTAGATGCTGTTATTAAGGGGTGGTCTTCTGGTTTTACTCATTTTAAAGGAGGGAAAAATATCACAACGAATGGAGCTATTACATATCAAGATACTGGAAAAGGATTTTTATTTATTCCTTCTGGTTTGGGTTATAGAAATAGAGGGAATGGAACTATTTATGGAAATACCTGTTTGGTTTTTAGAATTGAATTATTAGATATTGTTGAAAATACAGACCATGATAATGATGGGTTAGCTTCTTACTTAGAAATTGTTGACGCAGTGGTAGAACCTAATCCCACAAAAGTAGATTCTGATGGTGATTTCATTCCTAATTATAAAGATGCAGATGATGATAATGATGGTACGCCTACAATAAAAGAAGATGCAAACAAAGACGGCGATCCAAGAAACGATTTTAGCGATCCAAGTAACCCAACATTACCTGATTATTTGAATCCAAAAATCAAATAGAGAAAATATTTAAGCATAAAAAAACTCCAGAATTTCTGGAGTTTTTTTTATACACTTATATTTTATTTACAACCTAATTGAGACACCAAATATAATTTGATTAGTTCTATTGTCAACAGTAACATTTGTTGAATTGTCAACAAAAATTGCTTCAGTTTTAGACAAGCCTCTTTCCCAACGAACATCCACACCTAAAGCTCCCAACTCAACTCCAAATCCCATTTGCATTCCTACAGAAAACTTATTAAAATCATTTGTAGATAAATTAGAGAACGTAAAATTATCATCGATAATATATTGAAAAGATGGACCAATAAACGCATTAGCAAACCCTAAAAATTTTGTTCCAATAAGTACAGGAACATCTATTTTTTTAAAATCATAATTTGTATTTGTACCTTTATAAAGGTATTCACTTTTTACTTGAGTAAATACAATTTCAGGTCTTAAATACAATCCAATTATTGGTATTTTTCCACGAAACCAAAGTCCAGCATGAAAACCAGATTTAGATTTTGCGCCATTTACAACATCACTTCCTGCACTAGAAAAAGTGACATCTCCATTGTTATTATAATTTACACCACCTTTAATTCCAAATTGGAATTGTGCACTTGCTGTTTGACTTAATCCAAAGATTAAGCACATCATTAAAAGAATTTTTTTCATATGAATAATTTTATTTAAATACATAAACGTTAAAAACGCCTTATTGTTATTTTCTTGCGATTACTTTTTCTACAGCAGCAACAATAGATGTGTCTGTTAATCCATATTTCTCCATTAATTGTGCTGGTGTACCAGACTCTCCAAAACTATCGTTTACAGCAATAAATTCTTGCGGAGTAGGATTGTTGGTTGCCAAACATCTTGCAACACTTTCTCCCAACCCTCCGTATTTATTATGCTCTTCTGCAGTAACAATACAACCTGTTTTCGCTACAGATTTTAAAATAGCTTCTTCATCCAGCGGTTTAATAGTATGAATGTTTATCACTTCTGCACTAATTCCTTTTGCTTCTAATTGTTCTGATGCTTGTAGGGCTTCCCAAACCAAATGGCCTGTTGCAACAATCGTTACATCGGTTCCTTCGGTTAATTGAATTGCTTTACCAATTACAAATTTTTCTTCTTTATAATCGGGCATAAAAATAGGCACAACTGGTCTTCCAAAACGTAAATAAACTGGACCTTCATGGTTAGCAATTGCAATAGTTGCGGCTTTGGTTTGATTGTAATCACAGGTGTTAATTACTGTCATTCCTGGCAACATTTTCATCAATCCAATATCTTCTAAGATTTGATGCGTTGCGCCATCTTCTCCCAAAGTTAATCCTGCGTGTGAAGCACAAATCTTTACATTTTTATCAGAATAGGCAATCGATTGACGAATTTGATCATACACTCTTCCTGTAGAAAAGTTAGCGAATGTTCCTGTAAACGGAATTTTACCACCGATTGTTAATCCTGCTGCAATTCCCATCATATTTGCTTCTGCAATTCCGATTTGAAAAAACCGTTCTGGATTTTCTTTAATAAACTGATTCATTTTTAAAGAACCAATTAAATCGGCACATAAAGCAACTACGTTAGGATTTGTTCTCCCTAACTCTGTTAAACCATCTCCAAATCCAGATCTGGTATCTTTTTTCTCGGTAAAAGTGTATTTTTTCATTAAAATGTATTTGTTGTGTGTTTGTAGCAAAAATAATAATATTATTGTAGCAAATGCTTACAATTTCATCAATTCTTTATATAACTTTTGAACAGGCAAACCAGCCACATTAAAATAGCTTCCTTTCATGCTCTCTATTGCAATAAAACCGATCCACTCTTGAATTCCATATGCTCCAGCTTTATCATAAGGATTGTAGTTATCTATGTAGTAATTGATCTCAGCATCCGTTAACTCTTTAAAATACACATCAGTTGTATCATTAAAAATGGTTTGAAAGTTGGTTCCTTTAATACTTACCGATGTAATTACCTCGTGTTTTTTCCCTGATAAAGCTCTTAACATTTTAAAAGCACCTGCTTTATCTTTTGGCTTTCCCAATGCTTTACCGTTTAACCAAACAATGGTATCCGAAGTAATTAACACATCATTTTCTTTTAAGTTGGTAAAGGGCTTCGATTTTAAATCTGCCAAATAATCAGTAATTTCTGCACCTTGTAATTTGGGTGGATATATTTCTTCAACTTCTTTTAATTCAATGGTAAACGGAAGGTCTAAGTCTTTTAAAAATTGTTGTCTTCTGGGTGATTTAGAAGCCAATATAATGTTGTGGTTCGCTAGTTTTTCTTTAAGCATAGATTAAAATTTGATGAGTGCCATTGATAGAATTCCAAAAAAGATAATCACCTTAATAACTTTACTGATCAAATGAAAATCTTTGGTGGTTTTTGAAGTGAATAATGCATATAAAAACCACACAAAAGGAAGAATGATAAAAAGAACGGTGTACCAAAGCAGCAATTTGATATGCAACAATTCTTCTTTTAAAAGTAGCAGCAAAAATAGAAATACAAAAGAAGAAATAAAGAGTACTACATTCTTAGTTCTGCGAATTCCAATAAGAATAGGTAATGTTCTCATTTTTAAAACATAATCTCCTTTCATGTCTTCAATATCTTTAATAATTTCTCGAATCAGTGTCATAAAAAAAGCGAAGATAATATAGACAAAAACAACACTAGTTGTTGATATTGAAGTGAAGAAATTAGCAATGGCTTCTAATAAGTTGGAAGCGGTTTTGGTGTTATCTATATTAAAAATATACACGATAAATATGGTGAGTGCCACTAAAAATGCGGTGATAATATTTCCAATAATAGCAATTCTTTTCAACGATTTAGAATACCAGTATAGTAGTGTACTAGTGCCTATAAAGAAAAGTGAATAGATGATATTTCCATTAGCATACGCTGCATACACACCAAGAATCAATCCTAAAACTGTTAAGATTATATAAAACAATAGCGCATTCTTTTTTGAAATAGCAGTTTCTATAAAGACTTTAGTTGGTTTGTTTATTTTATCGGCTGCTACATCAAAAACATCATTAATAATGTATCCGCCAGCAGTAATAAAGAGAGTGCTAATTGCTAATACAATGAATTGAATATAAGAAGCAGCTGAAGTAAAAGAATTGATAATGGCATATTTGGTTAAAACCATCGTTAATAAAACCATCAAAAGGTTTTTATATCGTATTAGTTTTAAGAAGGAAACCATTTCTAAAAGTCCTTTTTTATACGCGCTAAATCGCGTTTATTATCTCTGTCTTTTAGCGTTTCTCTTTTGTCGTGCAGTTTTTTACCTTTTGCCAACGCAATGTTAAGTTTTGCCCAGCCTTTATCCGTTAAAAACAATTTAAGTGGAACAATGGTCAGTCCTGTATTCTTAACTTCTTTTTCTAATTTTTTTAGCTCACGTTTGTTTAAAAGGAGTCTTCGCTCGCTTTTCGGATTGTGATTGTAGAAATTACCATGCGAATATTCTTCAATAAACATATTAATCACAAACAATTCGCCACGTTCATTAAATTCACAGAAACTCTCAGTAATTCGAGCTTTACTTTCTCTAATAGACTTTATTTCTGTTCCTGTTAACTGAATTCCAGCTGTATAAGTATCTAAAAACTCGTACTCAAAACGTGCTTTTTTATTCTGTATGTTTATTTTTTTTTGCATGAATCCGTAATAAATAGAGTAAAATAATATTTACAAAGATACATTTTTGATTCAGAAGAATAAGTGTATTTTTGAATTGTAAAGATGTTCAATTTTTATCGACCTAGAAAAACAAAACCCATGCGTAAATTTTTATTCTTAGTATTAATTGTGTTTGCTTCGTGTAAACAAAAAGACACTTCGTTCACTGCTCAACAAATAATTGATAAATCTTTTATAGCAACGGGTGCAGACAAAGTAGCCAACGCACAAATTGAATTTACTTTTAGAGATAAAGAATATTTAGCGCTTAGAAAAAAGAATGGTTTTTTTTCTTTAATCAGAAATCAACAAAAAGAAGGTGACGGAACGATCTCAGACATTATTACCAATAATGGTTTTCAAAGAGAACTCAACGGACATAAGATTCCGGTTTTAGATTCTATGGCGGTAAAATACACAGGTTCTGTAAATTCTGTCCATTACTTTTCTGTATTGCCTTACGGACTAAATGATGCTGCTGTACAAAAGAAACTCTTAGAAGAAACCAGCATCAATCAAAAGCCGTATTATAAAGTGCAAATTAGTTTTGCTGAAGATGGAGGTGGAGAGGACTTTGATGATATCTTTATCTATTGGATTGATAAAAAAAACTTTAAAGTTGATTATTTAGCCTATTCGTTTCATGAAAATGGTGGCGGAATGCGGTTTAGAGAAGCCACCAATGAGCGTTTTGTAAACGGAATTCGTTTTGTTGATTATAACAACTACAAACCAAAAAATGCTTCAACTAAATTAGAAAATTTAGACAAAGCATTTCAAGATAATGAGTTGGTAAAGCTTTCAGAAATCAATCTAGAAAACCTAAAGGTTAAAATCTTAAACTAGTTATCAACCTTTAACAATACGCTAGTAGCACCACTTTTAGTAACGGTAACAATATATAAATTGCTATTGTTATCATCTGCAATCTCATCGTATTTTTTTTTACCTAATATCTTATTGGCAAAAGCATTGGTAGTATTGCTATGACCAACAATCAATACATTTTTCCCTTTGGTGTTAAATTTAAAACCTTCATCATACATGTTTTTCGGATCATACATATACAATCTTAATCCGTTTTGTGTTGCAGTTGGTTGTGCGGTTTCTTTGGTTCTGTTATAGTTAGTGGTATATACCATATCTATGTTTGCTGTAGAAAGTACATCTGCCCAATGTTTAGCACGTGCAGTTCCTTTTATCGTTAAAAAAGGATCTTTATCGCCTTCAACAGCTCTGTTTTTTTCTGCATGATGAATTAAGTAATAGGTAGTAATGACGTCGTCTTTTTCTTGAGCAAAACTTGCGAAGGTACCCATCGCAAAAATAATAAGGAATACGTATTTTTTCATGTTATCATATTTTATAATACGAATATACACAAAAAAAAAACTGAACTCTTTTAAGAAGTTCAGTTTTTTTATTTTTAAATTTCTTTTGATTTTTTCTGCTTTTTATAGTACTTGTTTTTTACAGAATCCATTTTTTTAAAGATTTTTTCTATTTCTTTTTGATGCTGTATAAAATTGTTACTAAAAAAATCATTAGTATAAAAATCTTCCATTTTAAAAGGAGATTCATTAAAAAAATCTTTAAAAAATAGCGAGTCTAATGGTTGATTAAACTGTGATTTAAAATTTTTATGAAATGTACTAAAAATGTTTTTCTCTAAGGTAGAATCATTTTTAATACTAGAATAAAAAGAAGTGTAAGTAGAGTCTACACGAATTAGATTTCCATACTTATCAAACTGTTTATGAACTTCTATATTGGTTTTAGGTTTAATGGTGTCCTTTTTAATACGAAGTTCATTTTTTGTGGAATTTTGACTTTGACAGCTAAAAAAAGTGAAAGTCAACATATAGATGAATATTTTTTTCATGACTTTAATTGTTTTAAAAAAAATAGGCTGTCTTTTTAAACAGCCTATAATTACTAATTATTATTTTATTTAACTTCAATTAATTGAATAGGCTTAGGTTTTGCCTCCTCTAATTTAGGAATGGTAATTTTAAGTTCTCCGCTTTTATAAACAGCTTCAATTTTATCTCTGTTTACAATTCCTTGTGGTAGCGTAAAGCTTCTTTTAAAAGATCTATAACTATATTCTTTTCTCGTATAGTTTTCTTTAGACTCCTCGTTGGTTACTGTTTTCTCTGAAGAAATGGTTAAAACATCATTGTCTAAATCAATTTTAAAATCTTTTTTCTCCATTCCTGGCACTGCTACATCTACAATAAACTCATCTTGGGTTTCTTTAATGTTTACTGCAGGCAATGTAGTATTTGTCTCAGAAAAATTGGTGGTAGACCAATCTCTAAATAAATCATTAAAAAGAGTTGGTACAAAGGGTGCATCGGTTCTTTTTGCTAACATAACTTTACAATTTAAATTAAACATTATTTTTAATATATATACCTATTGCAAATAAAATACCAACCAAAAAAAACTGACAAATTTTCAATTAATATTGAAAAATTGTCAGTTTATCTGCTGATCCTTAGTGTTTAATATTTTTTTAAGCCCCTTGGTTTCTAAAAACCAATTGCTCATCAAAAGCATCTAATAGTATCATGCTGTCTGTGGTTACTTTACCTGCCAAAATATCTTTAGACAACTGATTTAGTACTTCTTTTTGGATTACACGCTTTACAGGTCTTGCTCCAAATTCTGGTTGATAACCTTTATTTGCTAAATATTCAATCGCTTCATCGGTTGCATCTAAGGTAATTTCTTGCTTTGCAATCGTTTTCTTTACCATGTCCAATTGTAGTTTTACAATCGAAATAATGTCTTTCTTCGTTAACGGAGTAAACATCACAATATCATCTATTCTGTTGATAAACTCTGGTCGTACTGTTTGCTTTAACAAGCCTAACACTTCAATCTTTGCCAATTCTGTAACCGACTCAATATCTGCTTTCGGATCACTAAATTTATCCATAATAATCTGACTTCCCATATTAGAGGTCATGATGATAATCGTGTTCTTAAAATCTGCAATCCGACCTTTATTATCAGTCAAATGTCCTTCATCCAGCACTTGCAATAAGATGTTAAACGTATCTGGATGCGCTTTTTCAATCTCATCCAACAACACCACAGAATACGGTTTTCTACGCACTGCTTCTGTCAATTGTCCGCCTTCATCATACCCCACATATCCAGGAGGTGCTCCAATCAATCTACTTACCGAATGACGTTCTTGGTACTCACTCATATCAATTCTGGTCATGGCGTTTTCATCATCAAATAAATAACTTGCCAATGTTTTTGCCAATTCTGTTTTTCCAACTCCGGTAGTTCCTAAAAACAAGAACGATCCTATGGGTTTATTCGGATTTTGCAATCCTGCTCTAGAGCGTCTCACTGCATCAGAAACCGCTTCAATGGCTTCTTCTTGTCCAACCACACGTTTGTGCAACTCCGTTTCTAAACGCAACAACTTTTCGCGATCAGATTGTAGCATTTTGGTCACAGGTATTCCTGTCCATTTTGCAACTACTTCTGCAATATCTTCATAGGTTACTTCTTCTTTAATTAAGGTGTTGTCTCCCTTCTCATCAAGCAATATTTGTTGCGCTTCTAATTGTTCTTGCAAGTCTTTAATGGTTCCGTATCTTATTTCTGCTACTTTACCATAATCACCATTACGTTCTGCTTTATCAGCTTCTAACTTGGCATTTTCGATATCGGTTTTAATGGTTTGGATCCCGTCAACAATACTCTTTTCGCTTTGCCATTTTGCATTGATTTCGTTGCGCTCTTCTTTTAGATTTGCCAAGTCTGCATTTAGAGACTTTAACTTTGCCTTGTCATTTTCTCGTTTGATGGCTTCAATCTCTATCTCTAGTTGCATTACTTTTCTGTCTAGCACATCTAGCTCTTCTGGCTTCGAGTTGATTTCCATGCGCATTTTAGCCGCAGCTTCATCCATTAAATCGATTGCCTTATCTGGTAAAAAACGATTGGTAATGTAGCGTTGCGACAATTCTACCGCACCTATAATGGCATCATCTTTAATGCGTACTTTGTGGTGAGTTTCATACTTTTCTTTAATTCCTCTTAAAATAGAAATGGCACTTTCTGTATCGGGTTCGTTTACAATTACTTTTTGAAAACGACGCTCTAATGCTTTGTCCTTTTCAAAGTATTTCTGATACTCATCTAGAGTAGTGGCACCAATAGCACGCAATTCACCACGCGCCAAAGCAGGTTTTAAAATATTTGCTGCATCCATAGCGCCTTGTCCGCCACCAGCTCCAACTAACGTGTGTATCTCATCAATAAACAATACAATATCTCCGTCTGCGTCTGTTACTTCTTTAATCACTGCTTTTAGGCGTTCTTCAAACTCTCCTTTGTATTTTGCTCCTGCAATTAAAGCACCCATATCCAACGCAAAAATTTGCTTGTCTTTTAGGTTTTCAGGGATATCACCATCTATAATACGGTGTGCCAATCCTTCTGCAATCGCGGTTTTTCCAGTTCCTGGTTCTCCAACTAATATCGGATTGTTCTTGGTTCTACGCGATAAGATTTGTAACAAACGACGTATTTCTTCATCTCTACCAATTACTGGGTCTAACTTGCCATCGCGTGCTAACTGATTTAAGTTCTTCGCATATTTATTTAACGCATTGTAGTTTTCTTCTGCACTTTGAGACGTTACTCGATCGCCTTTACGGAGTTCGTTAATGGCTTCTTTTAGGCCTTTTTCTGTAAGTCCTTGGTCTTTTAAAATTTGTGCAATGGTGCTTTTAGAGCCAAAGATTGCCAAGATGATGTGTTCTATAGACACGTACTCATCCTTCATGTTTTTTGCAATAATAGCAGCTTCTGTTAAGGTTTTTGATGCCTCTCTAGAAAGTGTAATTTCTGCACCTGTAACTTTAGAAAAGCTTTCTAATTGTTTTTCTAACAATTGTTTAAGAATATCTACATTACAATTGAGTTTCTTTAATAAAAAAGGCAACACGTTTTCATCCACTTCTAAAAGGGCTTTAAAGAGGTGCTCGTTTTCTATTTGATTGTGTCCATAACTTTGCGCAAGCTGTTGCGCTTGTTGTATGGTTTCTTGTGATTTTATGGTATAATTATTAAAATTCATGGTCTATATGGTTTACTTTTTCAGTTACTTTGTGGCAAATTTAGTACCAATTAAAAAACAGTTACTAAACAAGTCAGTTTGTCTGTTAAGCTATTATTTTTACTGACTTTTTGACTGCTGAAAGGAACCTGATAATTTACGACTTAAACCAAAAATCATACATGAGTTTATTTAAAAACATCTTTAAAAGCACTTCAGATGAGGATAAAAAGGAACAATCTAATGTAAATTGGATTCCACTAACTTCATTAGATCAATTAGCAGAAATCAAAAATCAATCTAAAACTGAAACAGTTTTAATTTTTAAGCACTCAACACGCTGTGGAATTAGCAGAATGGTAATTAAACAATTTGAAAAGAAGTTTGCTACATCAGGTAAAAAAATGCCTTTGTATTATTTGGATTTGCTAAATTATAGAGCACTTTCTGATGAAGTTGGTTATGCGTTTCAGGTGCTGCATCAATCTCCGCAAATGCTTGTTATCAAAGACGGAGTTTTAGTTGGGCATGCATCGCATTATGATATTCTCGAACTTGATTATTAGGTGTAAGGTAAAGGGTAAAGGAGCAAAGTTACAAAGACGCATAGTTGCAAAGCTAAGAAGCAAGAGACAAGATAGTTGTTGCTCAAGATTCAAAACTAAAAACTAAAATCAATACTAATTTTAAAAGGCTGTAAGCTTTAGGTTAAAAAGAGACAAGAAGCAATCTCATCAAACCAAGTAACATCAACCTCTCAAAACTCAATGTCATTCCGACAGAGAGAAGCATGAACGACGAGCCCGCCTGCCTCGGGCAGGGAATCTCACAAAAACAAGTTACAATCTAACCTGACCTATTTTGTTTCCATCCTGAGCGGAGTCGAAAGGTCATCAATGGAAAAGAACAAGAGTTAAAATAAGTTTTATTATTTTAATTGATATGGATTCCTGCCTTGCTCCTCCGTTAAAGCTTCGAGCGGCACGCGGACGCAGTAATGACACTACGATATAATAAGAAAGAACACAAAAAAAAGGACACTCCAAGAGCGTCCTTTTTTAATATTTGAAAGTGTTGAATACACTATTTCTTAAAAGGAATCGCAGGCAATACTTTACCAGTACACTCACCAAAACCAATTCTACGTTCGTCGTTTTCACAATACGCACGCATAATAACCGTGTCATTATCATTGATAAACTTACGTTCAGAACCATCGTTTAATTTGATAGGGTTTTGTCCACGCCAAGACAATTCTAGCATAGAACCATAACTGTCTTTTGTTGGGCCAGAAATAGTACCAGATCCCATCATGTCTCCAGCTTCTACCGGACAACCATTTACGGTATGATGCGCTAATTGTTGCACCATGGTCCAATACATATATTTAAAGTTAGAGTTGGCAACCACCGTTTCTTCTTTTCCTTCTGGTTGTATGCCTACTTGCAATTTAATGTCGTAACTTTTTTGTCCATCTACTTTTAAATACGGCAAAGGCTCATGTACTTGCTTCGGATTGTCCGTTCTAAAAGGCTCTAAAGCATCTAAGGTTACAATCCAAGGAGAAATGGTAGAGGCAAAGTTTTTCCCTAAGAAAGGGCCCAAAGGTTGGTATTCCCACGCTTGTATATCTCTTGCCGACCAGTCGTTAAACAATACCATTCCAAAGATGTATTCTTCTGCTTCTTCAATAGCAATTCGGTCTCCCAACGTATTAGAATCTGTAGTGATAAATGCCATTTCTAGTTCAAAGTCTAACAATTTAGACGGGCCAAAGCCTGGCGTATTGGTACCTTCTGCAGGTTTCGATTGTCCATAAGGTCTTCTAACCGGTGTGCCAGACGGAATGATAGAAGAGCTTCTACCGTGATAGCCAATAGGTACGTGCAACCAGTTAGGCATCAACGCGTTTTCTGGATCACGGAATAAAGTACCTACATTGGTAGCGTGTTCTTTACTAGCATAAAAGTCTGTGTAATCGCCTACAGAAACTGGCAATAACATTTCTACTTCTTTCATTCTAAAAATAATCTCAGCTTTGTGTTCTTTATGATCTCGCAAACCACTTTTAGTAACATCAAAAAGCTCTGCAATTCTGTTACGCACTAAACGCCATGTTTTACGGCCGTCGGCAATAAAATCATTTAACGAATCTTGCAAAAAGATATCGTCTGTAAGCGGAATCCCTTCAAAGTATCCTAATTGATGCAAGGCACCCAAGTCGATGGCGTAATCTCCGATCCTTGTTCCGATGGTAATGATATCATCTTTGGTAATAAACACACCAAACGGTATGTTTTGAATTGGGAAATCGGAATCTTTAGAAACATCAAGCCACGATTTTCTATTGGGATTATTAGCAGTTAATTTCATTTGAATATATCTAGTATTAGTTTTAAACTAATGTTATTAAAATTTTATCAAATATAGTAGAAAGTTGATAGTTGCAAAATGATTTTTACTATTTTTGGGAATCTTTTAATAAACAAACAACAATGCAACTAGATAATCAAATATTTGACCTGATTCAAGAAGAAAAAGAAAGACAACAAAATGGCTTAGAACTAATCGCTTCAGAAAACTTTGTAAGCGACCAAGTAATGCAGGCGCAAGGTTCTGTGTTAACCAACAAATATGCCGAAGGATATCCTGGTAAACGCTATTACGGCGGATGCGAGATTGTAGATATTGTAGAACAAATTGCTATAGACAGAGCCAAAGAATTGTTTGGTGCAGAGTATGTAAACGTACAACCACATTCTGGCAGTCAAGCTAACACAGCAGTATTTGCTGCTTGTTTACAACCAGGCGACACTATTTTAGGATTTGATTTATCGCATGGTGGGCATTTAACACACGGCTCTCCAGTAAACTTTTCTGGTAAATTGTACAATCCTGTTTTTTATGGAGTTGATAAAGAAACCGGAAGGATAGATTACAATCATATAGAAGCACAAGCAAAAAAGCACCAACCAAAGTTAATTATTGCAGGAGCTTCTGCTTATTCTAGAGACATGGACTTTGAGCGTTTTAGAAAAATTGCTGATAGTGTAGGCGCTATTTTGATGGCCGATATTTCACATCCTGCGGGATTGATAGCCAAAGGAATTTTAAACGATCCGTTACCACATTGTCATATTGTTACTACTACAACTCACAAAACATTGCGTGGCCCAAGAGGAGGAATGATTCTAATTGGTAAAGATTTTGACAATCCGTTTGGAGAAACCTTAAAAAATGGGAATCCAAAGAAGATGTCTACATTAATTAACTCGGCAGTTTTTCCAGGTAACCAAGGCGGACCATTAGAACACGTTATTGCAGCCAAAGCAATTGCTTTTGGAGAAGCATTGACCGATGAATTTTTAGAATATCAATTGCAAGTAAAAGAAAATGCAGCAGCAATGGCAGCAGCATTTGTAGCCAAAGAATATCATATTATTTCTGGAGGAACAGACAACCACATGATGTTGATCGACTTAAGAAACAAAGACATTTCTGGGAAAGATGCAGAAATTGCTTTAGGGAAAGCCGACATTACCGTAAACAAAAACATGGTTCCTTTTGATGATAAAAGTCCGTTTGTAACTTCTGGAATCAGAATTGGAACTCCGGCAGTAACCACAAGAGGTCTAAAAGAAACAGACATGCAACAAGTAGTTGACTTTATTGATGAAGCCATTCAGAACCACGATAACGATGCTGCTTTGGCTTCAATAGGCGAACGCGTAGAAGAGATGATGTCTGGAAGGCGTTTGTTTGTGATGTAGGTAACGCAGTTACCATTAGATATAAAAAAGCAGCCAATTGGCTGCTTTTTTGATTTTATCATAAAGAACAATAGTTTAGTTATATATTTATACTTTTAAAAATAACCTAACAATGGATACTTATTTAATTGCCACCATACTTATTTTTTTAGCTGCACTATTTGGGTATATCAATGTTCGGTTCTTAAAACTACCAAACACCATTGGTTTAATGATGATTACCATTGTATTTACTTTGGGTGTAATTGCCTATAGTTACTTTGATCCAACATTATTGAATTTTGAAAAAGAAATGATTTCTAAAATAGACTTTAGAGAATTGTTGTTGGATGAAATGTTGAGTTTCTTATTATTTGCAGGTGCTTTACACACCAATTTTAATCAACTTAAAATACAACGTTGGCCTATTTTCCTCTTTTCTACATTAGGAGTATTGGTCTCTACTTTTTTAGTAGGAATAAGTATGTATTATATTTTACATTTTGTTGGAATGCAAATCGGTTTTATATATTGTTTGCTTTTTGGAGCGTTGATTTCTCCGACTGACCCAATTGCTGTGCTTGGTATCTTAAAGAAAGCAAATGTTCCTAAAAAACTAGAAGCAAAAATTGTGGGCGAATCTTTATTTAATGATGGCGTTGGAGTAGTAGTGTTCTTAACTATTTTTGAAATAGCTTCTTTTGGAGTAGATAAGATAGAAGTGGTAGATGTATTTCAGTTATTTGGAAAGGAAGTAGTTGGAGGCATTTTATTAGGAGCTGTTTTAGGTTGGATTACCTATCGCTTGCTAAAATCTATAGATGATTATGATATTGAAGTTATTATTACGGTTGCTGCAGTAATGGGCGGAACCGTAATTGCGCAGCAATTGCACGTATCTGCGCCTTTAGCGATGGTAACTGCGGGTTTAATTGTAGGTAATGATACGGTTCGGAATTCTGCCATGTCAGAAACTACCGAGCATTATGTAGATAAGTTTTGGGAATTACTCGATATTTTACTGAATGCTATTTTGTTTGTAATGATAGGGATGGAAATGTTGGTTTTAGTAGTGAAAGGCGAATATATTATTGCTGGTTTAATTGCCATTCCGTTGATTTTAGCATGTAGATATTTGTCCTTATTAATTCCGATTAACATCTTTAAAAAGAAATTAGATTTTGTGCCTAAAACCAATTTAATTATGACTTGGGGTGGTTTGCGTGGCGGAATCTCAATCGCTTTGGCATTAGGGTTGACCAATGAAATGCACAGAGACTTGTTTTTAGTAATTACCTATATTGTTGTGATATTTTCTATCATCATACAAGGATTAACCGTTGGAAAATTGGTAAAGAAGTTGAAAGGTTAATTACTCTTCAGTAGCTCTATCTAATAAATTCTTGTTTAAGTTTTTGCTTGTTTTTGCACCAAGTACTTTTATACGCTCTACTTTTGTGATTAAGTTTCCTTTTCCGGTAAGTTTTTTCATAGAAGTATCATAACTTCCTTGTACTGTTTTTAATTGATTTCCTACTTTGATTAAATCATCCGTAAGGTTTACAAATTGGTCGTATAACTTTCCTGCTTGTTCTGCAATTGCCAACACATTTTTCTTCTGATTCTCTTGTCGCCACATCGAAGAAACAGTGCTTAAGGTTGCCAACAGTGTAGAGGTAGAGACCAATACCACATTTTTATCTAAAGCTTCTAAATACAAGTCGTTACTATTGTTTAAAGCAATCATTAATGCTGGTTCAATAGGCACAAACATGAGTACATAATCAGGTGTGTTAATCTCGTACAAGCTGTCGTATTTTTTACTACTTAAGTCTTTGATATGCTTTCTAAGACTTTCTAAATGTTTCTTTAAACTAATCTCTTTATCTGCATCTTCATCCGAACTTGTGTACGATTCATACGCCGTTAACGATACTTTTGAGTCGATAATTAAATGTCTATCATCTGGTAAATTGATAATGAAATCCGGTTTTTTAAGTTTTCCTTCATCATCTCTAAATCCGCCTTGTGTTTCAAAATGAATTCCTTTGGTTAAATTTGCCTTTTCTAACAACATTTCTAATTGTGTTTCTCCCCAATCACCTTGTACTTTAGAATCGCCTTTTAATGCTTTTGTTAGGTTGATGGCTTCCTTACTCATTTGTAGATTTAAGTCTTTTAATCCACGTAGTTGTTCTTTTAGTGCAGAATGCATACCGATACTTTCTTTTTGAGACTCGGCTACTTTCTTTTCAAAGCCGTCAATTCTTTCTTTTAACGGATTTAGAATTCCCTCAATACTTTCTTTATTTTGTTCTTTAAAGGTTTTTGAATTATCGTTCAATATTTTGTTTGCTAAGTTTTCAAACTCTTTGGTAAACCTTTCTTGTAGCTTTTCTACTTCTTGTTTGTTGACCTCTAGTTTTTCTTTAAGATTAGCGTTATCGGCTTGATTTTTTGTGTTCTCAATAGTTAAAGAGTCCTTTTCATCTCTCAGATTTTGCAATTCAACTCGCAATTGTTCATTTAACTGTTGTTGCATTTTGAAGGCTTCGTCATCAGGTTTTTTAGTAGCATTGCCATTGGTTGTTTTGTAGAGGTAAAATAGGGTTGCAGCTAAACCAATCAGCATCAGTATTTGTAAGGTAATTTCCATAACTTTTGATAGAATCTTTTAAAGATTTAAAATTAAGAGTTTTATATTTGTGTACATAATAATATGTCTTTTATTTGTAAACTTATTAATGCTTCATGATATCAAAATTTATTTTTAATACCATTCTAGGGTGGAAACTAGTAAACAATTTCCCAAAAGACATTAAAAAATATGTAGTAATTGCTGCACCTCACACAAGTTGGCAAGATTTTCCAATCGGAATTTTAGCAAGAAATACTTCAGGTATAAAGATTAATTTTATTGGCAAAGATTCTTTATTTAAAGCTCCGTTTGGTTTTATTTTTAGAGGTTTGGGGGGCGCACCTGTTGATCGCTCTCAAAGTAATAACTTGGTAGATGCCATTGTACATGTGTTTCATACAAAAGACGAATTTAGATTGGCGTTATCTCCAGAAGGTACAAGACAAAAAATAGCAAAGTGGAAAACAGGGTTTTATTATATAGCAAAAGGAGCAAAGGTGCCTATTGTAATGGCAACTTTAGATTTTAAGAACAAGCAGGTAAAAATCTCTGAACCCTATTATACTACTGATGATAAAGAAAAAGATTTTAAGCATTTCAAGTCTTTTTTTACCCCAGAAATGGCAAAGAAACCTACACAGTATTAACTAAAAAAGCCTACTTAATTAAGTAGGCTTTTTTTATGCTTGTCTGTTTTTTATCCTTTGTAAAAAGGCAATTTCACCACTTTAGCAGGAATTGCTTTTTTACGAACTTGAATAAAGATTTCTGTATCTAATTTTGAATTTTCTTTAGTTACATACCCCATTCCGATTCCTTTTCCTAAAGATGGACTCATGGTTCCTGAAGTTACAATTCCGATTGCAGTTCCTTCTGCATCAACAATTTCGTAATCGTGTCTTGGAATTCCGCGTTCTAGTAATTCGAATGCAACCAATTTATTTGTAATTCCGTTTTCTTTTTGTGCTTTTAAGTTTTCTGAGTTTACAAAATCTTTTGTAAATTTTGTAATCCAACTCAAACCAGCTTCAATAGGAGACGTCGTATCGTTGATGTCATTTCCGTATAAACAATAGCCCATTTCTAAACGTAAGGTATCTCTAGCAGCCAATCCAATTGGTTTGATTCCGAAATCTGCTCCAGCTTCAAAAACCTTGTTCCAAACACTTTCAGCAGCTTCATTCTTTACATAGATTTCAAATCCGCCAGAACCGGTATAACCCGTAGCAGAAATAATTGCGTGTTCTACACCTGCGAAATCACCAATTTTAAATTTGTAAAAAGGAATTTCAGCCAAATCAATAGAAGTTAACGATTGCATTGCTTCAATCGCTTTTGGACCTTGAATTGCCAATAAAGAATAATTGTCAGAAACATTCTTTAAATCCGCTCCAAATGCTGCATTGTAAGTAGAAATCCAATTCCAATCTTTATCAATATTAGAGGCATTTACTACTAATAAATATTGATTTTCTTTTATTCTATAACAAATTAAATCATCTACAATTCCGCCATCTTCATTCGGAAAACAACTGTATTGTGCATCACCAATGGCTAATTTGGAAGCATCATTAGACGTAACTCTTTGTATTAAAGCCAAGGCGTTTTCTCCTTCAACTAAAAACTCACCCATATGACTCACATCAAAAACTCCAACACCTTTTCTAACGGTTTCGTGTTCAATGTTAATTCCTTCATAAGAAACCGGCATATTGTAACCAGCAAAAGGAACAATTTTAGCATTTAAAGCTTCGTGTACGTGAGTTAGTGCAGTGTTTTTCATTCTAAATTAGTCTGTTTTTTTGTTTGATGAAATTTTTCGCTAATGTATTAAAAATGTAGAATTATAGTTCTATGTAACTGGAATTAGTTTTTGTGATATTCACTAATATTTTGTTAATATTGCTTATAAACAAGAATTTTTTATTTGAAATAACAGTACATTTGAGAGATCAACTTTCTAAAACTTTTTAAAAATGGACACCAAAAAAATTCTAATTGCACTTTTGCTATTTACAACAATGTTTAGCTTTTCTCAAGGAAAAGATTTACCAAAAGATTTTCTTCCTAGTAAATTTCATAAAGAAAGAAGAGCTCTTTTGCGTTCAAAAATGCCAAATAATTCTGTAGCAGTTTTCTTTGCAAACCCCAGTAGAAACAGGGCTAATGATGTTGATTACCTTTACCATCAAGATCCTAATTTTTATTATTTAACAGGTTCTAGAGAACCAAATGCTGTATTGTTGATTTTTTCAGAAAAGCAACAATCTGCAAAAGGATTGTATAACGAATTGTTTTATGTAGAAAAAAAAACAGCAAGAGCAGAAGTAGTTAGCGGCCCTGGTATAGGAATTGATGGCGCTCAAAAACTATTAGGTTTTAAAAATGTTTTTTATGGAAAAGATTTTGCAACTATTTCGGTAGATTTCTCAAAATTTGATAAAGTAATTTTTGAAGATTTTAAAAATGATGTTAGAGATGACAAACGAACTGATGCTGACTTGTATGATTTAATCCTGACATTTAAAACAAAAATATCATATCAAACATCATCAGATAAAATTCCGGCTTCTGATAAAAACATCAAACTAGCTACAAACATTGATGTAACAGCTGTAAAGGGGTTAATGGCTACGTTACGTGAAGTAAAAACCAAAGAAGAATTGGTGTTGCTTAAAAAAGCTGTTCGTATATCTGCTATGGGACAAGTAGAAATTATGAAAGCGATGCATCCTAAAATGTCTGAAACAGAAGTGCAAGGAATTCACGAATTTGTGTATAAAAAATATGGCGCAGAATATGAAGGGTATCCATCAATCGTAGGAGCGGGTAATAATGGTTGTATTTTACATTATCAAGAGAATAATAAAATGAGCTTAAAGAATGATTTAGTTTTAATGGACTTAGGCGCAGAATATCGTGGTTATACAGCGGATGTTACTCGTACAATTCCTGCTAACGGAAAATTCTCTAAAGAGCAAAAATTAATTTATGACTTGGTGTATGAAGCGCAAGAAGCTGGAATTGCACAATATATAATAGAAGGTAAGATTAGTACGCCAGGACTAACGGCACGTAAAATTATTAACGAAGGATTGTACAAATTAGGGATTATAAAATCTGTAGATGAAAAACACCCATATTTTCCACACGGAACCTCGCATCATATTGGTTTAGATGTACATGATCCTGGTAATTATACTACTTTTGCAGAAGACATGGTGTTAACGATGGAGCCAGGAATTTACATTCCAGAAGGAAGTAAATGTGATAAAAAGTGGTGGGGAATTGGAGTTCGTATAGAAGATGATATTTTAATTACCAAAAATGGCCCAATTATCTTATCTGCTGATGCGCCAAGAAAATCGGATGAAATTGAAAAAATGATGCAACAAAAAAGTATTTTTGAAACCTATACGTTACCAGATTTAGATAAAAAATAAGATGATTGAACCTCAACCCAATAATCCGTTACACGGAATAAAACTTGCCGATATTTTAGAACATTTACATGCCAAATATGGTTGGGAGGAAATGGGAGAAATGATTAATGTAAATTGTTTTCGAAACAATCCAACAATGAAATCGAGTTTAAAGTTTTTAAGAAGAACGCCTTGGGCTAGAGATAAAGTGGAGAAATTGTATTTGCGATCAATAAAGTAATTGATAAAGAAGGCTTTACAGAAATGTGAAGCTTTTTTTTGACTAAAACCTTATGTTTATAAACAGGTTACTTCGTTTTACTGGCTTTGATATTTTGTTTGTCATTCCTGCGAAGGCAGGAATGACAGAATTATAATAAATATTATTTAGAAATAATTTCCAAAACCAATTCTTTCGTCAATGGTTTACCATTGGCTATTTTTTTGATGTTTTCAAACGTAAAAACAAAATCACACCCTGTTTTATATTCAGAACAACCATAAGCAGTTTTCCCTTTTAAAATAGTTCCTTTTTTACATTTTGGGCATGTAATTTTTTCCGACAGAGAAGACTTCTCGACTCCGCTCGAAGGGACAGTTTGTTTTGGTTCTAGCTTGAATTTGAAATTTTCATCAAAACGAATCAAACCTTCAATAGTACCATTTTCTGATTTAAATCCTTTTAAATTGGTGGTAAATTTTTTGTCTAGCAAACGAATGAGTTGATTTTCTGAAATCTTTTTTCCTAAGAATTCAAAAGGTATCAAGAAATCGCACGTTTTATTATATTCAGAACAACCAAATGCTGTTGATCCTTTTAACAACGTTCCGTTATTACACTTTGGACAGGTTTTTCCTGTTACTTCTTTCTTGCTTTTTGGTTTCTTTTTGGGAGACTTCTCGACTGCGCTCGAAGTGACAGCGGATTCGTGTGAGATTCTAATTTTAGAAGTGTTAGAACGCACTTCATAGACCAATTCATCCACCATTTTTTTCATGTTGTTGATGAATGTTCCTGCATTGAATTCTCCACGCTCAATTTCTTTTAAACGCTTTTCCCAGCGCCCAGTTAACTCAGCCGACTTTAAGAGTTCATTGTCTATTAAATCGATGAGTTGAATTCCGGTTTGCGTAGGAATTACCAGCTTTTTTTTACGTTCAATATATTTTCTTCGAAATAACGTTTCTATAATACTTGCTCTTGTTGATGGCCGTCCAATTCCGTTTTCTTTCATGAGCTCACGCATTTCATCATCATCCACTTGTTTACCTGCAGTTTCCATTGCGCGTAGGAGTGAAGCTTCTGTAAAATTCCGTGGTGGTTTGGTTTCTTTTTCTAAAAAAGATGGTTCGTGAGCTCCTTTTTCTCCTTTTACAAATGATGGAAGTACAGAACTATTTGTACTTGTTTTGTCATCTCGAGCGGAGTCGAGAGGTTCGGTCTCAAATACTATTCGCCAACCTTTAGAAATGATTTCTTTTCCTGTAGTTTTAAAAGGAACATCCGCAGCTTTTCCGATTACAGAAGTGTTAGATACATCAGAATCTGGATAAAAAACGGCAATAAACCTTCTGGTGATAATATCATACACTTGCTGTTGATTGTATTGCAAGTTGGTTTGTATTCCGGTTGGAATAATAGCATGGTGATCGGTTACTTTTTTGTCATCAAAAACACGTTTCGATTTCTTTATTTTCTTTCCTAAAAGTGGTTGAGTTAGTTGATTATAATTAGTAAGTTTAGTTAATATTCCTGCAACTTTTGGATAGACATCATTTGGTAAAAAAGTAGTATCTACTCTTGGATAGGTAACTACTTTCATTTCGTATAACTTCTGTACCATTTTTAAGGTTTCATCTGCAGAAAAGCCAAACTTATTATTACAATACACTTGCAACCCTGTTAAATCAAAGAGTTTTGGTGCGTATTCTTTTCCTTTCTTTTTGGTAACGGAAACAATTTCAAATTCAGATTCCTTTACTTTATTTGCTAAAATTGCTCCGTCTTCTTGTTTTAGAAAACGCCCGTCTTCATAATTAAAAAGGGTATTTCTGTACGTAGTTTGTAATTCCCAATAAGGCTGCGGCTTAAAATTCTCAATTTCTTTAAAACGATTGACCAACATTGCTAACGTTGGAGTTTGCACTCTACCAACAGATAGTACTTGTTTGTAACCGCCAAATTTAACGGTGTATAAGCGCGTTGCATTTAATCCTAATAACCAATCTCCGATGGCTCTAGAAAAACCAGCGTAATATAAATTATCATATTTTTCTGAAGACTGTAAATTGTTAAATCCTTCTTTGATTGCTTCTTCTGTAAGAGAAGAAATCCAAAGGCGTTGTACTTTTCCTTTGTAATTACATTGATTGATGACCCAACGCTGAATCAATTCTCCTTCTTGGCCCGCATCCCCACAATTTATGATTACTGTTGCTTTATCAAATAAGGATTTTACAATTTTAAACTGTTTTTGAATTCCGTCATTGCTTGTCACTTTGGTTTCAAACTTTTCGGGCAACATAGGTAAATTGTTCAAATCCCAACTTTTCCAATGCGGTTTGTAATCTTTTGGTTCTAACAATGTACATAAATGACCAAAAGTGTACGTTACTGCATAGCCATTTCCTTCAAAATATCCATCTCGTTTTGTATTGGCACCTAGGATGTTAGCAATTTCTCTTGCTACACTTGGTTTCTCTGCAATACATACTTTCATTTGGTTAGATTTTGAAACTGAAAAGTAATAAAATTATTGGAGATATAAATGATTGTTTTTAATGATATGCAAAAGGAGTTTCGCTACTTATCAACTATTTTTGTTGTGAGAAAAAATTCAAGGAATTTACGATATGAAGTATAAGATAAATGAAGTATATAATCTATCATGTTTACATCATTGATAATAAATTTAATAGTAGCAGTAAGCTGCTTGAAATAAGAATTATATTATTTAATATCTTCCATAATTTTTCAGATGATTTTATGCTCATAAAACTAAAAGTAATTGACAATGCACAAAAAAATATACTAAGTAATGTTGTACTCCATCTGCCATTAAGAAAATCAGGAAAATAATCTTTAAAAATAGCAACTCGTTCTTTTTGTGTTGTACCTAAATCAATAACATAAATCCACAAACCATATATTGAAAAGGGTATAAGCAAAGATATTAAACCTAATAATGTGAATATTTTCGACTGAGTTTGATTTAAATTCTTCATTCGTGTTATTTTTGTTTAACGAAGTTAAATAAAAAAGCCTCCCAAAAGGAAGGCTTCTTAATATTTTACTCAGAATATTATTTATTCATCATCATCTTCATCTGTAGCTTTATCTACTACAATACGTTCTGGTCTATTTGCTATTTCCCAAGCTGTATAGAAAACAAGACGCGCTCTGTTTTCTAACAAGTCATAGTTAATTTTATCTGGAGTATCTGATATTCTGTGATAATCAGCATGTGTTCCATTAAAATAAAAAATGATTGGAATGTTATTTTTCGCAAAGTTATAATGATCTGAACGGTAATAAAAACGATTTGGATCGTTCTCGTCATTATACGTGTAATCTAATTCGATATTTGTGTAGGTTTTATTTACTTGCTCAGAAATATTGTGCAATTCTGTACTTAATTTATCACTACCAATTAAATACACATAATTTCTGTCTCCTTTTCTTTTTGGATCAATACGACCAACCATATCAATATTTAAGTCAGCAACTGTATTTGCTAAAGGAACTAAAGGATCATAATCTGTATAATATCTAGAACCTAATAAACCTTTTTCCTCACCAGTTACATGTAAGAAAATAATAGAACGCTTTGGTCCATGACCTTTATCAGCTGCTTTTTTAAATGCTTCAGCAATTTCTAATAAAGCTACTGTTCCAGAACCATCATCGTCTGCTCCATTATTAATTTCGCCATCTGCACTGATTCCTATATGATCTAAATGCGAAGAAATGATAATGTATTCGTCTGGTTTTTCAGAACCTTTAATCATTGCTGCAACATTTTCAGAAGGATGAGGAACAGAAATACTTTTGTAGTTCATTTCTAGTTTAGTTGCAGCCGTAGCAGTTTTAGTAGATTTGTTAATCTTACTAGCCAAAGCTTTACCCATTTTTTCGTTGATTAAGAAAAAGTACATTTCAGTTTTACCATCTTTTTTTGCTGGTAATGATAAACTTTTACTTCCTCCTTTTTCTTCACGTTGTTTATAGAATTTTGAATAGCGATTAAATAATTCAACATCCATAAAAAACAAAGCTTTAGCCCCATGGTCTTTAGCAGCATTTCTTTTAGAAGAAATTGCTTGACGCCCATTTGACCATTTTGAAGCTTTTTTATCTCCGGTAAGGATATTGTTTCCTGCTTTGTCTTTTGGCTCACCGCCTTTTATAACTACGATTTTTCCTTTTACATCAAGATCTTTATAGTCAGAATATTTTTCATCATCTATTCCATAACCTGCATACACTACTTCAGAAGTAGAAATTGTTCCTGTAGCTGCCGCTGATTGAGAAATAAAATCATCAAAATACTTAAATGATTTTCCGTTTACAGAGATGCTTACTTCTGGAGTTTTTACAATACTTAAAGGAACATTTTGAAAATAATTTCCTTCAATCACAGGTTTAATTCCTAAAGTTTCATAGTATTTTTTAAGATACTCAACAGCTTTCTTCTGTCCTGGTTCTCCAGTTTCACGACCTTCGAATTCATCTGAAGCATACGTGTACAAATGTTCTTTTAACTCATCTTGAGTAATCGTACTCCCGTAAGAGATAATATCCTCTTGGCTTGCTTCTTTTTTACAAGAAAATACTATAAACATTACGCTTAATAGTAATAGTGTTTTTTTCATTTTATCTGATTTTTGATTGTTATAAGTTAGTGATTTGCGATATTACAAAAAAGAACGATGAGGATGCTTTAAAAGCTTGATTTTTAACATTTTTTAACATAATAGTTGTATTTAATTGCAAGAGTCACCAAGTTTTGTAAAACAAATTGAATTAGGAAAGTGTTACAATCTCTTGATTTCTAAGGATGTCGTCAAAAACTTCTCTTTTTCTTATCAAATAATCTTTCCCTTTATAAACCATTACTTCTGCAGGTTTATAACGAGAGTTGTAATTAGAAGCCATCGAAAAACAATATGCCCCAGCATTGTGGAAACACAAAATATCTTCTTCTGTAATTTCGTTAATTCTTCTGTTGTTTCCAAAAGTATCTGTTTCGCAAATATAACCGACAACAGAGTAGTAGCGTTCTCTTCCTTTTAGATTCGAAATATTTGTAATATGATGATATGATTCGTACATCATTGGTCTTACCAAATGATTAAAACCACTATCAACTCCAGCAAAAACAGTAGAAGTTGTTTGTTTGATAACGTTTACTTTTGCTAAAAAGAAACCAGCTTCACTTACCAGAAATTTCCCTGGCTCAAACATTAAGGTCAAGTCTTTTCCGTATTCTTTACAAAAGCCATTGAACCTTTTTGTAAGTTGTCTTCCCAATTGTTCAATATCTGTAGAGATATCTCCTTCTTTATAAGGTACTTTAAATCCACTTCCGAAATCAATAAAATCTAAATTTTTAAATTGTGCTGTAACATCAAACAAAATTTCTGTTGCGCGTAAAAAAGTATCAATATCTAAAATATCAGAACCTGTGTGCATATGAATTCCGTTGATATGCATTCCTGTGTTTTTTACAACACGTTTAATTAAAGGTACTTGATAGACTGAAATCCCGAATTTAGAATCGATATGACCAACAGAAATTTTACTATTTCCACCAGCCATAATATGTGGATTGATGCGTACACAAACTGGAATGTTTGGGTGTTTTTGTCCAAACAGTTCTAAAATAGAAAGGTTGTCAATATTAATTTGAACACCTAAAGCAGCAACTTCTTCAATTTCTTCTAAAGAAACGCCGTTAGGAGTAAAGATGATGTTTTCTGGCAATACACCAGCTGCCAAGCCTAATTGTACTTCTTGAGCAGAAACGGTATCTAAACCAGCACCTAATTGATTAAATACTTTTAAAATACTAATATTAGAAAGTGCTTTTACTGCATAATTAATCTTTACATTTTTAACATCAGAAAATGCATTGGTAATTCTATTGTATTGAGAAGTTATTTTGTCTGTATCATATACATATAATGGACTTCCATATTTCTTTGCTAATTGCAATAAGGTTTTACTATTCATTTCTGTTTTCTAAAATTAAGTTGGTAAATGTAAAAAATAATTACAAACAACTATCCATGATACATAAAATCTAACAACTTCCTTTATTCTGTTATTTAAATCGAACAGCAACTTTCTCTGCAATTTTAACAATTACTTGTGTTGCTTTTAAAATAGATTCTACCGGAACGTATTCGTAACGTCCATGAAAATTATGTCCGCCAGCAAAAATATTTGGACAAGGCAAGCCTTTAAAGGATAATTGAGAACCATCTGTTCCGCCACGAATTGCTTTAATTAATGCTTTAATTCCTAAGTCAATCATAGCTTCTTCAGCAATATCTACAATATGCATTACTGGAATCACCTTTTCCTTCATATTATAATATTGATCTTTTATCTGAACGGAAATCAACTCTTTTCCTAGTTTTTTATTGATTGTATTTGCGATGTTTTCAAAATCTGATTTTCGTTTTAAAAACAATTCCAAGTCATGATCTCTAATAATATATTCTAAGATGGTTTTTTCTACATTCCCGTGCATATCGTGTAAATGGAAAAACCCTTCGTAACCAGTAGTTTCTTGCGGAATTTCATTTTTTGGTAAAGCTGCAATAAACTCATTAGCAATGAGCATAGAATTGATCATTTTTCCTTTTGCATAACCTGGATGAACAATTTTTCCTTCAATAGTTACCACAGCTCCAGCAGCATTAAAATTTTCGTATTCTAATTCCCCAACTTGACTTCCGTCCATGGTATATGCCCATTCTGCACCAAATTTTTCGACATCAAATAAATGCGCACCTTTACCAACTTCTTCATCTGGCGTAAAACAAATTCTGATGTTTCCATGTTTTATTTCTGGATGATTGATGAGATATTCCATTGCAGAAACAATCTCTGTAACACCCGCTTTATCATCTGCACCAAGTAATGTTGTTCCGTCTGTTGTAATAATCGTCTGACCTTTATATTGTAATAAATCTTCGAAATACTCTGGAGAAAGCACGATGTTTTCCTTTTCGTTTAAAACGATGTCTTTTCCGTTGTAATTTTCATGAATCTGTGGATGTACATTTTTCCCTGTAAAATCTGGACTTGTATCAATATGCGCAACAAATCCAATGGTAGGAACGGTATAATCAATATTACTTGGTAAAGTTGCCATAATATAACAATTGTCATCCAGCATAATATCAGACAATCCAATTTCTTGCAATTCTTCAACAAGCAGTTTTGCTAAATCCCATTGTTTTTCTGTGCTTGGAAAAGCAGGATTCTTTGGGTCAGATTCGGTATCTATTTTTACATAACTTATAAATCTGTTGATAATTTTCTCTCTGTTCATCTTCTTATATTGTTATAATTCTAGGGTGTTTATCAAGTGTATGGCTTTACAAAGTCGATTGTTGATGTGTGTATCTCCATAAATTTCTGTTTTGATGTGGTAAGAATTTATGGCATTTTTATGGATAAAAATATTTACTATTTGATACGAAAAATTTTGTTTTTCACCTTTAGAAACAGCATAGAAAGCATTGTTTTTTAAAAATAGAAATTTCTTTTTTTTCGTATTGATAAGCTGTTGTATTGAATCGTTTTGTGAAATTATTTTTTCAAATGCTACATCAAATGTATATGCGCTTTTAATGTGTGTGATATCAATTAAAACAGTTTCTGTTAATTGTTTGGTGGTGTCTGCAAAATAGATGGATGATTGCAAATCGTTGTAAAAGAAATTGGTTTTCCAATGTGTTGGAATTTGAACACTAAATGTTTTTTTAATATCTGTATTTTGCTCAAAATCACCACTAAATTTAGTGTTTGAACAAGAAAATTCTTTTGCTAAATTAGATTTATTACAAGAAGAAAAAATCAAACAGCATAATAAAAGTGTAAAAAGAGATTTCATTATACTAATGGCGAAGTTATTTTAAAACCAATTTTCCAATTTTCTGATGACCAGACAACCAAGCGGTATTTTTATCAACAAAATCAATTGCGTAATAACCATCTTTACTAATGTCTTTCCAAGTTATTCCTCCATCATTAGAAAAAGAAACACCCGTTTTTCCAACAGCAATAACTTCTTTTCCTTTTGTGCCAGGAATGTATTTTACACAACTTTTATAATTTGGTGCTTGTCCGTCTGCTACTAAAGTCCATGTTTTTCCGCCGTCGGTTGTAATTGCTTTGTTTGCTTTGTTTTCATTTGGTTTAGAGAAATCTCCACCTACAATTATTCCGTTATTTTTATCATAAAAATCTACAGAATAAATTCCTTGTGGCCCGTTACCTTGAATCATCGGAGTTTCTATAACTTCCCAAGTTTTACCTTTATCAGTAGATTTTAAAACTCTAGCTTTTGTTCCGCCAGTAACTACCCAAATATTTTTTTTATAAAAAGCGATGTTGGTATTGCTTGCTGCAAAAGAAGCTTCGCCTTCATTTACTTCTGGCAAATTAGCACAATCAATTTTTCTCCAAGTTTTGCCGCCATCATTTGTCATAATAATAGATGTACAACCATCAATTGGATCTCCAATCGCAATGCCGGTTTTATCATCTAAAAAAGTCATGGCATCGTAAAATACTTTTTCGTGTTCTTCTTTATACACTACTTTTTTTTCTCCAGATTGAATTTTAAATAACAACGCAGGATTTTCTACCGACAATGCAAATACGGCAGAAGATGTTTTTGCCAAACTTCTAAAATGTGGCACAATAGAATCTTGATATTTTAAGTGTTCAATATTCCAGGTTTTACCGCCATCATCAGTTAAACCAATATCTCCACGAGAACCAGCAAACAATACTTCATTTGCATTTACAGCAATAATTGCTCTAATGCTTGTGCTGTCAATATCAAATTTTTGGATTGAAACAGTCTCAAAATTTCTTGGTACATGTTCTTGTTTGCAAGAAAGGCCAATGACTGCCAAACAAAATAAAAGGGAAATTTTTTTCATTTTTTCATTTTTTAAACGACTAAATTACAATATTGCTTTGTTTAATTGTAAATTGACAACAAATTTTTTGCGAACTATTAATATTGATTTTTAATGAGTACTAATAAAAAAGCTTTAGTAATTTCTGGTGGTGGTAGCAAAGGAGCATTTGCTGGTGGTGTTGCGCAATATTTAATGGAAGAAGAAAAGCGTATTTACGATATTTTTATAGGTACTTCTACGGGTAGCTTAATGGTTTCTCATCTGGCATTAGGCAAAATAGATGAATTAAAAACTCTTTATACGAATGTAAATCAGCAAACCATTTTTAGCAACAATCCTTTTATTATAAAAAAGAAATATGGAGAAAATGTGATCGCCATCAATCATTTAAATACACTTTGGAATATCATTAACGGTAGAAAAACATTTGGAGAAAGTAAAAATCTTAGAAAACTCATCAAAAACAATATTACCGAAGAAGTGTTTCTAAAAATTATTGAAAACGAAAAAGAAGTTGTGGTTACGGTGTCTAATTTATCTACAAACGAAGTAGAATATAAAACACTAAGAGAATGTACGTATAATGATTTTTGTGATTGGGTTTGGGCTTCGTGCAACTACATTCCGTTTATGAGTTTGTTAGAAAAAAATGGTTGTCAATATGCCGATGGCGGATTTGGTTGTTTGGTGCCAATTAGAGAAGCAATTATACGTGGAGCAACAGAAGTAGATGCCATTATTTTAGAAACAGAAGTAACTCAAATCAATAGAATGAAATCTAAAAATCCTTTTTCTTTATTGTTTGATACTTTCGATTTTATGTTAGAACATGTAGAGCGACATAATATTACGATTGGTAAATTAACCGCAAAACAAAACAATGTAAAACTAAATTTATATTATACACCTTCAGTATTAACAACAAATTCTTTAATATTTGATAAAAAATTAATGCGAAAGTGGTGGCAATCTGGTTTTAACTATGCGAAATTAAAAGATGAAAATTTAATGAATGAATTTAGACCAGATTTAAAAACTTAATTCGTATTCGGTAAATTTTGTTTAATAAAAATGCCCGCATCAATAATTCGCTGATTGCGAACAGAATTGTATAAAAGAGCTAAATTATTTGGGTTGCATATTCCAGGAGGATTTGGAGGAGATCCATTTATAAATTGTAGAACTTCATTTAAAATTGGATCAGAAGTTTCTCCTAAAGCACCTAGATTTAAAGTATTTTCTTCATCACAAATTCTTAAGTCTGGGGTAAATCCATCAGCATAAGTTACCTTATCATTGTTTAAAAATTCTAACACAATTGGTTGCACAGCTACCGTATGATTTACGCTTTTACCAATAGAATTATAATCTATAGAATTATATAAAGTAATTGATCCAGTATTATTCCCGGCTGTTGTATTGCTGTTTATAATATGCACATTGATATAACTTTTTAAACTATTGATTAATAATTCTACAGAAGAAGAACTTCCGTTTAAAATAATATAGATATCTGTTAATTCTAAACTGTTAATTGGAGTTGTATTGTTTATTTTATTTGTAAATTTTGTTATTAAAGAATCTGGTTGATTCAACTCAAACCAAGCTTGTGCTTTGCTATTCCAACGATTTTTTGCAAAAGGTTGATCTGTAAATTGCCCGGTAATCATACTCGCAATTTGATTGATGTTTTGAACAAAACTTCCGCCGCCAACATTGTAACGAAGATCTAAAATCAACTCATTAACTCCTTGATTTTTAAATTGTAAAAAGGTAGTATTTAAGTCGTTGATGTAATTGCTAGAAAAATCGTTGTTGTACAGTAAATACCCAATTTTGTTTCCTCCACTTGCAATATTTTTTGATATAAAAACAGGGTTATGTGTGTAAGCGGTTTTTGTCAATGAAATTTTTGTTCCGTTTGGCGTAACCGTTGTTCCATCAAAAGTTGCCATGCTTAATTCATAAGAAGTTGCTGCTGCTTCTAATAAAGAGTTAAAATTGTCTCTTGTTAATTGCACATTATCTACTGCGTAGAAAAAATCACTTCTTTTAATAGACAAGGTTGATGCGTTTGAGTTTGGTAAAATATATTGCACAAAACCAATCACATTATCTGTATTTCCTGGCTCGGCAACAATTCCATATTCAACTCCATGAGTAAATGAAGTTCTTCTATTTGGTTGCTGAATTAAATTGTAATCGTTAAGTAAAACGGATTTGTTATCTGTGTTTGGTCTGTCGTATACTACATTTAAAAATAATTCATTTGGCGAGGCAAATCCTCTTAAATAACTATTTAATACTGGCTGATTGTTGAATCGTCTGTCTGCTAAATCCGGAATTTGATCTTGATATAAATAATAGGCATTCATAGCTTTCCAAACAAAATCATTGATTTCTACATCCGCAGGAATTGTATCCTCTTTGGTACAATTGTATAAAGCAAGAGAGACACCTACTAAGAGTAGAACTTTATAGAGGTTTTTCATTAATCCAGCATTTATAAAAGTGATTGTTTATGTAATGCGATTTAGAGAATTATAGTACATTTAAAAAATAGATGTAACAAAATTAATTATGCATCGTCATAAAGGTGTAGAAGTAATTAAAAGAACCGTTTTTACAGAACAATTATAACAAATTAATGAATCAATCAGACTTTTTAAAATCTGTTTTACCCTTTAAAGACAAAGTCTTTCGTTTGGCCAAAAGGCTATTGGTATCTACTGAAGAAGCAGAAGATGCAACGCAAGAATTGTATTTTAAATTATGGAAGAATAGAACCAAAATAGCTGAATATAAAAATATTGAAGCCTTTGCAATGACAATGACTAAAAATTATTGTTTTGATAGATTAAAATCTAAACAAGCATCAAACTTAACATTGGTTCATAGTAATTATAAAGAAAAAGATACTTCTTTAGATAAAAAAATGGAGTATCGAGATAGTGTTAGCCAAGTACATAGGCTTATTGAGAAGTTGCCAGAACAGCAAAAGTTAGTGATTCAATTAAGAGACGTTGAAGAGTACGATTTTGAAGAGATCGGGAAAATGTTAGAGTTAAAACCAACAGCCGTTAGAGTAGCGTTATCAAGAGCAAGAAAAACAATAAGAGAAGAACTAATAAAACAACACAATTATGGAATTATCTAAAATAGAACAGTTGTTAGAAAAATATCTAAATGCAGAAACTACTTTGCAAGAAGAAGCAACCTTAAAAAACTATTTTTTATCAGGTAATGTAGCTTCACATTTGCAAGAATATGAATCAATGTTTAGTTATTTTGCCATCAATAAAGCAGAAACATCTACAAAACCAATCCAATTAAAAACTAAAAAAACGAATTGGAAATGGTTGTCAGTAGCTGCATCAGTAGTTTTATTATTCAGTGTGTATATGGGTAATGAAATTCATAAAGAACAAAAAGCGAAAGTACAATATGCGCAAGTTAAGGATGTCTTAGAAATGCTATCATCAAATTTAAACAAAGGAAATGAAGCTGTAGCAAGTTTGTATACCTACGAAGACACCGTAAATAAAATATTAAAAGCCAAGTAAAATTAAAATAATTAGTAAACCAAGTAAACACAAGAAATCATGAAAAAAATAATCGTATTAATAGCATTAGTAATAGCACCAGCAGTAACTTTTGGGCAATCTATGTTTGATAAATTAGAAAATATGGATGAAGTATCTTCTTTTATCATCAATAAAGATGCATTCCAATTACTACAAAAATTCAATCCAGACATGTCTGGAGATAATGAAGCTGTAGAAGTGTTTAAAATGATCCAAAACTTAAAAGAGTTAAAAGTTTTTAAAACAAGCAATGCGAATGTTGCAAAAACAATGGAAACTATGGTAACTTCTGCAGTTAAAAAATCGAACTTAACAGAGTTGATGAGAATGAAAGACAAAGACGCTAGAGTTAAAATTTATGTAAAAACAAATGGTAAAAAAGATTATGTTAGTGAAGTATTAATGTATGTAAACGGAGTTAGTAGAGTTACTGAGGGTAATGCAGAGTCTGTAATTGTTTCTTTAACAGGAATGATAGACATTAATAAATTATCAAGCTTAGCAGATAAATTTGCTCATGATGGAAAGAAATCCTAATCATTTAGGTGTACAAAAAAATTGCTATAAAAAATCACTAAAAACAAAACCAATGAAAAAAATAACAACAGTAGTCGTAGCTTTTATTTTAGCATTCTCATTTACATCTTGTAATGATGAATCTTTGCAAAGCTATTTAGTTAAAAGTCAAGAAAAATCTGGATTTATCACTTTTGATGTACCAGCAAGTATTTTACAAATAAAGTCTGATAATGTTTCTGAAGAAACAAAAGCAACTTTAAAAAGCATTAAAAAAATTAATGTAGTTGCTGTTCCGTTTAAAGACAATGCGACAGAAGTTGAAGCAGAAAGAGCACAATTAGATAAGATTTTTAAAGGGAAAGAGTATAAAAGTATCATGCGTTTTACTGAAAAGAATATTAAAGTGAGTTTGTATTATACCGGTGAAGCAGACGCAATTGACGAGTTAATTGCTTTTGGATACGGTGCAAAACAAGGAGTTGGAGTTGCAAGAATTTTAGGAGACAATATGGATCCTTCTAAAATAATGAAAATGATGAATGATGTAAAGTTTGATGCAGACGGAATCAACTTAGATCAGTTTAAAATGTTGTTTAAATAAGAAAATCGAAAAATTTTATGGAAAAGCCCAGAATCTACCTTTAGATTTTGGGCTTTTCTTTTTAACGAGCCATTAACAAGGATGCGCCTTAAATTTCTTACTTTTGAGAACTTAATAAGAATCATTATTTATGAAGTTTCAAAAACTCACTTTTATAATTTGTATCTTTTTTATTGCTGTGGTTTCTGCGCAAACTATAGCTCCGCAATCTATTTACAGAAAAGAAAAAGATAAAGTACATGAATTGCAACACACAAAACTTGTTGTTTCTTTAGATTTTAAGAAGAAAGAATTAAATGGTGAAGCTTGGCTCACATTAAAACCTTATTTCTACGCAACAAATAAAGTTACGTTAGATGCAAAAGCGATGCTTATTCATAGCATCCAATTAAAGAATAAAGATGTTGGTTACAATTACGATGGAGAAAAAATTATTGTAGAACTGCCTCGAGCATACACCAAAGACGAAAGCTTTATCTTAGACATAAAATACACAGCAAGACCAGAAAAAGTACAGCAAAAAGGAAGTGCAGCAATCACAGAAGCAAAAGGATTGTATTTTATCAATGCTGATGGATTGGATACATCAAAACCAACACAGGTTTGGACACAAGGAGAAACTGAGGCAAGTAGTTGTTGGTTTCCAACGATTGATAGTCCAAATCAAAAAACTTCGCAAGAATTAACAATTACAGTTCCTAATAAATTTAAAACCTTATCAAACGGAACCTTAGAAAAACAAACTAACAACGCCAACGGAACAAGAACAGATTATTGGAATTTTAAACGAAAACATGCACCGTATTTATTCTTTTTAGGAGTTGGCGAATATGAAATTATTAAAGATTCTTATAAAATGATTCCTGTTGAATATTATGTAGAAAAAAAATACGCTCCGTATGCAAAAGATATTTTTGGTTTAACTCCAGAAATGATGGCTTTTTTCTCAAAAATTACAGGCGTAGAATATCCTTGGAGTAAATTTAGTCAGATTGTTGGACGAGATTATGTAAGTGGTGCCATGGAAAATACAACTGCTGTGGTTCATGGAGAAAAAGCATATCAAATGCCAGGGCAATTGATTGATGAAAACGTACAAGAAAACACCATTGCACACGAATTATTTCATCATTGGTTTGGCGATTTGGTTACCGCAGAAAGTTGGAGTAATATAACGTTAAACGAATCGTTTGCAAATTATAGCGAATATTTGTGGAGAGAACATAAATACGGAAAAGACGATGCAAATGCACATTTATTAGAAGATGTAGAAGCATACAAACAAGGGAAAAATTTCGACAAAGACTTGGTGCGTTATTTTTATAAAGACAAAGAAGATCTATTTGATACTGTAAGCTATAATAAAGGTGGAGCCATATTACACATGTTAAAGAATTATGTTGGTGATGACGCTTTCTTTGCCAGTTTAAAACTCTATTTAACAGAAAACAAATACAAATCAGCAGAGGTCGCTCAATTGCGTTTGGCATTCGAAAAAGTTACAGGAAAAGATTTAAATTGGTTTTTTAATCAATGGTATTTTTCTAATGGACATCCAAAAATTCAAGTTTCGTACGATTATAACACATTAGAGAAAAGAGTTGCTGTTAATATTCTTCAAACAGAAGGAGATTTTAAATTCCCGTTGGCAATCGATATTGTAGAAAATGGTAAAGTAACTCGAAAAAATGTTTTTGTTGATGGTAAAGATGCCTCGTTTGTTTTTTCATATTCTAAAACACCCGAAAACATTCTTGTCAATGCAGATGGCGTTTTATTAGCAGATTTTACAGAAGCAAAAACAACGAGTCAATATATAAGTCAGTTGAAATACACCACAGATTACGGACATAAAAAGGAAGCTATTTTGGCAATTGTAAAGTTGCAAAGTGATAAAAAAGTTTTTGAAGCAATAGCAAGCGCCTTAGACGATCCCTTTTACAAGATCAGAATTTTGGCAATAGAGAACATCGATTTGTTTGATAAGTCTTCTAAAAGAGCTGTCATTGATAAAATTAAAAAAATTGCTTTACAGGATGAAAAAACATTGGTAAGAGCAGCAGCAATAGAAACATTGGGGAAATTAACTGAACCAGGAAATTTACCGCTTTTTGAAGAAGCATTAAAAAGCAAATCGTACAGTGTTTTAGGAAAAACCTTGGTTGCTATTTATTATATTGATAAAGCGGCAGCAATTAAGCTGTCAAAAGAATTGCCTAATGATGTTCGGAAAATTATAGCAACGCCTTTAACAAGAATATTTATTGAAGAAAATGATGAAACAGAACTAGAATTTATTGCACAAAATGTTTTATCTGGCATGTTTTTAAATAATGATAACCGAGTTCAGGGGCTGTATAAAAGAGCCTACGATAAAATTTCGAAAAGCAATAGTACAAAGGCAATTCAGAATTTAGTTGATGATATTGTTGCTAAAGGAATTCAGTTTAAGCAATTTAATTTTGATAAAACTGCCATAAATTTATTACAACAAATGGTTGAAACTCAAAAAAACAGTGGTGTTTCTAACAGAAACAAGCACATACTCATTATTAGAACTGGCTTGGCGAAGTTAGTAAACTAAGAAGTATTCTTCACAATTCATATAAAAAGCCTTTAGAATATCTAAAGGCTTTATTTTTTGTATTCTTCAAAAGTTCCATCAGTATAAAAAAGAACAATTCGTTGTATTTTCTTTTCGGTATCAGAATTGATTATTTTTTTTTCCTCAAAAGGAAGAGTAGGAACGTGGCTACTTTGTTTTTCAGCTATTTCTATTTCTTTAGGAAAAGTTCCTTTACCATTTAGTAGCCAATAAATATCTACATCTTTAAAAGTAGTGGTCACTTTTAAGATAAAATCTAAGCTTGGTTTGTTTCTCCCAGAAATAATATGAGAGATGCTAGAGCGCTGCACTTCTATTTTATCTGCGAATAACGAAGCTGTTAAATGATGATATTCCATCACTTTTTGTAGTCTAGTTGTAAAATCACTTGTGTTTACCATTGTAAATTAAAAATCATATTACAAATGTAAAACAAATGAATTGAATAACCTTCAATTCATTTGTAATATTTCTAAGCTTGTATTTTATATGTGAAGTATAAGTTTATATAAATATATTTAATTAACTGTATTTAAGTTAATTGAGTGTTAATTATAGAATATATTTATATTGATAATACTGCGATTCAATTATGTAAAACAACAAGTAGCTTTTGTTTGAATGTAAATTACAATTGTATCAATAAAAACGAAATACTTAGATTACAATTGTAACATTCAGTCAGTTTACTTTTGTAAATAAATATGGAAGAAGCTCAATTCGAATTTGTATTTTTGTCAGATACTTTTATCATGGAAATTTTAAATCCACATATTTTAGAAACAATTTATAGTTCTAAAAAAGAAACGACTCTTTTTGGAAAATGGATTCATGATGCACATATTTCTCCGTTGTTATCAAAATTATCAGAGAAACATACAGTAGCAACAATTGGATCTTCAGAAAATAACATCCCTATTCAAAGTGTACAATTTGGTTCTGGAGCAAAAAAGATACTTATTTGGACACAAATGCACGGAAATGAAAGTACTGGAACAAAAGTAGTGTTCGATTTATTTAATTGCACCACAAGTTCTACAAATCCTATTTTTAAAGAGATTTTAAAGGAATGTACTATTTTGTGTATTCCAATGTTAAATCCAGACGGATCGTTAAACTACACACGTGAAAATGCAAAAAATATAGATTTAAATAGAGATGCAGTAGATCAAAAAGCCATAGAAAGCAAGTTATTGCGAGGTGTTTTAGAAAGTTTTCAACCAGATTATTGTTTCAACCTACACGATCAAAGAACCATTTTTGGAGTAGAAGGCACTAAAAACCCAGCAACTATTTCTTTTTTAGCGCCATCCGAAGAAGCAACCAGAAAGCTAACAGAAGGTAGAAAACGTACTATGAACGTAATTGTGGCAATGAATGCGTTATTACAAAAAGTAATTCCGAATCACGTTGGTAGATACACTGATACCTTTTATCCAACGGCAACAGGAGATAACTTTCAGAAATTAGGATTCAATACCATCTTGATAGAAGCAGGACATTTCCCTGATGATTACGAGAGAGAAGAAACACGTAAATTCAACTTTTATGCACTTGTTCAAGGAATATATCATATCGCTACAGCAGCTGATTATAAAGAGTATTTACCGTACTTTGAGATTCCAAATAATCAAGAAAACTTTTTTGATATCATAGAGAAAAAAGCCAACTCAACAGAAGGAAAAGGCTATTTATTTGTGGATAAAATTATAGACAATGCTCTTTTTACGGAGATTGTATTAGAAAAGGAAGGCGACCTAAGTAATTATTTAGGACATGCAGTAAAATCTTAATTTTATGTATTTTTTCTAGTATTATTGTTATTACTTTAAATATAATTCATATTTTTGGCCTATTAATTGAATAATGCTTAAAAAAAATGAAAAAGTTTGTTTTAGATGAAATCGATCATCAAATACTAGATGTATTAATAGAAAATGCCAGAACTCCGTTTACTGACATTGCAAAAAAGTTATTAGTTTCTGCGGGAACAATTCATGTTCGCGTAAAAAAAATGGAAGACGAAGGAATTATCCAAGGTTCTACATTGACACTTAATTACGAAAAAATGGGCTATTCTTTTATTGCCCATGTAGGGATTTTCTTAGAAAAAACTTCCATGACACAAAACGTCATTAAGTCCCTTGGAACCATTCCAAATGTTACTGTAGCTTACGTAACTGCTGGGAAATACAATATTTTTTGTAAAGTAAGAGCCAAAGATACAAACGATGCCAAAGACATTATTTATAAGATTGATGATATAGAAGGTGTAAACAGAACAGAAACCATGATTTCTTTAGAAGAAAGCATCAACGATAAAAAAAGAATGATGCATGCAATTTTCAAAGAATTGTAAGCAACGTGTAGAATATATTTAAATCCTTATCAAAATTTGATAAGGATTTTTTATTTTAACGAAATTATTAAATCCATTTTATGACTCCTATTTCAAAGCTACCAAATTTAGAAACGAACATCTTTACAATAATGGGTAATTTAGCTAAAAAGCACAATGCTATTAACTTAGCTCAGGGTTTTCCCAATTTTAATAGCGATCAGAAATTAAACGATTTGGTAACAAAAGCAATGAATTCTGGCTATAATCAATACGCTCCAATGCATGGTGTATTAGCATTAAGAGATGCCATTGCACAAAAATTTGAGGGCTTGTATCAATCTACGTACAATCCAGAAAACGAGATCGTAATTACTGTTGGAGCAACACAGGCAATTTTTACAATAATTACCACATTTATACATCCTTTAGACGAAGTTATTTTGTTTAAACCCGCCTATGATTGTTATGAACCTGCAATCAAATTAAATGGCGGTAAAGTTATTCCTATTCAATTAACTTATCCAGGTTATGAAGTAGATTGGAATAAGGTAAAGAATGCCATTACAGCAAATACCAAAATGATTGTGATCAACACGCCACAAAATCCTTGTGGAACTGTTTTTTCTAAAGAAGATATGCAACAGTTAGAGTTAATTACCAACAATACAAATATTATTGTTTTAAGTGATGAAGTGTATGAACACATGGTTTTTGATGGATTAAAACATCAAAGTGCTTGTTTGTTTCCGCAGTTAAAAGAACGAACATTTATAACAGCTTCTTTCGGAAAAACATTTCATAATACGGGCTGGAAAATAGGGTATTGTTGTGGTCCAAAAGAATTAATGAAAGAGTTTCTAAAAGTGCATCAATTTAATGTGTTTTGTGTAAATCATCCTACGCAAATTGCTTTAGCTGAATATATTAACGAGCCTAATAATTATGAGCAATTAAACTTGTTTTATGAAGATAAAAGAAACACCTTTTTAGAGGCCATTAAAGATTCAAAATTTACGTTTATTCCGTCTAAAGCAACCTATTTTCAAGTATTAAACTATAGTGGTATCACTCAGATAAATGATATAGATTTTGCCAAGAAACTAACGGTAGAGTTTGGTGTTGCATCCATTCCTATTTCGGTTTTTAACACCAATAATCTAGATGAAAAAGTAGTGCGTTTCTGTTTTGCTAAAAAAGACGAAACCTTACAAAAATCCGCAGAAATTTTAAATAAATTAGAATAATATAACTACTAATTAAATGCACTATAAGTCACTTTTTATTTTTAAATTCGCAGCTACATTTAACTAAAAAATGACATGATTTCTCCAATGAACTATTCAAATGCTTCTTTAGAAACAACTCAACTTATCGATTTATACAAATCAATGTTAAAACCAAGATTGATAGAGGAGAAGATGCTGATCTTATTGCGTCAAGGTAAAATATCTAAATGGTTTTCTGGGATTGGACAAGAAGCTATTTCTGTTGGAGTTACAGCTGCTTTATTAAAAGATGAATACATCTTACCAATGCACAGAAATTTAGGCGTTTTTACAACTAGAGAAATTCCGTTGTACCGCTTATTTTCGCAATGGCAAGGAAAAGCAAACGGATTTACAAAAGGACGAGACAGAAGTTTTCATTTTGGAACACAAGAATACAATATTGTTGGAATGATTTCTCATTTAGGGCCACAATTGGGAATTGCAGACGGAATTGCATTGGCACATAAAATTAGAAAAGAACAAAAGGTCTGTGCTGTGTTTACTGGTGAAGGAGGAACAAGTGAAGGCGACTTTCATGAAGCGTTAAATGTTGCTTCAGTTTGGAGTTTGCCTGTGTTGTTTTGTGTAGAAAACAATGGTTACGGACTTTCTACACCAACTTCTGAACAGTTTAATTGTGAAAACATTGCTGATAAAGGAATTGGTTACGGAATGGAAAGTCATATTATTGACGGAAATAATATTGTAGAAGTCTATACCAAAGTTTCTGAATTTGCAGCGAGTGTTCGTGCAAATCCAAGACCCATTTTATTGGAGTTTAAAACCTTTAGAATGCGTGGTCATGAAGAGGCGAGTGGTACAAAATACGTTCCGCAAGAGTTGATGGATACTTGGGCTGTAAAAGATCCTTTAGAAAATTTTAAAGCCTATTTAAAAGCAGAAAAAATACTTACAGAAAAAGAAGATGCTCAATTTAAAGAAGATATTATAAATGAGATTAATGAGCATTTACAACTAGCTAATGATGAACCTTCAATAATCGCTGATTTAGAAACAGAGTTAAAGGATGTTTTTAAAGCACATCAACCAGAAACCATCAATCCATCAACAGAAACTAAGAAGATTCGTTTAATAGATGCCATTTCTGACGGATTGAGACAATCTATGGAACAACACGATGATTTGGTGATTATGGGGCAAGACATTGCAGAATATGGAGGTGCTTTTAAAATAACAGACGGGTTTTTAGCCCAATTCGGAAAAGACAGAGTACGCAATACACCTATTTGTGAATCGGCAATTGTTGCCGCAGCGTATGGTTTGTCTGTAAACGGAACCAAATCTGTGATGGAAATGCAATTTGCAGATTTTGTGTCTACTGGCTTTAATCCGATTGTGAATTTATTAGCAAAATCACAGTATCGTTGGAATCAAATTGCAGACGTTGTAGTAAGAATGCCTTGTGGCGCTGGTGTTGGAGCAGGACCTTTTCATAGTCAAACCAACGAAGCGTGGTTTACCAAAACACCAGGATTAAAAGTTATCTATCCAGCATTTCCTGCGGATGCAAAAGGCTTGTTGATTGCTGCCATTAACGATCCAAATCCGGTATTGTTCTTTGAACACAAAGCCCTGTATCGTTCAGTGTATCAAGAAGTACCAGAGAATTATTATACGTTACCAATTGGAAAAGCGGCTACGTTAAAAGAAGGAAACGACATTACTATTATAAGTTACGGAGCAGGAGTGCATTGGGCTTTAGAAACCTTAGAGAAGAACCCAACTATTTCTGCGGATCTAATCGACTTAAGAACCTTGCAACCGCTAGATGTTGAAACTATTTATGCATCCGTTAGAAAAACAGGGAAAGCAATTGTATTGCAAGAAGATTCGTTGTTTGGGGGAATAGCCAGTGATTTGTCTGCACTGATTACCGAAAACTGTTTTGACAGTTTAGATGCACCTGTGAAACGTGTTGGAAGTTTAGAAACTCCGATTCCGTTTGAGAAGGAACTAGAAAAGCAATACTTGGCTAAAAACCGCTTTGAATCCACAGTAAAAGAACTGTTAGCCTATTAATAGATCGCTTAATTTGTTGCAATTGATTGTTTGGGTAAAAACTGTATCAACAGTAAAGAACACAATCCACAAATAAAGAATCCAATAAATAAAGGTAGAGCAGTTTCTATCACATAACTACCTATAAACGTCGCAATTGGTACCGCCATAATGGTAGATACAAATCCGTTTATTGCAGAACCAACTCCGGCAATATGTCCGACCGGTTGCATGGCTAAAGCCCTAAGGTTTCCGAATAAAAATCCTAAAGAGAAGAACTGTAAACCACAGAACACTAAAAAGATGGTGATACTAGGGTTGACATCGCTATTAAAATAGATGCTAGCATAGAGTAGTGGTATTAGTGTAAACAAAATGGCAAATACTTTTACTAAATTGTACATGCCAAAACGCATAACTAATGTTCCGTTTAAGAAGGTTGCAAATCCTACAGCAATTGCCAATCCAGCAAAAATGTACGGAAACTCTTCTTTAAAATGATACTGTTCTTGAAAAATATGTTGTGATGCTGATAAGTACACCATAAAAGAGCCCGTTATAAAGCCAGATACTAAGGTAAAAGTGACAGCTTGTTTGTGCTTTACAAACTCTTTTGCGCCATCCACAAAGAGGCGAAATCTAAACTTTGTTCTCTTTTCTATGGGCAATGTTTCTGGTTGCCGTTTCCATAACCAAATCATAATGGCAACGCCAATAATTAATTGACTCATAAAAATAGCTTTCCAACCATATGCATCTAAAATAAGTTTACCAATTGCTGGAGCAACTACGGGAACTAGAATAAAAATAACCACTACAAACGACATGATTTTAGCCATATAATTCCCGCTAAAACTATCTCTAATCATAGCAATACTGATGGTTCTAGGCGCAGCGAGTCCAATTCCTTGTAAAATTCTACCCACCACCATGGTTTCTAAATTGGTGGCAGATACACAGATAAAACTAGCAATTACAAAGAGCGTAAAACCCATATAAATAACAGGTTTACGGCCTAAACTATCAGAAATAGGTCCAAATATTAGTTGCCCAAAGCCCAATCCTAAGAAAATCATAGTGACCAATAGTTGATTGTCAGTAGCATTGTGGATTCCGATAGAAGCGCCAATGTGTTCTAAAGCTGGCAATAAAGCATCTATAGAAAGTGCTACAATAGACATTAACGAAGCCATTAAAGCAATGAATTCTATTTTGGAACTTTGATTTTTTTGCATTCGGCAAATTTACCGCTAAGAATTTGTATTTTGGTAGTTTAAAAATAAAATATGTCTATAGAGAGATTGGTAAATGATATTGGCGGAATTGACATCTATTTGTTAGATCAAATTGTAAAAGGACGTTATCCAGAAAACGCTGTGATACTCGATGCCGGTTGCGGCACAGGGCGTAATTTAAAATGGTTTTACAAGCATGCATATACATTGTATGGAGTTGATACCAATACCAATAGTATTAAAGCTGCAAAAGAGAAGTATCCAAGGATTTCTGACCAATTATCTGTACAAAACTTAGATGTGTTGGATTTTGAGGATAATACGTTTGATCATGTTATTTGTAGTGCTGTATTGCATTTTGCACAGCATACACAACATTTTATGAATCTATTTTCTGAATTGGTGCGTGTGTTGAAACCTGGTGGGAGTTTATTTATACGCATGACATCTAAAGAAAGTATTGAAGCCTTTGTACAACCAATTGCTGATGGTGTTTATGTATTGCCAGATACTACCAATCGGTTTTTATTAACAGATGCTTTGTTGGATAAACTGATTGCTACATATCCTATACAATTATTAGAACCGAAGAAATATGTGAACGTTGCTAACCAACGTTGTATGGCGACAATTATTTTACCAAACAATTGTAATAGAGTGCATTGTGTAATTTACTATTTAACATAATGTAAATTATAGAACAAACATACAGTAATTCCTGTATAGCCGTAAAGCGGCTATTTAATCATAATATCAGATATAACAGCATTCGCTTTATATCGATAGATATTATGTTAAAAGAAATACGAAGTATTCATGAACTCAATTAAAAAACAATAAGAAGGCGTGAACTAAATTACGGATTCTTAACTTCAAGGTTTATTTGATGGAAATACAGAAAAGATATCCATCGCTTGCCAACGCCAAAATCACAAACTCATAAAAAAGTTTTTTTTCGACACTTTAGTTTATTGAGCAATTAAATCAAAAGAAATTTTAATTCCTTGTATAATCATCCCTGTACCAATAATTGCAATGATTAACCCCATAATTTTACCAATTACAGAAATGACATTATGCCCTACTATTTTTACAATAAGATCGCTTAGTCTAAAGGTAAAATACGTTAACAAACTCATGGAGCCAAAAATAGCAATTACTAAGAATATTTGTAGTGGTACAGCATTAGATACGAAGTTCATAGCTGTAACAATGGTTCCTGGACCTGCTAAAATTGGAATTGCCAATGGCGAAATCGCAATATCTTCATTGATGTGTACATCTTTAATATTTTTTACATTGGATTTTTTTGATTGTAACATTTCAAAACCAATAAAAAAGATTAAAATTCCACCCGTAATTTTAAAGGCTGGAATGCTAATATTAAACAACTCGAAAATATATTTCCCTAAAAGAACAAAAAAAGCAACTATGATAAAAGCGGTTAAATTGGCTCTTTTATTGATGGTTCTCTTTGTTTTTTTATCGATACCTTGTGTTAAGGACACAAAAACCGTCATGTTAGAAATGGGGTTTGTGATTGCAAAGAATGCAGTAAATACGGTAATAGAAAATGTAACTAAATTATCCATTTATTAATGAGTTATGAATCTGGTATTTTTAAGTGTGTAAAATTAAGTGATTATTTGTAAAGTTTGTGTTTTATTTCTTGAGATTTCTCCTTTCGTCGAAATGACAGTTATCAATTATCAGTGAACAGTTATCAGTGAACAGTTGGCAGTTTTGCTTATGGCTTATAGCCTACAGCATATTACTTTATGAAATTTCTTACCAATCTATAGGAAAATAATCTTTTAAGAATTTACCAGACCAATGCTTTCCGGTGTTGATTCCGTCTATTAACGGATCCATCACTCTTGCGGCTCCGTCTACAATATCTAATGGAGGTTGAAAATCGTGAATTTCTACTTTTTTCTTAGACAATTCTGCCGGATCTTCATCGGTAACCCAACCTGTATCTACCGCATTCATATAAATACCTGATTTTGCAAAAGTTGCTGCAGATGTATGTGTTAACATATTTAAAGCGGCTTTTGCCATATTTGTATGTGGATGTCTGTCCGCTTTTTTAAAGCGATGAAACTTCCCTTCCATTGCAGATACATTGATGATGTGCTTTTTACCTGTGTTTTCTTTCATCATTAAATTTGACAATCGATTGCACAACACAAAAGGCGCTACAGCATTTACCAACTGTACTTCTACCATTTCTGTGGTTTCAATTTCGCCTAATTTTAATCGCCAACTATTAGTTTTACGCAAATCTACTTGTTGTAAATCGGCATCTAATTTTCCTTCAGGAAATACTTCTGATGTTTGTAAAGAATTGTCGAAACTATATGGAATTTGAGACAATGCAGCTGAATTTCGCAATCCGATTCCAGGTTCTGGTCCGTGCCAAGTTACTGGTAATACATTGTTTTTACTTGTTTTTGAAGTGCCGATACTGATAGCTGCTAGTTCTTGCAAACAGTTGTGATGCTCTTTTAATAAGGATTGAGCTAATGTTGGAAGTTCTTGAAGTGGCTTTTTTTCATTCTCCATCAAATGTGCATAAAAACCAGAAGGTCTTCGTACGGTTTGTGCAGCATTATTGATTAAAATATCTAATCGGTTGTATTTTTGTTCGATGTAATTACAGAAAATCTCTACACTCGGAATGTGTCGTAAATCCAATCCGTGAATGTGCAAACGATCTGACCATTGTCTGTAATCGTCTTCTTTAGAAAAACGAATGGCAGAATCAGCAGGAAAACGAGTTGTTGCAATTACTGTAGCTCCAGAACGCAATAACATTAAGGTAATATGATATCCTATTTTTAATCGAGAACCTGTAATCACAGCCACTTGATCTTTTAAATCTGTCGTTTGAAAACGTTTTGCATAATTTAAATCGCCACAGCTTGTACACATCGTATCATAAAAATGATGCAATTTTGTAAATACGGCTTTACAAACATAGCAGTTTCTTGGAGATTCTAATTCTAAAGTTTCTTCCTGAATTTCAGTCGGAGCAAGTAATTTTGGAGCAATAAATAAGGCAGCTTCACGCGCAGATCTTATTCCTGTTGATTTTCTTGCGTGTGTGTCTTTGGCAATCATCTTCCGTTTTGCCGCTTTTTTAGCATCTTTTCTTCTACGCTGAAACTCATCTCGATTTGGACGAGAGAGCAATCCTGCAACTTTTAACAAGGCTGTTCTTTGTGCTTCGGGAAGTTCAAATAATTGGTTTGTATCTGTAGTTAATTGTTGTAATACAGTAATACACGCATCTATTTCTTCTGATAAGACAATTGGAGTTGTGTCTGATTTATGTTGATCTTTAAGCATATTTAAACGTTAACGCTGTAACTATTTGGTATAAAAAATAATTGGCAAAGATACTGATATGGTTCTCTAGAATTCGTGTAAAAATAGTAATAATGTTTTGTTGACAATTAACAGTTATAGTTATCAGTAAACAATTAGCAATACATGAGTGGAGTCGGTAAACATTTGTACTTTTGTGACTCGTTTAATATTAAGAAGCTACACACGTTATGATTATTCCGAAATTACAATACATCTCTCAAGGAAACTCACCAAAAGAACATTTAGAAAACATTCAAAAAGCCTGTACTTCTGGTGCAGAAATGGTGCTACTGGATTTACAAAAGGTGTCGGATAAAAAACTTTTAGAAGTAGCTACAACAGCAAGAGAAATTACAGCACATTTTCAAACTAGATTGCTACTTCGCGGAAATTATAAAATAGCAAAAACAGTAAAAGCAGATGGTGTGCATCTCGAAAAAACCGACGTATGCCCAAGTGTTGCAAGAAAACATGTATTTACTTGGCAACTTATTGGAGCAACAGCAAACACCTTGCAAGATTGCGAAACTTTACTAGAAAAAGAAGTAGATTATATTACGTTAAGTCCATTTAGACAAACAGAAAAAGACGATACAATTACAGTTTTAGCTATAAACGGATTTACTTTAATTACAGAAGCTTTACAAACAGAAACGCCTATTATTGGTTTTGGTGAGATTACCACAACTGATGTTACAGCTATTTTAGCAACTGGTGTTTCTGGAATTGCTGTAGCGGATGCTATTACTCAAGATTTTGATCGTATTAAAGAGTTCAATCAATTGTTAAAGGCTTCTTCTACTGAGGAGCAACGGCATGCGTTTTAATTGACAGTTGACAGTTATCAATTTTATTTATGCTTTCATATATAAACTTTAGTTAAAAAAAGAATGAACATTCATTTTTTATATATCTTTGTGCTAGAAATTAAAACAACATGGCACAACTTCAAAAAAGTATCGATAAACGGAATGCGCTTATAAAAGCAACGATTGAATTGGTAAACAATAATGGTTTTCATGCAACACCGATGAGTAAAATTGCAAAAATGGCGAACGTTTCTCCTGCAACTATTTATTTGTACTTTGAAAACAAACAAGACTTGGTAAACAAAACTTATATAGATGTAAAAGCAGCCTATACAGATTATGCATTTGCTACCTATACAGAAAATATGTCTGTAACAGAAGGCTTTGAAATGATATGGAAACGGATTGCCGATTTTAAATTAAAAGAGTGCGAAAATGCTATGTTTTTAGCACAATGTGATAATACTCCAATGATTGATGAACACAGTAGACAAGAAGGAATTAAACATTTACAACCCCTACTCGATCTTTGGGCTCGTGGTAAAAAAGAAGGAATTATAAAACCCATATCAGATTACTTATTGTATGCTTATGCGATAAACCCGCTATCCTTTTTAATGATGTCTGAAAAAAGAGGTGCTTTTAAATTAGACAGCACGCATTTAGAAAAAGCGTATCAAGCTGCTTGGAGTAGTATTAAACTTTGTGAATAGGTTAGAATATTAAAAAATACATAAACAATAAAAGTAAAAATTAAATACATGGAATTATTAGATAAATTGAACTGGAGATATGCTGCAAAAGCAATGAATGGAACAACCGTAGCGGACGATAAAATAGAACGTATTTTAGAAGCGGCTCGCTTAGCTCCAACCTCAAGTGGTTTACAACCTTTTGAGATTATCGTGATTAAAAATCAAGAGGTTAAAGAAAAAATTAAACCAGTTGCGTGGAACCAATCTGTAATTACAGACTGTTCTCACCTACTTGTATTTGCTGCTTGGGATACCTATACAGCCGATAGAATTAATTATATGTTTGATTTGACAAACGACATCCGTGGGTTTAAAAATGAAGGATGGGAAAATTACCGTCAGATGTTATTAGGTTCTTATCCTCAAAAAGATGCAGAAGAAAACTTTAATCATGCGGCAAAGCAAGCGTACATCGCATTTTCAGCGGCTATTATTGCAGCGGCTTATGAAGGTGTAGATGCCACTCCGTTAGAAGGATTTGATCCAGCTGCGGTAGATGAAATTTTAGGATTGCGAGAAAAAGGATTGCGCAGCGCGGTTTTATTACCGATAGGATATAGAAAAGAAGAAGAAGATTGGTTGGTGAAATTAACGAAAGTTAGAAAACCAATGAAAGATTTAGTAACCGTTATTGAATAAATCAAAAATGATGACAAAGACAATTTTATTAAAAAATAGACCCGAAGGGAAACCTTCTATTTCAGATTTTGAATTTGTAACAGAAGAAGCTGATTTAAAAATCAACCAAGGCGAAATAATATTAGAAACAATCTACGTTTCTGTAGACCCTTATTTAAGAGGAAGAATGAGCGACGCAAAATCGTATGTTCCTTCTTTTCAATTAAATAAACCAATACAATCTGGAGTTATTGCAAAAGTAATCGCCTCTAAAAACAACAATTTTACTGAAGGTGATTTTGTTTCTGGAATGTTAGATTGGAAAACACAACAGGTCTCTACAGGTGAAGGACTATTAAAAGTGGATGGATCTAAAGTACCCTTAAGTGCTTATTTAGGAATTTTAGGAATGACGGGGTTAACCGCTTATTTAGGTCTAAACCAAATTGGAAAACCTAAAGCTGGTGAAACATTAGTAGTTTCTGGAGCTGCTGGTGCCGTTGGGAGTATTGTAGGTCAAATAGGAAAAATACTCGGACTGAACGTCATTGGGATTGCAGGTACAGATGAAAAAATAGAGATGCTAAAAAACAAATTTGGCTTTGATGCTGGAATCAATTATAATACGAGTAAAGACATAAGTGCAGACATTAAAAAAGCCGCACCAAATGGTGTAGACATTTATTTTGATAATGTTGGCGGACCGATCTCTGACGCAGTATTATTTAACATTAATAAGTTTGCAAGGATGGTTATTTGTGGAGCCATTTCTGTATATAACAATACAGAAATTCCGAAAAGTATTAGTGTACAACCCTTTTTGGTTAGAAATAGCGCTTTAATGCAAGGCTTTATTATTTCTAATTATGCAGAAAAATTTCCAGAAGCGATGAAGCATTTATCTGGTTGGTTAGCGGAAGGTAAATTAACCTACACAGAAACTATCGTTGATGGTTTTGATACTATTCCGAATGCTTTTATCGATTTATTTGAAGGTAAAAACAAAGGTAAAATGATTGTTAAAATTTAATTTGAACACCTAAAAAAAGAAAAAACATGAACAATTTTGAATTTCAAAATCCGACTAAAATTATTTTTGGAAAGGAAACCATAAAGAATTTAGAAAAAGAAATACCGAAAGATGCTAAAGTATTACTACTGTATGGTGGCGGAAGTATCAAAAAAAATGGCATTTATGACCAAGTTAAAACCGCTTTAGCAAAAACAACTATTGTGGAGTTTGGAGGCATTCCTGCAAACCCAGAATATGAAGTGTTATTAGATGCTTTAAAAGTGATTAAAGACGAAAACATTACCTATCTATTAGCCGTTGGTGGTGGATCTGTTATTGACGGAACGAAGTTTTTATCAGCTGCCGCTTTATTTGAAGGCGATACTCCTTGGGATATTTTAAGCAAACATATTAGGACCGAAAAAGGAATGCCTTTTGGTACGGTTTTAACGTTACCAGCAACCGGTTCTGAAATGAATTCTGGAGCTGTCATTACGAGAAGAGAAACCAAAGAAAAATTAGGAATGGGCGGACCAGGGTTGTTTCCTGAGTTCTCTATTTTAGATCCTCAAGTGATTACATCAATCCCTAAGCGTCAATTAGCAAATGGTTTAACCGATTCTTTTACACACGTTTTAGAGCAATACATGACCTATCCAGTTGGTGCATTGTTACAAGATCATTTTGCGGAAAGTATTTTACAAACCATTATTGAAGTGGCTCCAAAAGTTTTAAAAGATCCTTCAGATTATAAAGCTGCATCAAATTTTATGTGGAGTTGTACTATGGCTTTAAACGGATTGATACAAAAAGGAGTGCCAACAGACTGGGCTGTTCACGCTATGGGACATGAGTTGACTGCCTTATTTGGTATAGATCACGCACGTACGTTAGCGATTATTGCTCCAAGTCATTACAAATATAATTTTGAAGCGAAAAAAGAAAAATTAGCACAATATGGCGAACGTGTATGGAATATCACCGAAGGAAGTATTGATGATAAAGCCTATGCTGCAATTGAAAAAACAGTTGCTTTTTTCCACGAATTAGGCATCGACACAAAATTGTCTGATTATACAAAAGAATATGAAGGAACCGCAGAAGAAATAGCCAAACGCTTTACAGATCGTGGTTGGTTAGGTTTGGGAGAACATCAATCATTATCACCAGATAAGGTGGAAAAGATTGTAAAAATGGCATACTAATTAATTAGTAATAAATTGTAACGAAAAAACTTTTTGAAAAAGTTTCAGAAAGAATAACATAAATTTAAATAGAAAAAAAATGAACATTTTATTTGTAGTAACATCTCACGATAAATTAGGAGATACAGGAAAAAAAACAGGGTTTTGGGTTGAAGAATTTGCAAATCCATATTATACATTATTAGACAAAGGAGCCAACATTACGATTGCAACTCCAAAAGGTGGCGCTGCCCCAATAGATCCAAGTAGTGATACACCAGATGCAGCAACTAAAGACACAGAGCGTTTTAATAAGGATGCAGATGCAAAAGCAAAAATTGCAAACACAAAAGTATTGGCAGACATGAATGCAGATGATTTTGATGCTGTATTTTATCCAGGTGGTCATGGTCCTTTATGGGATTTAGCAAATGACGAAAATTCAATTGCTTTGATTGAGAAATTTAACAGTCAAAAGAAACCAATTGCTTTTGTATGTCATGCACCAGCAGCTTTAAAAGATGTGAAAAACGCAGATGGTACACCTTTGGTAAAAGGAAAAAAAGTAACCGGTTTTACAAATACTGAAGAAGCAGCTGTTGGACTTACAGACATCGTACCATTTTTAGTGGAAGACATGATGAATAAAAATGAAGGAATCTACTCTAAAAAAGAAGATTGGCACGCCTATGCTATTCAAGACGGGAATTTAATTACTGGTCAAAATCCAGCTTCATCAGAATTAGTTGCTGAGAAGTTGTTAGAAAGTTTGAAATCATAAAATCATCCATTCATAAAAAAAGGTTGTCTGTTATAGACAACCTTTTTTGTTTTATTTAGAAGTAACTTTTAAGAAGCACAACAACTCAGTTTAGAAACATCTTTTCCAAAAGTAATTGCTGCTAACTTGATGCTTTCTCCCAATGTTAAATACGGATAAAAGCTCTCTGCTAAATCTTTTACTGTTATGCCAAACTTAATAGCCATACTTAATTGTTGGATGAGCTCACCTCCTTCTGGAGCTATGACTCTTGCGCCAATTAATTTATCGGTTTCTGTATTTCTAATTAACTTTATAAACCCTCTGGTATCTTGTGCCGCTAATGCTCTAGGAACGTGAATTAAATCTAATTTAGATACTTCAAAAGGAATGCCTGTTTTTTCGGCTGCTACTTCATCCATACCCGCTCCGGCTATTTGAGGATCCGTAAAAACCACCCAAGGTAACGAAGTATAATCGACACTGTTTTTTGCTAAAGTAAAGGCGTTATGTACCGCTGTACTTCCCTCTTTTGCAGCAGTGTATACAAAAGGAGGAGTATTAGCAACATCACCAGCTGCATAGATATTAGCAACATTGGTTTCCATTTTCTCATTGACCATAATATGTCCATTTTTTGATAATTTTAAATCAACATTTTCAAGACCTAAATTTGATGTATTTGATGTTGTTCCTGTAGCAACAAGAAGATGTCCTTCTTCAATGATTTGAGTAATAGAACCATCTGGACATTTGCAATGAATAATAGTGTTATCGCCCTCTTTTTCAAATTTAATGGCTCTAAAATTGGGAAGGATTTCAATTCCTTCACTGTTCATTTGCGTTTCTAAAATATCGGTAATGTCTTTGGTTTGACTGCGTAAAGGTCTATCCGTAAACTCTATAATACGCACTTTTACGCCCAAACGATTGTATGCCATGGCTATTTCCAATCCAATATAACCAGCACCCATGATGGTTAAACTTTTAGGTTTTTCTTCTAAATCGAACAAAGAAACATTGGTTAGGTAGCCCACCTCTTTTAATCCTTCAATATTTGGAATGTTGGTGGTCGCTCCTGTTGCTATAATGATGTTAGTTGCGGTGTATGTAGTTTTACCATCAACAAGGATTGTATTTGTATCAACAAATGTAGCCCATCCTTTAAGCATGGTTAAGTTTTTGAAATCACTTACCACATCCATATATTTATGTTGCTGTAATGTGGCAACTAATGCTTTCTTGTCTTTGATAATTTGAGTGAAATCAATTTCTACTCCTTTGGTTTTGATGCCTTTAAAATTAGAATGTGTAGCATGATATACTGTTTCAGCTGCTCTAATTAAGTTTTTAGAAGGCACACAACCTACATTGACACAGGTGCCGCCAAAATCTAATCCAGCATTGACCATTAAAGTGGTAAGTCCTAAATCTTCCGCTTTGATAGCTGCCGAAAATGCCGCAGAACCACCTCCAATCACAATTAAATCGAATTGCTTTTTTTTATCAGAATTTACAACACAGCAATCTTCTTTTTCAACAGTTTCATCAACTGAATAATTGCCGATAGTATTCACTGCATTCACAATATCTTGATTGCTGATCTTATTTGCGTCAAAAACAAACTTGCCTTCTCCAGTTTGGTGATTTACAGTGCTGCTTACAATTCCGTCTTTTGAATTGACATCCTTTTCTATATGAGATGAACAACCATCACAGCTCATTCCTTTAATTTTTAGATTAACCGTTTTTATGTTTGGAATCATTTTTCTTTATTTTGATGAATTACTTTATACCCTGTTGAATTTATTGCTTTTTCAATGTCCTTCTTCGAAGTTTTTGAATTGTCAAACGCTACCGTGGCATTTGCTTTTTCAAACGACGCTACTACATCAACAATACCTCCTAATTCATTTACCGCATGTACAACGTGTAGTTCACAAGAAGCACAAGTCATTCCTTTGATATCAAAATTGAGCGTCTCTATGTTTGATTGTTTAACAATAGTTATTTCTTTTTTATTGTTTGGATAAAAAATAGATGCATAATAAGGAAAGGCTATTGATATTGCTGCAAAGAGCGTTATTCCAATTAAAAATCCTTTGGTTTGATACCATGTTGGTTTTTTATCTGCTTCACAACAATCCTCTGCTTTTTTAGGTTTTAAATAGGTATACCATGCATAGCCAATTGCGATAATAGCGATACCAATTAAATAAGGTCTAAAAGGTTCCATCCAAGACAATGCTGATGCGCTACCTCCTATTCCGGCGATTAATGCAATAACTGGTGGTATGCAACATGATGATGCTGCTACGGCAGCAAATACCCCTGTATATGCTGCTTTTTTTGATGTTTTTTTAGTGTTCATAATTTTAAATTTTAGGCTATTTTTCTATTTAATTTAATGGAGTTAAAAATGGTGTTTAAAATCGCTGTTTCATCATTATTTAATGAATAGTAGAGTGTTTGTCCTTCTCTCCTAGCTGTTATCATCCCAGCATCTTTTATTTTCCGAATGTGTTGTGATATTGCAGGAACACTCATTCTTAATATATCGGCTAAATCACAAGGGCAAAGTTCTTTCTCCATATTTAATAGATAAAGAATTTTTAATCTGACATCATTCCCAGAAATAGAAAGTAATTTTGTTGTTTTTTCAAAACTTTCTTCCATGTTGTCTAATGTTTCCATACAGTTTTGCAACTGTTTATGGTTGGCTTCTACTCGTGTACAGCTTACTTCTAATTTCATATGATCTATTTTAGAATACAAATATATAATTATTTACGTATTTAAGCAATTACTTAAATACAATTAACAAATAATTATAATTTTGTTAGATATATACAAAAAATTAACTAAATATAGTTTCGCTAAGTGCGTAGTAAATAGCCATGATAGCAGAGAAAATTGCAGATCCTAAAAAACGCCACTGTAGTTTAAATCGGTTTTGAATGATGTAATTGGCGACAAAAGAAATAGGAATATTTACTAAAAACGACCAAAATGCAATTTCTAAAAGATTGAAACCAATAGCATCTAACTGTCCAGAAAACAATTTAATAAACAACAAATGTCTCGCAATCCACAACGGATTAAAATAAGCGATTGCCAACAATGTTTTTGTTAAAGTAGCTTTAATTCCTTTTAGTGACTGTGTTTTTTTTACAATCCAATCAAAATAATTCGGAATTTCAAAAGCGTAAAAAGTAGCGCCAATAAACATCATTCCTAACAAACGAGATACCGTAAATTCATCTAGTAATAGAGCAGCAACGGAATCTCCAGCACTATAAATAAGTGCGCCTTTAAGAATGTTTGATTTTTTATAATGCAATTCGATAAGGCGGTTAGTTTTTAGAAAATAAACTCATTAACACTTTTTCTGGAGTCATTGGTGAATGGAACTTTAAATCATAATTTGGATTAAAAGCTTTGATGGCGTTTTGAAGCGCAAAATAAGCTCCAATTCCATACATTAAAGGCGGCTCTCCAACTGCTTTCGATTTTAATATTGCCATGTCATTCCCTTCTGTTTCAACAGGAACTACTTCCACATTTTTAGGAACAGAAAAAATATCTGGTACTTTATAGGTTGATAGCGCATTTGAAAGTAGTTTCCCTTCAGCATTATAGCCAATTTCTTCCATAGTCATCCAACCAATTCCTTGAATTAATCCACCTTCAACCTGACCTAAATCAATTCCTTCACTCATACTTGTTCCGTAATCGTGTACAATTTTAACCGAATCAAATTCGTACGTACCACGCATACAATCTACTGTTGTAGTAATAATTGCCGTTCCGTATACATGATACGCAAAAGGATGCCCTTTTTCTTTGGTTTTATCAAAATGAATTTCTGGAGTTGCATAATGTGCATTCTCCGTTAAAGCTACTCGTTTTAACATGGTTTTACTGATGAGCTCTGTCCATGTTACTGTTGATTTCTTTCCTTTTATATAAACAAATTCACCTTTTAATGTGATGTCTTTTTCAGAAACATTTAATGTTGCCGAAGCTACAGTTTTTAAGCGTTCTAAAAGTGAATTACACGCCATTAAGGTTGCTTTTCCGTTTAAATCTGCTGTAGAACTTGCCGCAGATGGTGATGTATTTGCAACTCGAGTTGTATTGGTAGTTTCTATTTTAATTTTATCAATGGGAATGGAAAATACATCAGCAGCAATTTGCATCATTTTGGTATTGACACCCTGCCCCATTTCTACGGCAGCAGTACTAATACCTATACTTCCATCTAAATAAATATGTACCAAGGCACGCGCGTGATTCATTGGTGTGTTCGTAAATGAAATTCCAAAAGTAATTGGCATAAAAGCGATTCCTTTTTTGAATGCTTTGTTTTTTTTGTTGAAATCTTCTACTTCTTGCTCTAAAGCTTCGCTATTAAATAGTTTTTTTGCAGAATTCCATGTGTTCTTTGCCTCTACTTTCTTAGCGATTTGTCCGTAGGAAAACGTATCGTTTTCCTCCAATAAATTGGCTTCCTGAATTTGTTTTGCACTCACACCGATTTCATGAGCAGCTTTTGCAATGGCAGATTCTATAACAAACATTCCTTGCGGACCACCAAAACCACGAAATGCTGTATTTGGAGGCAAGTTGGTTTTACAACTAATCACTTTTGTGGTTACATTAGGAACGTAATAACTATTGGTTGCATGAAACAAGGTTCTTTCTGCAATTGCAGGAGATAAATCTGCTGCTGCACCAGAATTTTGTAGAAATTCTGTTTGATATGCATGTATTTTTAAATCTTTAGTTAAGCCGATTTTATAGGTACTTTCATACGGGTGGCGTTTCCCTGTCATGCGTAAATCATCATGGCGATTTAGAATTAATTTGACAGACTGGTTTAGATGAGACGTTGCCAAAGCAGCCATTACGGCCCAAGGTGTCGCTTGATCTTCTTTACCGCCAAATCCGCCACCAAGTCGTGTTACATCCACTTCAATTTTGTGCATGGCAACACCTAAAACTCTTGCTGTAATTGCTTGTACAGAGGTTGGACCTTGTGTAGAAGAGGTGATTTTTATATTTCCGTTTTCTAAAGGTTCTGCATAGGCGCCTTGTGCTTCAATATATAAATGCTCTTGTCCGTTTGAAAACGTTTCGCCTTCAAAAACATAGTCGCACTCTGCAAATGCTTTTTCGGTATCTCCTAATTTAAAAGATCTTGGTGCATTGATAAAACTTTCTTTTGCTTTCGCTTCTTTTGCTGTTGTGATTACCGGAAGTTCTTCGATTTCAATTTCGATTAAAGCTCTTGCTTTTCTTGCAATAAATTCGGATGTAGCAACAATTAACGCAATTGGCATTCCCCAAAAATGAACTTCATCTTCTGCAAATAAAGGTTCATCAGGAATAATTCCGCCAATCTGATTTTCACCAGGAACATCTTTATACGTAAAAATACGCTCCACTCCTTCCAAAGCTTCAGCTTTAGAATAATCGACACTTTTTATTTTTCCGTGAGCTTTTGGTGAATCAAAAACTACTCCGTGAAAGGTTCCTTCTCTAACGTTGATGTCATCAACATATAAAGATTCTCCACGAACATGTGTATAAGAATCTAAGTTTTTGATGCTTTGTTTTAACCCAGCAGCAACAGCATCTAACTTTGAATCTAAATCGGTATTTGAGTTGTTTTTATGCATGCTGAACGACATCGTTTAAAGTGAATTGTAGTGGAAATAACTCCGTAAAATGCGCAAAGAATAATTGTCGCGCTAACAAACGTTTGTAATCGCTTGTACCACGAATATCGCTAATTGGTGCGATTTCCTTTTGAAGGATTTCATTGGCATCAATAATAGTTTTTATAGATAATTGTTTTCCTTTTAAAAATGCAGAAGTTTCGTGAAGGTATTTCGGAATTGCAGCAACGCCACCAATAGCAACGTGTGCTTCTACAATGGTATCATTATCTACAGAAATATGTATTGCAGCATTGACGCTTGCAATGTCTAAATGTGTGCGTTTGGAGACTTTTTCGAAATTAAAAAACGATTGTTTTGTTGGTGATTTGAAACGAATTTCTTTCAACAATTCGCCTTCTTGTAAATCGAATTTTTTATATCCTTGATGAAAGTCTTTAAGCGCAATTGTGCGTTCATCTTCATTAGAATTTACGATTGTAATATCACTATTCAACGCTAAAAAGAAGATTGTCATGTCTCCAATTGGCGATGCATTTACAAAGTTTCCACCCAAAGAAGCCATGTTTCTAATTTGTTCTGAAGAAACCAGTTTTAAGTGTTTTCTTAAGTTTGGAAACAACTTGTTTAATTCAGAATGGTTCCATACATCTGAAACCGTTGCGTTTGTTCCGATAGTACAGGTTCCATTTTCAATAGAAATGCCTTTTAAAGATTCGTTTTTGGCAATAAGAAGAACATCGTTATCCGTTAAATTATCAGCTTGTTGCACATATAAATCCGTTCCTCCAGAAACCACTTTTCCTTTAGATTGGTTTAATTTTTTAGTAGCAATCTCTTTTAAACGTTTTGGAATCGTTGCGAAATAGGCAGGAACAAATTCGTTCTCTATCAACCAATTTACAGACGTTTTATGTGTGCTTTGAAATTTTTCAACTACTTGATGCACTGCTTTTTCAATTGCTTTATATCCAGTACATCTACAGATATTTCCGCTAATTGCATTTAAAGCATTGTTGTGATTTTTATCAGAATTTGACAAGGCAAAACCCGTTAACGCTACTACAAAACCTGGTGTACAAAATCCGCATTGCGTTGCAAAATTTCCTTTCATGGCTTCTTGAGCTGTGGTTAATTTGTTTTGCAGATTTGTACCTTCAACCGTTACAATGTGTTTTCCATGTGCATTTCCTAAAGGAGAAATACACGAGGTGATGCTTTGGTATTCCATTGCATCATTTTTTAACGTTCCAACTAAAACAGTACAAGCACCACAATCGCCTTCTCGACAACCAATTTTGGTTCCTGTAAGTCGTTGTTGATATCGAACAAAATCTAACAAGGTCATTCCAGCATTGTCTGAAGTTGTAATGGTTTTATTGTTTAAGATGAAAGTTATCATGTAATAGGTTTCAAAAGTTCTCGATACATCACACCCAAAAGCGTGACACTCGAATTGACATTATATCTAATTTAATATGCTGTTTTATCTTCTTTTTTCGTCCATTCTTGAAATGGTTTCAAAGCAATTTCGTGCGCTAATTGTTCAAACGGAATGCTTCGTTCAGCATATGGCAACGGAATTTCTTTGTAAATAAATTCATCATCAAAGCCAATATTTGCAGCATCAACTTGATTACATCCGTAATACACTTTATCTGGACGCGCCCAATAAATAGCACCTAAACACATCGGACAAGGTTCGCACGACGTATAAATCTCGCACCCATCTAATTGAAAAGAATCTAGATTTTTACACGCATCTCTAATGGCTGTAACTTCTGCATGTGCTGTTGGATCGTTGGTTGACGTTACTTTATTGTTTCCTCTTCCTACTATTTTTCCGTCTTTAACTACCACACAACCAAAAGGGCCACCTTCATTATTGTTCATTCCTTTTAAAGCTGCATCTACAGCTTCTTGCATAAATTTTTCTTTGCACATTCTAATAAATATTTTTGTGAAAAATACAAATCATTTGAAGTATTCCGGTTAAAATAACGGTTTAGTTATAAACATAATTATTCACCGGGTTTTTTAGCTTGTGTTGATTGTGACCAGAATATCCAAGTGCATTTTCTATATATTCTTAACTATTGATATCCAATTAATTGAAAAATTAAATGTTGTTTTTTTGATTTCAAAAATAATTTGTACTACATTTGTTAACCAATTGGTTAAACTAAACAGTTAGTAAATGAAATTGAAAGATACAAACACAGAGAGTTCAATACTAGACGCAGCAGAATCGATATTTCAACGAAAAGGAATGGATGGCGCACGAATGCAAGAAATTGCAGATGAAGCTGGCATTAACAAGGCCATGTTGCATTATTATTATAAAAGTAAACAACTCTTATTTGGAGCCGTTTTTAAAAAAGCGTTCGGTTTATTAGCACCACAATTGAATGCAGTTTTAAACGACGATTCATCCATAGAAATTAAGATCCGGAATTTTGCTAATAGTTATATTTCATTTATTAGCAAACATCCATATTTGCCTAGTTTTATCATTATGGAGTTGAATAAAAATCCTGATTTTATTTTAAAACTAAAAGAAAACTCCAGTTTTCCAAATCTAGTAAAATTTAAAAATCAAGTAAAAAAAGAAGTTGCAAACGGAATCTTAAAGCCAATAAATGGCGAGCAATTATTTATCAATATTATTTCTTTATGCATTTTTCCCTTTGTAGCTACTCCGCTACTGAAGGCGTTTGTTGATATAAATGACTCGGAATTTAAAGTACTTATGAACGCAAGAAAAACTGAAATTGCCGATTTTATCATTGACGCAATAAAAACATCATAAAATGAAAAAAATTAACCTCTTTTTACTGCTGGTTATAAGTGGATCAGCTTTTGGTCAGCAAACCATTACACTTGAAGATTGTCAGCGATTTATTAGTGAAAATTATCCGCTATTAAAACAATCTAAAACCTTTATCAAACAACATGAGTTTGACACAGAAATTTTAAACATCGGAAAGTTGCCTCAGTTTAGTTTAGACGGACAACTCACCTATCAATCGGATGTGATTAACGTTCCGATTCCAGGTAGCAATTCTTTAAACAAAGATCAATACAAAACGACCTTGTCTGTAAATCAGCTAATTTTTAATGGCGGATTGATTGACGCAAACAAACAATTGAAATCAGGGCAATTAAAGACAAAACAGCAACAACTTGCCGTACAAGTATATCAGTTAAAAAAACAAGTAAATCAATTATATTTTTCTGTGTTATTAGCTCAAGAAGCCATTTTATTGGTAGAAGCAAAAAACAAGCTCATACAATCGAAATTAAAAGAAGTAACTTCTGGAATTAAGAATGGTGTTTTGGTGGCTTCTTCGGATAAAATTTTAAAAGTAGAATTGCTAAAAAACAAACAGAAATTAGAAGAAATCAACAACAATAAAAAAGTTTTGATTGCAACACTCTCTAAATTGATTGCTGTGACAATTAACGACGATGCTATTTTTAAAAAACCAATTATAGAAATTGCTTTGAATGATGAAATTAAAAGACCAGAATTGGACTTGTTTCAATTAAAAAAAGAAGAGATTGAAAGCACTGAAAACCTTGTTGCTAAAAAAAATGCACCCACAATCATGAGTTTTGCAACAGGTGGGTTTGGAAATCCTGGTTTGAACATGTTAGACAATTCTTTTCAATCATACTATATCGTTGGAGTAAAATTGCATTGGACTGTTTTTGATTGGAATTCGAATAAAAAAGAACGAAAATCGCTATCACTCAACAAAGAAATCATTAATAATGAGCAAGCTATTTTCTTACTAAACACTAATATAGCCTTGCATCAACAAGAAAAAGAAATTGAAAAAATAGAAGGCTTTATTCTTTCTGATCAAGAAATCATCAAGCTGAGAAAAGACGTTTTAGAAACAGCAGATTCGCAACTTAAAAACGGAACCATTACGGTTTCGGAATACATTACAGAACTGACCAATTTATTTGTTGATAAAAATGCATTGATAGCGCATCAAATACAATTACAATTGGTAAAAGCAAATTATACAATTACAAAAGGAAATTAAAATTCATACAATGAAACACCTAAAAAAGATAGTCATTTTAAGCACTGTACTCGTTGCTCTTTCTTCGTGTACAAACGGCAATGAAAAAGCCGATGGTTACGGAAATTTTGAAGCTACAGAAATAGTGATTTCTGCAGAGAATAACGGAAAAATCATGCAATTTAATCTTGATGAAGGAAGTGTGTTAAAAAAAAATACGTTTATTGGATATATTGATACCATTCCACTTTCTTTAAAACGGGAACAATTAGTGATTTCTAAATCAATTATTGCTTCAAAATCTAAAAGTGTATTGTCTCAAGTAGCTGTTTTAAATGCCAAATTAGAATCCGCAATAATTACAAAAAATAGGATTGAAAACTTGCTAAAAGACAATGCAGCAACACAAAAGCAGTTGGATGATGTCAGTGGAGAAATCAATATTATAAAACAACAAATTAGCAGTGTTGAGTTTCAAAATACCCCTATTATCAACGAGTATAAAAATATTGATATTCAGCTACAACAACTCAATGATCAAATTCTAAAAAGCAAGATTATCAATCCTGTAAACGGAACTGTATTGACCAAATATGCTGAGCAAAACGAAATTACTGCATTTGGAAAACCACTTTATAAAATCGCAGATTTAAACACCATGCAATTGCGTGTATATGTTAGTGAAACACAATTATCAAGTGTACAAATTGGACAAAAAGTAACGGTTAAAATTGACGACGCAAATGGAATGAAATCGTATACAGGAACTGTTAGTTGGGTTGCATCAGAAGCGGAGTTTACACCCAAAATAATCCAGACTAAAGAAGAACGAATTGCATTAGTATACGCCGTTAAAATTGATGTAGAAAATGATGGTGGATTAAAAATTGGAATGCCTGCAGAAATGTGGCTTCAAAAATAACCCTTAAAAAAAATGAATCATGGACAAACAGCATTATACTATTTCTATAAAATGGATGACAGATCGAAAAGGAATGGTGTGTTCTCCAGAATTATACCATCCTGAAACCCACAATAAAAATTGTATAGAAATTGCTACTCCACCACAATTCCCTGGTGGTGTGCCACATATCTGGTCGCCAGAACACCTGCTAACCGCAGCTGTAAGTAGCTGTTTTATGACTACCTTTTTAGCGATTTCTGAATATTCAAAATTAGAATTTGTAAGTTTTAACTGTAACTCTAAAGGGGTTTTAGAAAAAATTGAAGGCAAATTCACAGTAAGTGAAGTGCATCTTTTTCCTGAAGTTCTTATAGTTGATGAAAAGCACAAAGAGAAAGCAATTCGTGTTTTAGAAAAATCAGCAAAAGCTTGTATCATTTCTAATTCTATCAAATCGAACGTATTTATGGAACCAAAAGTTTTTGTACAAGCGTAGTAAACTATGAGTATTTCTGTTCAACATATTAGTAAATCCTATAAAAAGGCACAAGCATTGCAAGACATTTCTTTTGATGTAAAACCTGGCGAATTATTTGGATTGATTGGTCCAGATGGAGCTGGAAAAACAACCCTTTTTAGGGTTTTAACAACCTTGCTAATTGCTGATGTTGGTTCAGCTAAAGTAGCTGGTTTTGATGTGATTTTAGACTATAAACAGATTCGAAATCACGTTGGTTATATGCCTGGAAAATTCTCCTTATATCAAGATTTAACGGTTGAAGAAAACTTAACTTTTTTTGCCACTATTTTTGGAACAACGATTGCAGAAAACTACGATTTAATTAAAGAAATTTATGTGCAAATAGCTCCGTTTAAAAATCGTAGAGCAGGAAAATTATCAGGGGGAATGAAACAAAAATTGGCTTTGTGTTGTGCATTGATTCACAAACCCAAAGTATTGTTTTTAGACGAACCAACAACCGGAGTTGATCCTGTTTCTAGAAAAGAATTTTGGGAAATGTTAAAGCGTTTACAACAAAAAGGGATTACCATTTTGGTTTCTACTCCGTATATGGATGAAGCAGCATTGTGCGATAGAATTGCATTGATTCAGGACGGGAAAATTTTAGAAATTGACACGCCTGAAGCCATTGTAAAACAGTATCCTAAACCAATTTATAATGTAAGTGCAAATAATATGTATCACTTAATCAATAGGTTAAAAGAGTATCCACATAATCATAGTGTATATCCTTTTGGTGAATTTGTGCATTATACCGATAGTAGAATAGATTTTAACCCAAAAGAGCTTGTGCAGTATTTAGTATCAAAAAACCTTACAGACATCACAATACATAAAACAAAACCCACCATAGAAGATACTTTTATGGAATTGGCAAAATAAACATGATAAACAACAACGTTATACAAGTAAAAGAACTCACCAAAACATTTGGAGATTTTACGGCTGTAAATGCCATTACTTTTGATGTAAAGAAAGGAGAAATCTTTGGTTTCTTAGGAGCAAATGGCGCTGGAAAAACCACCGCAATGAAAATGCTCATCGGAATTTCGAATCCAACTTCAGGAGACGCAACTGTTGCTGGTTTTGATGTGTTTACACATGCTGAAGACATCAAAAAGAACATTGGATATATGAGTCAAAAATTTGCTTTGTACGACGATTTAACAGTCAAAGAAAACATTACTTTTTTTGGCGGAATTTACGGGTTATCAAGAAAAGTAATCAAAGAAAAATCGAAAGAGTTGGTGCAGGAATTGGGTTTAGAAAAAGTAGCAGACCAACTTGTGGGTTCACTCCCATTAGGATGGAAACAGAAGTTGTCTTTTTCTGTTGCCCTATTACACAATCCAAAGATTGTTTTTTTAGATGAACCTACTGGAGGTGTTGATCCAATAACCAGACGTCAATTTTGGGAAATGATTTACAAAGCAGCAAATCGTGGAACTACCGTTTTTGTAACGACACATTATATGGATGAAGCTGAATATTGCGATCGAGTATCGATTATGGTCAACGGAAAAATAGAAGCATTAGGTACACCTAAAAGATTAAAAGAACAGTTTAATGCAACAACAATGAATGATGTGTTTTTAAAATTAGCACGTGGACAATAGAAAAGTATTCTGTAACAGTTTACAGTCATTGAATTCACCCGTTAAGAAAAAGAGTTTATATCTCTATGTGACTATGTGGTTAAAAGTAGTAAAGAGTTATATTGATTAAAAAATTTGCGGTAAATAATTAAAAATGAAAAGATTTAAAGGCTTTATAAAAAAAGAGTTCTATCATATTTTTAGAGATAGACGCTCCTTATTTATACTATTTGGAATGCCAATTGTGCAAATTTTACTCTTTGGCTTTGCTATTACCAACGAAATAAATAATGTGGATATTGCTGTTTTAGATCATTCAAAAGATGCAACAACTACCGAAATTATTAATAAAATAGCTTCATCAAAATACTTTAGCATCAAACAAATGATTACTCATGAAAAAGAAATTGCTTCTGTTTTTAAAAAAGGTCGTGTAAAAGCTGTTTTAATTTTTGAAAAAAACGTTGGTAAAAACCTGATTAAAGACCACAAAGCAACTGTACAAATTATTGCAGACGCCACAGATCCAAATACGGCAAATACCATCAGTAATTATGTAAATGCAATATTGCAGCAATATCAAAAAAAATTAAACAAAGAAATTACAATTGCCTATCAAATTGTTCCAGAAACGCACATGGTGTATAACCCAGAATTAAAAAGTGTATACATGTTTGTTCCTGGTGTAATGACTATTATTTTAATGTTGGTTTCTGCCATGATGACTTCTATTTCTATCACAAGAGAAAAAGAATTAGGAACCATGGAAATTCTATTAGTATCTCCTCTAAAGCCAATTCAGGTGATTATCGGAAAAGTATTTCCATATATATTTTTATCAATCATCAACGCTACAGTAATCGTTTTGTTAAGTATATTTGTTTTTAACATGCCTGTACAAGGAAGTTTGTTTTTATTAGCTTTAGAAAGCATTCTTTTTATCATTAGCGCCTTGTCTTTAGGAATTTTAATCTCAACTATTTCAGCAACACAGCAAACGGCAATGATGATTTCGTTAATGGGCTTAATGTTACCTGTAATTATACTTTCTGGTTTTATTTTTCCGATTTCGAGCATGCCTTTAGCTTTACAAGTTATTAGTAATATAATTCCTGCCAAATGGTTTATCATTATTATAAAAGGGATTATGCTAAAAGGAGTTGGAATTCAATTTATTTGGAAAGAAACCTTAATTTTATTTGGAATGACCGTGTCTTTTATCGCTTTAAGTGTAAAGAAATATAAAATTAGATTAGAATAAAAAAATGACCATAGAAAATAGATGTTAGAAAAAAGATGAAAACAATTTTATACATCATACAGAAAGAGTTTAAGCAAATCTTTAGAAATAAAGGAATGCTGCCTATCATTTTTATAATGCCAATCATTCAATTGGTTATTTTATCTAATGCAGCTACTTTTGAAGTGAAAAACATCAAATTTGGGTATATCGATAATGATCGTTCTTCTACATCAAGAGCTTTGATCGAAAAATTTAATGCTTCTACCTATTTTAATGTATTAACTGATTTTACTTCTCAAGAAATGGCAAGTTCAACAATGTTAAAAGGAAAGATTGATGTTGTTTTAGAAATTCCAACTCATTTTGAACGTGATTTACAAAAAGACAAACAGGTAAACATGGGAGTTACCATTAATGCTATTGATGGTGCAGCGGCTGGAGTTGAAAATGTCTATATATCACAAATTCTGCAACGCTTTAATCAACATATAAAATCAGATTTCCAACAACTTTCAGACAAACAAACACAGCCAGTTGCCATTGAAACCATCCCATTATTTTGGTATAACAAAACACTAAATTATAAAACCTTTATGGTACCAGGGATTTTAGTGCTTTTGGTAACAATGATCACGCTCTTTTTATCTGGAATGAATATTGTGCGTGAAAAAGAAATTGGAACTTTAGAACAAATTAATGTAACACCAATAAAGAAGATTCAATTTATTATTGGAAAACTTTTTCCGTTTTGGATATTGGGTTTAGGATTATTAACTTTTGGCTTATTTATAGCAAAACTTATTTTTGATATCCCCATAGTTGGTAGTTTATCAACAATGTATTTATATACTTCTGTTTATATTTTAGTGGTATTAGGAATTGGATTATTTATCTCAAACTTTACAGAAACACAGCAACAAGCTATGTTTATTTCTTGGTTTTTTATGGTCATTTTTATTTTAATGAGTGGTTTATTTACGCCGATAGAAAGTATGCCAAAATGGGCACAAACGATTGCAGAATTTAATCCTATAAAATACTTTGTAGAAGTCATGCGAATGGTAATGCTTAAAGGTTCTACGTTTAGGGATATTCTACCTCAATTATTAAAAACACTTTTATATGCTTTTATAATGAATGGATTGGCTGTTTGGAGTTATAAAAAAACCTCCTAATCTTTTTCTTGCGTAAACCTGCTAGTTTTGTAAGTAAAAAAAATGCGTTTAAAAATTCTATTCATTCAAATTTGATATATTAGAGTGAAAATCTAAATTAATTCAAATTTGTATAGTACTATTGTAAAATGAAATTATTACTTATAGAAGATGAAGTGAAATTGGCAAAAAGTATTCAAGAGTACTTAAATGCTAGTGGATTTTTATGCGAATGGGCAAATGATTTTTCTTCTGCTATAGAAAAAATAGCACTATTTGATTACGATTGTATTTTATTGGATTTAACACTACCTGATGGTGATGGGTTTGATATATTAATTGAGCTTAAAAAACAACATAAAACAGATGGTGTTATTATTATTTCTGCAAAAGAAACCATAGAAACTAGAATTGAAGGGTTCAATCTTGGTGCAGATGATTATTTAACCAAACCTTTTCATTTATCAGAATTATTAGTAAGAATTCAGGCAATAATTAGACGTAAACAATTCAATGGAAGTAATACTATTAGCTTTAATGAGATAGAAATTGACGTACTCTCTAAAGTTGTAAAAATTAATGATCAAAAAGTTGATATCACTAAAAAAGAAATAGATTTGTTGTTGTACTTAATTGGAAACAAGAACAAAGTTTTGTCTAAAGGCGCAATTGCAGAGCATCTTTCTGGAGATATGGCTGACATGTTAGACAATCATGATTTTGTGTATGCACATATCAAAAATTTAAAAAAGAAATTAACCTACGCAAAAAGTAAAAACTACATTAAATCGGTATATGGTTTAGGATATAAATGGCAAGATGAGTAAGAAGTTATTACATAAAACACAACGCATTTATTTAATATTTGCTATTGTAACCTTTATCATCGTTGCCCCTATTTTTTATTTAGTCTCAGAAAAAATGTATTTAAAAAACATTGATGAAACTTTATTAGGATATAAAGCAGATTTTTTAGAAAAAATAGCACCAAACTTATCCGAAGAAACAATAAAAACATGGAATCGTTTTAACCTAACATCTAAAATAAAAGAGTATTATCCTTTAAAAAAAGACACGTTATTTTATAGTGAATATTTTAGCAAATTAGAATTAGAAAACGAACCATACAGAGAATTAAATTCGGTTGTTTACATCAATAAAAAGCCCTTTATCTTTTCAACCAAAATAAGCTTATTTGAATCTGGTGATTTACTTACCAGCATTCTCTTATTATTTTTAGTGTTGTTTGTTATTTTATTGATTGGCTTGATTTTTTTAACAAGAAAAATCTCTATAAACCTTTGGAAACCTTTTTACAAAACTTTAGAAGAAATAGAAGCCTTTGAACTTGATCATCCAAAAAAATACTCCTTAGATACATGCACTATTGAAGAGTTTAATCGATTAAATGAGTCTATTGACAATTTGATAAAAAGAAACATCAGTATTTACAACAATCAACGAGAATTTGTAGAAAATGCTGCTCACGAATTACAAACTCCAATTGCTATTTTTAAAGCGAAGTTAGACATGCTAATTCAAGATAAAGATATTAGCAAAAAACAATACCTCTTATTAAATGACATCAGCGATACTGTTTCTCGTCTCAATAAACTCAATAAAAACCTCCTTTTACTGTCTAAAATAGATGGCAATCAGCCAAACAAACAAGAAATGATTTCTATAAATGAAATCGTAGAAAAACAACTTCCGTTTTTTAGAGAGCAAGCCAAATCTAAAAATATTAAGATTGCTATTAGCGCTATTGATAATTGCAGTTTAACCGCTAATTTAACACTTACAGAAGTACTGATAAGAAATTTACTATTAAATGCGATACGCCATAATCATCAAGATGGTGAAGTACATATTGAACTAAGAAAGGACAAATTAATCATTTCTAATACCAGCTCAAATACAAAACTCTTTAGCGAAAAACTTTTTGTCCGTTTTTCTAAATCTTCAGATTCACAATCCGGAAATGGATTAGGGCTTGCTATTGTTAAAAAAATAATAGATTCTCAAAACTGGAAAATTACGTATTATTTTCAGGGTGCTAATCATATTTTTGCTATTCATTTTATAAATTAAAATCGATAATGAAAAACATTTTTAAATTACTTATTCTAATTTTTTGTTTTAGTCATTTAGGAAAATTGCATGCACAAACTCCTTTTAATATTAATGATAGTATTAAGAAAAATAGTTTACTAAAAAAAAGTATTGTCCCTCTTAGTCTTATTAGTATTGGCATAATTGTTAATAAAAGTAGTTTTGAGAAAAGCTTGCAAACAGATATTCGAAATAAAGTTGGAAATAATTATGAATTTAAAATAGATGATTATTTACAGTTTGCTCCTATTTTCGAATTATATGGAGCAGATATTTTAGGAGTGAAAGCAAAAAATCATTGGTTTGATCAAACCAAAAATCTATTCATATCTAATATAGCATCTTCTACAATTACTTTTTTCTTAAAAAAACTTACAGGAAAGATGAGGCCAAACGGAAGAGGATATCGATCATTCCCTTCAGGACACACCACTTTTGGTTTTACAAACGCAACCGTATTGTATCAAGAATTTAAAGAAACTTCACCTGTATTAGCTTATAGCGGTTATGCTTTTGCAACTACAACAGGAGCGTTTAGAATGATCAATAATAAACATTGGTTTTCGGATGTTTTGGTGGGTGCTGGTATCGGAATTTTAGTAACAAAATTAGTATATCATTTTGAACCATTTAAAAACTTTAACCCTTTTAAGAAGACAAAAAATATAACGTTAATCCCTGAAATTAATGATGATAATTATGGGGTGTATTTTTCTTATAGTTTTTAAAAAGTTCTAAATTAATTCAAAATCGGCTGCTACTTTTGTCTAATAAATTATAAATTAATTATAAAATGAAAAAAGTTAGTATAGTAATGCTTGTCTTTGTGATGGCTTTATCACAAGCTTGTACAGAAAAAGTATCTAAAAAGGAAATCGTAAAAGAAACTATTTCAGAAAAAAAGGAGAGTGCTAAAATTACCGAATCTGATGTGATATTCGAAAACTTAGATCAAGCTCTTTCTCCTTTTGAAGATTTAACAGAATTTGCACTTGCAAAAAATGACAAAGGAATTCAAAAATCATTATCTAAAATAGATAACACTGCAAAAAACAATGTGTTTACAGATCATTTAAAACCAGAAAGCATCATGGTTTTAAATGAAAAAATAGCAGCACTTAAAAAGTATTTTAAGAAAAGAGATTACGCAAAAACAGCACTTACTTCTACAGAAATATTTAATTATAATGTAAGTAATTTTAAAGACGCTTCTAAAATTGAAAACCAAATAAAAATTGAACACTTAGATTATTTAGGTTTTAAAATACTAGCACTAATCGATCAAAAAAAGATAGACTGGAAAAACATTGAGCATACAACTAAAAATGTAGAACAAGTATGGAAAAGTTTAAGTACAGAAGTAAAAGACTCTAATTTAAAAGCTTCTTTTAATTTATTGTTTGATGGAATACATTTAAGTGTAAAAGAAAAAAACAAAAAAATGGCAGCTATTTTTGCGAACATGGTCTTGGATTTAGTTGATGTATTAGAAAATACATTTTAAAGTAAAGCAAAATTCAAAATTTCTTCAAAATCGAGATTTACATTTGTTTAATATTAATCATAAAATAGAATAAAAATGAAAAAATTAAGTTTATTAATGCTTGTTGCAATAATGACATTGACACAAGCTTGTGCACAATTTTCAGCTCCTTCTAACGTAAAAGCAGCTTTTGCTAAAAAATTCCCTAAAGCTAAAAAAGCAAGTTGGGATAAAGAAAATGACACTGAATGGGAGGTAGAATTTAAAATGAATGGAAAAGACTATTCGGCTAATTTCTTAACAAATGGAACATGGAAAGAAACTGAATATGCAATTAAGAAAAGAGAAATTCCTGCAGCCGTAAAAAGAACATTAGACACACAATTTAAAGGATATGATATTGAAGAAGCTGAAGTATCTATAACTGCGAAAGGAAAAGTATATGAGTTTGCTTTAGAGAAAGACGATACTGATTTAGAAGTTGCAATTGCACCTAACGGAACTGTTGTTAAAAAAGAAGTTAAAAAAGACAACGAAGATAAAGACGGTGAAAAAGACAACGAGAATGATAATGAAAATTAATTAATTTTTGTTTTCCATTAATAAAGACAGACTTTTTAAGCCTGTCTTTTTAGCATATATATCCTATATTTGTTCACTTAATTATTATATTTAATATGAAACAACTATTCTTAATTGTAATAACCCTTTTTTCTCTAAAAATATATTCTCAAAAAACAGTACATTTTTATGTGAATAAAGCACTAGAAAATAGCCCTTTGTTGCAAAAAGAAAAGAATACACATGAAATAATAGACCTAGATTTAAAACAATTTAAAGCAATCTATAAATCGCCTACTGTAAATTTGAATGCAAATGTATTATTTGCACCAATTATTTCTAATGATAACGGAACTACGAAGTTAGAAGTTGTTTCAAATGGCGCTACTAATTATTATGGGTATGATTTAGGAATCAGTAATGGAGGTCAATACCAAACTTTAGTTTCAATAAACCAACCACTATTTACAAAGAGATATATAGAAGCGTATAAAAATCAGGCAACCATTTTAAAGCAAAAATATGCCAATCAAATTACCTTAACAAAGCTAGAATTAAAACAAACAGTTACTCACCAATACATCTTGTGCATTCAGTCTAAAAAAAGCATAGAAAATGCAAAAGAAAACAGTCAGATTCTTGAAAATCAAATCAAAGAAATGAAACCTTTGGTTGCTGCAGGAATTTTAAAATATATTGATTTAAAATGGATAGAATTAGCGTTAAAAAATAGTCAAATAGACCAAGAACGTTTTACCGCCAATTATCAAAACAACGTAAATGCATTAAATTTACTTTGTGGAATACAAACAACTACTATTGCTGATTTAGAAGACATCGAATTACAAATATCTAATCGCTTTTCAGAAAAATCAATTTTCGCGAAACAATTTCAAATTGATAGTTTTGCGATACAATCTGATCAAAAAATAACAGATTTAAAATATATACCACAAGTAAAAGCTTTTGGTGATGCGGGTTTAAATGCTACTTATTTACCAAAACCTAACCGATTAGGTTTTAGTGTTGGAATGGCTGTTACTTGGAACTTGTTTGATGGGCATCAACAAAAATTAAAGCATCAACAAAATCAAATTAAATTAGAAAATTTAAAATTCGACAAAGCGTATTTTATCAATCAAAATACCATTCGGAAAGATAATTTAATCAAACAAATACAAAGCGTAGACAAACAAATCATTCTTTTAAATCAACAATTAAAGGAATATCAAAAATTATTGCATTTGTATCAAGTAGAGATAAAAGAAAGCTTGGTTTCTGTACTAGATTTAAAAATAATTATTAAAGAAATTGCTCTAAAAAAACAAAAAAAAACAACGATCCAATTAGCAAAACAAATATTAATTAATGTTTATAACTATTGGAGTAACTAGAAATTATTAAAAATGAAACAACTTATTTATCTTTTTATCTTCATCTTCGTTTTACAATCATGTAAACAAAAAACAACTAGCGTAGAAACTAAAAATGTACTACTTCCACAAGTTACCATAACACATCCTGTGCTTGGAGACATCAAAGAATTCGAAGAAATAAATGGGCAAATTATTTTTTTAAATAAAACAACTATTTCTTCTCCAATAACAGGGTATGTAACCTTGGTAAATGCTAAAATTGGTGATAAAATAACCAAGGGAGAATTGTTGTACAAAATTCAGACTAAAGAAAGCATTGCGTTGCAAAAAGCGAAAGTTTCACCAAATTCAAACTTTGGAATTGTTGCTGTGTATGCCTCAGTAACAGGATATGTAAATGCGCAAAGCATTCCCGATTCTGGTGTTTTTGTAAACGAAGGAAATAACATGATTACGATTATAAAAAACACGGATTTAGCTATTCAAGTAAATGCGCCTTTTTCTTTAAGTGCTTTAATTCAAACCCAAAAAAGCATTGCTATAGAATTGCCTAATAAAGAACAAAAAACAGCCTATTTCTATAAAACAATTCCCACTGTTGATGCTGTTTCGCAAACACAACAAATTCTTTTTAAACTGAAAAAGTTTACTCCTTTACCAGAAAATTTGAATGTATTGATTAAGATTCCAATTCTAGAAAGAAATCAGACGATATTAATCAACAAAGAAGCCGTTTTATCAAACGAAACACAAGATGAATTTTGGATAATGAAAGTGACTGAAAATAATGTAGCATTAAAAATCAACATCAAAAAAGGATTAGAAAACAATAAAGACGTTGAAATTTTATCACCTAAACTATACCTAAAAGACAAAATTATTGTGAAAGGAGCTTATGGATTGTCTGATAGCACACAAGTAAAAATCAATTAATTATGGATAAAATATTTGTAAAATATAAAAGTCCTATTACCGTAATTTTATTATTGATATTGATTGGCGGCGCGTATTCTTATAAGAATTTAAGCACTTCTCTATTTCCGAATGTTACTTTTCCTAAAATAAAAATCATTGCAGATAACGGACAACAACCTGTTGATAAAATGATGGTTACCGTTACCAAACCATTAGAAAATGCTATAAAAAGAGTAGAAAATTTAAAATTGATTCGCAGTATTACCAGCATGGGATCTTGTGAGATTTCTGCTTTTATGGATTGGGGTTCAGATATCAATATTGATAAGCAGCGGTTAGAATCTAGAATTGCCCAAATAAAAAACAGTTTACCTCCAAATACACAAATTGTTGTAGAAAAAATGAATCCTTCCATTTTATCAATAATGGGATATTCGCTTCAATCTGATGTAAAGAATCAAGTAGAATTAAAAATGATTGGCGAGTACATTGTAAAACCGTATTTATCAAGAATTGAAGGCGTGGCTGCAATTGAAGTAATTGGCGGAAAAACCAAAGAATTTCAAGTCATTTTAGATCAGAAAAAATTAAGTACTTTAAAAATAAAACCTCAAGAGATTATTAATGCCATTCAGCAAACAGGATTTATCCAAGCGAATGGGTACACTGTTGATTATAAGCGTTTGTATTTAACGGTTACCGATGCAACTATTAATAATAAAAAGCAATTAGAAAATTTAGTAATTTTTGACAATGCAAAAAGTAAAATCAGCTTAAAAGATATTGCGACGATTCAAATTTCTGAAAAAACAGAATACATAAAAATCAATGCAGATGGTAAAAACGTACCATTAATTGCTGTTTTAAAGCAACCCAATAGCAATTTAATTGATGTTGCAGATAAAGTAACAAAAAGTATTGAAGAGTTAAATAAGATTCTTCCCAAAGGAGTACAATTGGTGAAATATTACAACCAAGCAGATTTTGTAAGTACTAGTTTAAAAAGTATTATTGATGTTCTTTGGATAGGCTTAGTTTTAGCCATTATTGTGGTGATGATTTTTTTACGTTCTTTTAAAGCAAGTAGTGTTTTATTGGTAACCATTCCAATTACCTTAGGCTTAACATTTTTAGTGATGAAAGCATTGGGTTATGATTTAAATATTATGACTATTGGAGCTATTGCTGCAGCTATTGGGTTAATTATAGATGATGCAGTAATTATTGTTGAACAAATCCATAGAACTCACGAAGAAAACCCAAAAGAACCAGCAACAGCTTTGGTTGGAAAAGCCATTCAATTTTTATTTCCAGCAATGGTAAGTTCTTCTTTAAGCACCATAGTAATTTTCTTTCCTTTTGCACTAATGACAGGTGTTGCAGGAGCATATTTTAAAATTTTAACCGAAACAATGATTATTACTTTGGCCGTTTCCTTTGTTGTTACTTGGATTGGCCTGCCAGTTGTGTATTTATTATTTTCTAAAAAAAATCCAAAGGAAATTAAAGTACATCCTTTGAAAGAGCGAAAATGGGTGCGTTATTTTATTGAAAGACCACTATTTTCTTATGCTTTTATTCTCGTAACAATTTTGAGTATTGTTTTTGTACTACCTAAATTAAAAACAGGCTTTTTGCCAGAAATGGATGAAGGTTCTATCATTTTAGATTACAACAGTCCATCAGGAACTTCACTAAATGAAACCGACAGAATGCTTTCTGAAGTAGATGCTATTTTAGATCAGATTCCTGAAGTAAAAGCGTATTCACGTAGAACAGGAACACAAATGGGCTTTTTTATTACAGAGCCAAACAGAGGTGATTACTTGATAGAATTGAAAAAAAACAGAAAAAAAACCACTTTTGAAGTTACAGACATTATTCGTAAACGAGTAGAAGGCTCAATTCCAGCATTAACGGTTGATTTTGGTCAAGTAATTACAGATATGTTAGGAGATTTGATGAGTAGTGTGCAACCTATTGAAATTAAAATTTTTGGTACAGATCATAAAAAACTACAAGAATTATCGAAAATAGTTGCGAAAAAAGTAGAAAATGTAAAGGGTACCGCAGATGTTTTTAATGGAATTATAATTGCGGGTCCAATGTTAAGCATTCATCCTAAAGAAAGCATTTTAAAACAATATGGTTTGTCGTCAAGTGATTTACAACTACAAATTCAGACCTATTTAAATGGTACCATTGCAGGGGCAATTTTAGAAAAAGAACAGTTAACAAATATTAGAGTATTGCATCCTGATAATGCTACTATACCCATTGAACAACTTAAAGAAGCCAAAATAGCCACTAATTCAGGTACTTATTTACCACTAGCTATTTTTGCTGATTTTTCTATGAAACAAGGTGTTTCTGAAATCGAAAGAGAAAATTTACAATCTATGGGCGTAGTAACAGCCCGTCTTAATAACAGAGATTTAGGAAGCGTAATACACGATATTAAAAAAGAACTGGCACAACTACAATTACCACCAGCTTACCAAATAGTATACGGAGGATCTTATGCTGAACAGCAAAAATCATTTAACGAATTGTTACTCATTTTAATATTTGGTGGTTTGTTGGTATTTACGGTAATCTTATTTATGTTTCGCAATTTAATGCTTTCATTCATCGTGATTTTTGTAAGTGTTTTAGGAATTTCTGGAAGTGTTTTGGCTTTGTATTTCACAAATACTCCGTTAAATGTAGGAAGTTACACAGGTATTATTATGATTATTGGTATTTTAGGAGAAGCTTCCATTTTTACCATCTACTTATTTTTAGCCGAGATTAAAAAAAGAGGGCAAAAAGAAGCGATTATTTATTCCATTTCTGCAAGATTACGACCAAAATTAATGACGGCCATTAGTGCCATTGTTGCATTAATGCCTTTAGCTTTAGGAATCGGAACTGGCGCACAAATGCATCAACCTTTGGCAATTGCGGTTGTTGGTGGATTTATTATTGCGTTGCCTCTTTTATTAATTGTTTTACCAACATTGGTATATAAATTGGCAAGTTTTAAGATAGAAGAAAAAGCCTAAAATTTAAAAAGAACTCTTCAACGATAAAGCATAAAACCACAAATCATCAATCTTTCGATTGATGATTTGTGGTTTTTATAAAGATTTTGATGAACTAGAGAGTTTAGATAACGCTCACTCTTACTTTTTTCTTTTTTAAACGAGTATTGTTTAGTTTCTCTACCAAAGCATCAGCAATGGTTAAAGGCACCGCTACAAAAGCACAATCTTGTTTCAAGTCAATAGTTCCTAATTGGTCTTTATTAATTTCGCCTTGTTTAAAGAAAAGTCCTGCAATATCTCCTTTAGAAATTTTATCTTTTCTTCCTCCAGAAATAAATAAGGTTGCCCAAAATTGAGGTTTTCTTTTACCGGTTGTAGATAATTTTTCAACTTTAGCATTTTCAATAAACTCAGGAAAAACTTCTCTATCTCCTTTTATCAAATAAGCTGTTCCTTTTGCATCTACTCTAGCAGTTCTTCCATTTCTATGTGTGTATTCTTCGTAAGCATCTGGAGTTTCATAATGAATGATGAATTTCATTTCAGGGATATCAATTCCTCTTGAAGCCAAATCACTTGCCACTAAAATAGAAACACTTCCATTTTTTAATTTTATCAAAGCACGTTCTCTGTCTATTTGTTCCATACCAGCATGAAAACACGTATGTGCAATCTTCTTTTTATCCAAAAAAGCACTAATATCTTCAATGCTATCTTTCTTATTACAAAACACAATTCCAGGATCATTTCCTAAATGATTTAATAAATCGACTAGCGTGTTGTGTTTGTTTTTAGAAGGAGAAAGGATGGTTTTAATCATCAGTTTTGATGCCGCCTTTTCTTTTAGATAATCTAATGTTTTAGGACTATCCATTCTAAAATAACTAGGGATAGAAGTTCCTTTTGTCGCAGAAGTCAATATGCGTTTTGTAATATTTGGTAAATGACTGATGATGTTTCTCATATCTCCACCTGCGCCAACTTCAAAAGAAATATCAAACTCATCAATAATTAATGTTTTGATGTTTTCTGTAGTAAAACGAGCTTGTTCAAAATGATCTGACAATCTTCCTGGTGTGCCAATTAAAATAGCTGGTGTATGTTTTAGTTCTATTTTATCTTTTGCAATCGTTCTTCCACCATAAATAGCATTTGCTTTGTAGCCAGATCCCATATTTCGAATGACGTGCTCTATTTGTATCGCCAATTCTCTAGAAGGTACAATAATTAAAGCTTGTACTTCTTCACATTCTGGATCTAACTGCGCTAATAAAGGCAATAAAAAAGCCAATGTTTTTCCAGTTCCTGTTGGAGATAACAAAATGGTGTTTGCATTGTTATTGATTGTTTCCAACGCTTCTTCCTGCATCGGATTTAAACTATAAATCTTTAATTTATCAAGAATATCTTGTTGCTCTTTTATGTTATTTGCCATGTCTATTTCTTCTTTTTCTTTTTAGGCTCTTCTGATTTTGAAGCTCCTGAATTGGTTTGTGCTATATAATTTGCCAATACTTTTTCTATCAATTCTTCTTTTGTTAAATGATGAAAAATTGTTCTCACTTCTTTTCTAAACTCTTCAGAAATAGTGCGATTTGGTTTGGTCTTAAATATTTTCTTTGCCCACAACAATCCGTTGTTTTCTTCAATACTTTTAGCATCTGCTTTTTTAAATTCTTTAAAAACAATGCCTAATTCTTTTTCAAAATCAGCAATGTCAGCAACTTCTTCTTGCTGTAAAATAGTTAAAGAAAGTCCGGTTGCTCCTGCTCTCGCTGTTCGTCCACTTCTATGCACATACGCATCATAGGTGTCTGGTAAATGATAATTGATTACATAAGAAACATCTTTGACATCAATTCCTCTTGCTGCCAAATCCGTTGCCACTAAAATATCGATAAAACCTTCTCTAAATTGCCCCATAATTCGATCTCGAATTCCTTGACTTAAACTCCCATGAATGGCACCAGATGAAAATTTATTGATGGCTAAGTTTTTCGCTAATTTATTTACGGCAGCTTTTGTTTTACAAAAAATGATGCCTCGCTTTCCTTCTTTAGAATTTAAGAAATGCAACAGCACTTCTAGCTTTTCTATCGGTGCTACGACCACATATTGATGGTCAATTCCTTGATGTCCAACAGTAGTCATATCAGCTTCTATCTGAATAACGTGTTTTGACATGTAATTCTGAACCAATTGTTTAATGGCTCCTAGCATTGTTGCCGTAAACAATAACGTTCTTCTCGATTTCGGGATTTCTTTGATAATTGCATCCAATCCAACTTTTAAGGCGCTTACCATTTCATCTGCTTCATCTAAGATAAAATAAGAAATGTTTTTAATGTCGATTGCTTTACGTTCTATTAAATCTGCCAAACGCCCTGGAGTTGCCACAACAATATGTGTAGTGCTTTTTAAACGTTCTATTTGAGGTTTAATTGGAATTCCACCACAGATTGTAGCAATAGAAATTGCTGGTAAATGTGTAGAAAAAGACACTAAATTTGTATAAATCTGTTGCCCTAATTCTCTTGTTGGTGCTAAGATTACTGCCTGAATATTAGTTTTATCAACATCTATCAATTGCAATAAAGGCAAACCAAATGCCGCAGTTTTTCCTGTTCCTGTTTTTGCCAAAGCTACTACATCTTCTTGTTGATGTAAAATAACCGGAATTGTTTTTTCTTGAATATCTGTTGGAATAGAAATCTGTAAATCAGCCAAGCCTTGTACTAACTGATCATGAATTCCTAAATCGGAAAAACGTTTTGACATAAATAATATTTTTTGCAAAGATAACAATACCGTTCTCGTGAATAAGACAAATAAATATATTAATGTCCCTTATTTTAGCGTTGAATTTTAGCATAAAAAAAGTCCATCATTGCTGATGGACTTTTATAAAACTTAAAGTATATGTTTTAGATAACTTTTACGTTAACTGCATTTAATCCTTTGTTTCCTTCTTGTAAATCAAATTCAACGCTATCGCCTTCACGAATTTCATCGATTAATCCTGAGATGTGTACAAAATGATCTTTGTCTACTCCTTCTTCTGTGATAAATCCAAATCCTTTAGACTCATTGAAAAATTTTACTGTTCCTTTACTCATTGTAATGTAATTAAATTTATAATACTTATTAATAAGTTGCAAAGGTGGTTACATTTTTTAGACTGACAATACATTAATTCACTTATTTTCAATTTATTATAATTCTAATTGTTAAGAGTTTACTTCAACACTTGTTTCGATTTATCAAAATGTCTATTATTCTAAAAATTTCAAAACCAAAAAAACTCTTAGCTTATCAAGTATAATTTGGGTTTTGTAAATCCCTAATTAATTTGAGGATTTTAAGAAGTCTGCTATTTTTGTGATGTCTTTTTCTGTTAAATTAGCACGTATTCTCATGTGTAAGCTTATTGTGCTCCAATCGATATCATTGTAATCAGCAGGTGAAGGTGCCAAATGGCATCTATTACAAGCTTCTCCCCATAATTGAGCTCCCGATTTTTCAATTTTAAATTCGTCTTCAATTTTTGTTACTTTAGAATACACCTCCTTTGAAGAAGCACAACTAACTAATATTCCTCCAGTAATAAAAAGCAGCAAAGCTGTTATAACTATTTTATGTATTGTTTTCATAATCTTTATATTTAATTTATTTTTTAGAATCCAATAGCCCAATGCACATAGAAGCCATTTGTTGTTCCACTACCTCCATCATGACCACCAACAGTATCGGTAGTTTGATAAGCGATTTTTACAACTGACCTCCAGGTTAACCAATAATTTATACCAAAAGCATATTGAACAGATTGTTCTTCCCACTCTGCTCCTTCTGGTGTATTGATATCTGAATACCTACCAACTAGTTCTATTTTTTTAAGAAAATCACTACTAGCCATAGTTGGACGATAGCTTAATTGAGTATAAAAGGAGTTACTTATATTATTGAAAGTATACGGTTGTGGAACATTATTTTGATCAAGTTCTGTATAAGTAGCGTCAGTAATATCAGAATTATTATATTGCCCTTTAAGATCAACAAACCCACTAATAGCAGGTATTTGTTTTACAAAAGCAAAGTCGATTGCATATAAAAAGGCTCCAACATTTTCATATATAGAGCCTGAAGAACCAAGTCCATTCGTAGAATATGTTGAAAAACCTATTTCTGTAGAAGAATCAGCAAAAGGTAATACCCCTATACGACCACCAAAAGCTTTGCTGGTATTATTGTCTGTATAGTTTTTGAATAATAGCCTTCCTGCTTCTTTAGGTTCTACACTGCCATCTTTTAATCTTGCTCCGTTGGTTGAGTATATAGCATAGTTTAAAGTAGAACTTCCAATATTAAAAGCTCCTCGAACTTCTACACCTATACCTGATGCAGGCGCAATACCATCATGACCAAATCCCAATGGTTTTGTTGGCAGTCTATTAACCCAAGCGGGATGTAATCGTTCCATAAAGGTTCCAAAAGGAAGCAAAAATTTCCCTGCACGAACTGTCATATTCTTATTCAAAACATACATTACATCTGCATATTCTAGGCCGACTTCTAGGTTGTTACCTCCAAGCTCAAACTCAAGTTCAGCTTCAAACATAAGCCTGTCTGAATGTTTGAATAAGAAAATAGGCGAAAAAGCAGAACCAACGTATGAAGATTTTTTATTTCCTTGAGTATCCATAGAGTTAAAGCCTGTATGACCATAACCTCTGACCATAAATTGGGTTTTACTTGGTTTGTATTGTTTAGAGATTATACTATCAACCTCAAAGCGATTGTATGTTTGTCCATAAGAAATATGTGCAACACCAATAACAAACATTGTTATAAATAGTTTTTTCATTTTTTTAAAATTCTTATATAGTTAATGATTGACCATCGATATTCTTCTTTAAGTGAAGATTTATAGCTAGGCATTGGTCCACGACCTCGTTGAATCTTCCAAAAGATTGCCCCATCAGTTTGAGACTGAACTGCTTCACTAGTTAGATTAGCTGGTTTTGGGTTTAGTCCAGCTCCTGCCATACCATCTCCTTTGCCTTTAAATCCATGACAGACAGAACACTGCATTTTAAAAAGTTTTTTTCCTATGGATAATGATTTCTCATCTCCTTTTAAAGGATTTACTATTTTGTTTGCGCTTTCTGGAGCTACCCATTTCTTTTGCTTAATGCCAATATAATTGACATTTTCATTTGTAGAAATAAAACTCACTAGTACAACATAAAAGATACCTGTGAGTGATAAACTGTAAATAATTTTTTTTGTTTTCATATTCTTTTCATTTTATGAGATGTAAAATTACGAGTCATTTGTGCTAAAAAATATGACATCTATCATGTTTTAACCTATATGCATTATAAATAATTAGATTATTGAAAGTATAAAAAGAGCTATTAGATGAATTGCATCTACGTCTTACTTTCTTATGAAGAAGTTCATAAAAAACGGTTTTAATATTATAGAAAAATATTTATAGAAATAGTAAACAAGGTAGAAAAGTAGAAAACGAGAAAACTCAATAGTCTATTATTCACTTATAAATAAAAGACTATCCTGTTATTAATTAAAAAAATGTATTTCTGATTTTTTTAATTTTTAATTTATCATTGATTAACCATTTTAGTTAAAAAAATGAAACTACTATGACTAATGTTGTATATTAAAAAGAAGATTACCAAATCTTAATCCTTTCTTCTGGAGCTTTATAATTTTTATCACCAGGTTTTACATCAAAAGTGTTATAGAATGGTGTAAAATTCATTAATGGACCATTTACGCGCCAAATTGGTGGAGAATGTGGATTTGTTTTGATGTAATTACGCAAATAAGCATGGCGTGTTTTTACGCGCCAAATTCTAGCAATCGACATAAAGAAGCGCTCATCTGGAGTAAAACCTTGAACTTTAGTTGTTCCTTTTCCTTGTTCGGTAAGTTTAAATGCATCATAGGCAATTGAAATTCCGCCATTATCCGCCGTATTTTCTCCAACTGTTAATGCACCTTTAATATGAACACTGTCTAAAACCGTAAAAGAACTATAACGATCTATCACTTGTTGGGTTTTTGCTTTAAATTTTGTGTAGTCTTCTGTAGTCCACCAATTTTTTACATTTCCATCTTTATCAAACTGCGCTCCTTGATCATCAAAAGCATGCGTTAATTCGTGCCCAATGACCATTCCGATTCCGCCATAATTTACAGCATCATCTGCAGTGACATCAAAATACGGAAATTGTAATATTCCTGCCGGAAAAACAATTTCATTTAAAGGCGGATTGTAATACGCAGTTACTGTAGAAGGCGTTGTTCCCCAACGATCTCTGTTTGGTGCTTTGTTTAATTGATTTGCCTGGTATTGATATTGATTCTTTTTTAAAGCCAGTACATTTTCAAAATATTTTCCTTTTTCAATTTTCACATCGTATGTTCTCCACACATCTGGATATCCAATTTTTTTAGTAATTGCATATAATTTTTCCTTTGCTTGTTCTTTTGTAACATTGCTCATCCAATCTAATTGATTGATTCTATTTTCAAAAGCTTTTTGTAAATTGTTTACCAAATCTAACACACGTTTTTTAGCTTCTTCATTAAAATATCGCTTTACATATAATTGTCCAAGTGCAAAACCTAATTGTCTGTCTACTTTCTGAACCATTAATTGAGCACGAGTTTTCTGAGTAGATTGTCCGTACAAAACCTTTGCATACTCAAAATTTGCATCTTCAAAAGGTTTGCTTAAAACATCCGCATAAGTAGCTAAAGTACCCGCTTTTAAATAGGTTTTCCATTCTGAAATCGGAATAGAAACTAACAACTTATTTAGCTCATCATAATATGCTGGCTGTTTGATATCAACTTCATCGGCTTTTAGATTTAGCTTTTTCAATAATTTTGTCCAGCCAATATTTGGTTGTTTTTTATTGATTTTAGAAACAGCCATTTTATTGTAGTTGGCCTTTACATTTCTGCGTTCAATTCTTGTTTTGTGTGATGCTGCCAATTTCTTTTCAATATTGTAAACTGTTTCTGCTTTTTTCTCCACATTTTTTGTTTCTGATAAGGTAAATAGTGTAGTCAAATATTTTTTATATGCATCCTGAATGACAACTGAAGCTGCATCTGTTTTAAAATAATAATCACGATCTGGCAATCCTATTCCGGCTTGACCAAAATGCAAGATGTTCAATTTACTATTTTCATTATCTGGAGAAACATTCATGCCAATAATAGAATAATTTCCAGACGTAATTTCTTCTGCAACAAAAGTCATTAATGAAGAAACATTTTTAATATTATCAATGCTATTTAAAATAGGTTGAATTGGCTGAAAACCAAGTTTATTAATGGTTTCTGTATCCATTCCAGAACTATAAAAATCGCCTACTTTTTGTTCGATGCTTCCCTCCTTTTGATCTGTTGATGCAACTTCTGTTAAAATGTTTTCTAATAATTTTTTTTGCGGAATGTTTAAGAAACTATACGATCCAACTCCAACTTGATCTTCTGCAATCACAGCAGTGTCTAGCCATTTTTTATTTACACGTTTAAAGAAATTGTCTCCTGGTTTGATGGATTCTGTGATTCCATCAAAATCAATTTTATTTTTGATTGCTCTGTTTTCGGTATTACAAGAAGCGAATACCAATAAAAATAACGAAACATAAAGTGCTTTTTTCATAAGGTTGAGTGTAGTTTACACAAATATATGAAAATAAATAATCACTCAAACAGAAGTTTTAAGGCATAAAAAAAAAGCAACTTTAAAAAAGTTGCTTTTACCTTAATAGTAGTAAGTATATATACTAAAATTATTTTTTTTGTTTCACTTTTACAGCGTTCATTCCTTTTAAACCTCTTTCAAGTTCAAAAGTAACTTTGTCGTTTTCTGCAATTTCATCAATCAAACCACTAACGTGTGTGAAGTATTTTTCTTGATTATCAGTATCTAAAATAAAACCATATCCTTTAGAAGAATCAAAAAATGAAACTTTTCCGTTTCTAATCGGATCTTCTGCTTCACCTTCTTCTTTTTTAGGAATTCCTAAAATGATATCTTCTAACTCAACTTCAACCTTTAATGTTGGATCTGGCGGAGTATCGGTTAAATTACCATTATGATCTACATAAGCAAATTCAATTCCAGAAGTTCCATTTTCCTTTGCATCAGCTTTACGAGCCTCCATCTTCTTTCTTTTGTCTTCACGCTTTTTTAAACGTTTTTTTTCTTTTTCACTCTTATTGTATGTCTGTTGCGATTTAGCCATTCGTATTGTAAATTATTAAAGTCTATTTTAAAATTATTTTGCAAATATATCTATTTTACAGTTAATAATAGGAAAATTAAATAAGCAATTTATTTGTTATACTAATCTCTCTTTCAAATAAAACTAATTCCTAAATTCATTTTTTAATGTATGAAACTGATTTGTTAATTCTTTAAATCTATTTTTTGAATCTTGACCCGGAATTTGATCTGCACTACTAAACATGTTTAGTAAGAATGAGATTTGAGAAACTAGCATTTGTTGTGGATACACAACAGAATTGTTTTTTAATTGTTTTAAAATTGCGTTAATTGTATTTAGTCTAGCTGATTTTTTTCCTTTTAAAGTTTTTGCTTCTTTTTCTAATGTATCTTGAAATTGTCTAGCTTCAGAAAGTAAATCCATTACTCTTTGTTGCATTGCAATTTGATTTACAATATCAGCTTTTGTAATTCCTTCGTCTTTAACTCTTGGATCCATTGTAATTTCAAACGATTGCTCAAACGATTTTCCGTTTACTGTTAATTTTGCAGTATAAACTCCTGGAGCAACCATCGGGCCGTTTTTAAAACTTCTATTTTTGTTTGATGACCAAGCTCCTTTCTGCTGTAAATTCCAGTTAAAACGATTGATGCCCGATTTTGTTTCTAATCTTGTATCTACATATTTAAAAACCTGACTCAAATTCATGTTTTCTACAACAGTCGTTTTATTAATCAAACTATTATTACTAACAATTGAGGCAACAGTTTTTCTATTTGAATCTAAAATCTCTAATTGAATTGGTGAGGTATTTTTATTCGGGATAAAATAATCTATAATGACATTTGTTCCTGGATATTGGACAATACCATCAGTTCTATAACCTCGAGAACGATAGCGAATTGTTGTGTCTGGTTTGAATAACCATGGAGAAGATTTTAAACTATTAATTTTTTCATCTCTTAAGGTAGTAATATTATCTAAAATCCAAAAACCTCTTCCCATCGTACTTAAAATTAAATCTCCTCTAAAGATTTTAATATCCGTAATTGGGGTTACTGGTAGATTTTGTTGAAATTTTTTCCACGATTTCCCATCGTCAAAAGAAACAAACATTCCGAATTCTGTACCAGCATATAATAAACCTGTTCTTACTGGATCTTCTCGTAAAACTTTGCTTGTAAAATCATTTGGAATTCCGTTTGAACTTGTAGAAATTAATTCCCATGTTCTTCCATAGTTTGTGGTTTTATAAAAATAAGGTTTATCATCTCCCAATAAATGTCTATCAACAGCAATATAAGCTTTTGCTGGATCAAATTGTGATGGCTCTACAGATTCTACTCTACCTCCTTTTGGTAATTTTTTTGGTGTAACATTTTTCCAAGATTTCCCTCCATTTTTGGTTACGGAAATAACACCATCATTAGAACCTGTCCAAATTAATCCCTCTTTTAATTTAGATTCTCTAATTGAATACAATGTACTATAATATTCTTCTCCTGTAATATCTCTCGTAATTGGGCTTCCAGAAACAACCTGTTTGTCTTTTTCAAAAGCTGTTAAATCGGGAGAAATTGTTTCCCAAATTTTTCCATCTGTCATTGTTTTATGAATATACTGCGAACCATGATATACTACATTTGGATTGTGTGGAGAAACATGAATGGGTGCAACACGCTGAAAACGATATTTCAAATCTTTAGGGTTGTATCCATAAATAAATGAAGCACCAACAGTATATTTTTTTTCTATTCCGGTTAACTTATTATAAACCCCAAAATTTCCTTTACAATTTGAATATACTATATTATGATTTCCTGGTTTTGGTACAGCTGGTCCTGTTTCACATCCACCTACACTTATTCCCCAACCTTTTCCAGAAATTGGTCTTGCAAACGGTTGTAAACTCGGTATTGCAACGGTAGAATTGTCTTGTTGGCCAGCGTATAACCAATATGGGTATTGATCATCTACTTCTACTTGATATAATTCTGCCGTGGGTTGATTGAATTGTGATGACCATGTTTTTCCTCCATTATGGGTAACATTTGCGCCACCATCATTTGCTTGAATTAATAAATTTGGATTGTTTGGATTGATCCAAATATCATGATTATCTCCATGAGGAACAGACATTCTTTTCCAGCTTTTACCACCATCAATTGATTTTAATAATGGATTTGCGTTGGAATAAATAATCTCTGAATTTGTGGGATCTAACTCAATATTTGTATAGTAGAAAGGTCTATTTACCAAGCCTTTATTATTAGAAACTTGTATAAATGAAGCTCCTTGATCTATCGATTTATACAAACCTCCTTCTTTACCTGGTGCTTCAATAACAGCATATAAAATACTTGAATCTACAGGAGAAACTGCCAAATCAATTTTACCAATTCCGTTTTTTGGCAATCCTTTTTCTAATTTCACCCAGTCTTTTCCTCCATTGATAGATTTGTAAATACCACCTTCTTTCTTATTTCCTCCAGAAATAATTGTCCAAGGTTTTCTTCTAGCTTTCCAGGCTGCTGCATATACAATGTTAGGATTACTAGGTAATAATTCTAAATCAGAAAAACCTACTTCATCAGAAATAAAGAATATTTTTTTCCAATTTTTTCCTCCATCAATTGTTTTGTAAATTCCACGTTCAGAATTCGATTTAAAAGCATTTCCTATTGCAGCAACCCAAACAATATTATGATTTGTTGGGTCAATTTCTAGAGCTCCTACCTGACCAGTTTCCCTTAAGCCAATATGTTCCCAAGTTTTACCGGCGTTTATCGATTTATATACCCCTTTCCCAGAAATAACATTACTACGTAAACCATCAGAACCAGTACCAACATATACAATATTAGGATCGTTTACAGCTACTTCAATTGCTCCAATTGATGGCGTTGCAAAATATCCGTCAGAAACATTATTCCAAGAAACTCCATAATCATCAGACTTCCAAACTCCACCACCAGTTGCTCCTAAATAAAAAGTTCCAGGTAACATTGGTGTTCCAGTTACTGTTGTAACTCTTCCTCCTCTTTCTGGCCCAACAGTTCTATATTTTAAAGCACTAAAGTCTTGTGCAAGTAATGAACTTGAAATTGATAAGAATAAAAGGAATTGTATTAATAATGACAAGCGTTTCATAAGTTTGGAATTCAATGTTTAGTTTCTCAAATTTAGAGAAAATTATAAGGGTTCTAAAATAAATTTTATTAAAATTAATGCATGCCCGTTTTGAGCTAGTATTTTATAGCTAAGAAAAAGCTATTTTATTTCAACTTAAAATAAGCTTGTTGTAGTTTTTTTCGGACTGGCATACATCATAACTGTTGGTAAACTATTTTTCAGAGAAGAATGGGTTCTTGTAGCCGTTCTTCTTGTAATTTATACATAACACCATCACCAAATAAAAAAAAACGCTATCAGATATTGATGTTTTAGCAGATTCTGAAGCTATAATTTCACCACTTAAGTATACTTTCTTAGGATAAATTCATGTGTTTTAAATTATAATTTGTTCGTAAAAGTTAAGGATATTATTCATTTTAAAATAAATAGTATAAGCTTTCGTTAAAATTTCAATCTTTTTTTACTTAGACCATTTTTTCATTTAACTTTACTCGAATAAAATTAAAACTAACACAAAATGAATTTCAATCACTCTAAAAAAGCAACCTTATTTTCTTTGTTGCTACTGTTTGTCTTTTCACTAAATAGTGCAGCTCAAGACAAATTAAAAAAGATGCCAGGGTATGCACAGTATCAAAAAATGGCACCAAAACTATATAGCTCAATAAAAAGAGCTCCAACTTCTGTTGTTTGGGCAAAAGAGGGGAAAACATTTACGTATGTAGAAAACGGAATGCAACTTACCTATGACGTAAGAAAGAAAAAAATTATTGCATCAGAAAAAGCAAAAATCCCACAACGTTTTAGAAGAGGAAATAGACCTGCTCGTGGAAGACAATATCCTTCTGCCCTTTCTCCTGATAAAAAATTAAAAGCATTTACAAAAGATAGAAATATGTACATCAGCAATCCAGATGGTTCTAATGTACATGCAATTACTACCAAAGGAAATGATGAAAATCAAATCAAATTCGGAATTGCAACTTGGGTTTATGGAGAGGAATTGGGGCAAACAACAGCAATGTGGTGGTCTCCAGATTCTAAAAAAGTAGCTTTTTATCGATTTGAAGAAAAACATGCGAAGAAATATTATGTGTTGTACGATCAAATAAAAGTACAAGATTCTGTAGAAATTGAAGCCTATCCTAAAGTTGGAGCTAAAAATTTACCTGTAGATTTATTGGTGTATGATTTAGATACTAAAAAAACAGTAACCTTAGATGTTAGAAAAGGAAAACCTTATGATGACGGAGCTCTAGGAACGTATTTATACGGAATAAAATGGTCGCCAGACGAAAAAGAATTGTTATTTCATTCTACAAACCGTAAGCAAGACATTATGGAATTGAGTGCAGGGAATCCAACTACTGGAGAAACCAGAACCATTGTTAGAGAAGAATGGTTGCCGAGTTTTACAAAAAACACTCCAGAAATGTATGAATTAGCAGATGGAAAGCATTTTATTTGGGCGTCAGAAAGAAATGGATTTAACAACTATTACGTATATAATTATGACGGAACCTTTGTAAATACATTAACCAACCATAATTTTGAAGTTGCAAGAATTGTAAAAGTTGATGAGAAAAAGAAACAAGTGTATTATTATGCTCGCAGTGGAGAAAATCACATGAAAATGCAATTGCATCGTGTAAATATTAACGGAACAAAAGATGTTCGTTTAACGGATCCAAAATTTAATCACAGTGCAATTATTGCTCCAAACGGAAAGTATTTTGTAGATGTTGCTCAAACACATAACACGCCTCCTTTTGTAAATTTAATGAATACAAAAGGGAGAAAAATAGCTGAAATTACTAAAAGTGATATGACTGAATTTAATAAATTAGGCTTTAAAACTGTTGAAGTGTTTACATTTACTTCTGCTGACGGAGTAACAAAACTACACGGAATGATTCATTTTCCTTCTAATTTTGATCCTGCTAAAAAATACCCTGTAATTTTAGATAATTATGGTGGACCAGCAACCAACGCTTTTAGAGAATCTTTTACCTACCCTAGTTTGTTAACAGAATATGGGTTTATTGTTTTAAATATTGATGGAAGAAATGTTCGTGGTAGAGGAAAACGTTTGTTAGATAAATTGTACGGGAATTTAGGAATTGTAGAAATGGATGATTTTGCAGAAGGCGTTAAATCGTTGTACAATCGTTCTTATATCGATAAAAATAACGTTGGTGTTTACGGAACTTCTTACGGAGGAACAACAGCAGCAACAAGTTTATTAAGACATCCAGAAGTATATCATGCTGCAGTTGCAAATTCTGCGGTAACAGATTGGAGAAATTATGATAATGTGTATACAGAACGTTATATGAACTTAATTACCAACAATAAAAAAGGATATGACGCTTCTAGTATCATGACGTATGCCAAAGATTTAAAAGGTGAATTAATGATTTACTTTGGGACAAGTGATAACAATGTGCATCCTGCAAACTCTTTACAATTGATACAAGCTTTACAAAAATCGGGTAAAAGTTTTGAAGTACAAGTTGGTCCAGATAGAGGCCATACTGCTGTTAGTAGAGACAGAATGATGGAATTCTTTATTCAGCATTTAGTGTTAGATTAAACCAAAATAGTTAATTAAAATATAAAAGCTCCAGAAAATTCTGGAGCTTTTTTCTTGTTTTTTATTCTTTTAATTTTTCATCAACTCATAGCCTTGTTTGATTCCTTTTTCTATTGCAGGAACCCCACGATGCATCCAAGTTGGTTGGTTGGTGTCTTTTAAATAATAATCAAAAAACTGTGCCATTCTAATGTTAAAATCTTTTCTGTTTTGCATTTTTAATGGCCAATGCGGTTCTCCGTTATAATTTAACAACCAAGAAGGTTTTCCCAAACGTCTTAACGCTGTAAAAAACTCAATTCCTTGATACCACGGCACATGCCCATCAGCATCATTGTGCATAATTAATAACGGCGTATTAATTTTATCAATTCCAAAAATTGGTGAGTTTTCTATATAACGCATCGGATATTCCCAAGGCGTTCCTCCTATTCTACTTTGTGTATGCTCGTATTGAAATTGTCTGCTTAAACCTGTCCACCATCGTATTCCTCCATAAGCACTAATCATATTTGCAACTGGTGCGCCAGATTCTACTGCAGCAAAAATATCTGTTCTTGTTACTAAATATGCTAATTGATATCCGCCCCAACTATGTCCTTGTGCACCAATTTTATCTTTTTTGATAAAACCTTTATCAATTAAAGCAGTAACGCCTGGAATTACCGCATTGTAAGCAGATTCTCCTGGATACCCATCTTTATACACAATATCTGGATTAAAAATTACATATCCTCTACTTGTATAAAAACTGTAATTAATACTTGATCTTCCTGGTGATGGCGCTCTGTGATTATGTAATCCGTCTGAACTGCGTTCATAGAAATTTACCAACATTGGGTATTTTTTATTCGGATCAAAGTTTTCTGGTTTGATTAATAAACCACTTAATTTTTTTCCATCTAAAGAAGTCCAATGAGTCAATTCTATGGTTCCCCAATTGTAATCTTTTTGCTGCGGATTTGCATCACTAATAACAATTTGCTTTTTAAAGCTCAAATCTGAAACCCGTAAGTTCGGAAAATCAATAAAAGATTGACGTGTAAATAACACGCTTTTATTGTCTGTTGCTTTTACAGGATTTGAATATCGATATGGTCCGTCTACCAATTGCTTTCCGCGATTTCTTTTCGCGTTGAACTCGTAATATCCGCTATTTTTAGTTGTCTCATTAAAAGTGGTTAACAACCATTTTTTAGAAGCATCCATAAAACGTTCTTCGCTGTCTAATCTAGCATAACGATACACGGTTTTTGTTGCTCTACCATTTGTTAATTTTGTATGCTGACCAGTTGTTGGGTTGAATTTAAAAATATCGTATCTGTCATAAATCAAAATGGCTTCATCATCTTTGGTCCAACCAGCCAAACCGTATGATCTTGGATGATTTGGAGTGTCATTTAATTCGTTGTAAAATACTTTTCCTTTGGTTAAATCTAACTTTGTGTTTTTTGCAATATCATAAGCAAACCAGCTGCTATCAACCGGATTGTAACCATACGCAAATTTCCCTTGCGGACTTAAACGAACTCCGCCAGAAATATCCGTTAGTATTGTAGTTGTTTTCCCAGAAGTAGAATTCACAATGGAATAATCGCTTGCTCTCATTCCTGTCCATTGACTTTCTAATAAATATGGAGTTGGATTTGAAATCAACACGTTTTCAGAATTTCCTTCGTTTCCAATCGTTGCATTCGGATATTCTGTTGTTGCCAATTGCACCACTTTATTAGAATTTAAATGCAATGCTGCGGTGTACGATTTCTTTCTATCGTTATTTACTTGCATTTCTTGAACAGTATACAATCTAGGTGAATCGTAGGCCCAAACTTCTACATTTACAATTTCGTCTTTTACTAAGGTTGTATCTTTTACAATGGGTTGCGTTGCCAATCCAAAATACATTTTAGAATTGTCTTTAGAAAAGCTAATTTTTCCGTTTGATGAAATTCGATATCCTTTAGAAGTTGAATTCTGATCTGTAATTTCAGTTGCTTTTGCAGCGCCATTCCAAACATACAATTGATTTGGTCTTACCAAAACTTTCGTAGTATCAACATCTACAACAAATGCTAATTTATTCCCTGCATCATTCAATGTTAATTGATAATACTTGGATTTATTATTCGCAGTAAATACTTCTGTTGTTTGGTTATTCTCTAAATTTAAAACAAAAACTCCACCTTTTTCAGCATCTAAATCTCCAGTAGTTACATAGGCCAAGTTTTTACCTTCTTTAGCAAAAATATAAGATGTTACATATTTAATGGTGTCTTCTTTTTGAGTCGCTAAATTTCTAATCACTAAATGATATCCATTTTCAGCACTTACTTTCTTTCCCTTTTTTGGTTTCTCTTTTTTATCTGCTTTCTCCGTTTTTTTAGTGTTGTCTTTTGATGCAAGTTTTTTAATGTCTTCCAATAAATATGCAACAAAACCAGTCCATTTTTGCGGAACTTTATATGATTTTACATTCGCGATTTTAGTGAATTTTTTGCTTTTAAGAGTGTAAATTGCCAACGTATCTTTGGGCATTTTATCCTTTTTTACTTTTCTTCTTTGCATTTCGGTGATGCTGTCTTTCCAAGCAGTAATCGTGAAAAGTGCATTTTTAGAATCGTTTGTAAATTGCCCCCCTTCAACTCTATCATAACTAAAAATTGCTCTTGCTTTTTCGTCTTTAATTTTTAAAAAACGATCTTTTTCTCCTCTTTCTAAAGAATACATTATAAACTTTCCGTTGTTAGAAATAGATTGATTTTTTATGGTATTCCAGATATCAAAATCTGGATGATCTAAAATTTTTTTCTGTGCACTTACAGAAATTGTAAGTAAAAAAAGCATGCTGTAAAATGTCGTTTTCATTTGGTTGATGTTTAAGTTATAGTTGTTGTTTTTTATCGTTTTTAAAGCCATAAAATAGTTGATTTAAAAATCCTTTTGGAAAGTTTTCATCACCAGGAAAGCCTAATTCTATGGTTCCGCTATCTTCAGGAACATAATTGGTTTTAAAGAGGTAATCCCAAATACTTAAGCTAATTCCGAAATTAATTCCGTTGGGTTTATTTTCTGGCAACACTTTTACATGATGGTATAGATGCATTACTGGATTGTTAAAAATATATTTTAAAAATCCCCACGTGATTTTAATATTTGAATGATTGAAATGTCCGATAGAAATGGCAAAGAAATGCACAATAAACGCTTGTTCTGGCTCAAAACCGCCAAGCAACATTACGCCAATTGTTTTTAAGGGTTTGTAGAAAATATTTTCCATCCAATGATAACGCAAATGCGCAGCAAACCCCATTTCTTTTACCGAATGATGCACTTTGTGAAATCGCCATAAAAATTCAAACTTATGTAATAAAACATGTGTAAACCATTGTACAAAATCTAACAGAACAAAGAAAATAAGCAATTCTGCCCATATAGGAAAACGCTGTAAATCAAGAAGAGCCAAACTTTTTAATGTGATTCCGAATTGGTTAAATATCAATTCAAAAACGGTATAAAACCCTGCAATAACAATAGAAAAAACGAAAAAATTAAAGAACATATAAAATCCATCTAGCCAAAAATCTTTTCTAATAATCGCTTGATTTTTACGCCAAGGAAATGCAATTTCTAAAGACCAAACAACAAGAGAAATAACAATTAATCCCCAAAAATAATTTGTGTACCAAGGAACTTCAAATAATACAGATTTCCACGTCCAATCTAAAGAGCCAAAAAATGCGTCTTTAAACGCAGATAAATATTTTTCCATCAATAAAGTAAATAAAATAGACTTTAAAGATATTAAACTCTATGTAATTTTCTTATGAATCTTAACATTCTTACTAGAATTTATAAAATAAACACCCAATAATAAGATTACTGCTGCAATAATTGATTGAATAGTGATGTTTTCATCTAAGACATACCAGCCTAAAAGTAAAGCGATTAGAGGGTTTACGTACGAAGAAGTTGCTACTTTTTCTGGAGATACTTTTTTTAATAAAAAATTAAATGACGTAAAAGCTACTATGCTTCCAAAGATTACGAGTAATATCATTGAATTCATTGTGGCATTATTCCAGAATAAAGGAGATTTCCATTCTTCTCCTAGCAACAAACTAAACCCTGATAATAAAATTCCGGCAGTAAACATTTGATACCCAGAATTTACAAAATAGTTTGTATGCAAATCGGCTTTAGAAACAAAAATACTTGCCGAAGCCCAACTAAAAATACAAGTAGCAATCATAAAAACACCCAACAGACTATGTTCTCCGCTTGTAATATCTTGTTGACTTACCAATAAATAGATTCCAATAATTCCAAAGAAAACGCCTAATACAGACATTTTATGAATTTTTTTTCCATATAAAATCCGCATTAAAATAATGACAACCAATGGTAATGATGATGCTTCTAATGCAGCAAAACTACTATCAACATATTTTAAAGCCCACACAAAAACACCGTTTCCGTACACTAAAAATAAAAACCCAGCAAGTGTATTATTAAACAATTGCTTTTTTGTGATTTTTAAAGGAAGTTTTAAAATTTTAGCAATGAGTAAGATTAAGAATCCAGCAAAAGTGAATCTTGTAGAAGATAAAAATAAAGGAGGAATTTCTTGAACTGCAATTTTATTTAGCAAATACGTAGATCCCCAAATAACATAAATCGCAAAAAACGCTAAAAGTATTAAGATTGTTTCTTTAGTTAATTTCATAAAGCAATGTTGCTTATTCAGCAGGTCTTCCGTGAATTTCTTCAAACATTTCATCAAAATTAGCTCTTAAAAACAATCTCAGTTTTATTCTGTAATCATTTTTAAGCCAATCCATAAAATTATTGGTGCTTTTGCTAATGCATTTGGTATAACGTTGCAATCTAAAATCGATATCATCGCCTAATTTCTTTGCTAAATCTAAGGCATCATACACATCTTCGCTATTTTCTATGCATATTTTTGCATGATGTACTAACGATTTTTCTAACACAACTTTTGTAGATTCTCTGTTTTTTAAAGAATCTAAATAGGTTTGTTTTACATCAAATGTGATGTCTTTAGAGTTTGCAAATTCAGCTCTTAAAGCTTCTGGCATATCATAAGCAAACGTCTCTTCTAATTCTTCATCATTCAATAATTTCTCTAGATAGAAATTAGGAGATCTAAAAATTTGCTGCCAATCTAAATCTGCTCCCCAAGGGCCAAACCTGTGAAAGTTGTTTCCTAAATCAATGATATTAAAATGCGATTTATTTTTCAAAATTCTAGATCCTCTACCAATCATTTGATAGTATAAGGTCAACGATTTTGTTGCTCTGTTTAAAATGATAGATTCTACCGTTGGCTCATCAAAACCAGTGGTTAAAATACTTACAGAAGTTAAAATGGCGTTAGGCGTTTTCTTAAACCATCTTAAAATAAAGGCTCTTTCTTTTTTTGTTGCTGTATTGTCTAAATGCGCAATCGGATAACCAGCTGCTTTAAATGTTTCGTAAACGTGAATTGAAGTGTTAATTCCGTTATTAAATATCAATGTTTTTTTACCTTTAGATCGTTCTTCATACGATTGCAATAACTTGCCTAACATCATTGTGTTAGAATACAAATCTTCTGATGATTTCACCGTATAATCGCCATTAGAACCAACAACTAAAGAAGTTAATCCAACATTATAAGAATAGGTTTTTGCTTGAGCTAAAAACTCGTTTTCTATTAAAGATTCTATGGTTTCGCCAACAATTAACTCATTGTAATTGTCTTTCATTGGCAATTTAATATTCGAACTTAAAGGCGTTGCTGTAACTCCAAGAAGAAACGATTTATCAAAAAACTTAAACAATTTGGTAAACGAATTGTAATGCGCTTCATCAATAATAACCAAACCGATATCAGAAATATCAAGTTTGTCATCATTTAAACGATTGTTTAGCGTTTCTACCATGGCAACAAAACAAGAATAATTAGATTGATCATCTAATTTTGCGGTGCTATCAATTACTTTATTATCTACACCAAACTCTGTTAACATAGAAGATGTTTGCTTACACAACTCAATTCTATGCGTCATTACCAACACTTTCTTTTGATGATGTTTTAAATATTGTCTCACCATTTCAGAAAAAATCACCGTCTTCCCTCCTCCAGTTGGCAATTGATATAATAAGTGATAATCGTCTGGAGCATTTTCAAAAAGTTTGAAAATTTTATTAATGGCGCCTTTTTGATAACTATATAAATCTTTACCAGTTTTACGTTCTTCTATTTCTGTAGTTTCAATAATTTCTGACATTTCTGACATTTGTATTGTTTAGTGAAAGTTGCAAAAGTACGTTGTTTTTAAGGTTTTTAACGAATAAATTCACAAAAAAAAATCTGTTAATTTTTATTAAATATTTTATAATTTTCTAATTACCAAGATATTAACTATCTTGTAACACTAATAATTATTAAAATTTAACGTATGTCAGATTCAACGAACAAACCAACTACAGCATTTTGGATTATTGCAGTAGTTGCATTCATTTGGAATTTAATGGGTGTTTTTGCTTATTTAACGAGAGCATTTATTACCGAAGAAATGATTGCTGCTTTACCACCAGAACAGCAAGCAGAATTTTTAACTGAACAACCTGCCTGGGTTACTGCTGCATTTGCTTTGGCCGTTTTTGGTGGAGCTTTAGGGGCACTATTTCTTTTATTAAAGAAAAAATTTGCCGCAAAATTATTTTTAATTTCAGCACTTGCTGCAATTGTTCAGCAGATTTATTTATTTAGAAATGTTGAAATGCCAAGTTTAGCAATGCCAATTCTAATTATTGTTGTGTGTTTATTTTTAGTTTGGTATGCTAAAGATGCTACTAAAAAAGGAATTCTATCCTAAAAAATTACAACACATTTTTATAAAAAGCGCTTAAGAAATTAAGCGTTTTTTTATTCAAATAACAAGGTTAAAAACTCTGCGACACAAGCGGGTTTTTCTTGATTTTCAATTTCTACAAAACAAGAAAAAGTGACTTTAATTCCATTTTTATGATCCTCGATGTTTTTTACCGTACTTTTTAAACGCAGCTTACTGTTTACAGGAACAGCGTTTGCAAACCGAACGGAATTCAATCCATAATTCAACCCCAACTTAATGCTATCAATGTGTATTAAATCTTCTAAGAATTTTGATAATAAAGCCACGGACATAAATCCGTGCGCAATGGTACTTTTAAAAGGCGATTCTCTTTTAGCTCGCTCCACATCAACATGAACCCATTGTTTGTCTAAAGTAGCATTTGCAAAATCGTTGATCATTTCTTGAGAAACTGTAATCCAGTCAGAGGTTGGTAATTCTCTACCAATCATCTTTTTAAATTCTGATACGTTTTTAAAAATGAAATTTTTCATGTCTTTTATGAGGTTTTACCAAACAAATCGTCTTTTATTTTTGGCAATTGTAAGTTGAATTTTACCGCTAATAAACGAATGAGAATCACCGTTAAGATGGTTGCAAAAAACTGAATGCTTTCTGGTGCGTTAAAATGATTTGTCAACAAAAAAACTGTTCCACCTACCAAACAAGCAGATGCATATATTTCTTTTTTAAAGATCAACGGAACTTCGTTTGTTAAGACATCTCTAATAACTCCACCAATTACAGCAGAAACCATTCCCATAACAACCGCAATAAAAGGATGTAAATCAAAAGACAATCCTTTTTGAACGCCCAACATTGTAAAAACACCAATTCCGATGGTATCAAACAAAAACATCGTTTTGCTTAAATGGGCAATTTTACTTTTAAATAAAAAGGTAAAAACGACTGCCGCCATAATTGTCCAGATATAATTTAAATCGCCAATCCAGTTAATTGGATGCGCATTGATTAATACATCACGTGTCATTCCGCCACCAACAGCAGTTACAAATGCAATGATAATCACGCCAAATAAATCGAATTTTTTATCAGAAGCAACCAGAGCTCCAGAAATTGCAAAGGCAAATGTACCGATGATATCTAAAACGTAAATTAAATCCATTTTAAAATGAAATCTCTGTGAATTTGATCCCTAAATCTTTCTGAATTCTATGAATTTCTTCCAATTCGTAGGGTAAAATAAAAGCTAAAGAAAATCCGGTTTTACCAGCTCTAGCAGTTCTTCCACTTCTATGTGTATAATATTCTAATTGTTCTGGTAATTGATGATGAATCACAAATGCTAGGTTATTTACATCAATTCCACGTGCTGAAACATCCGTAGAAATTAAACACTGACAATCTCCTTTTTTAAAGATACGCATTGCTCTATCACGCTCTTTTTGTTGCATGTTTCCTTCTAGTGCTTCCACCGCAAAACCTTCTTCTTTTAACTGAGCAGTTAAATTTTGTGTTCCTGCTTTTGTTCTACAAAAAATAATTCCTCTATCGTTGGGTCTTTTCTCTAAAAAAGCAACAATCAATTCCGTTTTTTCTTTGATGGTTGTTTTGATGTACTGATGCGTAATGTTTTCATTGACCAAACTATTTGGATTAACAGAAACACGCACCGCATCTGGACTCATGTATTTTTTGATGATTTTTTGAATTTCATCTGGCATCGTTGCAGAAAACAACCACACATTTCCTGTTCCGCTAGTATATTTTAAAATTCTATTTAAATCTTGTTTAAAACCCATGCTTAGCATTTCATCGGCTTCATCTAAAACAACATTTTTTACATTTTTAAGGTTTACATCTCCACGCTCAATCAAATCGATCAATCTTCCTGGAGTTGCAACAATAACGTGTGTTGTTCTTTTTAGGTTGTTTATTTGTCTGTCAATTTTTTCGCCACCATACACCGCTTCAATAAAAATCTTATCGTCGCAATATTTTGTGTATTTAAAAAGATGCTTTTTTATTTGTTGCACCAATTCTCTTGTTGGTGATAAAATCAACGCTTGTACAGCATCATTTTTCGGATCAATTTTATGTAAAATTGGCAATCCAAAAGCAGCCGTTTTTCCTGTTCCGGTTTGTGCCAACCCAACAAAATCCACCTCAGAATTTAATAAAATTGGAATGGTTTTTTCTTGAATATCTGTAGGAACTGTAATCTTCAATTCCTTTAACGATTCGATAAAATCTTTACGAACTCCTAAATCTTTAAATGTGGACATAACCTGCTGTTTTGAAAGTGCAAATGTACGGATATTTCTATGTTTGTAATACTTTTAAAACACTTTCTGTAATTCTCGCTGGCTTTAGTGTTTCTGCATGTAACATGCACCAAACGGTTTGTGCTTTTACCAATAATTTGTTGCCTTTTAAAATTTCTACATGACGCACAGAAGTAACTCCTTTGGTTTCGCCAACCCAGGTTTTAAAAGTGATGTGATCACCCAACAACGCCTGTCCTTTATAATCGATTTCGTGTCTGGTTACCACCCAAACAAATTTCAAATCTGGACTGTTTTTGGTTAAATCGTTCCAATGTTTGGTAGAAATGTCTTGAATCCATTGTACATACACCACATTATTTACGTGATTTAGGGTATCAATTTCATCTTCGGTAACAATATGATGATAGGTAAATATATTTGATGACTGCGACATTGTTTTTAGTTTATACACAAAGGTACAAGAACCCTTTTGAAAAAGAAATCATCGAATTAAAAAATAAACAAGCTTCGTTGGTTTTATTAAGCCTACCTTATAAAAAAAACAATGTCGATAGAACGAAAAGTGCAGTTGGTAGAAAAACTTTTTCATCAATTAGAACAAGAAACTACTTCGTTTAAAGAAGTGTCAGGATTGGGTTGTGTGGCGGGTTGCGGAAGATGTTGTACCTATCCAACCGTAGAAGCTTCGCCTTTAGAATTTTTACCTTGGGCTTTTCATTTGTTTTTAAATGACGAAGCAGAAAACACCTTGCAATTACTCAATAAAAATACTTCATCAACTTGTATGATTTATACGCCTTTAACCGGAATCGGAAAAGGAAGTTGTAGCAATTACAAATACAGAGGATTAATTTGTCGTCTTTTTGGTTTTGCTGCCAACACAGATAAATACGGAAAATTACGTTTGGCAACCTGTAAAATCATCAAAGAAGGTCAGGCTGAAAACTATACTTCTACTGCCGAAGCCATTACAAAAGGATTGCATGTGCCCGTATTTACAGAATATTATATGCAATTAAATCAAATCGATTTTTTCTTAGGCAACAACATGTTGCCCATCAACAAAGCACTTAAAATGGCGATAGAAGAAGTGTTGCAATATTATGCGTATAGACCATCGCCTGATGTTGAAAAAAATTGTGGTTAAATCTTTTTTTAAATTCGTATCAATGTTCATCTAAAGATTTTAGATATTTGTGTCTTTTATGAAAAATGTATCCAATAGTTTAGGAACCGAAAGCATTAGCAAACTACTTATTAAGCAAGCTACACCAGCATCTATAGGTATTTTAGTAATGTCTTTAAATATTTTAATTGACACCATTTTTGTTGGAAACTGGATTGGACCTATTGCCATTGCGGCGATTAATGTAGTATTGCCCATTTCGTTTTTTATTTCTGCCTTAGGAATGAGCATTGGAATTGGTGGTTCTTCCATAATTTCTAGAGCTTTAGGTGCTAACAATAAAGAAAAAGCACTTTTTGCTTTTGGCAATCAAATTACATTGACTTTATTGGTAACACTTACCATGACTGTTTTAGGATTGTTTTACGCCAACAGTTTAATTCCGACTTTCGGCGGAAAAGGAGACATCTTTGAACCTGCAAAAATCTATTATACCATTGTTTTATACGGAGTGCCGTTTTTAGCACTTTGTATGATGGGAAACACCGTAATTAGAGCCGAAGGAAAACCGAAGTTTGCCATGTACGCGATGTTAATTCCTTCTGTGGGAAACTTAATTTTAGATTATGTTTTTATCAATGTGTTAGATTACGGAATGCAAGGTGCTGCTTGGGCAACAACAGCTTCTTATATGTTGTGCTTTTTTTTTATCGCTTGGTTTTTTATCACAAAAAGATCTGAATTAAACATTGGCTTGCATCATTTAAAACTCTCAAAAAGTATTGTTTCAGAAATTAGCTCTTTGGGTTTTGTAACCTTGGCAAGACAAGCAGCGGTTAGTGTTACGTATTTATTGATGAACAATATTTTATTCGATTTGGGCGGCGTTAATTCGGTAACTTCTTACGGAATTGTAGGAAGAATGCTGATGTTTGCCTTGTTTCCTGTATTCGGAATTACGCAAGGATTTTTACCCATTGCTGGATATAATTACGGCGCAAAAAACTATCACAGAGTCAAAGAAACCATTTATACAGCCATTAAATATGCCGCTTTATTGGCAACGCTGATTTTTATTGTCTTGATGATTTTTCCAGATAATATCACACAATTATTTACTTCTGATGCCGATATTTTACAGCAAACGCCACAAGATATGCGCTGGGTTTTTGCTGCAACGCCTATTATTGCGATTCAATTAATTGGAGCTGCTTATTTTCAAGCAATCGGAAAAGCAACGCCCGCTTTGTTATTGACTTTAACTCGACAAGGGTTTTTCTTTATTCCGTTGATATTAATCTTGCCAACCTATTATGGCGAATTGGGCGTGTGGATTTCTTTCCCGATTGCCGATACATTAGCAACCATTGTAACAGGCTATTTCTTAAAGCGAGAAATTGATAAAACCACCAAGCAATTAAAAACTAGCAATAACACAGAAAAAACGAATAGGAATTAAATACATTGATAAAACATGAAGAATAAAAAAAAATTAGGACAAGGAATGGCAATCGGAATTGCAGTTGGAGTTGCCATTGGTGTTGCTACAAATAATTTAGGCCTTTGGATTGCTCTAGGTGTAGCAATTGGAGCAGGAATTGGAAATAGAATGCAACAACAAGAAAATAACAAAAAAGAAGAGTAACAAAAAGTAGCAGCACATGAAACTTTTAAAAAACAAAAAACGCCTCCTTATTGCTGTACTCCTACTTCTTCTACTTCTTATCTATTTAGAACTGGCAGTTGGTATTTTTGGTTCTCCTTTTGCCGGGAGTTAACACCATTTTTGTACTAGGTAGTTATACGTGTTTTTCATAATACTTATAAACAGTTGTGGTTTTCCGCACTGTTTTGTGGTTCTCTTTTAGTAAATTGGTGGGGTAAATAAACATACATATAGGCAGAAGTTCTTTCATCTGGAAATTAAATATAAATAATATGAAAAAAGTTAATGTTAAAAAGATTTATGGAAAAATTAAAATAGTTGAAAATTTTCCCGACTTTAAAGTAAAAGTAGTTGATAACTTCCCTGATTTAAAGGTTAAAATAGTTGAAAATTTCCCAAATTCGGCTGGGAAATGGAAAATAGTTGAGAATTTTCCTGACTTCAAAATTAAAATTGTAGAAAACTTCCCTGATTTCAAAATAAAGTATGTTGAGAATTTTCCTGGATAAGTAAACTATTTCAAACACTGTTTATAATTAATTTGCGTGAATTCCTTAATCGGAATTCACGCAAATTAATTATCTTTCCGCTACGGCGGAAAGTGGATAGCACTTTTAACTGCAACAAAATCATACACAAACACGTTATCTCTATTAAAAAAAATACAATCATAAATGTTACAAGGTATAAAACTAAATAGTTCATTAGAGGAGGAGTTTAGCGGAAGTAGATACTTCGGAATACTAAGTAATATACGAAAAATAAATACTTTTGTAGGAGTAAATAATTCTGGTAAAAGTCGTTTCTTAAGAACATTGTTTTCGCAATCAAAAGGCACTAAATTTATATATGAAATTGATGAGGAAACTATTTTAAATATTCTAAACCAAACAAAAGAAATAATTAGAATAATTGATAGTTTAAAGGCTTATGGGATTAAATATAAATATTGGAATTCATTAAATTCACTCTCAGAAACAATAGAAAAAAATGAAGTTGATGTGCTTAACAATATATTGGATATTTATTGGTATTTAAGCACCTTAGACGTTCATGAATTTGAATTGACACAAAATCAATATGAAAATCATCTACGAGGAACAATTTCACAAACAAAATCTTATGTGACTAATCTGGGAAATCTCATAAATAAACTAGGAAAAGACAATAATAAAATTGAAAAAATCTATATTCCAATTCTAAGAGGTTTACGTCCAATTGCCCAATCTGAAGATTCTTTTTCAACTGACGATATATATCTCAATCGTACAAAGCATGACTACTTTCAGGCTGAAATTCCTAATGGGTTAATTTTTACTGGGTTGTCAATTTATGAGCGAGTCAAAAGACTTTTATTAGGTGATGAAAGCGAGAGAAACGAAATTAAAGAATTTGAAATTTTTCTTGAATCTAATTTGTTTAAGAAAAAAATTACTTTAATTCCTAAATACGATGATGATGTTCTACATATCAAAATTGGTAATGAGACTCAATTCCCTGTACATAAATTAGGAGATGGTCTCCAAACTTTAATAATAATCTTGTTCCCAATATTTATTAATAGATCTAAAAGTCATTTAGTCTTTATTGAAGAACCAGAAACACATCTTCATCCAAAATGGCAAAGGCTCTTGTACAGAGCTATGTGTAATATTGAAAATCATACTTATTTTATTTCAACACATTCTTCAGTTTTCATTAATTCACCAAGTAATTCCATTTTCATTGTTTCTAAAAAGAATAAAAAAATAAATCTACATTATTCAGATGTTAAAACTGAGAAAGTACAGATTCTTAAGGAACTGGGTTATAAGCCAAATGACTTATATCAGACTAACTTTTTATTGTGGGTTGAAGGGCAAAGTGACAAAATTTATCTAAACTATTTAATTCAAAAGGTTGATAATACTTTAATTGAAGGAGAAGACTATAGCATAATGTTTTATGGTGGTAGTTCTTACAAACATTTTTTAATGAATAAGGGAGATTTAAATCTTGATTTCATTGAATCTCTAAATCAGAATTATGCATTGATAATGGATAGTGATCGGAGTAAATCTGGAGAAAGGTACAATCCAAAGAAGAAAGAAATAGTCAACCTATTTAAGAAGAATAAATCTTATTGTTGGTTAACTAAATTAAGAGAAATTGAAAACTATATTCCTATTGAAGTTTTCAAAGAATCTGTAAAAACAATCCATAAGGTGAAAAATATTCAATTGGATAGCTCACAATTTGGTGATAGGTGCAAATACATCGACTTGAATTCTAAACCAACTTACAAGCCGTCAATTAAGTTGAGTAATGAGTTATTTAGTAAAATTCAAAAAAATAAAAATGGAAGTCTAAAAGGAATTATGGCACCTGAACTTAGAAAGGAAATAGAAAAATCACTTAACAATACAAAACAAACCATAAATACTATAGATAAGATTAAAGTTGCAGAAAAAATAGTAAATACTGGATTTGAAATGGAAAATGATGAACTTAATAAAAAAATAATAGCACTAGTTAAAGATATAAAAAAGGCAAATGATTAAAAACTAGAGATAACAAAGAACTGAGCTAAAAAGCAACTCTTTTCTTCATTAATTTTACACATTACAAACAAAACAATCCCAATCATGAACAACATAAAAACCAGTATTGCACTTTTCCTTTTTCTTGGAATTACTATCAACAATTACGCACAAGTAACTACTGCAGAAAGCATCTTGTCAGAAATTAGAAATGAAGGTTTTAACAATTCTAAAGTGATGCAAAGCCTAAGTGAGTTTACAGATGTTTACGGGCAACGCCTTACAGGATCAAGAAATTACTACAAAGCAGCCAAATGGATTTCTAACGAAATGAAAGAAATTGGCTTGCAAAATGTACGTTTCGAAAATTATTGTTTAGAATGTCGTGGTTGGGACGTCAACACCTTTAATGTAGAAATGGTAGCGCCAAACTATATGAAAATTTCTGCCTATCCGTTAACCATGTCTAAAAGTACCAACGGCAACGTTTCTGGCGAAATCATCAGCATTGAAAGTTTTGCTGATATGAACAAAGTACGCAGCCAATTTTCTGGAAAACTAAAAGGAAAAATAGTGCTGTTAGGAAAAGAGCCGAAAAGAAAATCGCTTACAGATAAGATAGAAGAAAGATATTCTGAGAAGCAACTAAAGCAAATGGACAAAAAAGTAGCTGCTAAAGTAAAAGTGACTCCGTTACCAGAATTGTTTGAAGGTTGGAAAACCACAGACAAAAGCGACGAAGCTTTCTTAAAATTTTTAGATGCAGAAGGCGCTTTGGCGCTGTTAACAACACGTTCTATGTATTTAGGTGTTTTGCATCCTGGCGGAACGTATTATTTTAGAAATAGCGATATTAAAACGTTGCCTAATTTTACAATTATGCCAGAACATTTTGGTAGATTGTACAGAATGCTCAAATTAAATACTACACCAACCATTCGTCTGAATTTAGAAACTGAATTTTACGAAGAACCACAAAACAATGTAAATATTATTGGAGAAATTCCAGGAAACGATTCGAAATTAAAACATGAAAGCATCCTTTTAGGTGCACATTTTGATTCTTGGCATGCTGCAACTGGCGCAACCGATAACGGAGTTAATTGTGTTGTGTTGGTAGAAGCGATGCGCATTTTGAAGAAGATTGGATATCAACCAAAAAGAACTATTAAAATCGGACTTTGGGGTGGCGAAGAACAAGCTTTTTTAGGTTCTGCTGCGTTTGCAAAAAAACACTTTGGCGCTTTAGACGAAAAACCAAATGCCAATTCTAAAAAAGTATCTGCCTATTTGAATTTAGACAATGGCGGTGGAGCCATCAGAGGAATCTTTTTACAGAACAATGAATTTGCGAGACCTGTTTTTGAAAAGGTTTTTGCACCAATTGCCAACATCACTTCTGGAGCAATCACTATAGAAAACACGCTTTCTACAGATCACGAAACCTTTGATTATTATAACATTCCGTCTTTTCAATTTATACAAGATGGATTGGCCTATGACAAAGTAACGCACCACACCAACCTTGACTTTTTAGAATATGTACACGAAGATGATATTATGAAAAATGCGGTAATTTTAGCATGGACTATTTATGCGTTGGATAACATGGCAGAAAAAGTTCCTAGAAAGGAAAAATAATAATATACCTAAATGTCAGTTCGAGTTATTTTCTGTCAATTCGAGCCTTGCCTGCGGCAGGCAGGCGGAGTCGAGAATAAAGAAAGTTGTATCGAGAACAGGTTTTTAAAACGAAAATTTTGTTCTCGATACATCACGCCCAAAAGCATGACACTCGAACTGACAATTTTCTACAGATTTAACAACTTAGATTAAATCAACGATTCTCCGTTTAAATTGGTGGTAAAAAAATTTCTTTATAGCAAGTAATTCCTACTTGTTGCTTTACTCCTATTTTACATATAAAATCTCTATTCCTCAGAATTAACAAGCTTTTTTTACAAGAGATTTACACCTATTTTTCATCTATTAAAGTAACTGTTGCGGAAAACTACAATTAGAATTTCGGTTTTCCGAAACGCTATGTGATTCTATTTTAGGTAATTAGCTAAAATTAGAATGTAGTTATAAGAATTGTAGTCAATTTGTGAAGTGATAATCAATTGAACTCTACAAGTAATCAAGTGACACTTCTCTAGTGTGTATTGGAATACTACATTTGAATAAAAAAGGGGAAATAACTAAGTGAAAAGGGTTAAATACCTTGAAAATATAAAATAATAAAAACTGAACTTTACCAAACATTAAAAACATAAAATTATGCCTGAACTAATTAGCTTTACTGCACTTCGCTCTCCTGATGAACTTTCTCCTAAAGAAATTGACAAAACAGGAATTAAAACTCATTCCGAAAACTTGCTATCTGAAAGATATAGGGGCTGGCTTACTTTATGTGAACGTAAAGAATACGAAGCACTAAATAAAGAAATGGAAAACTTTTTGAATAGCGAAACAGCTATAAAGAAGTTTAGCCAAATGCCAAAAGACATTACTCCAATAATCAAGTATGCAGAATATAACGGTTTTACTGGTTTTGATATAAAAGAGTTTACCAAACAAATTGACTTAAGAAAAATGCCAAACGAGTTTGGTAAAGAAATAAAAGAAGATGGATGTTACAATGAGAAATCTCCATTTTTCAATCTAATTACAAACCTTAATGACCAGCTTTTAGCGAGTACGCAAGTAGATGTTAAAGTAAGAAGAGATTTTAACTTACCAAGAGCGATTCAAACTCTTAATCTTTTGGAAACAACTTATTTGGTAGGTAAAGATAAAATCCGTTTAAATATTGATAAGCATTTCGATAAACCGCTTATTATAGACTCTTGCATTTTCGAAATAGACCCTTGCTCTAGGCAAACAAAGAAGCCATTACCAATTCTAATAGAAAACCCAAATCAAGAGAAGGAAGAAAAAGAATGCAGATGTAAAGAGAAAGAAGAAAATGAGGATTGTGAATGTAAATGCAATGATGAATGTGTAGAACAAAATCCTTGCTGTGTAAAAATTAAACCCTACATAGCAGAATTATTTGTGGTAAGAGATGAGGTTTGTAAATATGAGCTAGGTGATATTTCTTACATAAAGAATATTGTTAAAGGCGAAACTCAAGAAAGAGTTCACCGAAATCTAGAAAAAGAAATCAATTATACAGAAACTATAGATGAAACAAAAAAGTTTGAAGAAAAATTTTTAGAAGTAACTGACAAATCAAGTATTAGTAAAACGATTGAAGATATTATAAAGGACGAAACAAAAGTCCATGCTGGTGCAAATTACGCAAGTGGTAAAAAAGATGGTCCTGGGTATTTTGTTGAAGGTAGTTTTGATTTTAAGCGAAATCGAGACCGAACAAATAAAATTGTTCAAGATAAGTCAAAAGATATAATAGAAAGAATGACTTCTCGTCTTGAGCAAAACGTAAAAACAACCACACAACTGACCCTCCATAAGGAAACGGAAATAACAAATACTTCAACTTTAATAGGTACAACTGAAGATGTTTCTAGACAGTTCTACTTTGTAAATCAAACAAGAAAAGCACAGGTATATAGCCATGGAATGCGAAGTATGCTTGACTTCTATATACCTGAACCTTCCGAACTTTTAAAAAGACTGGTAGAAAAACAATTCAAACATAAGCAACCTAAAAAACCTTGTATAAATATTGATGAAATAGGAACAACTAAAGATGATTGGTTAGATTATGTACAATGTTATGGCTTTTCGGAATTGGAACAACCGAAAGAGCAACCAAAAGGATATTGGCATAATATACCTACATATAAAAAAGACCCCAATGATAAACATTGGAGTGAAACAGATAATATTCAAATCCCTGAGGGATATACAGCCACCAAAATTGAAATGGACACTCCAAAACTCACTCCAAGGTTTGGTGCGACTCACCATAGGTTGAGAATAACATTTGCTGGTGGCATGATACAAAAGTCGGAAGGAATAAAAAACCAAGATGATTATTTTGACCCTTCTGATACTTGTAGTGCTAGAGGTTCGGCTACATTGACTTTGATTGGTTTAGCCTTAAATAAATTTGAAGTTAGTGTTAGAGTATGGTTTGAACCAGACTCAATAGATAATTTTTCATGGCAATTAGAAGTTCATAAACTACTTATGGATAAGTACCAAACAGAACTTGATGAATATAACAGAGCATTAGCAGAGTTTAAGAAGCAGAAAGAAAATTACTTTAATAAAAACCCTTTCATTCTTTCTGAAATGATGAAAATGCAACTGAAACAGGCTGCAATTTCATATATTACTTGCCAGTTCTTTGATGATAACGATGCCTTGAAAGGAAAGGTAAAAGATTGTGGGTTTCCTCAAATGGATTTGCCTGAAACTAAAAAAGAAGGAGAATTTGTTCGTTTCTTTGAACAAGCATTTGAGTGGCAATTTATGAACTACATGCTTTATCCATATTTTTGGGGAAGAAAATGTTCTTGGGAAGATAAATTAAAAGAAGAAGCTGACAACTATTTATTTACTAGATTTTTACAGGCAGGTTTCGCACGTATTACAATTTCAGTTCGTCCAGGATTTGAGGAGATGGTTAACTGCTATTTACAAACCAAACAGCTTTGGTGTGGTGAAGAAGCTCCAATTTTAGGTATAGGATTCCTACCAATTCACCAAGAAATTAAAGAAAGTAAAAACAATTACAATGCCGACAGAAAAGGGCATATTAAATGGGACACTTCTTTAAGGAAAGATGAAATTAAATTGTTTGATAACTTAGATTATTACTCTGAAGATTTTGACCCGATTACAGGCAATTCTTTAGGCACATACTCTTTCGACCCAGATAAGGCGAAAATTGACCTAAATAGAGAAATTAATATTAATTGCGTTACCTATCGTATTGTTTCAATTGATGAAGTAGATGCAACTAACGATGTCGTAAAATTCACTTTGGATAGAGACTTAGAAATAGACTGTTGCTGTGGTGGAAATGGAAAAGAGTTCGATGAAATATATGACGAAAGAGAATTGCCATGGTCAACAGGAGCAATATTTATAGGAGCACCTTGGAAATATACTGTACCTACTTCTTTGACTTGGCTGCGAGAAGAAGGAGGCTGCTTGCCATGTTATCCAATTAAATGTGAAGAATAAAAATTTAGAATTATGAGTTTTTTAATAGAAGCATTTCCAAAAGTTAATTTTAGCGATAAAATTGTTAATCCTAAAGGTGAAATTGATTCACCTTGTACTTTAATACCAAATAATCTACTTATGGTGTTAAAAAAAACACCAATAGGTTTAAAAACAATTGATAAATTTAATAAATGCTGTAAGGATAATTACAAAAGGAAGAACAAACCAATGCTTGAAATTAGTTTAAGTAATGAACAACTATACGATTTGAATGAAAGCCAAAAGAAAACAACAGATCATGGCAGAACATATTACAAGGGAGGTTGGAACAACATTACTCAAGGTGTTAAAATTGATATAACAATGTTTGACACAAAAGACAGAATGGCTAATTGGAAAGAGGAAGAAAAACTATCTATAATTTCAATTCATGAGTCAAAACATTTAAAATTCCAAAAACGAAATAAAACAAAGTATAATGTTATAACAGATGAATGTTCTGGTTTTTGGTCAAAATGTCATTTAGCTGCGTTTGAACTTGAATTTAAAGCAAGACTTGAGTTTAGTTTGTTAAATATGGACGAGTCTACGCAAAAAGAAAATTGGATAAAATCTTATTTTAAAATGTTTGAAGTTTTTGAACGATTTTTTTCAAACCCACTAGATAGTGAAAAAAAGCTAGTCAGGGATATAAAGAAAAAAGCAAAAATTCAAGAAGCAAAAAATTTAAACCTATCGATAGAAGATATAAAAACAAAAAAAATAAATTATGACTATAATAGTGAATTTACTCTATTTAAAGATAATATAATAAATACCGGAAATTTTGAAAATGGAAAAAGAGAATGCTTTCAATTGTACAATGAAGTAATAGAAAATTTTAGTCAAAGACTCCAATGGTTGGATGGGAGAATTAATCATGCTACACTTTCTGAAATTAAAAAAATGGTAAAAAATAAAAATGATTATTTAAATGACACTGAATTTAACCTTATCAAATAAAGCACGACCGCACAACAATGTATAAAAATAATAGCGGTTTAATCGCTAAACCAAAGTAAGTGAATATTAAAAAGGTCTGTGTTTAACCAAAAAGTAAGTGCATTTTAATCCGCTCTATTCTTATACTACTAGACCGTTCTTAAATCAACGATTCTCCGTTTAGATTGGTCGTCAACACATCAGAAAACAAATTAAAAACCTATTACACGTGTAAAAATAAAATAAAACACACGTGTTATAAAATTATTTTGTAATTTTGTGTTTGGCATCTTATATACATATTATTATGAGCACAAAATTAACATTAACGATACAAGGAGAAATCATTGAAAGAGCAAAAAGCTATGCGAAAGAACAAAATAGAAGTTTGTCAGATATTATAGAAAACTATTTAAAAATGATTACCAAAGATCAGCATCCTAAAAGCAAAAAACTGAATCCAGCAGTTGAATCATTAAAAGGTTCTTTTAAAATGCCAAAAAACATGGATTATAAAAAAGAGCTTAAGGAGAGAGTGGAAAAAAAATATTTATAAATGGATAGAGTTCTAATCGATACAGACGTTCTTCTAGATTTCTTCTTTGACAGAAAACCATTTGCAGAATATTCGGCCCAAATTTTAAATCTTTGTACAGAAAAAGAAATAAAAGGATTTACAACTCCAGTAATTATCTCAAACATATACTATTTGCTTAGAAAAACAGCCAAACATGCATTTGTAGTTGAAAAAATAAAACAACTTCTTACTTTTATTGATGTCATAAAAATGGATAAAACCACTGTAATAAATGCACTGAATTCTGAATTTAAAGATTTTGAAGATGCGCTACAAAATTTTTCGGCAATAGAAAATGGACAGATTAAAATTATTCTAACAAGAAATATAAAAGACTATAAAAAGAGTAAACTAGCTGTTTTAACACCTGAAGCTTATTTAAAAGTAATTGGTTTATAAAATTCGAATGCCTGCTTCATTAAATAATATTTTCTCCGTTTAAATTGGTGGTTAACACATCAGAAAACAAATTAAAAAACGGACGTAATGCTTTGTAACTGTTATCGATTTCTTCTAAAAAGTTAGGAGTAAATACTTCTGCATCTGTAAAATTACGCACTGCGATAAATCCTTTTTTACGCAATAAATCAATATCTGGATGGTTTTTATCGAATCCGCGTGGCGCAGATTTTAATTCATCGCCATCAAATTTTCCGCCAAAATATTTCTGATACTTTTTATCGTTCAAAAGGTCTCTAAACTCTGTTGCATCCAATTCAATTTCTTTTCTGATGCGTTGCAAATCTTCTTTGTTGGGTTCCCAAAATCCGCCCGCTAAAAAACTTTCTCCGGGTCGTATTCTTAAATAATATCCGCCACGTAAACTTTTTCCTGTTCTAGAAAACGAACCCGCAAAATGTGGTTTGTACGGTGTTTTGTCTTTCGAAAAACGCACATCTCTATAAATCCGAAACAATTTAAACTGATCTATTTCATCGTGTTTTTCTAGGTTTTCTCTAATGGTTCCGTAGAATTCTTTTGCATGATTTTGATGTTCTTTAAACACCTCTTTTCGTTCGAAAAACCATTCTCTGTTGTTGTTTTCTTTTAAATCTGATAAAAATTGAAAAGCTGATTTGTCGAATTGCATAAAGTAGAAATTTTAAAAGTTCAATGTACAAAAGAAATCGGAAATAGATTTGTATTTTCGATGCTGAATGAAATTATCATCAAAACAAATACAGCAACAGTATACCGGTTTTCTGCAAACACCTTGTTTATGGAAAAATGATGCTGTGTATGGTTTGCAACAGTTTGAAATTGAGCAAAAAGCAATTGCTTTTGATTTAGAAATTGATACAAAACTTCGTTTAGGAAAATACATAGAACGCTTTGTTTCTTTTCAATTGCAACAAGAAAATGGAATTGAAATCATTTCTGAAAACATTCAAATTCAGCGCGAAAAAATTACGTTGGGCGAATTGGATTGTTTGCTTTTAAAGGATCAAAAACCCATTCATTTAGAAGTTATTTACAAGTTTTATCTGTACGATCCTTCAGTTGGGAATTCTGAAATAGCACATTGTATTGGTCCGAACAGAAAAGATTCTTTGCTCCAAAAAGTAACAAAGCTTAAAGACAAACAATTGCCACTGCTCTACTCTAACGAATGCGAATCGTATTTGAAAGAACTCCATTTAAACGTTTCAGAAATAGAGCAACAAGTCTATTTTAAAGCACAATTATTTGTTCCCTTTGCAAGGCAAGATGTTCAGTTAAAGACATTGAACCAAGATTGTATTGTTGGGTTTTACATCAACCAAAAAGAATTAGCAACTTTTAAAGAGTGTAAGTTTTACATTCCGACGAAAAAGAATTGGCTACTCCAACCACATACGCAAGTTGCTTGGCAACCTTTTATTTCTTTTGAAAAAGAAGTTTCAGAAATACTCGACAAAGAAAGCTCTCCGCTTTGCTGGATGAAACATCCAAACGGAGAAATTTCTAAGTTTTTTCTTATTTGGTGGCAAGCATAGCTTGTTTAAGTATTGATTTATTTTTATCAATAGCCTTTCTTTGGATTCCCTTTTTCAAAGGAATGACATTTAGAAGTAAAAATTTATTTCTCTCTTCCCTTTAAAACGTCAACAACATCTTTTAATTGAAACCCTTTTGCTTGTAACAACAATAAATAGTGAAACAGCAAATCGGCACTTTCATTTAAAAACAAATCATCATTGTTGTCTTTTGCTTCAATAATTACTTCTACGGCTTCTTCTCCAACCTTTTGCGCTACTTTATTGATGCCTTCACTAAACAGCGAAGCAACATAAGAATTGTTCGTGTCAGCATTCTTAATTCTGTTTTCAATTTTTGTTTCTAGTTTAGAAATAAATCCAAAATTTTCTTCATTGGGTTCATTCCAACAGGTATCAGTTCCTTTGTGACACGTTGGCCCAATTGGATTTACTGATATGAGCAATGTATCCTTATCACAATCTAGTTTAATGTCTACTAGATGTAATACGTTTCCACTTTCTTCTCCTTTTGTCCACAAGCGATTCTTAGTTCTGCTAAAAAAAGTTACCCGTTTTGTTTCTTGTGTTTTAGCAAATGCTTCTTGGTTCATATATCCCAGCATCAATACATTTTTGGTGGTTGCATCTTGAATGATTGCCGGAACTAATCCGTCGTTATTTTTATTGAAATTGATATTCATAATTTATATTTTATTTGTCTCCTCGAGCGCAGTCGAAAGGTCATTAGTTCTCGACTGCGCTCGAACTGACATTTATATTTATATTCTTACTGGAATATTATTATTTTTTAACTCTTGCTTTAATGCTGAAATTTCTATTTCTTTAAAGTGAAAAACACTTGCTGCCAACGCTGCATCTGCTTTTCCTTTGATAAATGCATCTGTAAAATGTTGCATGGTTCCTGCGCCACCAGAAGCTATAATTGGAATGTTTACCAAACTTGATAATTGCGCCAAAGCTTTGTTTGCAAATCCGTCTTTTGTTCCATCGTTTTCCATCGACGTAAATAAAATTTCTCCTGCGCCGCGTTTTTCTACTTCCTTTGCCCAGTCGAATAAATTGAGTTCTGTCGGGACTTTCCCACCGACTAAATGGACTCGCCAAATTCCGTTTACTCGTTTGGCATCAATTGCCACAGTAATACATTGACTGCCAAATTTACTAGCCAACTCATTGATTAATTTCGGATTTTTTACTGCGGATGAATTGATAGAAACTTTATCTGCGCCAGAATTTAATAGCACAGAAACATCGTCTACGCTAGATATTCCACCACCAACAGTAAACGGAATGTTTATTTGTTCTGCTACTTTTAACACCAATTCGATGAGTGTTTTTCGTTTTTCTTCTGTGGCAGAAATGTCTAAAAACACCAATTCATCAGCACCGTTTTCTGCGTATATTTTTGCCAATTCAACGGGATCACCAGCATCACGCAAGTTCACAAAATTGACACCTTTTACTGTTCTTCCGTCTTTGATGTCTAAACACGGAATGATTCTTTTTGTTAACATAGTTGTCGTAGTGTCACCTCGAGCGCAGTCGAGAGGTTATGAATAGTTCTCGACTGCGCTCGAACAGACATTTAGTTGTTAATTATAAATTGTTCCAATTGTTTTAAAGAAATTCTATTTTCATAAATCGCTTTTCCAATAATAACGCCTTCGCAGCCCATTGCTGCTAACTTCGGCAATTCATCAAAGGTTGAGATTCCTCCTGAGGCGATTAATTTTAATGAATTATTTGTCTCCTCGAGCGCAGTCGAGAGGTCATTCGTTCTCGACTGCGCTCGAACTGACATTCTGCATTCTTTTAAAATCTCTGAGTACAATTCAAACGAGGGTCCAGAAAGCATTCCGTCTTTTGCAATATCAGTAGAAATTACATATTCAATTCCCTTTTTTTGATAGTTTTGAATAAAAGGAATGATCTCTTGTTCACTTTTTTCCAACCAACCATTAGTCGCTATTTTTCCGTTATTTGCATCGGCTCCTAAAATAATTGTATTGCTTCCGTATTGAACAATCCATTTTTCAAATAACTCAGGATTTTTTACAGCAATACTTCCGCCAGTAATTTGGTTTGCTCCCGAATTAAACGCAATTTCTACATCTTTATCAGATTTTAAACCGCCACCAAAATCGATATTTAAATTGGTTTCTGATGCAATTAGTTCTAAGACTTTATAATTGATAATTTTGCTTGCTTTTGCGCCGTCTAAATCCACTAAATGTAAATACTCAATGCCTGCTTGCTCAAATTCTTTGGCAACTTCTAACGGATTTTCATTGTATATTTTTTTGGTCTTATAATCTCCTTTTGACAATCGAACGCATTTTCCGTCGATGATGTCTATTGCTGGTATGATTCTCATGTTTTAGCTTTTGGCTATTAGCAAATGGCTAACAGCTTTTTTATAATTCTATAAAATTTTTTAAAATTTGTTCTCCTATTACACCACTTTTCTCTGGATGAAATTGCACTCCGTAAAAATTATCTTTTTGCAAAGCAGCAGCATATGCGATGTCGTAATTGGTAGTTGCAATGGTTTCATCGCAATTTTCTGCATAAAAACTATGTACCAAATACATAAATTCGTTTTCTTTTATTCCTGTAAATAGATCCGATTTCAAATCAGAAATGGTATTCCAACCCATTTGCGGAACTTTTACTTTTGATGAAAAACGTTTTACTGTCGTATTAAAAATTCCCAATCCTTTGGTGTTTCCTTCTTCTGTTGCAATACACATCAATTGCATTCCTAAACAGATTCCTAAAACAGGTTGTTTCAAGGTCGGAATTATTGCGTCTAATCCGCTTTCTTTTAACATTCTCATGGCTGAACTTGCTTCTCCAACTCCAGGAAATATCACTTTATCAGCAGTTCTTATTTCATCGATATTATTTGATAAAACAGCATCAACACCTAACCGTTTAAAGGCAAACTGAATGCTTTTAATATTTCCTGCTCCGTAATCAATAATTATGATTTTCATAATAGCTTTTAATCTTTAATGTTGAGTTTTTAGTTAAATCACTCAAAACTTAAAACTCACAATTCAACACTTTTTTAAAGCATTCCTTTTGTAGATGGCAGTAACATTTTATCTACATCTCTTTTTACCGCTACTTTGATTGCTTTTGCAAAAGCTTTAAAAATGGCTTCAATTTTATGGTGTTCGTTCCTTCCTTCTGCTTTGATATTTAAATTGCATTTTGCGCCATCTGTAAACGATTTAAAAAAGTGATAAAACATTTCTGTAGGCATTTTACCAATCATTTCTCTTTTAAAATCCGCATCCCAAACCAACCAATTTCTTCCACCAAAATCGATAGCAACTTGTGCCAAACAATCGTCCATAGGCAAACAAAATCCGTAACGCTCAATTCCTAATTTGTTAGCCAACGCTTTGTTGAATACTTCTCCTAAAGCAATTGCGGTGTCTTCAATGGTGTGATGCTCGTCAACTTCTAAATCACCTTGTACTTGAATGTTTAAATCCATTTGTCCGTGTCGTGCAATTTGGTCTAACATATGATCAAAAAAAGCAATTCCGGTAGCAATAGTACTTTTTCCAGTTCCGTCTAAATTGATGTCGATTTTAATCTTCGTTTCGTTGGTGTTTCTTTCTATAGAAGCTGTTCTTTGGGATACTTTTAAAAACTCGTAAATCGTTTTCCAATTCGATGTTTTTAAAGCTTGAGTTTCGTTTTTGTAATTCAATGTTTCATCAGCAGTGATTAGAATTCCTTTTGCGTTTAAATTCTCTGCCAATTCAATATCCGTTAAACGATCTCCGATAACAAATGAGTTTTCTAAATCGTAATTTCCTTTCAAATACTTCGTTAACAAACCTGTTCTTGGTTTTCTGTTTTGCGAATTTTCTTCAGGAAAACTGTTGTCGATTAGAATGTCATTAAAAACAATTCCTTCATTTTTAAACGCCTGAATCACTTTATTTTGTGCAGGCCAAAAAGTAGCTGAAGGAAAAGAAGTTGTTCCCAAACCATCTTGGTTGGTGACCATCACCAATTCAAAATCCAATTCTTCTGCAATGCGACTCAGCCATCTAAAAACACCTGGATAGAATTCTAATTTTTCTAAACTGTCTAATTGATAATCGATGGGCGGCTCAATAACTAAGGTTCCGTCTCTGTCTATAAATAGTGCTTTTTTCATTTTTTTATTATTTGTTGTCATTTCGAAATGAGTTTGTAAAACGATTGAGAAATCTCATCAACTTTTTATTTTTCTTTTTGTTTTGTCATTCCCGTTAAAACGAGAATCTATTTTCTTTTATATCTTGTTTTTATGGATTCCTACAAGGTTTCAAAAACCTTGTAGGTGTTTTATAACTGTTTAAATATGGTTATCAATTCTTTATTTTCTGATGCAGTCCCAACAGTAATTCGCAAACAATTTTCACACAAAGGTTCCTTTGTCCTATTTCGAATTACAATTCCGTTTGAAAGTATTTGATGGTATCTTTTGGTAGCATCATCTACTTTTATCAATAGAAAATTTGAGTCTGATTGATGCACTTTTTCAATAAAATCAATGGATTTCAATTCTTTTTCAAGTTGAACTCTTTCGTTTTTAATTTGTATAATTTCATTTTGAACGGCATCAAAATCTAACAATCTATTGATTGCTTTTTGTTGTGATAATTCGTTTACGTTATAAGGCGGTTTTATGGAGTTCAATACGCTAATAATTTCTTTGGATGCATAACAAACTCCTAACCGAATTCCTGCCATTCCATACGCTTTCGACAAGGTTTGTGTGATGACTAAATTCGGGAATTCCTCTAATTTATTTAACCAACTTGCTTGTTCAGAAAAATCGATATAGGCTTCGTCAATCACTACCAAACCGTTGAACTTTAATAACAATTCTTCAATTGCAGCAACAGAAAAACTATTTCCGGTTGGATTATTTGGTGAGCACAAAAACAAGAGTTTCGTATTTTCATCAACTTTACTTAAAATTTGCTCAACTTTTGGTTGAAAATCTTCAGTTAAAACAACTTTTATGTTTTCAACTGCATTGATGTTTGCCAACACAGCATACATTCCGTATGTTGGTGGTAACGTAATAATGTTGTCTCTATTCGGTTCACAAAAAGCTCTAAAAAGCAAATCCAACACTTCGTCACTTCCATTTCCTAAAAGGATGTTTTTAGTATCAATTTTTTTAATTTTTGACAACAATTCTTTTACCGAATTTTGTTGTGGATCTGGATAGCGATTTACACCATTTGCAAACGGATTTTCATTGGCATCTAAGAAAGTCATTTCTTTAGAAGGTGCATTTGTATATTCATCTCTTGCGGATGAATAGGGCTTTAGAGATTTAATATTTTCTCTAATGAGGTTGTTGATGTTGAAATTTGTTTTCATTTTATATTTACGTTGTCACATCGAGTGAATTTATGACGTCAGGAATAAATTTGTATCGAGATGCTATTATCATTTGTTCTCGATACAATTTCTCGTTCCTCGAAATCACTCGAACTGACATTTATATTTATTTTATATTTTTTAACCGAATCGAAACCGCATTTTTATGCGCTTGCAACCCTTCTGCTGCTGCCATAATTTCAATCGATTTCCCAATGTTTTGCAATCCTTCTTTTGATATTTTTTGATAGGTAATGCTTTTTAAAAAGCTGTCTAAATTAACTCCAGAATACGCTTTTGAAAATCCGTTTGTTGGTAAGGTATGATTGGTTCCAGAAGCATAATCTCCCGCACTTTCTGGTGTGTAATTCCCAATAAAAACAGAGCCAGCATTCTCAATATTATCTACAAAATAATTATCGTTTCTAGTGGCAATAATTAAATGTTCCGGAGCATATGCATTGATAAGATTTAACGCTGCGTTTTCATCTTCCATTAAAATCATTTTCGAATTTTCTAATGCTTTTGCTGCAATTTCTTTTCTAGGCAAGGCTAAGAGTTGTTTTTGGATTTCATTCTCAACGGATTCAATCAATGCAATGGAATCAGAAACCAATACAACTTGACTGTCGGTTCCGTGTTCTGCTTGACTCAATAAATCTGAAGCAACAAAAGAAGCATTTGCAGAAACATCAGCAACCACTAACAATTCACTTGGTCCCGCTGGCATATCAATGGCAACACCATATTTGGTGGCAATTTGTTTTGCAACCGTTACAAACTGATTTCCTGGTCCAAATATTTTAGAAACTTTCGGAACACTTTCTGTTCCAAATGTCATGGCAGCAATGGCTTGAATTCCGCCCACTTTAAAAATTCTTGTTACTCCACAAAGAGTTGCTGCATATAAAATAGCGGGATTTATTTTTCCGTTTTTATCGGGAGGAGAACACAATACAATTTCTTTACACCCTGCAATTTGAGCAGGAATTGCCAACATTAAAACGGTAGAAAATAAAGGCGCTGTTCCGCCAGGAATGTACAAACCAACTTTTGTAATCGGCTTTTTTTCTTGCCAACATTGAACTCCGGTAGTAGTTTCTACCACTACTTTCTCCGTTTTTTGCGCTCTGTGAAATTTTTCAATATTGTTTTTAGCAACTTCAATAGCATTTTTCAATTCATCTGAAACCAACGAAATACCTTTTTCTATTTCTTTATCAGAAACAAATATGCTTTCTAAACTGACGTTATCAAATTGTTTGGTATAGGTTGCAACAGCATTATCTCCATTTCTTTTTACAGCATCAAAAATCTGATTGACTGTTCTCTCAATAGCGTCTACCGTTTTTGTAGGTCTTTCTAAGATTGTATTCCAATCTTTTGGTTGCGGGTTTTGGATTACTTTCATTTTTTTAATCTTATTATTTCATCACTTAACATTTTGTCTGTTCGAGCCTTGCCTGCGGCAGGCAAGGCTCGACCTGACATTATAGTTTCTCTTAAAGTACCATCTTTTCAATTGGACACACTAAAATTCCCTCTGCTCCTTTTTCTTTCAACACATCAATAATTTCCCAAAACTGATTTTTATCAATCACAGAGTGCACAGAGCTCCAACCTTTTGTTGCCAACGGTAAAACAGTCGGACTTTTCATTCCAGGTAAAACCGCAATGATTTCTGACAGTTTTTCGTTGGGAGCGTTTAACAGGACATATTTTGAATTTCGTCCTTTTAAAACAGCCTTAATCCGAAACTGTAATTTGTTTAGTACTTGTTGATTTTCTTCAGAGATTAAAGGAGAAACTGCCAATACTGCTTCCGACTTTAACAACACCTCTACTTCCTTTAAATTATTTTTAAAAAGGGTGCTTCCGCTTGATACGATGTCACAAATTCCGTCTGCCAATCCAATATTCGGAGCAATTTCTACAGAACCATTAATGATGTGTAATTGTGTATCAACGCCTTTATCAAGCAAGAATTTTTTTACTGTATTCGGATAAGATGTGGCAATTTTTTTGTTGTTGAAATACTCGATTCCGTTATAGATTTCACCTTTAGGAATTGCTAAAGAAACTTTGCATTTAGAAAACCCTAATTTTTCTGCGATGTTAATATCTTCACCTTTTTCTATCAGCACATTTTCTCCGATAATGGCAATGTCTACAACGCCGTCTCTTAGGTATTGTGGAATATCTCCGTTTCTCAAGTAAAAAACTTCTAAGGGAAAATTACTTGAAATTGCTTTTAACTGATCTTTTCCGTTGTCGATGGAAATACCGCAATCTTTTAAAATCTGTAAGGAATCTTCGTTTAATCTTCCTGATTTTTGAATGGCTATTCTTAGTTTACTCATTTTGTTTGAAATTTGTTTGAGTAAACCGAAAGGAAATATCTGTGTAAGAAAAAACCCGTTCGATGTACTCAAACGGGTTTAAAATATATGTTGAATTTATTCAATACACTTTCACTTCGCTTGAGTCGAATTGTAAAAATGATGATGATGGTTTTGAATAAATGTCATGTCGTTGTTTTTAACTCTGCAAATATTGTGATTTTATTTTTTAATATACAAATGATTTCTACATTTTTTTAAAATAAACGCTACAATCATCTTAAAAGCCTTATACTATGGGAAAATAAACCATTTTATGATTGAAACAAAAGTTTTTGATGTAGTACACAAACCAACAGAACCAGAAAAAGCAGAAATAGTAAATTTTCTCTTTGAACATCTCCAAGAATATGGAGATTCGAAAAAAGATATTCAAAAAGCAATCGACTATTCTATCAATGAGTTTATTTCGTTTGGCGGATTTACCATGTTAATTTTAGAGGATGATCAAATTGCTGGAGTTACAGTAATTAACGAAACCGGAATGGGTGGTTATATTCCAGAAAATATACTTGTTTATATTGCTACACATAAAGAGTATCGAGAAAAAGGACTCGGAAAAATGTTAATGCTAAATGCTATTGATCACGCAAAAGGAGATATCGCATTACACGTAGAAGCAAATAATCCTGCTATAAAATTGTATGAAAAACTTGGATTTACAAACCCGTATTTAAAAATGAGATTAAAGAAATAAATTATGGCTGAGCTATTAATTCACACAAAAAAAATCCAAGGAAACATCAAGTATTTAAGTGCTTATTTTAAAGCGCATCATATTACTTGGAGTTTAATTACAAAGGTTTTTTCAGGAGATAAAGAGTTTTTGAAACATGTTCTTACTGATGAAATTATTCAGAAAATAGATTCCATTGGAGATTCTAGATTGACAAGCTTAAAAAATTTAAAAGAAGTAAATCCAAAAATGCAAACCATATACATCAAGCCTCCAGCTAAAATATATGCAGATGATATTATAAAATATGCTACGATTTCTCTAAACAGTTCTTTTACAACTATTATGGCTTTAAATGAAGCTGCTAAAAAAGCCAATACCATTCATCAAATAATTATTATGGTAGAACTTGGAGAGCTGAGAGAAGGTGTAAAAAGAGCTGAATTAATGAGTTTTTATGAAAAAGTGTTTCAGCTTTCTCATATTGAAGTTGTTGGCGTTGGATCTAATTTAGGGTGTATGTATGGTGTTGAACCCACGTATGATAAATTGTTACAACTATCACTTTATAAAGAGATGATTTCTGCAAAATTCAATAGAGAATTGAAATATGTTTCTGGCGGAACTTCAATTACATTGCCTTTAGTTGAGAGTAAAACAATTCCGAAAGACATCAATCACTTTCGAGTTGGAGAAGCTGTTTTTTTTGGAACGAGTCCGTTAAATAACAAGCAATTTAAAGAGCTTTCTACAGAAACTTTTGAATTTAATGCAAATATAATTGAGTTGGAAGAAAAAAACATCGTTCCAGAAGGAGTTATAAGCGATGGAAGTATTGGCCACTCTGCCGATTTTAATGCAAAAGGTACTAGCGAAACTTCTATCAAAGCAATTCTTGATTTTGGTATTATAGATGTTGATAAAGAAGATATCAATCCTATTGATGAAAGCTTAAAGTTTGTTGGAATCACTTCAGATATGCTGGTTGTTGATATCGGGAATAACAAAACAAAAGACGGAAAAAAGAAATATAGTATTGGAGATAAAATTCCGTTTAAACCCAATTATATGGCAGTAGCAAGATTGTTAAACTCAAAATTTATTGACAAAAAATTTGACTAAAACCGCTTTTTTTAATCGCTAGAATTATTACGATTCTAGCGGAATTTCAGGCAATTTATTTTTAAAACTTGGCGCATTATCTCTGTAAGAAACTACTTTCTTTTTAGAAACCGTTACCAATAAATCTTCGTTTAAGGTAAATAGAGTCCCTACTCTAAAAGAATCCATAAGCAGAATTTCCAATTCAGAAATTGCCTCGTTTAAAGAAAATTGTTTGTATTGGTTTTCGGTTGCATAGCGGTATTTGAACTGAAAAATTTCTTTATTATCAACCAAAAACAAACGCATATATATATTTTGTAACCCTAAGCTTTTTCTAACAGGCTTACTCAACGTTAGCTTTACAAATTCGTCCTTTATAACGCTTTGTTGCAATGTTTCAAAAAAATGGTTAAATTCAGTCATGCTGCAAAGATATATTGTTTAAGCCAAAAAAACGCCACTTAAAAGTGGCGTTTTTATATTTATTTATTTATTTATTTTATAAGATTCCTGCCTTGCTCCTCCGCTAAAGCTTCGAGCGGCACGCGGACGCAGGAATGACAAATAATTATGCTTTAAATACAATTTTACGCATACGTAAACTTAAAGGAGTTACCTCTAAGTACTCATCTTCTTTGATGTATTCCATATTTTCTTCCAAAGAGAAATCAACTTTCGGTGCAATTTTCATCGCTTCATCTGTACCAGATTTACGCATGTTTGTCAATTGCTTTCCTTTAATCAAGTTTACAGCCATATCTTCTGACTTCGAATTTTCTCCAATTACCTGACCAATATAAATCTCTTGATTGATATCAATAAAGAAACGTCCTCTATCTTGTAAACGGTTTAACGCGTATGCAGTTGCTTTACCAGCTGCAGAAGAAACAATTGCTCCTTTAATATCTTCGGTAAAATCACCTTTATAAGGTCCGTATTCACTAAATCTATGGTTGATAATTGCTGTACCTGCTGTTGCAGTTAAAATTCTATTACGCAATCCAATCAATCCTCTTGAAGGAATTGTAAATTCTAAATGTTGTAAATCTCCTTTAGGCTCCATAATCATTAAGTCACCTTTACGTAAAGAAACTAAGTTTACCGCTTTAGAAGCAGACTCTTCTGGTACATCTATAGACAATGTTTCCATTGGTTCATGTTTCTTACCATCAATCATTTTAATAATTACTTGAGGTCTTCCCACTTGTAATTCATATCCTTCTCTACGCATAGTTTCAATCAATACAGATAAGTGTAAAACTCCACGTCCATAAACGTTGAATTTATCTTCACTATCAGTTGTTTCAACTTTTAATGCTAAGTTTTTCTCTAATTCTTTAAACAGTCTGTCACGAATGTGACGAGAAGTAACATATTTTCCTTCTTTACCAAAGAAAGGAGAATTGTTAATCGTAAACAACATACTCATGGTAGGTTGATCAATTTCTGTTCTTGGCAACGCTTCTGGGTTTTCTAAATCAGCAATCGTATCACCAATTTCGAATCCTTCAATACCTGTAATAGCACAAATATCTCCACAAGGCACTTTATCTACTTGAATTTTACCCATTCCTTCGAATACGTGCAATTCTTTAATTCTTACTTTTTTAGTTGAACCGTCAGCTTTACATAACATGTAATCTTTACCCGCTTCTAAATCTCCACGGAAAATACGTCCGATAGCAATTCTTCCTGTAAATGAAGAAAAGTCTAAAGAAGTAATTTGCATTTGTGGTGTTCCTGGATTGTATTTTGTTTCTGGAATAGACTCTAATACAGCATCTAATAAATCTAAGATATTATCTTTAGGATCTTGCCAATCTGTACTCATCCAACCATTTTTAGCTGAACCATAAATAGTTACAAAATCTAATTGCTCTTCAGTTGCTTCTAATGCAAACATTAAATCGAACACTTTCTCGTGCACTAAATCTGGAGTACAGTTTTCTTTGTCTACCTTATTTACAACTACAATTGGAGTCAATCCTAATTCTAGTGCTTTTCCTAATACAAAACGTGTTTGTGGCATTGGTCCTTCAAAAGCATCAACCAATAATAACACACCATCAGCCATTTTTAATACACGTTCTACTTCTCCACCAAAATCGGCGTGACCAGGAGTATCAATTACATTGATTTTTACACCTTTATAATTAACAGATACGTTTTTAGAAAGAATGGTAATTCCTCTTTCACGCTCTAAGTCATTATTATCTAATAACAAATCTGTACGTTCTTTACGATCGTCTAAGATTTTAGCTTGGTCTATAATTTTATCAACCAAGGTTGTTTTTCCGTGATCGACGTGGGCTATAATAGCGATATTTCTAATTGATTGCATACTTGCTTCTTAAATTTCGTGCAAAAGTAGTGTTTTTTCGTTGAATATAAAGAAGTTAAAAGTTGAATTTTTTGTTTTATTTTAAATCAATATCTATAGAATCATCTTCTCTAAATGAACTTGGTAAAATATCTGGAATCAATTTTATTAAAAGGGGCAATAATAAGGCTCCGCCAGGAAGCATAAAAACAGCCAAAGCTGGGATGCTTTTACAAATATCTAACAACTGCTCTTTTACTTTCTTTTTTTCTTCTGAGGTAAGTTTTTTATGCGTAGATTTTGTTAACAATGATAGCAACTCTTTGCTTTCTCTGATTTCATTTGCAAGTCGTTTCTTATTCTTGTAAATACTTGCTTTTATTTCTTGAAGGGTAGTACTCACTATAGTTTACGACGTTTTTTTTCTGTTTTTATTAAGTTCAATTCTCTACTTGTTTGTCCGGCTACAGAAGTGTTTTCTTCTGCTCTTCTAATTAAATATGGCATCACATCTCTAACGGGACCAAAAGGAACATATTTTGCAACATTATATCCTTCGTCTGCTAAATTAAAACTGATGTGATCGCTCATTCCATATAACTGTCCAAACCAAACACGTTTGTCATTTAATTGGATGTTGTGTTTTTTAATTAAATCCATCACTAAAAAAGAACTTTCTTCGTTGTGTGTTCCTGCAAACAATGCCATTTTCGGGTGTTCCATCATGTACACAATGGCTGCATTGTAATTCTCGTCAGTTGCTAATTTATCAGCACAAATTGGAGACTCATATCCTTTTTCTTCTGCTCTTTCTCTTTCTTTTTCCATATATGCACCACGAACAATTTTCATTCCGATATAAAATCCTTTTTGATGCGCTTTTTGATGCAATTCTTTTAAATATGCTAATCTATCGTGGCGGTACATTTGTAAAGTACTAAAAACAATGGCTTTTTTTGTGTTGTAAACTTCCATCAATTCTTCAATTAAATGATCTGCTGCACCTTGCATCCAGCTTTCTTCTGCATCTATTAACAACGGAACATCCTTTTCTACCGCAACTTTACAAACTGCGTGATAACGTTCTACAACACGCAACCATTCCGATTTTTCATCAACAGTTAACTCCGCTCCTTCTGTAATTTTTTGATACAACGCAAAACGTCCAAATCCGGTTGGTTTAAAAACAGCAAACGGAATCGATTCTTTTTCTTCACAAAAATCAAGAATACGAAGTATTTTATGCAAGGTTTTATCAAACTCTTCTTCACTTTCTTTGCCTTCAACAGAATAATCTAAAACAGAACTCACTTTTTTTGTAAACATATTATCTATGTTTGGCATGCAATCTTCTTCTGTTACGCCGCCACAAAAGTGATCGAAAACAGTAGAGCGAATTAAACCTTCTACAGGTAAATGTGCTTTTAATGCAAAGTTTGTAACCGCAGTTCCAATACGAACCATTGGTTGATTCTGTATCATTTTAAATAAAAAATAAGCACGTTCTAATTGAGAGTCAGATTTTAAAGAAAATGCTACTTCCGTATTTTCAAAAATTTTCATAGATAAACAGTTGTCATTTATTATAACAAAGATAGTTTTAATGTATAAGTATTTCAATTTTTTCTACTTAATTTGCACCTATAATAAGTAAAGAATGAAATCAATTAAAGCAGCAACCTATTTTGTTCATTTTGAAGAAAATGGATACACCGAATTAAACACATTAATAGCTTCAAAAGCGTACTCTTCAATATTTATTTTGGTGGATGAGTTTACACATACCCACTGCTATCCGAAATTTATATCAAAATTAGCTGTTGATTGCCCGATTGAACTCATAGAAATTGAATCTGGTGAAATTCATAAAAACTTAGAAACGTGTACTGGGGTTTGGAACGTGTTGACCGAACTAAATGCTGATCGTAAAAGTTTACTGATTACGTTAGGCGGCGGAGTGATTACCGATTTAGGCGGATTTGTAGCTGCAACTTTTAAACGCGGAATCGATTTTGTAAACATTCCGACAACTTTATTAAGTATGGTTGATGCTTCTGTTGGCGGAAAAACAGGCGTTGATTTAGGTGTTCTAAAAAACCAGATTGGTTTGTTTGCAAATCCAGAAATGGTACTCGTAGATGCAGCATATTTAGAGACGGTAACTCCAAGAGAAATTAGATCTGGTACTGCAGAAATCATCAAATATGGACTGACCTATGATGTAAGTTTATACGAAAAAATTAAAAATACTCAAAACTTAGATATTACGGAGTTAATTCATCGTTCAATAGAAATTAAAAACGAAGTTGTTCTACAAGATCCAAAAGAACAAAGTTTGCGTAAAATTTTAAATTTTGGTCACACAATTGGGCACGCCATAGAATCGTATTTTTTAGAATCCAAAATAAAAGAAAACTTAACACACGGAGAAGCGATTGCAATCGGAATGGTTGCTGAGTGTTATGTGTCTTCGGAATCGCTTGGGTTTCCTAAAAATGAATTAAAAAACATCAAACAACTCGTGCTAAACATTTACGGAAAAACTAAAATTTTAGAAAACGATTTTAACGGAATTTTAGAATACCTAAAACACGATAAAAAGAATGTTGGTGGACAAGTTAATTTTGTATTATTAACCGCTTTAGAACACACAAAAATTGATTGTAAAGTTGCTACCGAAATGATTATAAAAAGTATTCAATTTTACAATTCTTAACTCACTTTTACTCTTAACGATTCATAAATATCTTCGTAAACAGGTAAAATATTTTTGATAGAAAACTGCTTGGTGTGTGCTTTTGCATTTTGTTTAAATTGCAATAAAGTGACATCGTCTTTTACAATTTTTAATACATTATTCGCCATGTCTTCTACATCACCAACATCACTTAAATATCCTGTAACTCCATGCACATTTACTTCTGGTAATCCTCCAGAATTTGTAGAGACTACTGCCGTTTCTGCTGCCATTGCTTCTAAGGCTGCCAATCCAAAACTTTCTGTTTTAGAAGGCAATAAAAACACATCCGTATAACATAAAATTTCTGCTACTTCAGAACTGTTTCCTAAGAACAATACATCCTTTTTTATGCCCAATCTTTTTACCAATAATTCTGCACTTCTTCTTTCTGGACCATCACCAACCATTAATAATTTAGACGGAATTGTTCTGTGTACAATTTCAAAAGTTCTGATCACATCTTCAATTCTTTTTACGGGTCTAAAATTACTGATGTGTGTAAAAATACGTTCGTTGGGTTGTGCCAATGCAATTCGCTGACATTCTTGTTCATGCGCTTTTTCATATTTATCCGTATCAATAAAATTATGAATTACATGAATGTCTTTTTTAATATTAAATAAACGTAATGTATCTTCTTTTAAACTCTTAGAAACCGTTGTAACAACATCAGAATTATTGATGCTAAATTCTACTGCTGTTTTATAGGTTGGGTGACTTCCCACAAGCGTAATATCTGTTCCGTGTAAAGTAGTTACTACTTTGATGTCAATTCCTTTTTCTTTTAACATTTGCTTTGCCATATAGGCAGCGTAGGCATGCGGAATTGCATAATGCACATGTAAAACTTCCAATTGATATTTTTCTACAACTTCCACCATTTTTGATGACAAGGCCAACTCGTATGGTTGATATTGAAACAATGGATATTCTTCCATCATTACTTCATGAAAATGTAAATTGTGCGAAATAAAATCCAATCGAACTGGTTGATTGTAGGTGATAAAATGGATTTCATGTCCTTTATCTGCCAATGCCATACCTAATTCTGTTGCAACTACTCCACTTCCTCCAAAAGTTGGATAACAAACAATACCTATTTTCATATTAATAATTGAAAGATTAAATGATTTAAAAAAATGAAAGCTACAAAAACTTCAACTTCTTAGTTGTAAAGGTAAAACTATTCTTACATTTTAATCCTAAATAAATTTTCCCCTTTGGGGAAATGTCTGAAAGACAAAGGGGATTAATAATCTCCTAATGTTTCTGGATTTTGAGCCAATGCACTTTCTAATTGTTCATCGTTTGGTGCTTTTCCGTGCCAAGCATGAGTTCCCATCATAAAGTCCACTCCGTTACCCATTTCTGTATATAATAAAATACACACTGGTTTCCCTTTTCCTGTTCTAGATTTAGCTGCTGCCAATCCTTCTAAGATTGAAGGAATATCGTTTCCTTTTTTTACTTCTAAAACATCCCAACCAAAAGCTTCAAATTTTGCTTTGATACTTCCCATTGGCAACACATCGTCTGTTGCGCCATCAATTTGCTTTCCGTTTAAATCTACCGTAGAAATGATGTTATCCACTTTTTTTGCTGATGCATACATAATTGCCTCCCAGTTCTGCCCTTCTTGCAATTCTCCATCACCATGTAACGTGTATACTAAATGCGAATCGTTGTTTAATTTTTTCGCTTCAGCAGCTCCAATTGCAACACTCATTCCTTGCCCTAAAGAACCAGAAGCTATTCTAATTCCTTCTAAACCTTCGTGTGTTGTTGGATGTCCTTGTAAACGCGAATTTAATTTTCTAAATGTTGCTAATTCTTCTACTTTAAAGAATCCTGTGTGCGCCAAAACGCTATAAAAAACTGGAGAAATATGTCCGTTTGATAAAAAGAACAAATCTTCGTTGATTCCGTCCATTTTAAAATCAGTAGCATAGTCCATTACCTCTTGATATAGACAGGTAATAAATTCTGCACATCCTAAAGAACCTCCTGGATGACCTGAATTTACGGCATGAACCATACGTAAAATATCTCTTCTAACTTGTTGTGTAAAAATTTCTAAGCGTTGTACTGTTGTAGACATGTGTGTTTTGTTTGTTGCTGACAAAAGTACTTTTTTAAATGCGATTTGACAATGGCATTTTTACCTTTTTATTGACATAAATGAAAAGTTATTAAGAATAGTTCTCGACTCCGCTCGAACTGACAATTTTATGTCTTTTGCTTTTTTTTCTTCGCTGCAGGAAACAACACATTATTTAAGATTAAACGATAACCTGGAGAATTTGGATGCAAATCCAATTCCGTTTTAGGATCTCCAACTCTGTGCTGATAATCTTCAGGATCGTGTCCGCCATAAAAGGTAAACATTCCTTTTCCTTTGGTTCCGTGAATATAACGCGCTTCTCTGTTTACTTTATTTTCTCCCATCACCAAAACTGTTGGCTTTACGGTGTTTCGATCAAAAGAAGTCGTTTGTCCCATAAAACCTTTTACCAATTGCGTATGATTTTGCGTTAACATCGTCGGAACAGGATCCCATTTTGCAGAATATTCTTGTAAATAAAAATAATCGGAAGTTTTTGGGATTCTACGTTTTCGAGTCATATCAATGGATGAAAACTCATACGTTGTCGGATTTCTTATCAGCGTGTAATTCTCGAACGCAAAGGTTTTTTTAAAATCTATTTTAGCTTGGTAATTAGGTTCTGACGGATCTCCATCAAACATGGTTTCTGCAATATCAACGCCTTCGGCAGATAAGGCAATGTCAAAACTATCGGTTGCAGAACACATTGCAAACATAAATCCGCCACCAACAACATAATCTCTAATCTTTTTAGCAACTGCAAGTTTTTCTTCAGAAACTTTGTCATACCCTAATTTCTTTGCCAATGCTTCTGATTTTTGTTTTCTTTCAATATACCAAGGTTCTGCTCTAAAGCTTCCGTAAAATCGTCCGTATTGTCCTGTAAAATCTTCGTGATGCAAATGCAACCATTCGTATAACAATAACTTATCGTTTAACACTTCTTCATCGTAAATAACGTCAAACGGAATCTCAGCATATTTCAACACCATGGTTACCGCATCGTCCCAAGGCATTTTATCTTTCGGAGAATACACTGCAATTTTTGGTGCTTTTTCTAAGGTGACTGCTTCTTGATTTTTAGACGGAGAAGAAATGTCTTGTAAAATGATTTGTGCTTTTGCATCTGAAAGTATTTGATACGAAACGCCACGAATTTTACATTCTTTGATAATAGCTTCATTATTTTCTATTAAAAATGCGCCGCCATCATAGTTTAACAACCATTTAGCTTTGACGCCGTTTTGTAGCGAATAGAAAACAATTCCGTAGGCTTTTAAATGATTTTTCTGATTCTCTGCACTCATTGGGATGTAAATAAATTGCGCCCAAAGTGAATTGGTAATCAATAAAAAAGCGAGTATGGAAATGAGTTTTTTCAATAAATTTATTTTTTTAAATAAAACCTAAATGTCATTCCTGTGAAAACAGGAATCTAAACTTTCTTAATTATGGATTCCTGCCTTCGCAGGAATGACAACAGAATTAAAAAGGAACATCGCCTCCACCATCATCTTCAATACCAAAAGCATCTTTTGGGCTGATAAATTGATCTGGAGAAACAGAGTTCATGCTCGATTGGAATTCAGAACTAAAGCCTTCTTCTAAATCTGAGAATTTTGCCAAATGTCCTGTAAACTTTAAACGAATATTTTCCAATCCACCATTTCTGTGTTTTGCAACAATAAATTCTCCTTGTCCTTCACATGGTGTATGATCATCGTCGTCCCATTCTGTAACTCCGTAATATTCTGGTCTAAAAATAAACGATACAATATCTGCATCTTGTTCAATGGCACCAGATTCACGTAAATCAGATAATAAGGGTCTTTTTGATCCTCCACGTGTTTCAACCGCACGCGATAACTGAGATAATGCAATTACAGGAACTGCCAATTCTTTTGCCAATGCTTTTAAGTTTCTAGAAATGGTAGAAATTTCTTGCTCACGATTTCCGCCACCTTTTCCGGCAGAACCACCAGCAGTCATCAATTGTAAATAATCTACCACAATAATTTTTACGCCGTGTTGCGAAACCAAACGTCGTGCTTTTGCACGCAAATCAAAAATAGACAACGATGGTGTATCGTCAATAAAAATAGGTGCATCAGAAAGTTTCTTTACTTTTACATTTAGTTGTTCCCATTCGTGCGCCTCTAAATTTCCTTTACGCAGTTTTTCTGATGTTAAACCGGTTTCAGAAGAAATCATCCGTGTAATTAATTGTACAGAAGACATCTCTAAAGAGAACAATGCAACAGGATGACCAAAATCGATCGCCATATTTTTTGCCATAGAAATTACAAAAGCTGTTTTTCCCATACCAGGACGTGCAGCAATAATAATTAAATCGGACGGTTGCCAACCAGAAGTCAATGCATCTAATTTAGAAAAACCAGTTTCTAAACCGCTCATTCCGTCTTGGTTAGAAATATCTTGAATTTTCTTCAACGCTTGTTTTACCAAATCTCCTGCATCTTCAGAACCTTTCTTTAAGTTTCCTTGCGTAACCTCAAATAATTTTCCTTCGGCCAAATCTAATAAGTCAAAAACATCAACTGTTTCGTCATACGCTGTTTCTATAATATCACTAGAGATAGAAATTAATTTACGCTGAATGTATTTTTGTAAAATGATACGAGCGTGGTATTCGATATGTGCAGAAGAAGCTACTTTTTGAGTTAAATTGATGAGGTAAAAATCGCCGCCAACCAATTCTAACTTTCCGTCTTTTCTAAGTTGTTGAGAAACCGTTAATAAATCTGTAGGTTCAGAATTTTGAAACAAGGTATAAATAGCAGCGTAAATTTCTTGGTGTTTTTTATCATAAAAAGCATCAGGATGTAAAATATCAATCACATCGTCAATTCCTTTTTTATCAATCATCATTGCACCCAACACAGCAATTTCTAAATCCAATGCTTGTGGTGGTATTTTTCCTTTTTCTAAGCTAATAATTCTAGCTTTATCTACCTTTTTACCTGGTACAAATTTTGTTTCCTCCATAACAACAAATGTAGTTTTTTAGGTTGATACTTTAAAACTGAAATTTCAATTTCTTTATGCACATTTTTTGTTCACTAAAATGTTACTAACCTGTTAACAACAACTCAAGATTCAATTATTTGTCTATTTTTAATGTAATAAATTTTTTAAATTGTCTCCTCGAGCGGAGTCGAGAGGTTGTAAATAGTTCTCGACTCCGCTCGAACGGATAATGTGGTTTTTATTTTATCTGATTAACTTTAAAGCTTTGCAACTCTGTACCTTTGCTACTTCTTTGCAATTCTTTAACTTTTAGAATCAATCCAAAAGACCTATTTTTGAAACGATGAAAAACAAAAAATTAACTATTTATCTTTCTGTTTTACTCGTATTTCAACTTGTATTTGTACAATTGATAAGCAAGTATCCACGTTTTATTGAGCAATACTACTCAAACGGAATCTACCTTTTTACAAGTAAATTACTGCGTATTCTTTTTGGTTGGATTCCTTTTTCGTTTGGTGATTTGGTGATTGGTTTTTTAGTGTTGGTTTGTTTCCGATTTATCTATCGTTTATTTACAAGTAAATTTAAAAATTTAAAACAAAAATCACTGCAAACAATTGCTTTTATTTCTATTTTGTACAGTTGTTTTTATTGGTTTTGGGGATTCAATTATTTTAGAGAACCCTTGGCAAAAAACTTAGGCTATGATCAAACAAAATACACCACAGAAGAACTCACAGAAGTTTCTAAAAACATCATTCAACATTTAAACGAAGCACAGTTTTTAATTACAAAAAGCGATACTGTAAAGGTTGAAAATCCATATTCTCAAAAAGAAATGTATCAGAAAGCACTTTCTGGATATGCAACTTTAGCAATCACATTTCCGCAATTTGAATATCGTTTTTCATCTGTAAAAAGTTCGTTGATGAGTTTATTGCAAACCTATAACGGAACTTCAGGATATTTTAATCCGTTTACCGGAGAAGCGCAAGTAAATGATCGGATTCCAAAAACAGGTTATCCAACAACGGTTTGTCATGAAATGGCGCATCAATTGGGAATTGCAGCAGAAAATGAAGCCAATTTTGTTGGGTATTTAGCAGCCTTATCAAACGATGATGTGTATTTTAAATACGCAGCGTACAGAATGGCTTTTGGTTATTTAATTTCTGAAGTTAGAAAACGTGATAAAACTATTTTCAATACATTGATAAACTCCGTTAATAAAGGCGTTTTAACTGATTTTAAAGAAAGTTCAGCATTTTGGAATCAATATCAAAACCCAATTGAACCCTTGATTAAAAAAGGCTATAATTCATATTTAAAAGCCAACAATCAAGCAAACGGAATTCAATCTTACAATTATGTAGTTGATTTAATTATCAGTTATTCTAACCATTCAAAAAAAGAGTTAGACTCTTAAAATTATGTTAAAGTACTTTTAATTACACCTTAATAATTCTGTTCTTAATAGATTTATAAACTAAAACAAACTTTAACTAATGAAAAAAACACTACTATTATTCTTGTTTTTGTCCACTTTGGTTGTACAAGCACAAGAATATTTTCCAACAAACTTGGGTGTTAAGACTACAAAAAATACAACTGTAGCTTTTACCAATGCAAAAATTTATGTGACACCTACACAAATTATCAAAAATGGAACTTTACTCGTAAAAGATGGTAAAGTTGTTTCTGTTGGTAAAAATGTGAAGATTCCTCATGGAGCTAAAACTGTAGATCTATCAGGAAAGACAATCTATCCTTCTTTTATAGAAGTGTATTCTAATTTTGGAGTAAAAACCCCAAAAGCAGCACAAAACACAAGTCGTGTTAGACAATACGAAGCCAATAGAAAAGGCTATTATTGGAATGATCATATCAGACCAGAAACCAATGCTCTTCTCAATTTTTCTTATGATGAAAAAAAGGCAAAAGACTTATTAAAAGCTGGTTTTGGAGTTGTAAACACGCATTTAGAAGACGGAATTATAAGAGGAAGTGGCCTTTTAGTTGCTTTAAATTCAAACTCTACAGATGCGTATCGAATTATTGACACAAAATCTGCACAATATCTTTCTTTTAAGAAAAGTAACATGTCTAGACAAGCATATCCAAGTTCTTTTATGGGTAAAACAGCTTTATTAAGACAAGTATACATGGATGCAAAATGGTATGAAAGTGGTAATGCTAAAAATAAAGACCTGTCTTTAGAGGCATTAATTGCTAATAAAAATTTGGTTCAAATTTTTGATGCTAGTGGAGATAACTTTAGAGCTATTAGAGCAGATAAAGTTGGTGATGAAAACGGAATTCAATATAGTTTTGTGGGTTCAGGACATGAGTATGAAAATATTCAAGAGATCAAGAATATGCATGCAACCATGATCATTCCTGTAGATTTCCGTAAAGCATATGATGTTTCAAATCCTTTTTTAGCAAATCAATTAGAGTTAAATGATATGCGAAGATGGAATCAAGAACCTTCTAACTTAGCGGTTTTAGCAAAAAACAATGTAAACTTTACGATTACAACGAATTCTTTAAAATCTGTTGCTAGTTTCCAAAAAAACATTCAAAAAGCAATTCAATATGGTTTAGACGAAACAAAAGCCTTAGAAGCTTTAACTACAATTCCTGCAAAATTATTAGGAAAATCATCAGAAATTGGAACTTTACAAAGCGGTCGTTATGCAAACTTTTTAATTGCTTCTGGTCCACTTTTTGATCCTGCTACAAAAATTTATGAAAACTGGGTACAAGGAGACAAACATGTCATTTCTGAGATGAATCCAATTGATGCAAGCGGAGAGTACACCTTATCATACACTAACAAAAACTTAAATCTTAGTATTTCTGGAACTCCAGGTTCTCAAAAAGGCGCTTTAAAAAATGGTGCAACAAAATTAAAATCTAAATTTTCTTTTAAAGATAATTGGGTTTCAATTACCATGAATAACCAAAAAGACGCTTCTAAATTTATCCGTTTTATTGGAACTTTAGATGCCAATAAAAATGCCTTTTCTGGAACTGTTGTTGATGAATATGGAAATGAATCTTCATGGACAGCAATCAAAAAGAAATCGTCTAAAAAGAAATCGTCTAAAAAGAAATCGTCTAAAAAGAAAAAATCGAAAACAACGACTCCAGTTGTTGTTCCTATAACCTATCCAAATGTTGGTTACGGATTTGCATCAAAACCAAAACAAGAAACTATTTTATTTAAAAATGCTACTGTTTGGACTGGTGAAAAAGAAGGAATTTTAAAAAACACAGATGTTTTATTAAAAGAGGGCAAAATTGCTCAAATAGGTCAAAACTTAAGAGCTCGTGGAGCTAAAGTTATAGATGCAACAGGCAAACATTTAACAGCTGGAATTATTGATGAACATACTCATATTGCTTTGTTTGATGTAAATGAAGGCGGTCAAAATTCTTCTGCTGAAGTTACTGAAGAAGATGATATCAATCCTAATGACATGAACATCTATAGAAATTTAGCAGGTGGAGTTACATCAGGGCAATTATTACATGGTTCTGCAAATCCGATTGGAGGTAGATCTGCAATTGTAAAATTAAAATGGGGAGAAACAGCAGATAATATGGTGTATAAAAATGCTCCAAAGTTTATCAAGTTCGCTTTAGGAGAAAATGTAAAACAATCTCGTTATCAAAACGGTGTTCGTTTTCCTCAAACAAGAATGGGAGTAGAACAAGTATTTACAGATTATTTTCAAAGAGCCAAAGAATATGATGCATTAAAGAAAAGCGGAAAGCCTTATAGAAAAGATCTAGAGATGGACGTTTTGGCTCAAATTTTAAATAAAGAACGTTTTGTAACTTCTCACTCTTATGTACAATCAGAAATTAATATGTTGATGAAAGTTGCGGATAAATTCAATTTTAACATCAACACATTTACACATATTTTAGAAGGCTATAAAGTTGCTGATAAAATGAAAGCTCACGGAGTTGGAGCTTCCACTTTTTCAGATTGGTGGGCATACAAGTTTGAAGTAAACGATGCAATACCATACAATGCAGCAATTATGCATGATGTTGGAATTACCGTTGCAATCAATTCTGATGATCGAGAAATGTCTAGACGATTAAATCAAGAAGCTGCAAAAACCGTAAAATATGGTGGAATGACAGAGCTCGAGGCTTGGAAAATGGTTACTATCAATCCCGCAAAATTATTGCATTTAGATAACAGAGTTGGTAGTATAAAAGTTGGTAAAGATGCAGACATTGTTTTATGGACAGATAACCCATTGTCTATTTATGCTAAAGCTCAAACAACCATTATTGATGGAACTGTTTATTTTGATTTAGAGCAAGATTTAGCAAAAAGAGTGGCCGTTAAAAAAGAACGTAGTTTACTTATGAACATGATGCTAAACGAAAAAAATAATGGCGGCAAAGTTCAAGCTCCTAAAAAGAATGTTAAAAGAGAGAATACTTGTGAAACTGAAGCATTTGAAATAAACTAAGAAATTATGAAAAAACAACTTATACATAGCATAATGCTACTTTTCTTATTCGTAGGAAATAGTTTTGCACAGCAAACACCCGCTCCAAAACAAACAAAAGCAGTCTCAATTGAAGGAGCAACAGCGCATCTAGGAGATGGAACGGTAATAGATGATTCTCTTATTATGTTTGCAGACGGAAAAATAACTTTTGTAGGTTCTGCAAAAATGAAAATTGCACGGCAAGGAACCATTATCAATGCAAAAGGAAAACACATATATCCAGGATTTATTGCTGTTAATACCACCTTGGGATTGGTAGAAATCAATGCGGTAAAAGCATCTAGTGATGAACGAGAAATCGGAACTATGAATCCACATATTAGAAGTTTAATTGCCTACAACACAGAATCTAAGGTTGTAGAAACCATGAGGCCAAATGGCGTTTTAATGGGGCAAATAACACCTCGTGGCGGTAGAATTTCTGGAACATCTTCTATTGTACAGTTTGATGCTTGGAACTGGGAAGATGCAGCTATTAAAGTAGATGATGGGATTCATATGAATTGGCCAAACAGCATTACTTTTGGCAGATGGTGGTTAGGAGAAGATACTGGTGCAAAAATTAGTAAAACGTATCCAAAATCTATCGAAGAAATTGAAGAGTATATAAATGATGCTAAAGATTATTTAAATGGATCAAAATCACCCAAAAACTTAGAATTTGAAGCGTTGAAAGGATTGTTTGATACATCACAAAAATTATATATTCATGTAAACGGAGAAAGAGAAATTACAGATGCAGTCCGTTTTGCAAAGAAATACCAATTAAATATTGTTATTGTTGGTGGTGATGAAGCATCTAAAGTTGCATCCATTTTATTAAAAAACAACATCCCAGTAGTAATTAAAAGAGCACATTTAATTCCTGGAAATGACGATGATAATTATGATAAATCATACAAAACAGCGATACAACTAGTTGAAAAAGGAATCACCGTTACCATAGGATTAGGTGAAGGTCATGTTAGAATGAACGATCGTAATTTACCTTTTAATGCAGGTACTTTTGCCGCTTACGGATTAGACAAAGAAGAAGCTGTAAAATTGATTACGTTGAATGCTGCAAAAATTTTAGGAATTGATGATCAAGTAGGTTCTTTAGCTGTTGGTAAAGATGCAACGCTGTTTATTTCTAAAGGTGATGCATTAGACATGAGAACAAATATTATTTCTGATGCTTTTATTCAAGGTAGAAAACTGAGTTTAGAAACACATCAAACAAAATTATGGAAACGCTATTCCAATAAATATAAAAATCAATAACAATAAAAAAGGCTCTGAATTTCAGAGCCTTTTTTTATTTTACTTTATCACATTTGTAATAATTCTTACCAACATCTTCTTTGCCAAAACGTATTTTAGTAATATTTACAAAAAGCTCTTTATTTGCTTTTACATAGGTTGATAGTGCTTTGGTTTCTGCACCGTCTCCTTCTAAAGTAATTCTATTTCTACTTTCTCTAGCAGATCTAATTTTTTTAATTTGAGCTGTACTTATTGCTTTGTAATTAAAATAAATGGTGGCGTTGTACCTGTTTTTGAATTGAATTTCCCATTTACGAGCTCTACGAGACATATCGTATTTGTCCATTTTTACTCTGTAATTAATTCCTTTTAAGCATTTTGTACTTTGCCATTGTGTCCATTCACTTTGGCTTTCTGAAGTTGTTGTAAAAGCCGTTGCACCAATCATTACAAACATAATAATTGATGAAAAAATCCCCCATTTTTTCATCTTGTAGTTGTTTTATTTTGACTTTCTAAAATTATGAAAAAAAATCGACTTGCTTTTTAAAGCGAAATAGATACATTTGTTTTATGATGAAATATATTGAAAGTCTTCAAAATCCGACCATAAAAAACATTTTAAAATTACAAGAGAAGTCTCGTGAACGCAAAAAAAACGGACTCTTTGTTATTGAAGGAAAAAGAGAGATTTCTTTAGCAATTAAAGGAAATTATAGCATTACAACACTTTTATTTTGTGATGATTTTCTTGCCGAAGACGAACTCAATACCTATTCAACTAGCCAAACAGAGCTTCTTTCGGTTTCTAAAGAGGTGTATCAAAAAATTGCGTATCGAAATTCTACAGAAGGAATCATCGCACTTGCAAAAATGAAAATTTTTTCATTAAATGACATTCAATTCTCTACTGCTACTCCACTTATTTTAATTACAGAAGCACCAGAAAAACCTGGAAATATTGGAGCGCTTTTAAGAACTGCTGATGCTGCAAATTTAGATGCTGTTTTTATTGCAAATCCAAAAACGGATATGTACAATCCAAATATCATTCGTTCTAGCGTTGGTGGTTTGTTTACCAATCAGATTGCCACAGGAACATCCGAAGAAATCATTGCTTTTTTAAAAGAGAAAAATATCTATTCTTTTGCAACTACTTTACAAAACTCAAACGAATATCATAAAGAAGATTACACCAAGGCTACTGCAATTATTGTTGGTACAGAAGACGCCGGTTTATCCGAAGTATTTAGAACTGCTGCAACTCAAAACATCAACATTCCAATGCAAGGCGAAATTGACTCTATGAATGTTTCTGTTGCTGCTGCCATTGTGCTGTTTGAAGCAAAACGGCAACGAAATTTTAACTAGAAAATTATGAAAGAAAAAATTCGATATTGGATTATTGCTGTCTTTTCAATTTCTATTGGTTTATATCCTTTAATCTATTTGATTATAGACATGGATCAACAGGGTTTATTGAGTTCTAAATCAGAAATTATAGCAACGAACTTCGTTTGGAGAATAGCCTTTTTTACACATATTTATTTTGGTGGAATCTCATTATTAGTGGGTTGGTCTCAATTTTCTAAAAGAATTAGAGGTAAAAGATTAAAACTGCATCGGTTTTTAGGGAAAATCTATGTAATTACTGTGTTGTTTAGTTCAATTACAGGTTTTTATGTCGCTTTATTTGCAAATGGCGGAATTGTATCGCAATTAGGTTTTTCTTCCTTAGCAATTGGTTGGTTTTACACAACGCTAAATGCCTACACAGCAATTAAAAAGAAAAATATTATTGCACACAGAAAATGGATGATTCGCAGTTATGCTTTTACGTTAGCAGCTGTTACATTGAGATTGTGGTTACCAACATTGCCAAGTATTTTAGGAATTTCTTTTAGCGAAGCGTATATCATTATTTCATGGTTGTGTTGGGTTCCAAATATTATTATTGCAGAGATTTATATTAGAAAAGCGATTTTATAATACATTTGCACATTAGATTTTATTTATGACTTCAACTACCCTTTTCTATATTTTAATCACAATTCTTGTAATCAATTTTATTGTTGATAAAATACTCGATACTTTAAATACAAAACACTTTGATGATGCAATTCCTGCTGTATTAAAAGATGTGTATGAAAAAGAAGAATATGAAAAATCACAAGCATATAAAAAAACAAATGCGAAGTTTTCTAACATCACAGGAATCTTTTCTTTAACACTTACACTTGCTTTTTTCTTCTTTTATGGATTTCAATTTGTGGATGAATTGGCAAGAAGTTACAGTTCAAATGCTATTGTAATTGCATTGATTTTCTTTGGAATTATTATCATTGGTTCAGATATTATTAATACGCCTTTTTCGTATTACAAAACTTTTGTAATTGAAGAAAAATTTGGCTTTAATAAAACCACCAAGAAAACTTTTATTGTTGATAAAATTAAAGGGTTATTGATGACTGCAATACTTGGTGGCGGAATTTTAGCACTCATTATTTGGTTTTATCAGTTTGCAGGAACTCACTTTTGGATCTACGCTTGGGGTTTAGTTGCCATTTTTTCTTTGTTGATGAATCTATTTTATGCGCAGCTAATTGTTCCATTATTTAATAAACAAACTCCGTTAGAAGACGGAGAGTTAAAAACTGCCATCGAAAAATATGCAACTAAAGTTGGTTTTACGCTTAAAAATGTTTTTGTAATTGATGGTTCTAAACGTTCTACAAAAGCAAATGCCTATTTCTCTGGATTTGGTTCACAGAAAAGAATTACGTTGTACGACACGTTGATAAACGATTTAGAAATCGATGAAATTGTTGCCGTTTTAGCACACGAAGTTGGTCATTACAAACGAAAGCACATCATCTTTAACTTGATTACTTCTACCCTATTAACAGGATTTACGTTGTGGTTATTATCCGTATTTGTAAGCTTACCAATATTTTCAGAAGCGCTGCATGTTTCTATCTCAAGTTTTCATATTGGATTGATTGTATTCGGAATCTTATATTCGCCTATTTCAGAAATTACAGGTTTGTTAATGAACATCATTTCTAGAAAGTTTGAATATCAAGCAGATAATTATGCCAAAGAAACATTTGCGGCAAAACCTTTAATTACTTCCTTAAAAAAATTATCAAAAAATAGTTTGAGTAATTTAACGCCACATAAAGCGTATGTTTTTATGCATTACTCGCATCCAACGTTATTAAAACGAGTTCAAAACTTACTTAAATAATTCTTCTCATCAAAATAGCAAAAAAACTTTGCGCAATTCATTATTTGTTTTACTTTTAAATGATGATGTATACGGCAACCATAGAAGAAGAAAATAAAGAAATTTCTAAGCGATATAAGGATCTCTTAAAGGGAACGTATCAAACTTTATCTGCGCAAGATAAAAAGATGATTCGTGCTGCTTTTGAGTTGGCTGTAGAAGCACATTCAGATCAACGAAGAAAAACGGGCGAACCTTATATTTATCATCCAATTGCAGTTGCAAAAATTGTAGCCTACGAAATTGGTTTAGGTGCAACTTCAATTGCGGCGGCTTTATTGCACGATGTTGTAGAAGACACCTATTATACCATTGAAGATATTGAACGCTTGTTTGGTCAAAAAATTGCTCGAATTGTTAGCGGATTGACAAAAATTTCTCGTTTAAATAAAAGTCAAGATGCTTCTATACAAGCAGAGAATTTCAGGAAAATGCTGTTGACTTTAAATGATGATGTGCGTGTTATTCTAATAAAAATTGCAGATCGTTTGCACAACATGCAAACAATGGATTCGATGCCAGAATACAAACAAGTTAAAATTGCATCAGAAACCTTATACATTTACGCTCCTTTAGCACACAGATTGGGTTTGTATAATATAAAAACTGAACTCGAAGATTTAGGTTTAAAATATACAGAACCAGAAGTGTATGCTGATATTTTAAGCAACATAAAAGACAGCAAAGAAGAACAACAAAAATACATAGAATCTTTCGAAGCAATTTTACACGAAGGATTGCAAAAAGAAGACTTTGAATACCAAATAAAAGGAAGAAGTAAATCCATTTTTTCTATCCGTAGAAAAATGAAAGTTCAAAATGTTTCTTTTGATGAAGTATACGATAAATTTGCAATTCGTATTATTTTTAAACCAATTTCAAATGATGAAAAGTTTGATGCTTGGAAAATTTATTCGATTGTTACCGACTTTTTCAAACCAAATCCTTCTCGTTTAAGAGATTGGATATCGCAACCAAAATCTACAGGCTACGAAGCCTTACACACTACCGTAATTGGGCCAGATAGTAAATGGGTAGAAGTACAAATCCGTTCAGAAAGAATGGATGAGATTGCAGAAAAAGGCTACGCGGCACATTTTAAATACAAGCAAGGAAATGAAAAGGAAAATGGTTTAGATGTTTGGTTAAACAAATTAAAAGAAACGTTAGAGCATCATACTGTTAATGCTGTAGATTTTGTCGAAGATTTTAAGTTAAACCTATATTCTAAAGAGATTTTTGTTTTTACACCGCTCGGAGATTTAAAATCCTTGCCAAAAGGCGCATCTGCTTTAGATTTTGCTTTTTCTATTCATACAGATGTTGGTTTAAAATGTAGAGGCGCTAAAGTAAACGGGAAATTAGTGCCGTTAAGTTACGAGTTAAAAAGTGGTGATCAAGTAGAAGTACAAACGTCAGCTGTAAATAAACCAAACGTTAGATGGTTAGATTTTGTAATGACTGCAAGAGCAAGAACAAAAATTAAAACGGCACTAAAAGAAGAAGAAAAAAAAATTGCAGAAGAAGGAAAAGCCATTTTAACACGAAAATTACGTCATTTAAAAATTACCTTAAACGATCGTGTTATTAACGAAATGGCAGCGTATTTTTCTTTAAAAACAAGTTTTGATTTGTTTTATAGAATCGGAAATGGCGCGATTGACAATCAACAATTAAAAGCTTTTGCAAGTCAAAAGAACAACGCTTTTATTAGTTTTTTTAAGAATCGTTTAAAACGTTCTCCAAGTAAAGAAAGTTTTGATAAAGAAGAAGTTAGCAACAAATATGATGCGCTTGTGTTTGGTAACGAAGATGAAAAATTAGATTATACACTTTCTAAATGTTGCAACCCAATTCCTGGTGATAAAGTGTTTGGATTTTTAACCATTAACGACGGAATAAAAATTCATAAAAAAGATTGTCCCAATGCAATATCAATGCAATCAAACTATGCTTATCGCGTGTTAAAAGCAACTTGGATAGATTCTTCTAAACAAGATTTTAAAACCATTTTAAAAGTAAGCGGAAATGATAAAAAAGGAATTGTTAACAACTTAACACGTATCATTTCTAACACAATGGATGTGTACATACACAACATAAATATATCTGGAGATCATGGTGTTTTTGAAGGAAAATTATCCATCAGCGTTAAAAACAAAACACAATTAACAAAGTTAATTGCAAGCATAAAAAAAGTAGAAGGCATCCAAAAAGTAGAACGTGTTAATACAATGTAGATATCATTTTGTAAAAAGATAAATTATATTGATAAATAAGTTTAAATTTGTTGCTTCGATAAATTCAGAAAAATGGGTGCCAAAGAAAATCAAGACATTGTAAAGAATGTTTTTACTACATTTTTAGAATCTAAAAAACATAGAAAAACTCCAGAAAGATATGCTATCCTTCAAGAGATTTATGATTTAGAAGAGCATTTTGATATAGAATCTTTATATATCAAAATGAAAAATAAAAATTATCGAGTTTCAAGAGCCACTTTATACAATACCATCGATTTACTTTTAGATTGTGGATTGGTTAGAAAACATCAATTTGGCGGTCAAAGCATGGCGCATTACGAAAAAAGTTATTTTGATAAACAACACGATCATGTAATTTTAACGGATACTGGAGAAGTAAAAGAATTTTGCGATCCAAGAATTCAGGTTATCAAAAAAACCATAGAAGAAGTTTTTGATATTGATATTCATAATCATTCTCTCTACTTTTACGGAACAAAAAAACAAACTAAATAAACAAAACAACAACACACTTAACAACAACGAATGGCAGTAGATTTATTACTAGGATTGCAATGGGGCGACGAAGGAAAAGGAAAAATTGTAGATGTTCTTACTTCTAAATACGATATCATTGCACGGTTTCAAGGCGGACCAAATGCAGGGCATACTTTAGAATTTGATGGAATTAAACATGTTTTAAGAACAATTCCTTCAGGTATTTTTCATGAAAAATCTATAAATATAATTGGGAACGGAGTTGTTATTGATCCAGTAGTTTTTGTACAAGAACTTGACGGATTAGATAAATTTGATTTAGATTATAAATCAAAATTAATCATTTCTAGAAAAGCACACGTTATTTTACCAACGCATCGTTTGTTAGATGCTGCTTCTGAAGCATCTAAAGGAAAAGCAAAAATTGGTTCTACATTAAAGGGAATTGGTCCAACATATATGGATAAAACGGGTAGAAACGGAATAAGAATTGGTGATTTAGAATTGCCAAACTGGAAAGAAAAATATAGAAATCTTGCCAACAAACATGAGGCAATGATTAGCTTTTATAATGTAGATGTTCAGTACGATTTACAAGAAATGGAAACCGAATTTTACGCTGCTGTAGAACGCTTAAAAGAATTGCAATTCATAGATAGTGAAGAATATCTAAATCAAGCTTTAAAAGCAGGAAAAACCATCTTAGCAGAAGGGGCTCAAGGATCTTTATTAGATATTGATTTTGGAACCTATCCGTTTGTAACATCTTCTAATACAACAGCTTCTGGTGCTTGTACTGGATTAGGAATTGCTCCTAATAAAATTAATGATGTTTACGGAATTTTCAAAGCATATACTACTCGTGTTGGTTCTGGACCTTTTCCGACAGAATTATTTGATGAAGTTGGATTAGAAATGGCCAAAGTTGGTAGAGAATTTGGTGCTGTAACTGGAAGACCAAGACGTTGTGGTTGGTTAGACTTAGTGGCCTTAAAATATGCTTGTCAAGTAAATGGAGTTACCCAATTAATGATGATGAAAGGTGATGTACTTTCTGGATTTGATAGCTTAGAAGTCTGTACAGCGTACAAATATAAAGGAGAAGTAATTACGCATTTTCCTTATAATATTGAACCAGAAAATGTTAGCCCAATCTACACAAAGTTTGCTTGTTGGAAAGAAGATTTAACCCAAATGACTGACGAAAGCCAGTTTCCGAAAGCGTTGAATGATTACATTGCATTCTTAGAAAAAGAATTAGAGATTCCGATTAAAGTAGTTTCAGTTGGACCAGATAGAACACAAACGATTGTTAGATAATCTTTATCTAAATTAAATATATTTAAAAAGCATCTTTCAAAACTTTGAAAGATGTTTTTTAATTTTAAGAAAGTACTAAAGATTTTCTATCTCAACACTTAATAAAACAAGCTTCTTCTGCTCTATCTTTAATGTTGTTAAAAGTGATTTTTTACAAACCATAAAAGATTGTTTTTGATCTAAAAATAATTCATGATAATAACGAATACCTTCTTCTAAATTATTTTTAAACTTCAACAAATATCGTAACTGCTTTTTATCAATTGTAGCTTTTACTTTTTCCATTTTTTCTTGTAAATGTATAATATAAAGAGATAATTCTTTTATAAACATATTTGGTCTGTCAGTTCTTGTCAGTACATTTTTTCTACCATAAATATGATCTGTAATGTTTCGTAAACTCATTATTTTATCATAATAAGCCATATTTGGCCCAGGGCAAATAGAAACACCATCTCCTATTTTCTTGATGCTCATCTTATTTAAAATTAACGTAGAAGTACTTAAGCCAACACAAATACAAGATTTTTCTATAATTTTATTGTGTTTTTGTTCCTTTTCATTTGATGATATTTCTAAAGCATCTAATTCTTTTAGTTTTAAATATTGATATTCTCTAGAAGCGGTACACAAACCTGTTTCTTTGAACTCATAATTTAATGCTATAAATTTATTTGGACACGAACTTCCTGGTCTTCCTTTATCAATAAATTGTTGTTTTTCAAAATCTTTTGTATTTCCTTTAAGTGTATTAAAAGGAACTCCTAATGGCGAAGTATTACTCAAATATAAATTTTCTTCTTTCGCTTTTGTCAATTTTTCCATAGTTTTTTCATCAACACTTGTTGCTTCCGGAACCAATAAAAATGGACTTCCCCAGCCTACTGAATCAAGTTTGTAATGATCAATTAAAAAAGAGTGTTCTTCTTCTGTACCAACACCACCTTGTGTTGTTATTTTTAAGGTTAGCTCTTTTGTTGGTGCAATTCTGTTTGTTTCTTTAAGAGCATCAATTAATAATGTATGGATTTGACTTTTTAAAACTTCTTTATTTTCTTTGAATTTATTTAAAACTGGTCCCAATAAAAAACCATCAGTAGCAAAAGCATGACCGCCACAATTTAATCCAGATTCAATCCTGTATTCTGAAACCCATAATCCTTTTTTAGCTAAAAATTTACCTTGTATAAAAGCAGATCTATAATCGCTTACTTTTAAAATGATTTTCTTTTTAATATTTCCGTTTTCATCAGGAAAAAAATCATCAAAATTACTGATATATGAATACAATCTCGGGTTCATTCCTGCCGAAAGAACTAATGAAGAAGTTAAATTACTATTAGAGTAGCCTCTTAAAGCTGCGTGAGCATCGTTATATTCTACTGGTAATAATTCTTTATTTAAATAATTTCCTTTATCAACTTTGGTCATTATATTTACATCAATACTTCCCATTGTTAAATTTTTATTAGCCCAATCTTTTAACTTTGAAAAATCAACACCACTTTCGGTTAATTTTACAAATTCTTTTTTTAAAGTAGAATATTCTGGCAACATAGCAATATATTCTTTTAAAGCTTTGCTTTTTTCTGAAGTTATATTTTTTAGTTGATTGAATTTTTTCTCTGTTTGTTCATGGATTAAATTTAAATAAGATGTAATTCTCTTTGCTCTAAAATCTTCTACTTTATCAGATATCTCTTTATACGGAATTTCAAATTTTTCACTATAAAATTTTCGTAATTTTTCTAGCAAAATATCATCAACCAAAGAAATAACAGAATCAATACCGTATTGTGCTACTTTTAAAGGCGAATCTATTGTAAATCCTATTCCCATTACAGGAATATGAAACGAGTGTCTATTTTTCATTATTTAATTTAATTTAATTTATATTAGTACTATGTATTTATGCTTTTTAAAATATAAAAAAGCCTCTTTTTCATATACTTCTTAAAGAGGCTTTTCCGTTAACTAAAAAAACTAATTTGATGTATAAAACGTCGGTTTAAATGTAAGCATAAACCAAGCCCATGAGTTGGTTTTATTACTTAAACCCCCTTTTAATGCTTCTAAAGAAGTTGTTCCAAACATTTGTGAATATCCAGCGTTAAACTGAATATTCTTAGCTACTTTATACCCTAAAGTAAAATCAATTTCTGTACCTAAACTATTTTTTATTTTTTGGTTTCCGCTATAAATATTTGCTGCAGATTTAAATAAATGTGGAACTAATTTTGTAGAAAATTTATCTTTCGAGTAAGAAATTACCGCATTTATATCTATCAAACCAACAGAATTGATATGATTTCCTACATAAAAATAATCCATCCAACCGTTAAATTTATGGTTTGTACCAAATATTGGATTGAACGATTTTAAATTGGTACTTGTATCGTTAGTGTCTTTTCCTGATAAATACTCAAACCCAACTCCAACATTAAATGTATGTGTTGCTTTTAAATTGACATTGGCTGCGTAATAACTTGCAGAAAGTGTATTTGTAATTACTTTTCCTGTTTGTAAATATACAGCAGCATCAAACGCTAGATTGTTCTTTTTGTACGTTACTCTTGGTCCAAATGTTTGGGAATAATTAATATCCGTTTCATTATTTGCAGCTACATATTCAATTCCGATATTTAAAGCCAAAACGCTAATTCCGAGATTGTTCATTTTTGTGTGATACCACAAATATTGAAATGTTTTGTATCCAGCAACATTGCTATACACACTTTTTACTCCAGCTTGTGAATCATTATTTAAAGCAAAACCAACATCTAATTTCCCGTTTTCTGATGTTTTAAATTTTGCGATAATTGCATCATGACTTCTCCCTTGTTGTGTCCAACCAACATTTCCAAAAATTCTACTATCGTCATAGATAATTTCTTGTCTTCCTAATTTTAAATCAAAAGAATCTGCCACAGAAAATTGTGCCCAAGCTTCATGAAATGAATTTAAATTATCTTGAGCCGATAAAGTTCCTACATCTCCCCAAACACGAACGTTTTGTAAGGAAATTCTAACTTTAAAGTTGTCTTGCTGATAATTTAAATTCAATCTTGTTCTTTGCGATACAAAACTTGCACCTTTTTCACCTGATTTCAATAAAGTTTGATACCCGTGTTTATTTTCATATCGAGGTCTTAATTCTGCCGAAAAATCAACTTGTTGTGCTGTAATTATTGTCGAAAAAATTAACGCTATGAGCGAAATATAAATTGTCTTTTTCATTTTAAAAATCATTTTTAGCAATACCAATAATGTTTGCTATTGTTTCTTTATTATCAACTCCTAAACCTTCTTGTTGATGAATCAATTCTCCCTTCGGATTAAAAACACTTATTATGTTTGAATGCGAAAAATCTAATGGAGAAATTTCTTTGTATTTTACTGCTAATACATTTGCAAATTCTCTAACTCCGCTTTCAGTTCCTTGTAAAAAGGTATAATTATCAGCATCCATATAATTCTTTTTTGCAAACTCTTTTAATACTTTAGGTGTATCATTCTTTGGATCAATACTAACAAATACATATTGCACTTTGTTAATATATTCTTCTGGAATTTCTTTAGCAATATTTCGCATATCAGCAACCAATCTTGGACACGCTGCTTTACAGGTTGTATAAATCATGACCATTACCAATGCTTTTCCTTTTAACTCTTTTAACTCAATGCTTTTTGCATCTTGTGTATTCCATGTTGTCGTTAAATTAAAAATAGAATTTTCAGAGATTGTAGTAGCATCAACAAGTACTTTTGTTGTTGCAGAAATTGGTCTCAACTTCATATTACAAACAGGACATTTTCCTTCTTTGTGATAGGTTTTCTCTCCTTCACATTTCATCGGACATTGATATGCAATTTTTTCAGTTTCTTTTTTCACTGATTCTTTACAAGAACCAAATGATAGTACTACTACAAATAGTAGTAAAACATATTTTGTTGTTTTCATTATATTGATTTTTTAACATCTTTTACACATCTAAAACCTAAGTTTTTCATCGTGTATTTTGCTTTTAAACTACCTCGAATGGCATAGCGCATAAAGGCTGCATAATTCATTAAATCTGTTGCATTTATAGCTGCGCTTCCACAAAACAACTCGCTATCTTTATCTCCTCCTTTTCTAGATTCTCCTGTGATTAAAACCGAATTAAAATCTGATGTCCATTCCCAAACCAAACCGTGTAAATCATATACTCTCCAGTAATTTTTAAAGGTAGAACCGATCACATTGTCAAAGGTTCTTGGTTTCTCGTACCACCCTAAAATAAATTTATTATAGGATTCAATTTTTCTAGCATCTGGTATTTTTTTATTTGCCATTGCTACATATTCCCATTCATCAACAGTGGGTAATCTTTTACCCTGACTTTTACAATAATCATTTGCAGCAAACCAAGATACATCTGTTATTGGAGATTTTAATTTTTGCTTTTCACCAAGTTCCGTATCATTTTTCCAACTAGATAAATATCGTTTATCTGCAAAAAGGCGAAGTACTTTAAACCTTCTCCATTTGGGATGTTCTTTTACAAATTTTAAATATTCTTCATTTGTAACAGGATATACATCCATCAGAAAATCAGCAATAGAAACCTTCATTGAATCTCTTCCATATAAAGGAATATATTTTCCTCCTTTGATGGATACCATTTTAGATTGACAACTTGCTAAAGATGAATTTAGTAGTATGAGTCCGCAAATTGTCAATCTTAAAATAGTTTTCATATCTAATTATTTAACTTTACTAACGCTATTAACAGTTACATTCGTTTTGTTATTTCCCCAAGAATTATAGATGTATGTTAGAACATCTGCAATTTCTACATCAGTAATATTCTGTGCTGTCATTACACTGTTATACTTTTTCCCATTTACAGTAATTTCCCCAGTTTTTCCATGTTTTACAATCCCTATTGCTCTATCAACATCCGCATTTAAGAAATCAGACTTTGCTAAAGGGGGAAATGCATTTGGAATTCCTTGTCCAGTTGCTTGGTGACAAGCGAAACAGGTTTTCATATATACTTGCTTCCCGTCAGACATTTTTTGTGCCAATGTTTTCTCTTTTGTACTTACAACAACTTTTTTACTAGAATCTTTTGGCATAGATTGTATTGAGCCTCCTTCTGGCAAATAAATTCCTTCTTGTTTTACACCAGAATACAATCTTTTATTTTCTTCTCCAGTTACTTTTAACATTGCTAAAGCTCCTTTATTAAAAGCTCTAAAAATAGCATGATCTACAATAATAAAAGTTCCAGGCACTTCTACTTTAAATTCAACAATAGTCGCTCCACCTGCAGGAATTAAAGTTGTTTGAACATTTTTATTTATTGCAGAACCTCCTTCAATATGAACTTTGTCAAAAATTTCTCCAATTACATGAAAAGAAGATGTTAAGTTTGGTCCACCGTTACCAACAAACAAACGAACCGTTTCACCAACATTTGCAGTAATTGCATTGTCTCCTGTTAAAGATCCAACCTTACCATTAAACACAACATAATCTGCATCTTCTTCTACTGCTTTTTTCATATTAAATGCTTGTAAACCTCTATCTCCATTTTCTCCGCTTGTGTAAAAATCTCCTTGCATAATGTAGTATTCTTTATCAACTGGAGGTAATCCTCCTGCTGGTTCTACCAAAATTAAACCGTACATTCCATTTGCAATATGCATTCCTACTGGTGCAGTAGCACAGTGATACACATATAAACCTGGATTTAATGCTTTAAAAGAGAATGTTTTTTTGTGGCCAGGAGCTACAAAAGAAGAAGTTGCTCCACCTCCAGGACCAGTAACAGCATGCATATCTATATTATGCGGTAGTTTATTATCTGGATGATTTGACAACGTAAATTCTACTTCATCTCCTACTCTTGTTCTAATAAAACTTCCTGGCACAGAACCACCAAAGGTCCAATACACATATCTTACACCATCTGCCATTTCTCCTTCTTTTTCAAGAATCTCCATGTTTACCAATAATTTTTTTGCGGATCTATTTCCAACTGGAGCAGGCACAAATGGTGGTGAAGTTAAATCAGCTAGCATTGTTCCAATTACAGGAATTGTTGCTGTATTTACAGCTACTTCTCTTTTGTCATTATCGCCACAGCTCATCAATAACATACTTGTTACTACAATTAGACTTAGTGATTTTAATAAGTTCATTTTTTTAGTTTTAAAGTTTATTTTAATTGTTTTAATTCTCCAATGCTTCGTTAATTCGTTTTTCTTATGTATGTAATTTACAAAGAGTCACTTCACTTAAATACAAATTAATTAGATTTAATAATAAAAGACTTTTTTATCTTTTATAAGACAAATTTATTACAATAAGGAGAGTAAAAACATGATAAATATCACAAAACATCAATTAAATTTAAATGAAAATAAATACAAAAAACAAAGACTGCTTATAGCTAAAATCAGTATAATTTTAGGCTTTAAACAGTCTTATCAACTAAAAAAAATTAAAGAGAGTATATTATTTTAAGGTTCTAAAATATTCTAATATAGCTCTTGCTTCTTTTTCTTTAATATTTTGATCTGCCATTGGAACCCCATTAAATTGAGCCAACAATTCTTTTGCTATTGGATCTTTATCAGTCATTTCTTGTGGGTTCAAAATCATATTCATTATCCATTCTGGAGAACGTCTATCTATGATTCCTGTTGGACTTGGTCCTATAAATTTTTTATCGGCTCTATGACATGCAGAGCATTTGTTTTTAAATATTTTCTGACCATTATCTGCCATTGATTTATCGATTGTATTTCCTAAAGTCACGGATTTAATTGACCCAATTCCTTTATTATTTAAATCAACTGTTCTAACTACTTTTTCTTTTTTAACTTCTTTTTTCTCTGGAGCTGTTTTTACTGCTGCTTTTTTTACAGTTTTTGTTTTAATTAATTGTTTCTTTTCGTCACTACTGCAACTTGTCAATACTCCGATGGCTAGAATTGCTATAATAATTTTTAATTTCATTTTTTATGTTTAAAAGATTCATACAAAATTATTACATTCTTCATGTAAAAACATGATAAAAGTCATTAAAAAGGGTTGAATAATCTTTAATTTTACACTTTAACTTTTCAGATGGTATCAAACTCAAAAAATAGCGAAAAACGATACAGTAAAATTGCAATAATATACCTTTTTATTGCTGCGGCATTAGGAATTACTTTACGCCTTTTTTCTGTTTTAAAGATCAATGCAACGTATAAATATATCATTCATACACATTCTCATATTGCATTATTAGGCTGGGTTTATGTAGCATTAATAACAATCATTTATCATTTTGGAATTGATAAAGAGCAAAAAAGAAAGTTCAGCCTTATTTTTTGGAGCACGCAAATAACCATTGTCGGAATGTTATTCACGTTTCCATTTGTTGGGTACGCCTTGTATTCAATTATTTTTTCTACCTTATTTTTAATTTGCACCTATTGGTTTTACTATTTCTTTAAAAAAAATCATATTCTTGATATCAAAAGTGTTTCATATAAATTTATTGCTACCTCGCTATTATTGATGACTATCTCAACAATTGGTCCTTGGGCGATAGGAATTATTATGAATACACTTGGCCCCACTTCTTCTTGGTATAAAAATGCCATTTATTTTTATTTGCATTTTCAATACAATGGTTGGTTTATTTTTTGTTTGATAGGTATTTTTTACTTTCTACTTGAAAAATCTGAAATTGCGTTTTCTAAGAAATTGGCAAATCAATTTTATAAGCTGATGCTTGTAAGTTGTATTCTAACTTTATGTTTGTCTTTTTTATGGAATAATCCACCATCAATAATTTATGCAACTGCGCAATTAGGAGCTATTTTACAATTGATAGCATTGGGTCTTTTTTACAAACAAGTACAAGCAATTAAAAGCAAATTTAAAGTGCTTTTAAAACCACTATTTTATGCCCTATTAAGGTTTGTATTCTTTTTATTTTTGATTAAAATTAGTTTGCAAGCATTGACTTCTATTCCTTATTTTTCTGAGCTAACAACTTATGTGCTGGATTTTGTTATTGGATATTTACACTTAACTTTTTTAGGTGTTGTTACCTTATCAACATTTGTTTTTCTTCATTATTTTAAGTTGATAAACCTCCCAAAAATTTGGATTAGAATTTATATTCTAGGTTTTATTTCGTCAGAAGTCTTAATTATTTACAAAGGATTTTCTGTATGGAAACAAGTGTACTTAATCGATCATTATTTTACCTATTTGGTAATTTGTAGCGCTTTAATGCCAATTGGAATTCTTGGAATATTATTAAAAACAAGTTTTACTTCTTCCACTCAGCAAGAATCTCTGTAGCAAAGGTTTCAGATTGTGTAAAGGTTTCTTTAATATGCTCAAAAGTGGTTCTAGGATTTATCAAACACATTCTTAAAACTACCTGATTTTGCAAAACTGTAGTAACCAATAATGCTTCTTTTGATTTTGTAACTCTTGCAGATATTTCTTGATTTAATTTGTCTAATTCTGTCTCAGATAAATTTAAACCAATCGGATTGTATCTGTAGTTAATGATGGCTAAAGTTGCTGGAGAAACAATTTCCCAATTTTTACTTTTACGTAATAAATCTTCGGTTTGTTCCGCCAAATCAATACTATAGGTAACTGCTTTTTTAAATGTATCTAAACCATAAGTTTTGATTGACATATAAAACTTCAACGCTCTAAAACGTCTCGTTAATTGAATTCCATAATCGTAAAAATTAATTTCAGATTCGTTTCCTTCAATATCCCGTAAATACTCAGGTTTTTCTGAAAAAGTATTGCTTAACCAAGACGAATCTTTCACCAATAAACAACCTATTTCGTAAGGTTGATAAAACCATTTATGAGGATCAACAGTCAAAGAATCTGCACGCTCAATTCCACGTAAAACTCTGCTTCCTTTTTTAGATAAAATTGCTGCACCACCGTAAGCTCCATCAACATGCATCCACAAATTTTCTTTTTCACAAATATCTGCAATTTCATCTAACGGATCTACAGTTCCTGTATTTGTTGTTCCTGCGGATGCAATAATACAAAATGGTTGATTTCCTTCTAAACGATCTTTTGCAATCGCATTTTTAAGCTTGTTAAAACTAATTTTAAATTCTAAATCCGTTGGAATAATTCTAATCTGTTCTTTTTTAAATCCAAGCACTCGAATTGCTTTTATGTTTGATGAATGCGCTTGATCTGATAAATAAATAATTGCTTTCGAAAAATCGTCGCCACATTTTATTCTTCTTGCAGTAACCAAGGCTGTTAAATTGGCCATGGAACCACCGCTTGTAAAAATTCCACCTCCTTTTTGAACAGGAAAATCAAACATTTTTAACAACCAATTCATTGTAACAATTTCTAATTCTGCTGCAGCCGGAGAAACAATCCATCCGCCAGAAAAAATATTAAACCCTGTTGCCAACGTATCTGCCAATGTGCTAATATAATTACTTGGTCCTGGAACAAATGAAAACGATTTTGGATGCGTAGTTAAATTACTATGCGGAATTACATTTTGCATTACAAAATCCAACACTTCGTTTGCCGGCATCGGACTATTTGGAGCTTCTTGTAAAAAAAGACTGTCCATTTGCGCTCTTGTACCAGAAGTTACAGGTTTTTGCGATTCAATTGTATCGTAATGTTCTGCGATAATGTCTATAATTTTATAGCCATAGGCTTTCATTTCTTCTTTTGTCAAATCAAATGGCGCTTTCATGGAGTTCTTGTTTTTTGCAAAAATACGCCAACTTCAACTTATTTTTAGGATAAAATAGAGAATCTTTTAAGCTATTAACAATAAAAACGAATCGAATTAAATTTCACTTTTCTTTAATAAGAAGCCGTAATCTTTTCACTATTTTTGTTGAAAATCAGATTTCGGTTGAAAAAAATTATTCTATTCTTTTTAATATTTACTTCTTTTACTAGCTTTTCTCAAGCTAAAAAGATTAACATTATTTATGCTGGAGTTAGTACTGCGGATGAAGAAAAATATCCAGGAGCTACTATTTTAACTAGAGATGCAGATCGATTGGTAGAGATTTATCATGATGGAATCATTCTTACTTGTGATAAAGCGTTGTGGTACAAAAAATTAAACTTTTTTAAAGCTTTTAGTAATGTTTTAATCAAACAAGGCGATACCATTACACAAACTAGCGATTATGTAGATTATGATGGAAATACAAAAAAAGCATTGTCTTGGGGAAATGTAATTTTGAAAGATCCAAAAATGACCTTGAAAACGGATACGTTGCATTTTAATAGGCAAAAGCAATTATTATTCTATGAAAACCATGCCATTATACAAGATGAAACCAATGTTCTTAAAAGTAAAATTGGGAATTATTTTTTAGAAAATAAAAAGTTTACAGCCTCCACAAAAGTAACGGTAACAAATCCAGAACACGAGTTAGAATCCAATCATTTAGATTATTATACAGATTCTGCCATTGCGTATTTGTATGGTCCATCAACCATAAAAAGTAAAGACAATACTATTTATACCGAAAAAGGATTTTACAACACCAAATCAGAGATTTCTCATTTTGTGAAAAATTCTAAAATTTTCTTTACAGATAAAACCATTGAAGGAGATAGTTTGTATTATGATAAATACAAAGGTTTTGCTTCTGCAACTAATAATATTAAAGTAATTGACACCATTCAAAACTTTATTGCAAAAGGAAATTATGCAGAGTTTTTTGAGTTAAAAGATTCGGTTTTTATTGTGGATAAAGCAGTTGCCATTTCGTTGATGGAAAAAGATTCGCTCTACATTCACGGAGATACATTGCTAGTTACAGGAAAACCAGAAAAGAGAATTATGCGAATTTACAACGACGTAAAAATCTTTAAATCTGACTTGCAAGGAAAAGCAGATTCTATCCATATGAATCAAACAACAGGTTTAACACGCATGTTTAAAAATCCGATTCTATGGTCAGGTAAAAATCAAATTACGGGTGATAGCATTCAGCTTTTAAACAATGCAAAAACGGACAAATTAGATTCTTTAAAAATTTTAAACAATGCCTTAATTGTTCAATTAGATACTATTATTGATGGCGTTTCTACCTACAATCAAATTAAAGGTAGAGATATGTTTGGTAAATTTATAGACGGAAAACTGAAGCATTTCTTAGTAGAAGGAAATGCGCAAGTTGTGTATTACAACAGAAATGAAAAAGGTTTTTTAGAAACCATCACCAAACAAGAATGTAGTTCTATCGAGTTTACACTAGATGCAACCAACAATATAGAATCTGTAAAATATATTAAGAAACCTGAAGGGGCTTCCTATCCTCCAAAAGATTTACCAATACGTGATAGAACTTTAAAAGGTTTTATTTGGCGAGAAGATGAACAACCAAAAACCATGGAAGATATTTTTGTTGTTGGAGATAAAATTCCAAGAAAAAAGGAAATCAAAACTTCTAAAGTTGTAAAAACAAAAGAATAAATGAAATCTGATTTTTTTACATATCAAGCACAAACCTCTCCTCACCCACTTGCTTTAGAAATTTCTCACGCAAACGGAAGCTATGTATACGATACAAACAACAAACCGTATTTAGATTTTATAGCAGGAGTTTCTGCAAATACATTAGGACATCATCATCCTACAATTTCAGAAGCAATTAAAAATCAAGTTGATGCTTATTCGCACGTAATGGTCTATGGAGAATTTATTCAGAAGCCACAATTGGAATTGTGTAAAGCATTGGCAACTACAATTCCGACTAAAAACTACGCTGTTTATTTAACCAATTCTGGAACAGAAGCAACTGAAGGAGCATTAAAATTAGCAAAACGATTTACTGGAAGGTCAGAAATTATTGCAGCGAAAAATGGCTATCACGGCAATACGCAAGGTGCTATGAGCGTTTGCGGAGCAGAAGAACAAAACCGAGCATTTAGACCGTTAATTCCGGGAATTAAATTCATCGAATTTAATCTGGAAGAAGGTTTAAAAAAGATTACAAAAAATACTGCTGCAGTTATTTTAGAAACCATTCAAGGTGGCGCAGGTTTTATAGAACCAACAAATAACTATTTACTAAAAGTAAAAGCAACATGCGATGAAGTTGGCGCGTTATTAATTTTAGATGAAATTCAATCTGGAATTGGACGCACAGGAACTTTTTGGGGATTTGAAAATTATAAGGTTGTTCCAGATATCATTGTAACCGGAAAAGGTTTGGGCGGCGGAATGCCGATTGGAGCTTTTATTGCTTCGCAAGAAATGATGAATTGTTTAAAAGACAATCCGAAGTTAGGACATATTACTACTTTTGGAGGTCATCCAGTAATTGCTGCTGCTGGTTTGGCAACAATTACAGAATTACACAATTCAAATCTTATCCAAGAAACACTTAGAAAAGAACAATTGTTTAGAAATTATTTACAACATCCTGCAATCAAAGAAATCAGAGGAAAAGGATTGATGTTAGCTGCAATTGTAGCAACACCAGAACTCGCGTCTAAAATCATTTTAAAATGTTTAGACAAGGGTTTACTCCTGTTTTGGTTATTGTTTGAAGGAAAAGCAATTAGATTAACGCCTCCATTAACAATCTCTGATGATGAAATTAAAAAAGGTTGTGCAATACTTTTAGAAACGCTTGATGAAATGATTTAGTTTGTTTCTAAATTCATTTTTCGGTAACTTCGCTAACTCTTGATATAAAACATTAAAACGTTCGATATCAAGAGTTAGCGAAACCCTCCTATTCTTCTTAAGTTTTTCTTAGAATTTAGCACCTACTTCTTAAAATCTGTTAAATGCTGTTAAGTTCCTCCCAAATTTCAATGTTACATGAAACCTTTTTGTTTTATGTTGGTCTATATAGTTATACCATTTAATTTAAAACCACATATAAAATGAAAAATTAAAAACAGTAATTGCAATCTTAGCAATCAGTATTTCTTCAGTATTTTCAGTAGCTGCAAACACAAACACAGAGCCAACAAGTCCAAAAGAAGCGCTTCATGCTACAATTGTAAAACTTTTAGGGCATCACCATTACGATTTAAAAAATCAAACATTAGAAGCAGAAATTTCTGTACTATTGAATAACAAAAATGAATTAGTAGTTATTGATGTAGATACAAAAGATAAAGATTTAGAATCTTTTGTCACTCAAAAATTAAACTATAAAACAGTAACTGTAAAAGGAATTGCAAAAGGAATCGTATATAGAATTCCATTAAAAATGATTCAGTCTATTTAGTTTGGTTATAGATTGATTGATTTTGAAAGCTTCCAAGAAATTGGGAGCTTTCTTAGTTTAATAAATCATCTAATATTTTTCTTGTTGCAGATGAGTCCCAATCTGCCGGACCTCTTTTATCAATAACAATTTTTTTATTTTTATCTAAAATAAATGTAGCTGGAATTGAAGAGCTTTCTAGTTCACTTGGCGGCATTGTCAATTGGTTGTATGTTGGAAAATCAAACTTTTTCTTTGTGTAAAATTTAGAAACCGTTTGCCAATCTTCATTGGTTACAAACAGAAAAGTTACCTTGTCTTTATAATCATCATATAATATTTTTATACTTGGCATTTCTGCCAAACAAGGTCCGCACCAAGTTGCCCAAAAACTCACAAATACAACCTTATTATCTAACTCTTTTAAATTGATGTTTTTAGTATTCAATCCTTTTAATTGCCAGTTTGTATTTTTAATTTGTTGCTGGTTTTCTGCTTTAATTTCTGATGGAGAAAAAGAAATCAATCTGATAAAAAATACTTTTGTTGGTGGATAGATCATCAATCCGATTAGAACTACAAAAGCAATATTTGTAATGTGTTTTTTAGTAATTTTCATATCTTATAAATATAAATTGTTTGTCGATAAAAAGAAATTTAATTACAAAAAAAGGTTCCTATTTCAGGAACCTTTTTAAAGTTTATAACACACTACTTTCTAAGCAGCGTTTTCTTTTTTAATTAAATTCAGTGCAGAACCTTCATTGTACCAATCAATTTGTCCTTGATTGTATGTATGATTTGTAACGATGATGTCTTTACTTCCATCTGCATGAACAACTTCTAATGTTAATGGTTTTCCTGGAGCAAAGGCATTTAAATCTACAAAGTTAAACGTATCATCTTCTTGGATTAAATCATAATCACTTTCGTTGGCAAATGTCAATCCTAACATTCCTTGTTTTTTCAAGTTTGTTTCGTGGATTCTAGCAAAAGATTTTACCAATACAGCAGCAACACCTAAATGTCTTGGTTCCATTGCAGCATGTTCTCTAGAAGAACCTTCACCGTAGTTATGATCTCCAACTACAATCGTTTTAATTCCTGCCGCTTTGTATGCTCTAGCAGTTTTTGGAACAGCATCGTATTCTCCATCAATCTGACTTTTAACAAAGTTTGTTTTCATATTAAAAGCATTTACAGCTCCAATCAAACAATTGTTAGAAATATTATCTAAATGTCCACGAAAACGCAACCATGGTCCTGCCATAGAAATATGATCTGTTGTACATTTTCCGAATGCTTTAATTAATAACTTCACTCCGTATAAATCATTTCCTAAAGGAGTAAATGGAGTTAATAATTGCAAACGTTCAGAATCTTCTTTTACAGCAATCTTAACATGACTTCCGTTTTCTTCTGGCGCTAAATATCCATCATCTTTTACTTCAAAACCTTTTGGAGGTAATTCCCATCCAGTTGGTTCATCTAACATTACTTCTTCTCCATTTTCATTGATTAGTTTATCTGTCATCGGATTAAAATCTAAACGACCAGCTATTGCTACAGCAGCAACCATTTCTGGTGATGCAACAAATGCGTGTGTATTTGGATTTCCGTCTGCACGTTTTGCAAAGTTTCTGTTAAAAGAATGGATTATTGAGTTTTTAGGGGCGTTTGCAGGATCACTATATCTTGCCCATTGACCAATACATGGTCCACAAGCATTTGTAAAAATTTTAGCATCTAGTTTTTCAAAAACACTTAAAATTCCATCTCTTTCTGCGGTATATCTTACTTTTTCAGATCCAGGATTAATTCCAAGTTCAGATTTTATTTTTAACCCTTTGTCAATTGCTTGTTGTGCTATAGAAGCTGCTCTCGATAAATCTTCGTAAGAAGAATTTGTACAAGAACCTATCAATCCCCATTCAACTTTTAAAGGCCAATCATTTTTAGTTGCTTTTTCTGTCATATCAGCACCAGCTTTTGTAGATAAATCTGGCGTAAATGGTCCATTTAATAACGGACTTAATTCTGACAAGTCTATTTCAATCACTTGATCAAAATAGTTCTCTGGATTTGCATATACTTCTGCATCACCCGTTAAATAGTCTTTTACTTTATTTGCTTCATCAGCAACATCACTTCTATCAGTAGCACGTAAATAACGTTCCATAGATTTGTCATAACCAAAAGTAGAAGTTGTTGCTCCTATTTCTGCTCCCATATTACAAATCGTTCCTTTTCCTGTACAAGACATTGCGGTTGCTCCTTCTCCAAAATATTCAACGATTGCTCCTGTTCCTCCTTTCGCAGAAACAATTCCAGCAACTTTTAAAATCACATCTTTTGGCGCTGTCCAACCAGATAATTTACCTGTTAATTTTACTCCAATTAATTTTGGAAACTTTAATTCCCAAGCCATTCCTGCCATTACATCAACTGCATCTGCTCCACCAACTCCAATTGCAACCATTCCTAATCCACCAGCATTTACGGTGTGAGAATCGGTTCCAATCATCATTCCTCCAGGAAATGCATAATTTTCCAACACTACTTGATGAATAATTCCTGCTCCCGGTTTCCAAAATCCTAATCCGTATTTATTTGATACTGATTCTAAAAAGTTAAAAACTTCATTACTCGTGTTTAAAGCAGATTGTAAATCCATTGTTGCTCCATTTTTAGCTTGAATTAAATGATCACAATGTGTTGTCGTAGGAACTGCAACTTTACTTTTACCTGCTTGCATAAATTGTAATAAAGCCATTTGCGCAGTTGCATCTTGCAATGCAATTCTGTCTGGAGCAAAATCTACATAATCTTTACCTCGTTCAAATGCTTTGGTTGGATTTCCATCCCAAAGGTGTGAGTATAATATTTTCTCTGCAAGTGTTAGAGGTTTACCAGTAATTTCTCGAGCAGCATCTACTCTTTCAACTACTTTTGAATAAACCGATTTTATCATTTCAATATCAAAAGCCATAGGTAGTAATTGTTTAATTTTTGTATTGCAAAAATACGATTTTATAATGAGATTACATAATAAACAGTGATATCAAGAAATTATTATACAATAAATAGTTAAACTAAATTTAATTGTTAAATCTCTAAAATACACGTTTAAAAAAGACTGCTATTTTATCATATTGATAATAAAGAAAAAAATAAAGCAGGCCTATAAGCCGAATCCTGTTTCCGTAATAAAACGAAATCTTATCATTTATCTAGTTCTAAAATTACTCTTAGAATCGATCTGCCCACCCCTTAGAATCGAACGAGTAGTTCTCAATCTCTAATATACGTGGCATTGCACCGCATAGAGTTTACCTGGTTTCACTACAGCCGAACTGTACTTGCTTTCTGTTGCACTTGTCCTCAGCTTACGCTGGACGGATGTTATCCGCTATGCTACTCTTTGGTGTCCGGACTTTCCTCCACGCTAAAAGCGTGGCGATAAGATTGGCCTGCTAAATTATATTGCAAAAGTACAAATAAAAAAACCCACTTAATTTCTTAAGTGGGAAAATTGCTATGAAAAAGAAATTATTAGTTTTAAAACTAATAATAGCTCAAATATAACTTTATTTTTTGAATTATAGTGTAACATTTGTTACATAAACATATCTTTTACTTTTTCAAAAAAAGATTTATCCGATGCATTTGGACTTGGTTTAAAATTAGCATCGTTTTGCATGTCTTCAAAGAACTTTTTTTGTTCTTTATTTAGCTCTTGTGGAGTCCAAACATTAATGTGAATTAAGAAATCTCCATTTCCATAACGCTCAATACTTGGTAACCCTTTTCCTTTTAATCGTAAAATTTTTCCTGATTGCGTTCCTGGATCAATCTTAATTTTTACTTTTCCAGTAACCGTTTCAACTTCTTTACTGATGCCTAAAACCGCTTCAGATAAGTTAATATATAAATCGTAATGTATATTGGTTCCTTCTCTTTTTAAAGTAGCATGCTGAATTTCTTCAATCAAGACTAATAAATCACCTGAAATTGAATTTTTCCCTGGCGCTTCATTTCCTTTTCCTGCAACTTTTAACTGCACACCTTCTGTAACTCCGGCTGGAATTTGAATAGCAACTGTTTCTTCTTTTACAATCAATCCGTTTGCATCTGCATCAGAAGGTTTAGATTTGATACTTTGACCAGCTCCTTGACATGTTGGACAAGTTGCAGCGGTTTGCATCCTTCCTAAAATAGTATTGGTAACTCTTGTTACTTGTCCTGCTCCATTACACGTAGAACAAGTAGAATATGTTACGCCATCAGCTTGAATTTTTCTACGAACTTTAACTTTTTTCTCTACTCCTTTCGCAATTTCTTCTAAAGTTAATTTTACGCGAATTCGCATATTACTTCCTTTCACTCTAGCTTGTCTTTGCTGTCCACCACCAAAACCGCCGCCGAATCCACCACCAAAAATATCTCCAAACTGACTGAAGATATCTTCCATGTTCATTCCGCCGCCGCCAAAACCGCCGCCGCCATGTCCACCTTCAAATGCTTGATGTCCATATTGATCGTAACGTGCTTTTTTATTATCGTCGCTCAAAATTTCATAAGCTTCTGCAGCTTCTTTAAATTTTGTTTCTGCAGTTGCATCATCAGGGTTTTTATCTGGATGATACTTTATTGCCATCTTTCGATATGCTTTTTTAATTTCTGCAGCCGAAGCTGATTTGCTTATTCCTAATATTTCGTAAAAATCTTTTTTTGCCATATTTTTTAGTTTCAGTTTTCAGTCTCAGTCTTCAGTGTTAACTGTTTACTGCTACTGCAGACTTTTTTACTGCCCAATAACTACTTTTGGGAAACGTATAATTTTATCTCCTAACTTATATCCGTTTTCGATACAATCAATAACTTTTCCTTTTAATTTATCTGTTGGAGCAGGGATTTGAGTAATTGCTTCATGAATGTCTGCATCAAAAACATCCCCTGCTTTTACTTTTATCAATGTCAACCCTTTTTGCTCTAAAGTCTTCTTTAGTTTGTCATTAATCAATTGCATTCCTTTTAACAATTCTTTGTCTTTGGCTTTTTTGATTTCTGCCAAACCTCTATCAAAATCATCTAAAATTGGCAGTAAAGTTGTCATCAAATCTTGACCTGCAGTTTTAAACAATTCAATTCTTTCTCTAGTGGTTCTTTTTTTATAGTTTTCAAATTCAGCAAACAAACGCAAATATTTATCTTTCTCTGTTTGAATGATTTCTTCTGCTGTCGGCTCATTTACTTCTACTTCTTGATTTTCTTCAACCTGCGCTTCTGCTTCGTTGTTTAAAATCTCTTCTTCTTTCTTATTATCTTCTGTACTCATTATAGTATAATCGTTAAATTGTAAACAATTTATTGGCAATAATTTTGCCAATAAAAAAATAGTGTCAAACTGACACTATTTGTATTTTAAAAAATACTGAATCAAGTTCAGTATTAATCTTCTATTCTTTCAATTCTTGCTCCGATAGATTTTAAGCGTTGTTCAATATTTTCGTACCCTCTATCAATTTGTTCAATATTATTAATGATTGAAGTTCCTTTTGCTGATAAAGCTGCAATTAATAATGAAATTCCAGCTCTAATATCTGGTGATGTCATTTTAGTTGCTTTTAATTGTGATTTGTGATCGTGACCAATAACAACTGCTCTGTGAGGATCAGACAAAATAACTTTTGCGCCCATATCAATCAGTTTATCAACAAAGAACAAGCGACTTTCAAACATTTTTTGATGAATCAACACCGTTCCTTTTGCTTGTGTGGCAATCACCAAAACAATACTTAATAAATCTGGAGTAAAACCTGGCCAAGGTGCATCTGAAACTGTCAACACAGAACCATCAATATAATTCTGAATTTCGTAGCTTTCTTGTGCAGGAATGTAAATGTCGTCTCCTTTTCTCTCCAATTCAATTCCTAATTTTCTAAAAACATTTGGAATTTGTCCTAAATCTTTCCAGCTAACATCTTTGATGGTTAATTCAGACTGTGTCATTACTGCAACACCAATCCAGGAACCAATTTCTATCATGTCAGGTAAAACTCTATGACGACAACCTTTTAATTCTTTAACGCCTTCAATCGTTAACAAATTTGAAGCAACACCCGAAATTCTTGCTCCCATAGAATTCAACATTTTACATAATTGTTGAATATACGGTTCGCAAGCGGCATTGTAAATTGTGGTTGTTCCAGTTGCCAAAACAGAAGCCATTAAAATATTTGCTGTTCCAGTTACAGAAGCTTCGTCTAACAACATTTCTGTTCCGTACAATTCCTCTGCTTCAACTCCGTAAAAATATTCTTCTCTATTGTATCTAAATTTTGCACCTAATCTGATAAACCCTTCAAAATGTGTGTCTAATCTTCTACGACCAATTTTATCTCCTCCAGGTCTTGGGATGTATCCTTTTCCGAAACGAGCTAATAACGGGCCAACAATCATAATTGAACCTCTTAAAGAACTTCCGTCTCTTTTAAAATCTGCAGATTCTAAATATTCTAAATTGATTTCATCCGCTTGAAAACAATATGAATTTGGTGCTAGTTTCTCTACTTTAACGCCCAATTCACCTAAAATAAAAATTAATTTATTGACATCTAAAATATCAGGAATATTATCTATAACAACTTTTTCTGGAGTTAATAATACTGCACAAATAACTTGTAAGGCTTCATTTTTTGCTCCTTGCGGAGTAATTGTACCATTTAATTTGTGACCACCTTCAATTTTAAATGATGCCATACTTATTTCTTTCTATTGTTGTTATTATTGCTTGTTCTGTTCGTTTTGTTTGTTTTGTAATTTTTTGTGTTGCTTTTACCTTGCTGAGAAGTTCTCTTTCTAAGTAAATTTTTGCTTTCAGAAAGGACTTCTTCAGAATCTCTTAAATCAATTTTACCATCTGATAACTCAAATAAATGTTTAAAAATCACCTCATCATCAACCGTGTCTTTATTCCAATTTAAATAACATTTTTTCATGTGATTGGCAATGGTATACACCAATGCTTCTCTTTTTTCTCCATCTTCCCAAGAAAGCGCAACATCAATCATTTCTTGAATATTATTACCGTAATAACGATATCTTGAAGCCGATTTAGGATATGGTAAAGATTCAGGTTTTTCTTGTAATTCTTCTTTAGATGGTTTTCCGTACGGAGAATCTGCTTCTAAATTAAAACTAGACATGATAAACAATTGATCCCACAATTTGTGCTTAAAATCTGGAACATCACGTAAATGCGGTTGTAAATTTCCCATAACATCTACAATAGCTTTTGCCATGATGTTTCTTTCTTCATTATCGTCTAAAGCTACGCAATGATCTACTAATTTTTGGATATGTCTGCCGTATTCTGGTATAATCATTAACGGTCTTGCTGAGTTGTATTCTAGTTCGAATTCCATTCTAAAGTTTATTGAAACATATAGCGATAACGCTTTTTATCTCTGTTTGTTTTTGAAGTATTTTAAAGCCTGCAAATTAAGGATTAATTTTAAGTAATCAAAAATTAATAATCAGCTATTTTATCCGATTACTTGTAACTTGGCAAACTGCAATAATAATTTTTTCTTTCCTACTGTTCCGAATTTAATTTCTGCTTTTTTATTTGGGCCATTTCCTTCTAAACTCAACACTTCTCCTGGACCAAATCTATTGTGTTCTACCAATGTACCAACAGTAATGCTAGCATCAAAAAGGTTGGTGTTTTCTGAAGTAGTATTTGGTATTCTTTTCAATTTTTTAGGCGGAGTAAAAGATTCTTCTTTCTTCGATTTAAACTCCATTTTTTTGCGCTGAATTGGTTTTTGAAAACGAATGGTTTTTGATGGTGTATCAAATAAACTTGCATCTACAAATCTATTTACAGACGGTTCAGATTTTTTTTGTGATATATATTCCAAAAAGCTTTCATCAATTTCCTCTAAAAACCTACTCGGTTCTGCATCCGTTAGTTTTCCCCAACGATAACGAGTTTGTGCATAACTCAAATACGCTTGATGTTCTGCTCTAGTCAATGCTACATAAAACAATCTGCGTTCTTCCTCGAGCTCGCTTCTTGTGTTCATGCTCATTCCTGAAGGAAATAAATTTTCCTCTAAACCAACGATATACACATACGGATATTCCAATCCTTTAGATTGATGAATGGTCATCATAGAAACTCTCGGAGTATCATCTTTTTTATCAGAATCAAAATCCGTAGCCAAGGCAACATCTTCTAAAAACGACGTTAATGATGCATCTTCTCCTGTTTCTATTTTATCAGTGATAAAATCTTTAATTCCGTTTAATAATTCTTGAACATTTTCTACTTTACTAACCGCTTCTGGTGTTCCGTCTTTTTCTAAATCTTTGATTAACCGGACTTGTTTTACAACAACATCTGCAATTTCAAAAGCATTTTTTGTTTGCGATTCTATTTGCAAGCGCAAAATCATGTTTACAAAATCTTGCAATTTATTTTTTGTTCCAGCATTTATTTTTAAATCAACTTTATCTACATGTTTTAGAATTTCAAAAATTGATTTTTTATAATGATTTGCCGCAATCGTTAACTTATCAATGGTTGTTTGTCCAATTCCTCTTGCAGGATAATTGACAACTCTTTTAAGCGCTTCTTCATCATTTGGATTGATTAATAATCGTAAATACGACAGTAAATCTTTGATTTCTTTTCGTTGATAAAAAGAAATTCCGCCATAAATTTTATACTTAATATCTTTTTTACGCAACGCATCTTCCATCGCTCTCGATTGTGAATTTGTTCTGTACAAAATAGCAAACGCATCAGCTGTCAACTGCTTGTTCATCATATTCTCCCACATCGATTGTGCTACAAAACGTCCTTCTTCTCCATCAGAAATGGTACGCATTACTTTAATTTTTTCTCCTTCATCATTAGAAGTCCAAACTACTTTGTCTAATCGAGTTTTATTTTTCTCGATAACAGAGTTCGCTGCATTTACAATGTTTTTTGTAGAACGATAATTCTGTTCTAATTTAAAGGTTCTAACTTCTGGATAATCTTTTTGAAAATTTAAAATATTATTGATGTTTGCGCCACGGAAACTATAAATACTTTGCGAATCATCTCCAACCACACAAATGTTCTGAAAACGATCTGCCAAGGCTCTTACAATTAAATATTGCGAATGGTTTGTATCTTGATACTCATCCACCATTATATATCTAAATCGGTCTTGATATTTCGCTAATACATCAGGAAAACGCGCTAATATTTCATTGGTTCTTAATAATAAATCATCAAAATCCATGGCACCAGATTTAAAACATCTTGCTACATATTCTTTATAAATATCACCCACTTTTGGTCTGCTTGCATGCAAATCAGCTTCTACCAAATCAGCATTATTAAAATAGGCGTTTACGGTAATCAAACTATTTTTTAAGGAAGAGATCCTGCTTAATATTTGTTTTGGCTTATACCTGTCTTTATCTAACTGCATTTCTTTAATAATTGCAGTTATTAATCGAACAGAATCTTGTGTGTCGTAAATGGTAAAGTTTGATGGAAATCCTAACTTATCAGCTTCTGATCGTAAAATCCGTGCAAAAACAGAATGGAAAGTTCCCATCCAAAGGTTTTTAGATTCGCTTGCGCCAACAACACTTGCAATACGTTCTTTCATTTCTCTAGCCGCTTTATTGGTAAACGTAAGCGATAAAATATTAAACGGATCAATGCCTTGTTGCATTAAATGTGCAATGCGATAGGTTAACACACGCGTTTTACCAGAACCAGCACCAGCAATAATAATCATGGGTCCGTCTTTTTGTAAAACCGCATCTTTTTGAGCAGGATTTAAAGAATCTAAGTAGTTTGACAATTGGAAAATTTTAAAGCGTAAATTTAGGCAATGTTCATCGATTTTATTTATTAGTTTCATAAAATTATAAATACATTTACAACAATAAATTTTTTATCATGAAAAAACAGTTATTTTTATTAGTATTTACAATGCTTTCAGCTTTAGTTTCATCACAAAACAACAGAGCTAAAGGGAAAATAATTAAAAATTTTGGAGAAACTTTTAATGTTGTAAATCCAGAAATTAAAACGGATACTTCAGCAGAGTTAAAAGTAATTTTTGATGTTTCTTCTACTTCGTCTGCTAATAACATCATCAACAAAAATATTGTTACCGCTGCTCGTTTTTTAAATATGCATGCAAACGTAGGAATGAAATCAAGTCAACTAAAAGTTGCAGTAACCATTCATGGTGGTGCTTGGAAAGATGTTCTGAGTGATGAAGCATATAAAAAGAAATTTGGTGTTGTAAATCCAAACACGCAACTGATTAAAGAATTGAGCAATGCTGGTGTAGATGTTATTATCTGTGGACAAACTGCCATGTTTAGAAAAATGGATAGAACTGTTGTGATGCCAGAAGTGAAGTTTGCTCTTTCTGCGATGACAGCGTTGTTACAATATCAAAATAATGGATATAAATTCATAAAATTTTAATTGATGGATTTTAGTTTTTTAGAAATAGTTGGCATCATTTTAGTTGTCGGAATTGTTGGTTTCTATTTTTTAAAGTTAGACACAAAGACAAAAAATGATCAACAAAAAGTTGAGTTATTTGCCGATAGAAAAAAAGAAGCATTGCCTATAAAACTACAAGCATACGAGAGAATGTTGTTGTTTTGCGAGCGGATAAATCCAATAAAAATGTTGGTAAGAGTTAAGCCAAAATCTGATGTTGTAGATGAGTATTTATATTTATTATTACAAAACATAGAACAAGAATTTGAACACAATTTGGTGCAACAATTATACATTTCTGATGAATGTTGGAATGTAATCATCACTTCTAAAAGTGCAATTATCAACAAATTAAAACACATTGCAGCAACAAGTAAAAACACGCAAGATTTTAGAGAAAAAATGATGCTTGCTTATCAGAATAGTTCACCCGCAACAGATACTGCAATTGCGTATTTAAAAAAAGACATTAAAAAATTTATCTAACTAAAAAACCTTCGGAATTCCGAAGGTTTTTTAGTTGTTTTAAAATGGATTTAAAATTTAAAATTGTAAACGAACTCCTAATTTGAAGTTTCTTCCTCTAGTTGAATATCCCAAGGTCTCTTCGTAATCTTCATTCAAAATATTAGATATTGTCCCGAAAAATGTTACTGTTCCGTCTAATAACTTATAGTTGGCATTTACATCCAATAAATTATAAGAAGGTAAAACTACATCAGTACCAGCAGCTCCAAAGCTTCCCCATTTATCAAAATAAGTTCTTTTTCCAACTTTTTTGTAGACTAAAGAAACAAAAGTGTTTTTAAATGGCGATGTTTCTAAATTGGCTACAAATTTATTTTTTGGAATGTAATCTGCGTCGCTATCTTTGGTGATATTTGTATAACCTAATTGCAGTTTTACATTGTCTATAGCCGTAATTGTTAGGTTTGTTTCTATTCCGCTTACCTTGGTTTTTCCTGTAGCATTTTCATAAGAACTTGTCCAAGGAGCAACTGGCAACGAAACAAAGATAATTGCATCTTCAACGGCTCTGTTAAAATACACTGCGTCTAATTGAATGAATTGCTTGTGTGTTGCTTCAAAACCAACTTCGAACGTAGCACTCGCTTCTGGATTTAAATTTAAATTACCATATTGAGAAAATAATTGATATGTACTTGGCGCAATAAACGCTGTACTGTATGATGTCAACGCTTTTATTTTTACATTTTCTACATTAAAATTATAAGAAACATTTGTGTCGTACACAAAATGATTTCCATAATTGCTATGAGTATTTAACCTTCCTCCTACGTTTATGTTTAATCCGTAAGTTGAATTATACACCAAAGAAGCATACGGATCTATATTGCTGAAATTTGCCAACTTATCATCAATATTTCCAAAATCAGAAAGCGTATTGTTTCTGTGTTCTTGATAATTTAATCCTGCAATTAATTGATATGTTCCTTCAGAAAAAGTCAATCTATTTACTGCATCAATATTGATACTTTTCCCTGTATAATCGTACTTATTTACAAGATTTGCATACGAATTAAATGTGTGTAAAACTCTATTTACATCATTAAAAGATGCTTGCAGATACGCTTCTCCGTTGTTGTATTTAAAACTTGGTTTTACACCAACTCTAACTTGAGTATCTTCTCCATTATTGATGTCAGAATTGCTGTAAGCCCCAGCATCATAAGTGTATTTAAAATGATCGTAGTTTACAAAAGTTTCTAATTCAAATTGATTATTGAACCTATATCCTAATTTCACCAAACTAGATTTGTTGTAAAAAGGATCTGTAGAAAAAGATTGATTGGTTTTGCTTTTCGCAGAAGACATTCCGTCAACACCAGAAATATTGAATGTAGCTAAGTAATTAAAGTTCTTTAAACTTCCGTTTATGCTTACATTTTGATTTCTATCTAACAACCGCAAATTTTTAGTATTGGCTTCATTATTTGTGCCCAAACTTACTTCGTAGGTTGCAGAAAGCTCTTTTTTATTTCCTTTTTTAAGGATGATATTAATCACGCCAGTTGCTGCACCAGAACCGTATAAAGCACTCGAAGCTCCTTTTAAAATTTCAATAGACTCTACTTGATTTAAAGATAATAATCGCAAATCGTACTCTTGACTAATTCCTGAAGGATCAGAAACAGGAACACCATCAATAAGCACTAAAACCTGCTTACTTCTTCCTCCTCGAATGTAAATCCTTTTAATTTCTCCTGGATTTGAATTGATTCCTTTAATTTCGATTCCAGAAACATTGTTTAGCAATTCAAACACCGTTTTACCAGCATTATTTTGAATTTCTTGTTGTGTAATTTTAGTAATTACTTTTCCGATTTTTTCTTTTTCTAACTTAAACTTAGTTGCAATTACAACAACTTCTTTTAACTTAATTTCTTTTTCTTTTGATTTTTGCGAATACGCAGTTGTGCCAACTAAAAAGAAAGCTAGCAAACCAACAATACTTAATTGTTTGTTCATTTTAAATGATTTAATTTAACAAATAAATCAGGAAATTTTGTACGAAATGAATTGTACAAAAACTTTTGTCCCGAAAGTTTTTACTCAGTGATTATGGCAGGTCTCCTGGCTCGCGTCTTGTAATTTACCTTCCCATTTTATGCTGAATTAATTTTCAACATTTTAACAGTGGTTTAAAGAATAATTACAAGCATTCTTTCTAAAAGAACGAAGCTTACAGTTGCGGGAACAGCTTTGGGATAACAATAAAATTGTGTCACCAAATTCCCTTTTAATTCATCAACTAATTCGTAGAGTTGATAAAACCAAATTTCACGACAAATGTAAATGATTTATCATCATTAATAAAATTTTATTCACAACATTTTTGTAACCTTGCAGAATGAAATCATTTACAATGAAGTGGAGTTTAAGAGTACTAATTATTGCTGTTTTATGTGTTACTTGTAAGCCAAATAATAATTCAAACACCAAAAAACAAATAGCTAAAGAATCAATTGAAATAAAATACGCTAAAGGATTTGATATTCAGTATTTTAAAAAATATAAAAAACTAATTATAAAATCACCGTATCAAAATTCTAAAGAGCAATTTGAATACATTCTAAGCAATTTAAAAAACAACCAATTACAATCCGTTTTAGGAACTAAAATTACAACTCCAATTCAGAAAGTTGTGGTAACTTCTACCACGCATATACCAATGTTAGAATTGCTTGGTGTAGAAAATTCTTTGATTGGATTTCCTCATACAAAATATGTTTCATCAACCAAAACAAGAAAATTGATTGATGCCAATTTGGTAAAAGAAATTGGTGTAAAAGCTGCGTTAAATACAGAAATATTATTGGATTTAAATCCTGATGTTGTGATTGGCTACAGCATGACAAAAGCAAACAAATCATTACGTTTAATTGAAAAATCAGGAATTCCTGTTGTGTTAAATGGAGATTGGTTAGAAGATACCCCGCTTGGAAGAGCTGAATGGATTAAATTCTTTGGAGTTTTATACAACAAAGAAAAAGAAGCAGACAGTATTTTTAAAGTGATCGAATCTAATTACAACATCGCTAAAGAAATCGCTAAGAAAGCCGAAACAAAACCTACTATTTTATCTGGCGCAATAATGAGCAAAGATATTTGGAATTTACCAGCAGGAGAAAGCTTTGTTGCACAATTTTTAAATGATGCAAACACCAATTATTTATGGAAAGATTCTAAAGGAAAAGGAAGTTTATCCATCAGTTTTGAAAGCATTTTAGACAAGGGAAAATCCGCAGATATTTGGATTGCTCCAGGTTATTTTTTATCAAAAAAACAAATGCTAGAAAAAAATATCAACTACAAAGAGTTTACAGCATTTAAAAACAATCAAGTATATACTTTTGCGACCAAAGTTGGAGCAACTGGAGGTGTTCTTTATTTTGAATTGGGTCCAACAAGACCAGATTTAGTACTAAAAGATATTATTAAAATTACACATCCAGAATTGCTTAGAGACTACACACCAACTTTTTTCGAGAAAATGAATTAAACGTTATAGATTTTACGCATCAGAATTGGTAAATCAACTCCTTCTTCTTTAAACCTTTTATGAACTGCTTCTTTTAGATTGCATTTAAACTTGAACTCTTCAAAAGGCTCATCTACCCAAACATAGGCACGTAAATGAATAAAACCCTCATTTAAATCAATAAAACGAATAACAATTTGATGATCTTCTGTAAGTACTTCTTCTGGAGTTCTGTTATCAATTACATGATCAAATTTTAAAGCTTCTTCTCGAATGATTTTTTTTGCCAAGTCTACATCAGCATTTAAACCAATTTTAAAGTTATTAAAACTTAATATATACGAATCTTCTATCGTATGATTTAATATAGATTCGGTACTAATAATAGAATTTGGAATGATTAAACGCTTGTTTTCGAATGTGTTAATAATTGTATGGCGCAACGTAATATCTTGCACAATTCCTATTCTTTCTTCGTCAATTTTTATATAATCGCCAACCCTAAAAGGCTTAAAGACAACAATAAAGACACCCGCAATTAAATTAGATAAAGCTGCTTGGGCTGCAAAACCAATTATAGCGGCTAAAATTCCTGCTCCAGAAAAAATAATGGTTGCTTTACTTCTTAAAGACGGAACAGTGTAGATTAAATATCCAAAAGCACATAGTCCTAAAAAGAATTTAATAGAGTTTTTTAGAAAAAATACACTTGTACCTCCAAAACGCTCTGTTTTTCTATACTTGATATAAATCACAAGAAAATAACGAACAATTCTAGAAATCATCCATGTTATAAAAAAAACAAATAAACTATAAAAAAAGATACTCCAAAAACTATCTAATTCTAAAAAATTGTCAATATATTTTTTCATGTATATAAATTGCTAAAATAATGTTGTTTGACTTTCATCGTCTTTTGCTTTCTGATCTGCCTTTTTCTTTTCAATCGTTTTTTGCAAAGCTCTTTCTGCTTTTTCTTCACTACTTAATGGCCTTGGTTTTTCTGGAGAGTTTTCCAAATTTGTGATTTCTAAAGGCAATATTTCTTCCGGTTTTTCATCTAAAACCTCTTCTTCAACAACTTCCATATCTTCAGCTTTTGGTTCTTCAAAAGGCAATGATTCTAGCAAACTAACTTGTTTTACTTTTTCTTTTGTCAATTGATTTCCTTGTGCTTTGATTCCTTTTATCGAAATAAAATCTTCAAAATTTACTTCAACATTCTCTAAACTTCGTTTAGAAAATTGCACTTCTGCTAAAGGTCTATAATCTGTTGCAATTATTTCTAATTGCGATTTTGGGTGTTCTGAAATAAAAATTTCTTCTTTATCTACCTGCTCTATTAAAAAACGTTTTACATAGTAGGTTTCTTTTTCTCCATCAAAATAAATGGCTGAAATTGGTTTCTTTGGATTCCATTTTTCTAAAACAATCATATCATCTTCAAACCTACTTGCTAAATTTGGAGTAACCGCTTTTATAGTTCCTGATTGCAATGCTATTAACAACTTATCGTCTGCTCTAAATTCTCCTAACAACTCTCCTCTTCCATCCACATTTAAACGTTGTACAGTGTCATCAAACCAAATTTTACGCGGCTTTAATGTAGAAACACCTGCCGATTTAAATTCAACTTTCTTAATTGAATATTTAGTGATTGTATTTCCTCTAACCGCTCTACCTTTTACTGCTAAATCTGCAAAATCGATATCCCATTTCAATTTTTTAACACTTCCGACCGCCCTTAAATTGATGGTAACAACTTCGGCTTCTCCATTTGGATTTGCCGTAAAATACAACACTTTAGAACCTTTGTTTCCGTTGGTTAAATCGTACTCTTTATCTCTTGTAACGCCCGTAACTGTAAATCGTTTCATATAACTTGGTCCGGTTTTCCCGTCGCGATACATCATGTTATACACCGTTCTTTTGTCTTTCTTTTTAAATACAGAAATATGGATGATATCTTTACCTACAAACGTTTTTGAATCTACTTTTGTAACCATCATTTTACCATCAGATCTAAAGACAATTATATCATCGATATCTGCACAATCAGTAACATATTCGTCTTTTTTAAGCGATGTTCCTACAAAACCTTCTTCTCTGTTTACATATAGTTTTGTGTTTCTGATGACTACTTTTGTAGCTTCAATATCATCAAAAATTCTAATTTCTGTTTTGCGTTCTTTGTCTTTTCCATACGTCGTTTTTAAACGTTTGAAAAAATCAATTGCAAATTCAATTAAATTTGCCAAATAGTTTTTTACCTCAGCAATTTTATCTTCCAAACTTTCAATATGTTGTTTGGCTTTATCTATATCAAACTTTGAAATCTTTTTAATTCTGATCTCTGTTAAACGCACAATATCCTCCTCTGTAATAGCTCTTTTTAAATGTTTGATATGTGGCTGTAATCCTTTATCAATTGCAACAATAACACCTTCCCAAGTTTCTTCTTCTTCAATATCACGATAAATTCTATTCTCAATAAAAATACGTTCTAACGAAGCAAAATGCCATTGTTCTTCTAATTCATTTAACTGAATTTCTAATTCTAGTTTTAACAATTCAACTGTATTGTCAGTTGATTTACACAACACTTCATGTACGCCAATAAAAACAGGTTTATTGTTTTCAATAACACAACATAATGGCGAAATTGAGTTTTCGCAATTGGTAAAAGCAAACAAAGCGTCAATGGTCTTATCTGGTGATATTCCTGGAGGCAAATGGACTAAGATTTCTACATTTGCAGCCGTGTTATCTTCTATTTTTTTAATCTTAATTTTCCCTTTTTCATTGGCTTTAATAATGCTTTCGATTAGTGTTGTAGTAGTTGTACTAAACGGAATTTCTGTAATTACTAAAGTCTTCTTATCAAGTTGAGAAATCTTAGCTCTAACTCGAACTTTACCTCCGCGTTTTCCTTCGTTGTAATTGGTAAAATCTGCTACTCCGCCCGTTAAAAAATCTGGAACAATTTTAAAACTTTTCCCTTTTAAATGTTTGATGGAAGCATCAATCAGTTCAATAAAATTATGCGGTAATATTTTGGTTGACAAACCAACTGCTATTCCCTCTCCTCCTTGAGCTAATAGCATCGGGAATTTTACAGGAAGATTTATCGGTTCTTTTCTCCGTCCGTCATACGAAGATTGCCATTTTGTAGTTTTTCCATTGAAAACAACATCCAATGCAAATTTAGAAAGTCGAGCTTCTATATATCTTGATGCTGCTGCGCGATCACCAGTTAAGGTATTTCCCCAGTTTCCTTGCATATCGATTAGCAATTCTTTCTGACCAATTTGCACCATTGCATCCCCAATAGAAGCATCTCCATGCGGATGATATTGCATCGTATGACCAACAATATTCGCTACTTTATTGTAACGACCATCATCTAAATCTTTCATAGAATGTAAAATTCTACGTTGTACTGGTTTAAATCCGTCATCAATTGCAGGAACTGCTCTTTCTAAAATTACATACGAAGCATAATCTAAAAACCATTCTTTGTACATTCCTGTAACTTTAGTGATGGTTTCAGTATTTTCTACTGGATGATTTATTTCTTCGTTTTCGTGTTCGTTTATTTCTTCACTCATGTAAAAAACGTTTATTCGTTTAAGAGTTTATTTATTTTATAAAAACTACTTTTTATAGCCTATTTTATTTCTGTCTGATTTATTTTCTTTCTTCTCAATCAATTCATCTAAATAATTAAAAACCAATTCTATATTTTTAGAATTATTGGTTAATTTCTTTTTGATGTTTTCTATTTCTAACTGAAGCGATAAATTATCACTTAATAACTGACGCATTTTGGTAAATATTCTGATAATTTTAATATTTACTACAATAGCTCTATCGCTATTTAACACACTTGACAACATTGCAACGCCTTGTTCTGTAAAAACCATTGGAACATAACGCAAACCCATTTTATCTGAATTGGAGGTCGCAAATTGCGTCCTCCAATTCTCAAACTCTTTTTTTGTCAATTCAAACATAAAATCTTCAGGGAAACGGCTTAAATTTCTTCTTACTGCCTCCTTTAACCTCTTTGTTTCTACCTGATACAATTCCGCTAAATCTCTATCTAACATTACTTTCTGATTGCGAATCAAATAAATTTTGTTCGTGATGATTTCATCAGAAATCATACTTTTTTCTTTTTCTTCTTGCATTTTTTACTCTTGAGGAAGCAAATTGCGACCTCCATTTTAATTCTTTTTCTTAGCTCATATCTTCTTCAACTAAATCCAATTCAACTTTTAAATTCTTAATAATAAACTTCTGTCTGTCTGGTGTATTTTTCCCCATATAAAATGAAAGCATTTCTTCAACTGACATTTCTTTGTCAAGCATTACAGGCGCTAAACGAATATCATTTCCAATAAAATGGACAAATTCATTTGGAGAAATCTCACCCAATCCTTTAAATCGTGTTATTTCTGGTTTTCCTTTTAGTTTTTCTATCGCTTCTCGTTTTTCTTCCTCAGAATAGCAATAATAAGTATCTTTTTTATTTCGAACTCTAAACAATGGTGTTTCTAAAATATACAAATGTCCTTCTTTGATCACTTCAGGAAAAAACTGTAAAAAGAAGGTAATCAATAACAACCTGATATGCATTCCATCTACATCGGCATCTGTTGCGATTACTATATTGTTATACCGTAACCCTTCTATTCCGTCTTCAATATTTAAAGCCGCTTGCAGTAAATTAAATTCTTCGTTTTCATATACTATTTTCTTTGACAATCCGTAGGAATTCAATGGTTTTCCTTTTAAGCTAAAAACGGCTTGTGTATTTACATTTCTAGATTTTGTAATAGAACCAGAAGCAGAATCTCCCTCTGTAATAAAAAGTGTTGTATCTAAATAGTTTTCTTTTTTGATGTCATCAAAATGAACTCTACAATCGCGTAATTTTTTGTTATGTAAACTGGCTTTTTTAGCTCTATCTTTTGCTAATTTCCGAATTCCTGATAACTCTTTACGCTCACGTTCTGCTTGCAATATCTTGCGATGAATGGCTTCTGCAACATTGGTGTTTTTATGTAAATAATTGTCTAATTGTGTTTTTACAAAATCGTTGATAAAAGTTCTTACTGTTGGCAAACCACCACCCATTTCTGTTGAACCTAATTTTGTTTTTGTCTGACTTTCAAAAACAGGTTCCATTACTTTAATGGCAATTGCAGAAATAATTGATTTACGCACATCAGACGATTCATAATTTTTACCAAAATATTCTCTAATGGTTTTTACAATCGCCTCTCTGTAAGCTGCTTGATGCGTTCCTCCTTGCGTTGTGTGTTGTCCATTTACAAACGAATGGTATTCTTCTGAATATTGTGTTTTACTATGTGTAATTGCAATTTCAATATCCTCATCTTTTAAGTGGATGATTGGATATAATAAATCGGATGCCGAAGTATTTTCTTCTAATAAATCTTTTAATCCGTTTTCTGAGTGAAATTTTTCTCCATTAAACAAAATGGTTAAACCAGTGTTTAAATACACATAGTTTTTAAGCATTTTGGCAACATATTCATTTCTGTATTTGTATTTGCCAAAAATTGTTTCATCAGGAATAAACTGCACTTTTGTTCCTTTTCTTAACGATGATTCATGCGCATCTTCTACTTCAACGATATTTCCTTGAGTAAATTCTGCCCAAGCAGTTTTATTATCTCGTATAGATTGCACTTTAAAATATTCTGACAACGCATTTACGGCTTTTGTCCCAACTCCATTTAATCCAACCGATTTTTTAAAAGCTTTAGAATCGTATTTACCTCCAGTATTCATTTTAGAAACCACATCAACTACTTTTCCTAACGGAATTCCACGACCATAATCGCGAACGGTTACTTGTTTGTCTCTAATAGAAATTTCGATGGTTTTACCGGCTCCCATCACATATTCATCAATAGAATTGTCTAAAACTTCTTTCAATAAAATATAGATTCCGTCATCCGGAGAAGAGCCGTCACCTAATTTACCAATATACATTCCAGGACGCATTCGGATGTGTTCTTTCCAGTCGAGAGATCGAATATTGTCTTCGGTATATTTTGTTTCTTGTGCCATAAAAATTTGCGGGTTGAATGCCTTGCTAAAATAGCAATAAGCGTAAAAAATAAAAAACTCTATTGAATTAGTTATCAACAGAGTTTTAAAATATTTTTTGACGGTTTTTCTAAGCCTTTAAACGTTAAATCTAAAGTTCATCATATCACCATCTTGCACAATATATTCTTTACCTTCAATAGATAATTTTCCGGCTTCTTTTACTTTTGCTTCACTTCCTAAAGCAACATAATCTTCGTATTTAATTACTTCTGCTCTAATAAAACCTTTTTCAAAATCAGTATGAATAACTCCTGCCGCTTGTGGTGCTGTATCTCCGATGTTAATTGTCCAAGCTCTTACTTCTTTAACTCCAGCTGTGAAATACGTTTGGAGTTTCAATAATTTATACGCAGATCTAATCAATTTTGATGAACCAGGTTCGTCTAACCCAATGTCAGCTAAAAACATTTGACGTTCTTCATAATCGTCTAATTCGGTAATATCTGCTTCTGTACCAACCGCCAAAATAATAATTTCTGCATCTTCATTGGCAACAACTTCTTTTACTTTATCAACATATGCATTTCCATTAACGGCTGAATTTTCATCAACATTACACACATATAAAACTGGTTTTGCTGTAATTAATTGAAGTGTTTTTACAAATTCTTCTTCTTTTTCTGTAAAATCGATAGTTCTTACAGATATTCCTTGTAACAACGTTTCGTTGATTTTTAATAAAATCACCAATTCTGCTTGCGCTTCTTTATTTCCTGTTTTTGCGGTACGTTTAACTCTTTCCAACCGTTTTTCAACAGTTTCTAAATCTTTTAACTGCAATTCAATATCAATCGTTTCTTTATCTCTAATCGGATCGATGGTAGTATCAACATGGATAATATTGTCGTTATCAAAACAACGCAATACATGAATAATTGCATCGGTTTCTCTAATATTTGCCAAAAACTGATTTCCTAACCCCTCTCCTTTACTTGCTCCACGAACCAATCCAGCAATATCAACTATTTCCACAGTTGCTGGCTGCACCCTTTCTGGATTTACTAATTCTTCTAGTTTTTCTAATCTTTCGTCAGGCACATTTACCACACCAATATTTGGTTCTATCGTACAAAAAGGAAAATTTGCACTTTGCGCTTTTGCGTTTGATAAACAATTAAATAAGGTTGATTTTCCTACGTTTGGTAATCCTACAATTCCAGCTTTCATAATTCTTTAAATATTTTTGATAAAAAACACAAACATCAAAACTTGATTTTTGCGAGCTTACCTTGCAGCAAGCAGGTGCAAATATAATGTTTAGAATTAAAAAACATAACAATATATTTAGTATCATTTTTTTAAAACAAAGAACTAAAAAATATAAATTTATTGGCATTAATTTTTTTTAATTACTTTTAGCCTGTAAAGCATACTGTATTTAATGAATAAATTATCTGATCAATATATTTGGAAAACGTTAAAAGAAGGAGATCTTAAAGCTTTTGCCATTTTATATAAAACGTACTATCCAAAATTATATAATTATGGGTTAAAAATTTCTAAAAGAGTTCCATTAACAGAAGATACTTTACACGATTTTTTTCTTTATATATATGAGCATCGACAAAACCTTAGTGATCTTGATGCTATTGCACCCTATCTATTTGCTTCTTATAGAAGGCATTTAATAACGGCCCTTAAAAAAAAATCTAAAATTGTTTCTTTTGATAAAATGAACATCAATATTATTGATATTCAATTTACTTCTGAAGAGATAATGATTCAACAAGAAAGTAAAACTTTCAGAAATAAAAATATCAACACCCTACTCAACAAACTTCCAAAAAGACAAAAAGAAGCCATTTATTTAAAGTATTATTGCGGATTAAATACTAATGACATCTCTGAAATAATGAATTTAAACTATCAAAGTACTTCAAACACTATACATAAAGCAATTAAAAATTTAAGAGAAGAAACTTCTATACTTCAATTAATTAATTCTTAATAACATACAAAAAAGGGTATATTATTTTGTAATACACTTATTAATAATACAAACCAATGAACATTAAAGTACACTACAAATAATGACAATAACAAATTTCAATAATATTGAAGACTTTCTAAAAGATGACTCTTTTTGTAATTGGGCTAAAGGCAATAGACTTTCGGATGTTAATTTTTGGGATCAATGGCTCATTCAAAATCCGGACAAAAGAGAAATAGTAAACGAAGCTAAAGATATTATACTTGGCATTCAAATTAAAAACCAAGATTTATCTGAAGAAAAAATTGAAGTAGAATGGAATCGTTTAGAAAATAGCATCAAAACTTTAGCTTCTAAAAGAAAGCAAAAAAAAGTTTTTACTTTTAAGAAATACAGTAGTATAGCCGCTTCAATAGTATTATTCATTTCTGTTGGTTTTTATTTCCTTACAAATAACCCACAAAAAACCACTTACAAAGCTGCATTTGGAGAAGTGCTGCATTTAAAACTAAATGATGGAAGTTTAGTTACCTTGAATTCAAACTCTTCAATTCATTATTTTGGCAATAATAGTAGAAAAATTTGGTTGACAGGAGAAGCTTTTTTTGAAGTAGATAAAAAAACAAGTACAAATGCAAAATTTTGGGTTCACACCAATGATTTAACAGTAGAAGTTTATGGTACATCTTTTAATGTAAATACTAAGCGCAATCAAACAGCAGTATTCTTAGAGGAAGGAAATATTTGGCTTGAGCTTAAAAATGGGAAAACCCAAAAAATGATTCCTGGAAATTACATTTCTTACACTTCTGAAGACGATATCATATTAAATCAAAACAAAAACATGAAATCTTCTCTAGTAACTTCTTGGAAAGACGGTTCAATTATTTTTGATAAAATACCTTTATCTGATGCTATTAAAAAGATTGAAGATACTTATGGTTTAAAAGTGAATTTTGAAGATGAAATTAGTAAATCAAAAATAATTACAGGTACTGTTCCTGTTACAAATTTAGATATTTGTTTAAAAGCAATAGAGAAATCGGTTAATGTAAAAATTACTAGGATCAAAAATCAGCTTTTTATAAAAAATAAATAATTTAGTTATATTTACTAAATTCTTTAATTGAATGCCTAAAAGAAAAACAATAACAGTTTTATTCATCCTTTGTTGGATCCTGTTTTGTTCAGTTTCTATTTACGCACAAAAAACATCTTCAGATAAAATTCTTTTCACCTCTCTATTAGATTCATTAAGTAAAAAATATAATGTTTACTTTACGTATAACTCTACTGTTTTTGATAAAAAGAAAATAGATGTCAAATTTTTAAATAGTAAAACACTAGACAAAACGATACAGTTATTAGAAATAGATACTTCTTATTATTTTGATGATTTAGGAAATAATTATTTTGTAGTATACACAAAATCTCCAAAAAAAAAGAAGGCATTTAATAATTACACATATCAAAATAATATTCAATTAGAAGAAGTCGTCATTACAGGAAATAGAACAAAGCCTAGAACAATTTTAGATTCTCCGATACCAATAGACAATTTATATATAAAAGAATTAAAGAATAGCGGAAAAAAAACAATTGAAGAAATGCTAACTTATAAAGTTCCTTCTTTTAATTCTCAAAATCAGGCAATTTCGGACGCAACTGCACATTATGACCCCGCAGATTTAAGAGGATTAGGGCCAAGTAGATTGTTAGTTTTGATTAATGGCAAGCGAAAAAATCAAAGTGCACAAATGTATTTAAATAGAACTCCTGGTAAAGGAGAAGTTGGTGTAGACTTAAAAAGCATTCCTTTAGCTGCTATAGAGCGTGTAGAAATTTTACGCGATGGCGCTTCTGCACAATACGGCTCAGATGCTATTGCTGGAGTTATTAATTTTATATTAAAAAAAAACGTCCCATACTCAACTTTCAATACTTCGATAGGAATTACTTCGAAAAAGGATGGCTTCTTTTTATCAACAGACTACAACGGTTCTTATATGTTTAAAAATGGTGGTTTTATAAATTTTACTTTAGGATATTACAACCAAAAAAACACAAATAGAGCAGGTTCACCAGGAGTGTTAGACCTACCCAACAACCCTCTTCCTAATTGGGTTTATTGGGCGAAAAACAACCCTAAACTAGGCATGCATGTTGGTCAACCTGATCTTGAAAAAAAAAGCTTTTCTGTTAATATAGAACATCCTATTGGAAAAGCAACTACTTTCTATTCTTTCCATAACTATACAAATAGAAATGGGCGAAGTTTTGCCTTTTATAGGGCACCATACTGGAGACAAACTACTGTTGGAGATTATGGGGTATTAAGTAGACCTGAAGATTTTATGGGTTATCAGCCAACTTTTAATACCAATATTTATGACTACATGAGTGTTTTTGGTCTTAAATATCGTTTTAATAATACTTGGTTGGCAGATGGGAGTATTACTTATGGTGCCAATTCAGTATTATATAAAGTAAACAACTCTATAAATAGAGATTATCTAAAAGATCATGGCTCTTCTCCTACTTCATTTGACCCTGGAAGATATAAATTAAATAACACCATCATAAATTTTGATGTTACAGGCCAATATTCAGAATTTATAAGCCTTGCTTTGGGTTTTGAGTACAAAAACGAAGGATTTACTGCTTATGAAGGAGATCCTTTTTCATACTATAAAAGCGGTTCAGATTCATTTGCTGGTATTAAACCTAATGAAGCAGGGAAATGGGAAAGAAACAATATTGCGGGGTATTTGCAAATTGATTATGATATCAATAATAAATTTTTAATAGGTATTGCAAATAGGTATGAAAAATTTTCTGGCTTTGGCAGTAACTTTTCATGGAAAATAGACAGTCGTTATAAATTAGGAGAAAAAGGAGTCATAAGAGGTTCGTTTAGTACTGGTTTTAGAGCTCCTACACTGCATCAACGCCACTTAACTAGTAGTCAATATATTCACGCATCAAATTCTCTTACACCTCGACTCCAAAGAACACTGTCTAATAATAACCCAGCTGTAAAAGCATTAGGTGTTCCTAATTTATTTGCAGAATCTTCAATAAATTTATCTGCAGGATTAACATATAAGTTTAATTCTAATTTTTCAACTTCGATAGATTTTTATAATATAAAAGTGAAAAATAGGGTTTTATTTTCTTCTCAAATAGGATATAAAAACGGTTCACCATCAAACATTACAAATCCTGTTGAACAAATACTAAAAGATAATAATGTAGAAACCATGCAATTTTTTATAAATGCAGGAGACACCAAAACTACAGGAGTTGATTTTTTATTAAACTATAAACAAATTAATTTAAACTCCAATAATAAACTACTGATTAATTTAGCTGTAAATTTTAATACAACTACAATTCATACTATTACAACCCCAAATATTTTAGCAAATGCAGGCTATACAATTTTTGATAGACAAGAAAAAGGACTAATCACTAGTTCAAGGCCAAAATCAAAATTTATATTAGGATTAAATTACACAACCAAAAATTGGAATTTATCACTAAACAATACACGTTTTGGAAAAGTTATAATAACAGCACCTCAATCTGGCGGTGTAGACCAAGAATTAAACCCAAAAATAGCTACAGATTTTGGTTTAAATTATAAATTATCTAGCGAAATAATTTTAATGGCTAATATTAATAATATATTTAATATTTACCCTGACAAAACTTTAAAAACTACGAATACCACAGAAGCTGGAAATCGATTAATCTATTCCTCTGAAGTTCAACAATTAGGTTTATTGGGTACTAATTTTAATTTTAGAATTAGGTATTTGTTTAAATAGAATTATCTAAGCCTAATTTTATTTTAAAAAAAAATACTATTTAAAGGGTATATAACCACAATACTTCCCTTATTAATAATAAATCACAGATATTCTTGAAGTATACTCATTAAAACACAAGAATAGTAAGTAATTTATTATTAACAAATACATATACATGATGAAAAAAATCACACTCTTATTTGTTGCTATATTTAGCATCAGCATTACATTTGCACAAAGCACTATTACTGGTACAGTTACTGATACCAGTAACGAAGTCCTGCCAGGAGCAAACATTGTAGTGAAAGGAACGAAAAATGGTACTTCAACAGACTTTAACGGAAAGTTTTCACTTAGTGTTAATGATGGGGCTGTACTAATAATCAGTTTTGCTGGTTACACAACAAAAGAAGTTTCTGTAAATGGAAAAACAAATTTAACTATTGTACTTTCTGAAGGATTGCAATTAGATGAAATTGTAATTACAGGTAACAGAGCAAAACCTAGAACAATTTTAGACTCACCTGTACCAATTGACAACATTAGTATTAAAGAGTTACAAAATAGTGGAAAAGCTACTTTAGACAGAATGTTAACTTTTAAAGTACCTTCTTTTAACTCTCAGAATCAAGCAATTTCTGATGCAACAGCTCATTATGATCCAGCTGATTTAAGAGGGCTAGGACCAAGTAGAACTTTGGTTTTAATAAATGGAAAAAGAAAAAATCAAAGCGCACAAGTTTATTTAAATAGAACTCCTGGAAAAGGAGAGGTTGGTGTAGATTTAAAAAGTATCCCAACTGCAGCTATTGAACGAGTAGAAGTTTTAAGAGATGGAGCTTCTGCATTATACGGTTCTGATGCAATTGCAGGGGTTATGAATATAATTCTAAAGAAAAATGTAGAATACTCTACTTTTACAACTGCAGCAGGTATTACCTCTCAAAAAGATGGGTTTAATTTATCAGCTGATTACAATACTTCATTTGAGTTTGGAGAAGGTGGTTTTGTAAATTTAACTTTAGGATATTATAAACAACAAATTACAAATAGAGCAGGAACTCCTGGTGTTGCAGATTTACCTGCCAACCCATTACCTAACTGGGTTGCTTGGGCAAAAGCTAATCCTGATTTAGGAATGCATGTTGGACAGCCAGAAATGGAGAAAAAAGATTTATTTGTAAATCTAGAGCATCCTTTAGGAGAAAAAGCAACGTTGTACTCTTTTCATGGTTTTACTACTAGAACTGGTCAGAGTTTTGCATATTATAGAGCACCATATTGGAGACAGGCTGATGTTGGTGATTTAGAATTCTTAACAAGAAAAGAAGATTTTTTCGGGTATCAACCAACATTTGAAACTGAGATTAATGATTATATCAATACTGTTGGTATTCGTTATCCAATAGGTGAAAATTGGAACTCTGATATTAGTTTGACATACGGAGCAAATGATGTTTTTTATACCGTAAATAACTCTGTTAATAGAGATCATTTAAAAGATTATGGAACATCACCAACATCTTTTAAACCAGGTGGATACAGATTAACAAATGTTATTGGTAATTACGACCTTAATGGTAAATTATCTGAAAAAGTAAGTGTTGCTGTGGGGTTAGAATATAAAATAGAAAGTTTTAAAGCTTTTGAAGGTGACCCATTGTCTTATTACAAAGGAGGTTCTGATTCTTTTGCTGGTATAAAACCTGCTGAGGCTGGATTTTGGTCAAGAAATAATTTTGCTACTTACGCAAACTTAGATTATGATGTAAATGAAGCTTTTTTAATTGGTGTTGCTGGTAGATATGAGAATTTTTCTGATTTTGGAAGTAACTTTTCTTGGAAAATAAATAGTAGATATAAATTAGGAGAGAAAGGTGCAATTAGAGCTTCTTATAGTACTGGATTTAGAGCTCCAACATTACATCAAAGACACTTAACTAATAGTCAATATATTATTGTTTCTGGTTCTTCTGAGCCATTATTACAAGGAACATTAGCGAATAACAACCCTGCAGTAAAAGCATTAGGTGTACCTAGTTTATTTGCAGAAACCGCTAAAAATATTTCAGCTGGTTTAACATATAAGTTTGATAGAGACTTTACGGCATCTATAGATTTTTACCAAATAAAAGTAGACGATAGAGTTTTATTTTCTTCACAAATTGGATATAAAAACGGTACTGCCGCAAATCCAACAAATCCTGTAGAGCAAATTTTAAGTAGTAATAATGTGGTTGCTGTTCAATTCTTTATCAATGCTGGTAACACAAAAACAACTGGTACAGATATTACAATCAACTATAGAAATATCGATTTTGGCTCAGGAAAACTACACGCTAGTTTTGCAGCAAACTTTAACGAAACTACATTGGATGCAATTTCAACTCCAGCAGTATTAGCAAATGCAGGTTACAATATTTTTGATAGACAAGAGCAAGGATTAATCACAAACTCTAGACCAAAATCTAAAATGATTTTAGGGTTAAACTACGTAAACGACAAATGGGATATTGCTTTTAATAATACTCGTTTTGGACAAGTTACAATTACCGCACCTCAATCTGGAGGAACAGATCAAAATTTAGCCGCTAAAATTTCTACTGATATTGGTTTTGGGTACAAGTTAACTGATAAAATAAATATAAACGGTGGAATTAACAACATCTTTGATGTCTACCCAGATAAGACATTAAAATCGACTAATACCGCACAGGCTGGAGGTAGGTTTATCTATTCTTCTGAAGTACAACAACTTGGTCAATTAGGTACTAATTTTACAGTTGGACTTAACTATCAATTTTAATTGAGAATTGTTTGAATTATAAATTTCATTATTTATAAAAAACACCCAACGATTAATCGTTGGGTGTTTTATTTTTATGTATTAAAAAACTAATCGTTATGCATAAAACGTTGCTTTGCTAACAACTCTTCTTCTGTTTCAACATTATCTTCATCAGGAACACAACAATCTACAGGACAAACTGCAGCACATTGTGGTTCTTCATGAAACCCAACACATTCTGTACATTTATCTGCAACAATAAAGTAAATTTCATCAGAAACAGGTTCGTTGGTTTCATCAGCATTTACTTTTTTACCGTTTGGTAATACTGCATTTCCTGTTAAATCTGTTCCATCGGCATATTTCCAATCATCTGCTCCTTCATAAATTGCTGTATTTGGACATTCTGGTTCGCATGCGCCACAATTTATACATTCATCAGTAATTATAATTGCCATAGTTTTTTTCTTTGAGTTTGTGTACCTTTGCGGTGCAAAAATAAGCCCAAAATAATTCACAACCAAAAGAAATAGACAGAATGCAACAACGAATTGACGCTTTTGTAAAATTAGGAACATTTTTAAGTCAGTTTTCTCAATCTGGCATCGAAAAGAAAGAGCATATTGCTCATAATGATTTGTTTTTTGATGGATTTAAACATCAACTTAAATTGGCTGAAGAAAATAATAGTTGGTTTACAAAAGACAATATTTTATTTTCTTTAGAAAGTTGGTCTAACGCTTTATCACAAGAAAATATTTCCACATGGATTTCTAATCAATCATTCCAAAAGTCTGAGAAAAAAGTTGCTGTAATTATGGCAGGAAACATTCCGTTGGTTGGTTTTCATGATTTTTTATCTGTGTTGATTTCTGGACATGCGGTGTTAGTGAAGCAATCATCAAACGATAAAAATTTAATGCCTTTTTTAGCGAAATATTTAGAATATGTTGAACCTTCTTTTAAAAATAAAATAGCATTTACTGAAGGCAACTTAACAAACTTTGATGCTGTAATTGCAACAGGAAGTGATAATACAGCGCGTTATTTTGAACATTATTTTAAAGGAAAGCCAAGTATTATTCGAAAAAGCAGAAATTCTGTTGCTGTTTTAACCGGAAAAGAATCTGATACAGAGCTAACAAATCTTAGCAACGATATTTTTAAATATTTTGGTTTAGGCTGTAGAAGTGTTTCTAAATTATTTGTCCCAGAAGGATATAATTTCGATGCTTTTTTTAACGGAATGTACACCAAAAAAGAAATCATAAACAACGCCAAATACGCCAACAATTACGATTATAACAAAGCGGTGTATTTAATGAGTTTGTTTGATTTGTTAGAAAACGGTTTTTTAATGATTAAAGAAGATGAAAGTTATTCGTCCCCAATTGCAACTGTTTTTTACGAATACTATTCAGACATCAACCAATTAAAAGAAAAATTGCAGAAAGATGCTCATAAAATACAATGTGTGGTTGCAAACGGAGTTTTAGATGCTGAAATTGCATTTGGAGAAACTCAGAATCCGCAATTGTGGGATTATGCAGACGGAATAAATACCTTAGATTTTTTAGCAAAAATTTAAAAAGATAACCATCAAAAAGTATGATATTTGTGTTATAAATATCTGTACAAGAAGAACAAATGAAAAAACATAATTTTAGCGCCGGACCATCAATATTACCTCAAGAAGTATTGCAAAAAGCTTCTGAGGCTGTTCTTAATTTTAATAATGATGATTTATCATTATTAGAAATATCGCATAGAAGCAAACCTTTTGTTGCAGTAATGGAAAAAGCAAAAAGCTTGGTTTTAGAATTGTTAAACTTAGAAAACAAAGGCTACAAAGTATTGTTTTTACAAGGAGGAGCAAGTACTCAGTTTTTAATGACAGCATACAATTTATTAAACAAAAAAGCGGCATATTTAAACACAGGAACTTGGGCAGACAAAGCTATTAAAGAAGCTAAATTATTTGGAGAATTGGTAGAAGTTGCTTCTTCTAAAGAGGATAATTATACATACATTCCTAAAGGATATGAAATCCCTACTGATGCAGATTATTTTCATTGCACAAGTAACAACACCATTTTTGGAACTCAAATCAAAGAATTCCCAGAATTTGAAGGCGTTACTGTTTGCGATATGAGTTCTGATATATTTTCTCGTCAGTTAGATTTTTCTAAATTCGATTTAATCTACGCAGGCGCACAAAAAAATTTGGGCCCAGCAGGAACCACTTTAATTGTAATCAAAGAAGAAATTCTAGGAAATGTTGAGAGAGTAATTCCATCAATGTTAAATTACAAAATTCATATTGACAAAGACAGCATGTTTAATACACCTTCTGTTTTTGCCATTTATGTTTCTATGTTAACATTAGAATGGCTAAAAGATTTGGGCGGAATAGCATTTATTGAAAAAGCAAACAACAAAAAAGCGGAATTAATTTATAAAGAGATTGATAGAAATCCGTTGTTTAAAGGATTTGCGGCAAAAGAAGACAGAAGTAACATGAACGCTACTTTTACTCTTGTTGATGAAAGCTTAAAAGAAATATTCGACAAGATGTGTTTAGAAGCAGGCATAAACGGAATTAACGGCCATCGAAGTGTTGGTGGTTATAGAGCAAGCATGTACAACGCATTGCCATTATACAGCGTTCAAGTCTTGGTTGATGTAATGCAAGAATTAGAAAGAAAGAAATAATTAATGTAACAATTTGAAAACCTGAAAATGTAACAATTTTTGAGTTTTTAAATTTTTGAATATTTAAATAAATGATGAAAGTATTAGCAAACGACGGAATTTCACAAAGTGGAATTGAAGCACTTGAAGCAGGAGGATTTGAAGTTATCACCACAAAAGTTGCACAAAATCAATTAGAAAATTTTATCAACGAAAATTCTATAGATGCAATTTTAGTAAGAAGTGCAACACAAGTTCGTCAAGAGTTAATTGATGCTTGTCCGAGTATAAAATTGATTGGTCGTGGTGGTGTTGGAATGGATAATATTGATGTTGAATATGCTAAAAATCAAGGTTTGTTTGTTATCAATACACCAAATGCATCTTCTAGCTCTGTTGCAGAATTGGTTTTTGCACATTTATTTGGAATGGTTCGTTTTTTACATCAAGCAAATAGAGAAATGCCTTTAGAAGGCGATACGCGATTTAAAGATTTAAAGAAAGGGTTTGCTGGTGGAACAGAATTACGTGGAAAAACTATTGGAATTATTGGTTTTGGTAGAATTGGTAAAGAAGTTGCTAAAATTGCTTTAGGAATCGGTATGAAAGTAATTGCAAATGACGGTCATGTTGGTGAAGCAATTATTAATGTTCCTTTTTACAACGGACAATCTATTGATGTTAAAATAGAAACTGAATCTTTTGATGAAGTTATCAAACAAGCTGATTTTATTACATTACACGTTCCGAATCAAGATGAATATATTCTTGGAGAAAAACAATTTAGTTTGATGAAAGATGGCGTTGGAATTATAAATGCTGCTCGAGGAGGAGTCATTGACGAAGTTGCTTTGGTAAACGCAATCGATTCTGGAAAAGTAAAATATGCTGGTTTAGATGTTTTTGAAAAAGAACCAACTCCTGAAATTCAACTATTAATGAATCCTGATATTTCTTTAACTCCACATATTGGGGCTGCAACTTTAGAAGCGCAAGACAGAATTGGCAAAGAATTAGCAGAACAAATTATAAAATTACTTTCTTAAAAGTAACATGGCAATCCTAAAACCTTTTAAGGCAGTTAGAGCAGCTAGAGATAAAGTTGCGTTGGTTTCTACAAAATCGCGCGAAATTTATACTCCAGATATGTTAAATGCCAAACTGGCTTTTAACCCATATACTTTTTTGCATGTTATCAATCCTGGGTATAAATATCATCAGCAAGATGTAAGTGGAGATTTACGTTTTAAATTAGTACATAATAGATATCAAGAATTTAAAGAAAATGCAATTTTTACACAAGATGAAGTTCCTGCTTTATATATATATCAGAAAATAACTCCCACAAATTCTTTTTGTGGAATTATTGGTGCTACTTCTGTAGCTGATTACCATAATAATGTCATCAAAAAACACGAAGGAACTTTACAACAACGAGAATTGTTATTTGAAAACTATTTAAAAAATACCGGTTTTAATGCAGAACCTGTACTCCTAACCTATCCTGATAATGATGTTATTACAAACATCATTAAAAAGTATCAAAAAACGAGAGCCGAATTTGAGTTTTCTACAACAGATAAAGATTCTCATTTGCTTTGGATTGTAAGCAATCAACAAGATATTGAATTGATTACTGCCACTTTTAAAGAAGTTGAAACCTTATACATTGCCGACGGACATCATCGATCTACATCGTCGTGTTTGTTAGCAGAAAACTTGGCAAAAGAGAATCCAAATCATACTGGTAACGAAGATTATAACTTTTTTATGAGTTATTTATTACCAGAAAGTCAATTAAATATTTATGAGTTTAATCGCTTTATAAAAGATTTAAACGGATTAACATCTGATGAATTTTTAATTGAATTGGACACCTATTTTAGAATTGAAAATCGTGGACAAGAATTATATAAACCAAAAGAAAAACATCATTTTAGCATGTATTTAAATGGTGATTTTTATGCTTTATATTTGCGTAAAAGTGTTTATAATTTTACCGATGCTCTTAGTAAATTAGATGCTCAAATTTTATATCAAACAATATTAAAACCTATTTTAGGAATTGAAGATATTAGAAATGATTCTAAAATTATTTACTCTCAAAATAAATCTGATAGTTTAGAATTAAAAACAAAAGTAGATGCTGGTGATTTTAAAGTTTCTTTTGGGATGTTACCAACAACTATTGAAGAACTAAAAAACATTGTGGATGCTGGCATGTTAATGCCTCCAAAAACAACGTATATTGAACCCAAATTAAGAAGTGCTTTAACCATTTACGAATTTTAATTATGGTCGCAAAAAACTTACTTCACATAAAAAATAGCCTTCCAGAAAATGTAACTTTAGTTGCGGTTTCTAAAACAAAACCGAATTCAGCTATTTTAGAAGCTTACAATGCTGGTCAGCGTGTATTTGGCGAAAATAAAATTCAAGAAATGGCTGCCAAACACGATGAATTGCCAAAAGATATTCAATGGCATATGATTGGGCACTTACAGAGAAACAAAGTAAAATACATGGCGCATTTTGTTGATCTGATTCACGGTGTAGATAGTTTTAAAACCTTGAAAGAAATCAACAAACAAGCAAAAAAACACAATAGAATTATCAATTGTTTATTGCAAGCTAAAATTGCAAAAGAAGAGACCAAGTTTGGTTTGTCTTTTTTAGATATTGAAACGATTATCACTTCAGAAGAATTTAAAGAATTAGAAAATATTAGAATTGTTGGTTTAATGGGAATGGCAACATTTACAGAAAACCAAGAACAATTATCAGAAGAGTTTTCAGCATTAAAAAACTTTTTTGACGCCCTCAAAACCCAACATACAAAACTTACAATTTTATCAATGGGAATGAGTGGAGATTATCAATTAGCAATAAAAAATGGAAGTAATATGGTTAGAGTTGGAAGTGCTATTTTTGGCGCTCGAAATTATATTGCTTAGTTTTACTTAAAAAAGAAAAAGAGTTTGTACGCAATTTTAGATATTGAAACTACCGGAGGAAAATTTAACGAAGAAGGAATTACTGAAATTGCAATCTACAAGTTTGACGGACATGCTGTTGTCGATCAACTTATTACATTGGTAAATCCAGAAAAAGACATTCAGCCTTTTGTGGTACAACTTACCGGAATCAACAATAAAATGCTAAAAAATGCTCCAAAATTTCACGAAGTAGCAAAACGAATCTTAGAAATTACAGAAGATTGTATTATTGTTGCTCACAACTCGAGTTTTGATTATCGTATTTTAAAAACAGAATACAAACGGTTAGGATATCAATTTAAAAGAGACACGTTGTGTACGGTTGAATTAAGTAGAAAATTGATTCCAGACAAACCTTCATACAGTTTAGGTAAATTATGTAAATCTCTCGGAATACCAATGAATGATAGACATAGAGCTTCTGGTGATGCACTCGCGACTATTCAACTTTTTAAACTATTGTTAAATAAGGATGTTGACAAAACAATACTAAAAAGCACCATTAAACATTTTGATTCTAAGAAGGTTGCAGAAAAACTAACTGGTTTAATGGAAGCAATTCCCACAATTATGGGCGTTTATTATTTGCATAAAGATGACGGAGAAATTATTTTCATGGGCAAAGGAAGCAACATAAAAAGTGATCTTACAAATCAGTTTGTGAAAACGACAAAACGAGCACTTAAAGTTCAAGAAAAAATAGCTTCAATAAGTTACGAATCTACTGGAAATATGTTACTTACCAGCTTAAAATATTTTTTAGAACTGGATGTAAACAAACCAAAATACAATTTAAAAAGTAAAAAAAGAATGCTGTCAAAAAGCTTTAATAGCGACAATATGTTGTTGATTGACAAAGGAAGAACTATTGATGAGCGTTCGATAATTGTAATAGAAAATAACGAGGTTTTAGGATATTGTTTTACCAACTTGGCTTTTCAAGAAAATCAAATGAGCATTTTAAAAGAAATGCTTACTCCTATTTTAAATAAAGAGTTGGCTAAAACCATCATAAAAAATTATTTAAAAAATAAATCAGTTTTAAAAATTATAAGATTCTAGGTCATGAAAAAAATCACTTTCCTTTTAATTCTATTTATTTCTACTTTATCATTTTCTCAAAGAACTAAGTCAGAAAAAATTGGACAAACTTCTTTAGAAGAACTACAAATGACAGTTTATGACAAAGATTCTACTGCAGCTGCAGTTGTTTTATTTGATCATGGAAATTTATTTTTTTATAATAATAATTTGAATGAAACATGGACTGATTATTATTTTAGGATAAAAATATTAAAAACAGAAGGTTCTAGAAAAGCTATTATAAAAATTCCATATTATGATAAACAAGAAATTAAAAACATTAAAGGGGTTACTTACAACATTTCTAATCAAATAACACAAACAACAGATTTACAAGATAAAAATATTTTAAGTAAAGAGTTGTCTAGTAATTGGAAAGAAATAAGTTTTACGCTACCAAATGTAAAAGCTGGTTCTGTTATTGAATATTCATATACATTAATTAATCCATATGAATTAAATATGAATGATTGGTATTTTCAAGATGATATTCCAAAAATTAAAAGCCAGTATAATTCATCTATTGTAGGAAATTTTAAATATAACATCAAGTTAAATGGATATTTTCCTTTAGATATTAACAAAGGAGAGATAAAAAAAGGATGTGTAAAATATTCAGGTGACGGTTATACAGAACATTCTGTAGATTGTGCTGTTCAAGAATTTGTTATGAAAGATGTACCTGCTTATATTGAAGAGAAATACACTACAAGTAAAGAAGACAATATTTCAAGATTATCCTTTAGATTAGAAACTATAGAATATTCTAGTGGAAAAAAAGATGATTTTACAAGTTCATGGAAAGCTACAGATAAAAAGTTTAAATCTGGACTCTTCTTTGGTTCTGAAATAAAAAAATCAAGTTTTTTTAAGAAGAATCTTCCAGAAAACATCATTAATCAAACTAATCAGCTTGATAAAGCGAAACAAGTATATTACTTCATACAAAACCATTACACCCTTAATAATAAGGGGTATAATTTCCAAAAAATAAATACTAAAAGAGCATTTGAAAATAGAACTGGTACAATTCCAGAAATAAATATATCTTTATATAATTCGTTAAAAGCTGCTAATATTAAGGCATACATTGTCATGTCTTCTACTAGAGAAAATGGTAGGCCTACACAACTTTTTCCAGTTATTACTGATTTTAATTATTTATTAATAAAAACAGTTATCAATGGGAAAGATTATTTTTTGGATGCTAGTAAAAAAGATTTAACTTTTGGTTTAACCCCTTATTATACACTTAATGGCAAAGCAAGAGTGTTAGATTTTAAAAAAGAAAGTTATTGGCAAGAAATTAGTCAATCTACAAATTCATCAACAAAAGCCATGATGAATATTAAGTTAGAAGAAAATGGCATTGTAAAAAACAAATTAAGAGTAATAAAAACTGGACACGACGCTCTAAATACAAGATCTAGAATTAACAAATTTAGTAAAGATGATTATTTAGACGTTTTTAGTACTGATAAAATCACATTAAATAATTATTCTAATAAAGGAAAGAATTTTAAAGAAAATCAATTAATTGAAAACTTAGACTTTACGGTTAATAATAGTTCCTCTAATTCAATTCAATTACAACTGTTTTATTTAGATAGATATATTAGTAATCCATTCAAATTAGATAATAGATTTTACCCCGTAAACTTTGGTCATGCTTTCAGTTATAACTACAGAGCTAATATTTTATTACCCAATAATTATAAAATAGTATCTATACCAGAAAGTAAAGCTTTTTCTTTACCAAATAATGGAGGGAAATTAGTGTTAAATTGCAAAAGTATTGGGAATAAAATCGTTGTGATCTTTCAATTTAAATTTAATAAAGCAATGTATTCTAACGAAGAATATTTTGCTTTGAAAGAATATTTTAATCAAATAGTAAAAGCACAATCTACCATTATTACTTTAGAAAAAATTTAGCAACCTTTACATAATAGTTTTAAATCTTCATTTTTTTTGTTATTTTTATAAAATATACGAATAATTGCGTATTGTTTTTTCTATACATATCTCCCCTTTTTGTAAAATAACCTAAAAACAAACATCATGAAAAAGTTTTCACTTATTGTGTTTTTAATGCTTCTAAGCACAACATGCTATGCACAAGAATTTGTTACCGGTTTAGAATTTAGTCAAGAAAAATACGAAAATGTTACAGAAACAGTTCCGTTAATTACAAGAAGTGTAACTGCTGTACCAAGAAACTATAGCCTTAAATCCTATACTCCAACACCAGGAAATCAAGGACAACAACCATCTTGTGTTGGTTGGGCAAGTGGTTATGGAGCAAGAACAATTGCCAATGCTGTAAAAAATGGTTGGGCAAATAATACTGCAAAAATCAATCAAAATACCTATTCACCTGCATTTGTTTACAACTTAATTAAATTTAAAAATGATACAAATTGTAAACGCGGATCTTATATTGCAGATGCAATGAAATTGCTAAATACTTATGGCGTTTTAGAATTAAAAGATTTTAGTTACGATCAAACTAACTGTGTTAAAAACCCATCTAGCTATGGTTTGCAAAAAGCAAAACAAAATACCATTTTAACTTACGAAAGGTTAGCAAAATGGGACAATCCTTCTAATTTAGTAGGAAAAGTAAAAAAAGCAATCGCAAATAAAAATCCAGTTGTTATTGGAATGCAAGTTTCTTCTACATTCTTTAAAGCAAAAGGATATTGGAACGGAATCCATACAAGCAAACCTGGTGGACATGCAATGGTGGCTATTGGCTATGATGATGATAAATATGGCGGCGCTTTTGAATTGTTAAACTCTTGGGGAACAAATTGGGGAAACAACGGATACATTTGGGTGCGGTATGATGATTTTAAAAAAAACACCAAAACAGCTTATGTTTTAGTTGATAAAAGCTCAAAACCTACAGTTATTGTATCTCCAGATGATAATGATGATATTGTTACCGATAATCCTAATATTTTAGCTGGAGAAATGACATTAAAATTAGGAAATGGCGAAAATATGACTCCGATTTTAGCCAAAGGAGCTTCCAGAAATTTTAATGTTGTAAAAGCTTCAGAAGCAACTTATAGAATTGCTAAAAGTTATGGTTCTGGAACTCAATTTAGAATTTACTTAAAAAGTAAACAAAAAGGTTATCTATATTTAATTGGCTATGGCTCTGCAGATAAATCTGTAAATAAATTATATCCTTTTGAAAATTTTAGCGACTATTTTAACTACGTAGATAGTGAAATAGCACTACCAAACGAAGATTACTTTATAGAATTTGATTCTAATCCAGGTAGAGACATCCTTTGTGTTTTATACAGCAAAGAAAAATTAGACATTGACAAAATTGTAAGCATTACAAGATACGGGTCTGGAGACTTTGTTTCTAGAGTTAAAAAAGCACTACAATCTAAAATATATAAAGGATCTGATATTAAATTTGATAGTAATAAAATTGCTTTTGCAACAAAATCATCAAATACCACTGCTAAAATTGTACCTCTCTTTATAGAAATGAATCACCAATAAAAAACAACATTATGAAAACTAAACACTTATTCTTAGCTTTCTTTTTATCAACATTTGCTTTTATTGCCAATGCGCAACTAACAGGTAGTGTAATTCTAGAAGATAATTTTACATCAAACAAAAACAATTGGGCAGAATCATCTGACAATAGCGCAACTTTAGAGATAAAAAATAATCGATATTATTTTGAACACAAAAGAAAATCTGGTGGTTGGTCTAGTACAAAGGTTGTTGATATCAATACCAATAAGGATTTTGAAATTGAAGCTCAATTTTTAAAAATTAGTGGTATTAGTAACCATGGATATGGCTTTGTTTTTGGCAGAAAAGATAGCAACAATCAATTTGTATTTAAAATAACGGCAGGAGGTTCTTATTCAATAGATCAATATATTGGTGGTAAATTTACAGCATTAAAAGGATGGACAAAATCTGACCATATAAAAACTGGTAATTATGCTTACAATACTTTAAAAATAAAAAAGGAAAATGGATTTATTAAGTTTTATGTAAATGATAGATACCTAACACTTTTTACATACAAACCTTTTTTTGGCAATCGTCTTGGTTTTGTTATTTACAATGATCAAAAAATTGCTGTAAACAACTTAAGCGCAAAATACATCAATGGAGGTAATAATAACAATGTAACTACTACAACCACAACAACAGGTAGCAATATTTTAAATGATGATTTTTCTTCAAATAAAAATAGTTGGGCAGAATCTTCAGATAGTAGCTCAAAATTAGAAGTACGTAATGGTAAATATTATTTTGAACATAAAAGAGATTCTGGTGGTTGGTCTAGTACAAAAGTTATTGATATTAACACGAGTAAAGATTTTGAAATTGAAGCTAAATTTTTAAAAATTAGCGGAATTAAGAACAATGGTTACGGTTTTGTTTTTGGTAGAAAAGATGGGAATAATCAATTTGTTTTTACAGTAACTGCAAACGGTTCTTACTCAATAGATCAATATGTAGACGGAAAATACACTGCAATAAAAGATTGGACAAAATCTTCCTATATAAATACTGGAAATAACGCCTACAACACTTTAAAAATAAAAAAAGAAAGAGGTTTTATTAAGTTTTATGTTAACGACAGGTACTTAACCTTGTATACACACAAACCGTTTATGGGAAATCGTTTTGGGTTTATTGCTTATAACGATCAAAGTATTGCCATCGACGATTTAAACATAAAATATATAAATCAAAACGACAACAATGACAATGTAGTTGTTGCTAACGGAGAAAAAGTCTTAATAGATTATTTTACAAACAACAATAACAATTGGCCAACAACCAACTCTAGTGGAAACACAATTATGAGTGTTGCGAATAGCTATTATAGTTTTGAACATCTAAAAGAATCTGGTGGTTGGGCTGTTAATATTCCTAAAACCATAGATACTTCAAGAGATTTTGAAATTAGCACTGCAATTAAAAAAATTAATGGAGTTACTAATATTTCCTACGGATTTCAATGGGGTAAAGAAGGCAAAAATAGCTTTCGCTTTTATCTTACTGGAAACGGATATTATAAAATTGCGCGTGTTGTAGATGATAAAGAAGAACTGATTAAAAAATTTACTAAATCATCTGCTATAAAAACTGGAAATGGAGCCTTAAATACGTTAAAAATCAGAAAAGAGAGCGATCAATACAAGTTTTATATCAACAATACTTTTGTAGCTCAAACAGATTTTGAGTCCTTTTTTGGTCATCGATTAGGATTTGTTGTGTTTAACAAACAAAAAATTGGTGTCGATAATATTACTATTAAGTACCTAAAAAAATCAAAAAACACAATTGTTACTTCTAACACCTTAAAAGTTCCATTAAATGAGAGTTTTACAAGCAATACTAATGGATGGAATTTGTCTGATGATACAAACATAAAAACCAGAATTAGCAATGGGAAACTTTATATAAAAAGTAACAACGAAAAAGGAGGTGTTTTTATTAGTAAAAAAGTGGGAATTGACACTAGTAGAGATTTTATTATAGAAACCTCATTAACAAGACTTACAAGCTCTTCTACTGGATCTATTGCTTTTGCCTTTGGTCGTCAAAATAACACCAACGAATTTGATTTGTTTTTATCAAAAGAGGGAAGTTATTTATTTAGAAAATTAGAAAATGATGTTTCTAACAAGCTAATTCCTTGGACAGAAAGTGCTGCTTTAAATAAAGAAACGTATCAACCAAATAAAATAAAAATTGTAAAAACCAATAATTTATTGAGGATTTACATCAACGATCAATATGTAAACGAAGCTCCGTATTCTAAGTTTTTTGGAGATTATATTGGGTTTAGCGTTTACAATAAGCAAGAGATTTCTGTAAATTATTTAAATGTAACCTACCCATCATCAAGCTTTAATACTCCGCCAGAAGTTGTAATTACAGAGCCTGTTGTAGAACGTGGATTTAAAATTGTAAAAACAAAAAAGATTTTAGTGCGTGGTAAAGCAACAGATAAAGATGGTATTTACGAAGTTACAATTAATGGTGTAGACGCAACGGTTAAAGAAGACGGAACTTTTACTGCAAATGTTCCTTTAAAATTTGGCACAAATGATTTAATTGTAAAAGCGACAGATTTAAAACAAGCATCATCAACCAAAACATTTACGATTAAAAGAAAATCTCCAGATGTTGTTGATGTTAAAGATGATGTAATTGTTGTAAATAATAACAATATAAATAATGGTTTTGGCGAATATTACGCATTGTTAATTGGTGTAAGTGATTATGGTGACGGAGCAATTACAGATTTGGGTGGATTGCCAACAAAAGATGCACAAGACTTAGGAAATGTATTGATAAACAAATACAGCTTTAAAAAAGAAAATGTTGTTATTTTAAATAACAGCCCAAAGGCAAATGACATTATTAAAGAATTTAGCAAGCTGAAAAAGAAAGTTACCGATAGAGATAATCTATTAGTTTTCTATGCTGGACACGGAATTTATGATGAAATAAGTGGACTTGGTGCTTGGTTACCTTCGGATGCAGATATGGAATATGAACTAAATTTAATTAGCAACTCGCAAGTGGTAGATTTCTTAAAATCGATTAGATCTAAACACACTTTATTAATTTCTGATGCCTGTTTTAGTGGTAGTATTTTTAGACAAGTACGGTCGTTCGAAAAATCTCCCAAATCTATTCAAAAGAAATTCGAATTAACAAGTAGAAAAGCAATTACAAGTGGAACTTTAAAAACAGTTCCAAATAAAAGCATGTTCCTAAAATATTTGCTAAAAAGGTTAGAAACAAATCCTAGCAACTATTTATCTGCACGTCAACTTTTTGACAGAATAGAAGAACCTGTAATGAATAACAGTCCAAACACACCACAATACGGAACTATCTATGGTATTGGTGACGAAGGAGGAGATTTTATTTTTGTTAAAAAAGAATAATAAAATTTAATTTCAAAAACTTAAAGCTCTGGTTTAAAAATTAAACTAGAGCTTTTATCATCATAATTTATAGTAAATTAGCAAAAAATATTTTTACCATTGAAAAATCAAAAACCTACCACTTCTTGGAAACATCAAATTCATGAAATTATTTATGAAGCTGATACAAAAGCAGGTAAAATTTTTGATGTAATACTTCTTGTTGTTATTATTGCAAGTGTTTTATTGGTCATGCTAGAAAGTGTTACTAGCATAGATGTTAAATATCACGACATCCTAAATATCTCTGAATGGATTATTACAATCTTATTTACCATCGAGTATATTTTACGATTGGTTTCTATAAAAAAACCCTTAAAATATGTGTTTAGCTTTTACGGAATTATAGATTTGTTATCTACACTTCCCAAGTATTTATCTTTTGTGCTTGTTGGTTCTCACAGCCTTGTTGCATTAAGAGCTTTACGTTTGTTAAGAATTTTTAGAATTTTAAAACTTGCCAGATATATTGGGGCATCAAATAAATTGTTAATTGCTTTAAGAGCAAGTAAAGCTAAGATTGCCGTTTTTATTTTTTTTATTGTGATTATTTGCACCATTTTAGGAACTTTAATGTACATGATTGAAGGAGAAGAAAACGGATTTACAAGTATTCCTACAAGTGTGTATTGGGCTATTGTAACGTTAACAACTGTTGGTTTTGGGGATATTGCACCTCAAACTCCATTAGGACAATTAATTGCTAGTGTTATTATGATTCTAGGATACGGAATTATTGCCATCCCAACAGGAATTGTAAGTTCAGAAATGACTAAAATGGATAGCATAAACACCAATACACAATCATGTCCAAATTGTTTAGCCGATAAACATAAAGACAAGGCTGAGTTTTGCTATAAATGTGGAAGTAAAATTTTCTAAATGCCTTCTCAAAAAAACAACTATTTAATTACAATCGTTGGTCCAACTGCAATTGGAAAAACTGCTTTAAGCATTCAATTGGCAAACCATTTTAATACAGAAATTATTTCTTGCGATTCTCGTCAGTTTTATAAAGAAATGACCATTGGAACTGCGGTTCCATCAAAAGAAGAATTAAATGCTGCAAAACATCACTTTATACAAGATAGAAGTATTTTTGATGCTTATAATGTGGGGGAGTTTGAACGAGATGCATTGCAAAAAATTTCAGAATTATTTTTAACAAATAATATTGTAATCATGGTTGGTGGAAGTGGTTTGTATGTTGATGCTGTAATCAATGGATTGGATTATTTTCCGGTTATAGATCCTGCAATTAGAGAACAATTGAACGATGATTTAAAAGAAAACGGCATCGAAAGTTTACAACAACAATTGCGAGAATTAGATGTTGAAACATATCAAACAATTACAATCGATAATCCACACAGAATTATTAGAGCCTTAGAAATTTGTATCGGCACAGGAAAAACGTATTCGAGTTTTAAAAACAAGCCAAAAACTCCTAGAAATTTTACATCTATAAAAATTGGATTGAATGCTGAAAGAGAAATTATTTATGATAGAATTAACCAGCGTGTAAATATTATGATTGCTAACGGATTGCTTGATGAAGCAAAAAATTTATATCCAAATAGAAACTTAAATTCTTTACAAACCGTTGGATACAGAGAATTATTCTCTTTTTTAGACGGAGCTATTTCTAAAGAATTTGCTGTTGAAGAAATCAAAAAAAATACTCGAAGATTTGCGAAAAGACAACTAACTTGGTTTAAAAAGGATGAAAATATTGCTTGGTATCCTTTTAAATCTGAGACTGCATCCATTATAAAATACATAGAAGAAAAACTCTAAGCTGTTAAAAACTTTAAATAAATTAGATAAACGCAGTCGCTTTCTTATATTTGCCAAAAACTTACAAAAATGAAAAATAGAATTACGTTAATCATTGCCACTTTTTTTATTTGCTTAACAATATCTGCACAAACAAAAGTTGGAACTGTTGATAGAGAATACATCATTGCAAAAATGCCGCAACTAAAAACGGTGCAAGAACGTATTAAAAATTACGGGGCAAAATTAGACTCTATAAATACAATAAAAATTGCAAAATACGATGCAACTGTAAAAGTATTTAATGACAATATAAAAACCTTACCTGAAGCAGATAAAAAAACAAAGTTTGCAGAAATATCAAAACTAAAACAAGAGATTACTCAGTTTCAAAAAAACGGAACTACGATGATGCAATTGAGAAGAAATGAATTTATGAGACCTTTGTATCAGAAAGTTAATGAATTAATTGAAGGAATTGCGAAAGAAAAAGGATACACACAAATTTTAACTGTAACAGGTAATAATTTTGCGTACATAGACACAAAACACGATATCACTAAATTGGTTTTAGATAAATTAGGAATTAAAGAATAATTTTAAAATTAATTCATAAAAAAATCCCGAATCAATGATTCGGGGTTTTTTATTTTATGAAGTACTTTCATTATAATTTTAAGGATTTGTAACCACAATTTATCAGATTCCTCAATCGTTTTACAACTCATTTCGGAATGACAACTAATTTAATAACTGTTAACTGAAAACTGATAACTGTTTTATCTTCTGCTGTAATTTGGTGCTTCTTTGGTAATGGCTACATCATGTGGATGACTTTCGTTAATTCCACTTGAAGTAATTCTAACAAATTTTCCGGTTTCTTTTAAAGTCGCCACATCTTTTGCGCCACAATATCCCATTCCGGCTTTTAAACCACCAACAAATTGATGAATACTTTCTTCCAATTCTCCTTTATACGGAACACGACCAACAATTCCTTCTGGAACTAATTTCTTAATATCATCTTCTACATCTTGGAAATAACGATCTTTAGAGCCTTGTTTCATGGCTTCAATAGATCCCATTCCACGATACGATTTGAATTTACGTCCTTCATATATAATGGTTTCTCCTGGAGATTCTTTAGTTCCTGCTAATAATGAACCTAACATTACACAATCTGCTCCTGCAGCAATTGCTTTCGGAATATCACCAGTATAACGTATTCCACCATCAGCAATAACTGGAACACCAGAGCCTTTGATTGCTGCTGCCACTTCGATTACAGCTGAAAACTGTGGAAAACCAACTCCAGCTACTACTCTAGTTGTACAAATAGATCCTGGCCCAATACCAACTTTTACCGCATCTGCTCCAGCATCAACTAAAAATTTTGCTGCTTCTGCAGTTGCAATATTACCAACTACAACCTCTAACTTTGGAAACTTTGATTTTACAGCTTTTAAAGCTGTAACAACTCCTTTTGTATGTCCGTGAGCTGTATCAATAATAACTGCATCAACACCTGCATTTACTAATGCCTCTGCCCTTTCAACAACGTCTGGAGTAACTCCTAATGCGGCAGCAACACGTAAACGACCAAAAGTATCTTTGTTTGCTGTTGGCTTTTGAGTCACTTTTGTAATATCTCTAAACGTAATTAATCCTGATAAATGAAAATCAGCATCTACAATTAGTAATTTTTCAATTTTATTTTCTTGTAAAATTAATTCCGCTTGTCCTAAAGAAGTTCCTATAGCTGCAGTAATTAAATTTTTAGAAGTCATTACTTCTGTAATAGCTCTATCGTTTTTCTTTTCGAAACGCAAATCTCTGTTGGTAACAATTCCTTTTAAAACACCGGCAGCATCAATAATTGGAATTCCGCCGATTTTATGCTCTTGCATTAACATTTTTGCATCTAAAACCGTAGCACTTAAAGGCAAAGTTACGGGATCAATAATCATTCCTGATTCTGCCCTTTTTACTTTTCTAACTTCTTGAGCTTGTTGCTCAATGGTCATGTTTTTATGCAAAACACCGATCCCACCTTCTCTAGCAATAGCAATTGCCATCGCAGATTCTGTAACAGTATCCATCGCTGCAGAAACAATTGGAACGTTAATGGTTATGTTTTTAGTAAATTTTGTTTGGATGTTTACTTCTCTAGGAAGCACGTCAGAAAAGGCGGGTACTAAAAGTACATCATCGTAGGTTAATCCTTCTCCAACAAGTTTTGAATTGTGAGCTTTCATGGTACAATCAACTTATAAATTAATTGCGAACAAATTTACGACTATTAATTGAAAAGCTACTAGAAATCTATTTTTTAATTAGCAATCCTTTAAAAATAAAAAATATTGACGCAGAAAATGCGATGGTCATTAAAATACCTGAAAGCATAATTACATATTTCATCCATAGAATTCCAGACCACATAAAATAGATTCCGCCAAAAGTACACAGGATAGAAACAAAAGGTTCTATCATTAAAAATGCTTTTATTTTTTTATTGATTCCTGTTGTAGCAACAATTCCACCCAATAAAAAAAAGATGACAGATAGTGATAAAATGTGATTGTGAACCAATGTCATCACTTCTGCTTTGCTTTTTTTAAATTGCATTGTCGTAGCGTTTTCATTGCTTTCATTTCCTAAATAACGTTCTTCAATTCCCTGTGGATTTGAATTACTTGTATCATTCACAAATCGAATCCCAGCATAAAAACCAATACTTAACGTAATGATAAATGCGATAATTAAGCCTTTTACCTCTTTAGGAAATTGTGATATGATTCCGTGAATTTGCATTATAAAATGTTGTTTTTATGTAGAATACCTACATCAGACAAAAACCGATTTACAGCTTTGGTCATAGACAATGCAGAGATTGTTGCCCCAGAAATTGCCATGATGTTGTTTTTATATTTTAATTGATCTTTAGATGATTTTCCTATGAATTGTTTTAACCAACGACTGCTTCCTATTTCGCCACCATAATCTTCTCTATAGATTAAAACTTTCGTTTTTAGAACAATCAATTCTTTGTCTAGCAGAATTAAATAATCAAATTCATCCGTTTTACTTGGCGCTTTATCAACATATGCATAACCAAAGATTGTTTTATCAGCAACAATTGTAAATAAATTAGAAGGTCCTATTTTTTTACCGAGCAATGTGTTTATATCCGCAGGAATTGTAACACTTATAAGTTGTAAATCTGTGTTTTCAAAAGTTTTTACGAGCTCTTTGTGTACTTTTTTAAATATCTTTTTAGGCAATTGATATGCGAATAACTGCGATGTTATAAAAAATACGATTAGAAATGTGACTTTTCTAGTTTTCATTTTACAAAAATAGATGAATGTTTTTAAAACGGATAAAACTAGGATACTCTTTTTAAACAGTATCCTAGTTCAACTTTAATTAGTATTCTTTTTTCTTAGAACCAAATTCCGAATCCTAAGTTTAATTGTTTTACCGTTTCAGTACCCGGAATTGCAGTATTCTTAAATTGATAATCTGCTTTAAATGCTGCTCCTGTAGCAACTTTATACGTCAACCCGAAAGTTATCTCGTTTCTATCGTAACTTAAGTTTTGCGCTAAATTTCCTTCTGTAGAAGCATGTGTATTAAAATCTTCATAACGAACAAACCCAACCAACTCTTGTTCTTTTTCTTGTGATAATAAATTATAAGCACCCTCTACATACCAACCTTGCAAAGAAGATCCTAAGTCAGATCCATAATACGTATTGTATGCTTTACTGTCTGTAATATTTGTATGAATAAACTGTCCACGAGCCGAAAAACGTTTGTATGCATAACGCGCATCTAATCCAAGCATAGCAACACCAACATCAGCGCCTGCAATATCTTCAATCGACTTATCAGACTGAGTTCTTCCAAAATAACCAGACAAACCTAAACGCAAACCTGGCAATCCGTAATAATCTAATTTACCAGAAAAGTTTACGCTGTTAATTATAGACTCTGCTCCTTTTTGTCTTCCGTTTCTCAATCCATTTGAGCCCCCTAATAATTTACTCCCATTTTTAGAAGCAAATCCATTAAACATATATACTTGATAACGCAATGATGCTTCATTGTACTTTCCAGAAATTCCTAAACCAATTTCTCTCCAAGTTGTTGGTACAATTGATTTGTCCATGCTTGGTCTTTCTACTCCGTTAAAAGTTGTTGGTTCGTGGTATTCATTTATAATTCCCATTGGCACTAACATTAAACCAGCTCTTAGATTTACGTTATCACTTAAAGAATACTGTAAAAAAGCTTGTTCTACAGCTATTTCATTAACGTGTTCAAACTCTAATTCTGTTATAAATTGAGTTCTTTCATTAAATTTGTAACCAAGCAATATTACAACTCTGTGTACATCTAATATTGCATTTTTCCCTGAAGCATTGTTGTAATGCGTTTCTGCATAACCTCCAATAGTTAATCCCTTTTGATTTAAATTAGAAGTTAAAATTCTTTGAGCAGCATTTACCTGTTTTTGAGGGTCTGATGTTATGCTGTCTTGTTTTACTTGTGCAGTTAATCCGATTGATAAACTTACGATTGCTAAAAATATAATTCTTTTCATTTTTATTTAGATTAATTATAAATAGTTTTAAATAATGCCGCAAAAGTAGCATCTCTTTTTAATTTAAAAAAGTTTATTTAGAATTATTTTAAATAAAAAATAATAAAATGAAGTAAAAGATTGAAAAACTGTTATTTACCTATAAAGATTTTAAGTATAAAATTACAGCATTTCTAATATCAAACGAAATATCTGTAACAATTGGTTGATATATAGAAAGTACTTCTTTGTTTTTTTCTGATAAAAACGGAATGTCAAATCCTTTTAAAAGGTAATCAGAGAAAGCAACTGTATATGTTTTATTTGGATTGATTGCCTTTGATTTCACCAACCATTTATTGTTGATTTTCTCTACATTATATCGTTGTAAATAAGCACCTGTTCCTGCTGCTTTTTCTCCATATTCTAAAACTCTTAACAACAGACTTCCTTTGATTTTTACTTTTAAAACTGCTCCGCCATAAGGCAATACTCTAAAAATATCAACCGCTGTAATATTTCCATCTAGTTCATCATCAATTCTAATAGAACCGCCGTTAACCAAAGCACAATCTACGTTATCATCAAAAGAAAAAGACATCGATTTGGTAATCAGTTCTCCCAAATTAGTTTGTACACTTCTAATTGATTTATCTCTTCCGTCTAATGGAGTTTCTGCATTAAAAATAACCTCCGTTGGATTTTTTATAGTCTCTTTTATTTTGTTGTTTAAAATAGTTTCCCATTTATTTACTACTTCTCCTACTCTTTTATCTGCAACAATTGATGAATTGATTTCTTTTAATTCTGATTGAACAGTTACTTTTTTTGTTTTTGTATCAAACGAAATTCTATGAATATAAGCAGTTTTTGCATTTGCATCCGCTTTTGCGACAAAGGAATTTCCAACAGAAACTAGCATATTTGTATGTTCATGTCCGCCCATAATTAACGGAATATTTGGCAATAATTTTGCAATTTTCGTGTCTTCTGCAATGGTTACATGTGTCAAACCAAAAACAACATCAACCTTGTCTTTTAGATCGTTATACGAACGTTCTGCTTCTTCAAAAACATCTTTATAAGTAACAAAGCTTCTAGGATTAGAAGGTACACAAACACTGATAAATCCGACTTTTATTGTGGTTCCGTCTGCATCCGTAAATTCTTTGATGAAAGTTTCGTTTACACGATTGTGTTTGTTTGTAAAAGGAGCTGTTTTTCCGTCTTTATTTTCTAAAACGTTGCCCGTAATCCAATTAAAATTACTTTCGTCCATACGTTTTTGCAAATCGTTGGCACTTAAATCAAATTCGTGATTTCCGAATGCCACCAAATCAAAATTCATCGCATTCATGGTTTCTATCATTTGTTTTCCACGAACTCTTTCTCCGTTGTATTTTATAGTTCCTAATAAAGACGGATTTAAAAAATCGCCCGCCATCACCAACATGGTATTTTTATTTTCTTTTAATAATTGTTGATGTACCGTTTCTACTCTTGCCATTCCACCAAATTCGCCACCTTGAATCGGAGCAATTTCATATACATCATTTACTTGTAAAAATGTAAAATCTATTTTTCCATCCTCTTTAGAACAAGAAAGAAATAAGATGATTGATAAAAAGTATAAAATTGATTTTATTGATTTCATTGTGATCTTTATTTAGTATTATAAGACCTTTCGGCTACGCTCAAGGTGACAACTTTTAAACTTTATAAACCTTTGTGTCTTTGCAACTCTGCAACTTTGAACCTTTGAATCTTTGGACCTTTTGAACCTCTGTAACTCTACCCAAAAACATTCATTGCAACATTATAAGCACTTTCAAAACGCATTGGTTTGATGCCGGTTTCAACTTTTTCTGCTGTAAAATAAGACAACATTTTTTCTGTCGGCATGTTTCCTGTCAAATCATCTTTTGCCATTGGGCAACCGCCAAATCCCATAATTGCACCATCAAAACGATGACAACCTGCTTTGTATGCTGCATCAACTTTTTCTTTCCAAGTTGTTGGTGTTGTGTGTAAATGTGCGCCAAATTCTATTTGTGGATACGCTGGAATTAAATTAGAAAATAAATACTCAATTACTTCTGGAGTTGAACTTCCAACCGTATCTGAGAGCGATAATATTTTAACACCCATTTTAGATAATTTCTCTGTCCATTCTCCCACAATTTCAACATTCCAAGGATCTCCGTACGGATTTCCAAATCCCATTGATAAATACGCCACCACTTCTTTATTTGACTTGTTGGCGATGTTTAAAATTTCATCCAACGTTTCTATAGATTCTGCAATAGTTTTGTGTGTGTTCCGCATTTGAAAGTTTTCTGAAATTGAAAACGGATAGCCCAAATAATCAATTTCTTCAAACTGAGCGGCATCATTTGCGCCACGAACATTGGCAATAATTGCCAACAATTTACTTTGGGTTGATGACAAATCTAATTGAGAAAGTACTGCTGCGGTATCTCGCATTTGCGGAATCGCTTTTGGAGAAACAAAACTTCCAAAGTCAATCGTATCAAAACCTACACGCAATAACGCATTGATATAGTTTGCCTTGTCTTCTGTGGCAATAAAATGCGATTTTATTCCTTGCATTGCGTCACGTGGACATTCTATAATTTTGACTTTTTTCATCGAAGAATCAAAGATAACCAAAGCTTTGGATTTTTAGAAATTAATTTAGCTTGTTTCTAAACTCCTTTTTGATTAACTTCGCTAACTCCTGATATAAAACATTTATGCTGAACTAGTTTCAGTATTAAAACGTTCGATATCATTAAAGTTAGCAAACATAAAAAATGAAGGAATTTATAAATAACTTTTTCCAAGCCTCAAATGAAAGATTGAAAAACCCTTTAATTTTTTCATTCCTTATTTCTTGGATAGCATTTAATTGGAGACCGATTTTTACACTATTCATATCTGAAAAAAATATTGAGGATAGAATAATTTATATAACTACCAATTTTAGTGAAATTAAATTCACACTTTACTATCCATTAATTGTGAGTTTAGGTTATGTAATTTTACTTCCTTACTTTACTTGGTTCATTGAAAAAATTGTTCGATTTGCAAAAAGTGGACGAAAAGAAAACCTTGTAAATGAGCAAATCTCTGATTTAAAAGGAAAACAGAAAATTGCAAAAGAAGAAAGAAAATACGAGCAAGAAAAAGCAGGAAATGTTGAAATTTCAGAATTAAACACCAAAATAGAAGAACTTACTCTAATTAATGAGGAAAAACAAAAATCAATTGAGAGTTTGAAAATTGACTTGACAAATTTAAAAAAAGAAAAAAACAAACTTGAACAATATATAAATTTAGAAGATCCTGATGATTTAGAATATTCGGATGACATTAAAAATAAATTAGACAAAGAATATGAGGACTTTTTAAAGACAGAAGTATCAACATATTTTGAGAAAATTGGAACTGAAATTAGCCAATTTAAATCAATACCCAAAGACACCGAAGTAATAATAGTTGAGAAACTCATCTATAGTGGATTAATAAGAAAAGTTGATGACGATGAAAATCAAAGAACATATTACCTATTAACTAAAAAAGGAAAGTATTTTTGGAAAAATTATGTATTATCTAAAAACATAATGACTCAACAAGAATGGGAATCACAAGATGAATTACCCTTTTGATATAAACGTTTGCTAACACCTCATATAATTTATGCTTAAATTTGAACTAGTACAAACGACAAACATTCAACTAACGATTTGCTACGTCCGAAAAATCTCCGATTTTCCAGTCGCACAAATCATATAAAAACTCGTTAGCGAATCTCCAAAAAACTACTTCAAAATAAAAATCGCAATTGCTACAAACACTACAATTTGCGTCCATTTTAAATACAAACCAACATTTTTATGGCTTTTAATGTAAGTAGAAATTTTACCAGCCAAAATTGCAATCGTAGAAAATATAAGTAGGGAAACAAACATAAATATAAGTCCCAACACATAAAACTGAATTACGGTACTTAAAGAATCGCTAAACAAAAACCCAGGAAAAAAAGCCAAAAAGAAAATGGACACTTTTGGGTTTAATACATTCATTATAAATCCTTGTTTAAACAATTGTGTAGTTGATTTTTTAGCCACATTGTCTTCAGAAAAAGCAATAGAAGCATCCGATGTATACACCTTATACGCCAAATAAATTAAATAGATGGCACCAAATAATTTAAGAGCAAAAAACAACGATTCGCTTTGTTTTATAAGTGCCGAAACTCCAAAAGCCAATAAAGTTGTGTGCACAATACAACCAGAAATTAAACCGTAAACCGTTGCCAATCCGTACTTTTTCCCGTTAACAATACTTTGTGTTAACACATACATATTATCGGGTCCTGGAGAAAATGCCAATGCAGTTGTAGCCAACGCAAATGAAAGTAAGGTTTCTATCATTTAATTTGTTTTGAGATTGTCTCTTCGAGCGCAGTCGAGAAGTCTTTTAGGTTTCGCCTGCGCTCAACCTGACGCTATTGTTGTTTTAAAATCGCTTTGTTAATTTTCTTAATTAAACTCGGACCTTCGTAAATAAAACCTGTGTAAATCTGCACTAAATCTGCGCCAGCATTTATTTTTTCTAAAGCATCTTCTGCAGAATGAATTCCTCCTACTCCAATAATCGGAAAAGATTTGTTAGAATTGTCCGCTAAATATTTAATGACTTTGGTGCTTTGTGCTTTAATTGGTTGTCCGCTAACTCCGCCACTTCCAATTTCAGCTAAACGCTTTGTAGAAGCTTTTAAGTTATCTCTATTTGTTGATGTGTTTGATGCAATGACGCCGTCAATTTTTGTTTCTGCAACCAATGCTATAATTTCATCTAATTGCGTATTGTTTAAATCTGGTGCGATTTTAAGTAGTATCGGTATAAGACCTCTCGACTCCGCTCGAGGTGACAAATAAGCTAATTCTGTATTTAGCTGTTGACACGCAGTAATCAACTCAATTAAATAATCTTTATCATTCAATTTTGCATGACTTCCAACATTCGGACAACTAACATTCAACACAAAATAATCTACATACGGATGTAAGGCTTTAAAAACTTCACAATAATCTGAAGTGTAATTTTCTGGTAAAGTATCTGTATTTTTTCCTAAATTTCCGCCAATAATAACTTGACCTTTGTTCTTTTTTAAGTTGTTGATGGCAGCTTCAATTCCGTCATTATTAAATCCCATTCTGTTGATGATTCCTTGATCATCTTTTAAACGAAACAACCTTTTTTTAGGATTCCCAATTTGTCCTTTCGGTGTCACAGTTCCTATTTCTATAAAACCAAATCCGAAGTTTGCCAATTCGTTGTAGATCACAGCATTTTTATCAAAACCTGCTGCCAAACCAACTGGATTTTTAAAAGTAATTCCAAATAATTTTCGTTCTAAACGTTTGTCGTTTACTTGAAACATACTTCTGATGATTCCGGGTACAAACGGAATTTTATGTAAAAATCGAATCACAGAAAATGTAAAATAATGTACTTTTTCTGGATCAAAAAGGAATAAAATTGGTCGTATAAGTAGTTTGTACATCTTTTTTGTCTGGTCGAGCGGACATTTATTAATTTTATTTATAAAAAAAGCTCCAAAAAGGAGCTTCATATTTATCTTAAAACAGCTTCTAAGTTTTGTTCAAAAGTTGCTTGTAATTTTTGCATTATTTTATCAATCTGCTTGTCTTCTAAGGTTTTATTTTCGTCTTGCAACACAAAACTCACCGCATACGATTTTTTCCCATCAGGTAGTTTATCGCCTTCGTAAACATCAAACAAATCAACTTCTTTTAACAAACTCTTTTCTGATTGAAAAGCCAAGTTGTAAATTTCTTTAAATGTTTTTCCGTTGTCTAATAATAAAGCCAAATCTCTTTTAACTGCAGGGAACTTTGACAAATCAGATACTTTAATTTTCTTGTTACCACACATTTTTAAAACATTATCCCAATTGATATCAGCAAACAACACTTCTTGTTTAATTCCGAATTCTTTTAAGAGAGAACGTTTTACAACTCCAAAATCTACCAATTTAATTTTTCCTAAACTCAAGGTAATTCCTTCAGAAAACACATCCGATTTTATTGGTGCAGTTTTAGCATTGTTAATTCCTAATCGCTCTAAAACAGTTGTAATAATTCCTTTTACATAAAAGAAGTCAGAATTTTGCGAGACGGTTTTCCAACTATCTTTAGTTCTGTTTCCTGTTACAAACAAGGTTAAATGTTTGTCTTCTTGATATTTTTCGTTGTATTTATGATACGTTTTTCCAAATTCATACAACTTTAATGCGTTGTTCTTTCTGTTGATATTATACGCAACCGATTCTAATCCGCTAAACAATAAAGATTGGCGCATCACTTTTAAATCGGTACTCAACGGATTCAACATTTCTACGTTGTTCTCTTCGTTTAGATTTTCTGTTAAACCAACATAATCTACTTTTGTCAACGAATTTGCCATAGTTTCATTAAACCCTAATGAACTCAATTGATTGGCAACCATATTCTCAACTTTAACTTCTTTGTTGATGTCAAAAGAAATTGAGGTGTTTAATTTATGAGAAAACTCAATATTATTATAACCGTACACTCGTAAAATTTCTTCAATAATATCAGCTTCACGCTGCACATCAACTCTGTAAGACGGAATTGTTAAACCTAATCCACCTTCTGTTTCGCTACTAATTTTAATTTCTAAAGAAGCTAAAATGTTTTTAATCGTTTCTCTTTCGATTTCTTGTCCGATCAAACGATCTACATTTTCGTACGCTAAAAACACTTGGAAATCTTCAATTTTCTCTGGATAAAAATCCATGATGTCTGAAGCCAATGTTCCGCCCGCATATTCTTCAATTAATAAAGCCGCACGTTTTAACGCATATTTTGTTAAGTTGATATCGATTCCTCTTTCAAAACGGAAAGAAGCATCGGTATTTAACGCATGTCTTTTTGCTGATTTACGAATAGAAACTGGATTAAAATAAGCACTTTCTAAGAAAATACTAGTGGTGTTTTCTGTAACTCCAGAAGCCAATCCACCAAAAACACCCGCAATACACATCGGATTTGATTCTGCATCACAAATCATAAGATCATCAGCACTTAATGATCTTTCAACTTCGTCTAAAGTTGTAAATTTTGTTCCTTTTGGCAAGGTTTTTACTAGAACTTTATTTCCTTTAATTTTTTGTGCATCAAAAGCGTGTAAAGGCTGACCTAATTCATGTAACACATAATTAGTAATATCAACTATATTATTTTTTGGCGTTATTCCGATAGATTTTAAACGATTCTGAATCCATTCTGGAGCATCTTTTACTTCTAAATCTGTAATTGAAATTCCACAATAACGCGGCGCTAAATCTTTATCTTCTACTTCAACATCAATCTTTAATTTTCTTTCATCTACGTGAAAATTACTTACAGAAGGAGAAATTAATTCAATGTTAATATCTTGTTGCATCAAACCAGCACGCAAATCTCTAGCCACACCAAAATGACTCATAGCATCGGCTCTATTTGGAGTTAATCCAATTTCAAAAACTTCATCTTTTTCGATATTAAAAACTTCTGAAGCTGGAGTTCCAGGTTTTAAATTAGCATCTAAAATTAAGATTCCGTCATGAGAACTTCCCAATCCTAATTCGTCTTCGGCACAAATCATTCCGTGACTTTCTTCTCCTCTAATTTTTCCTTTTTTGATTTTAAACCCTTCACCTTTTTCGTCGTACAATGTCGTTCCGATTTTTGCAACAGGCACTTTTTGTCCGGCAGCAACATTTGGTGCGCCACAAACTATTTGAACGGGTTCACCAGAACCAAGGTTTACTGTAGTTACTTTTAATCGGTCTGCATTTGGATGTTGTACACAAGTCAACACTTCTCCAACTACAATTCCCGCTAAACTTCCTTTTATTGATTCTTTTGTTTCAATCCCCTCTACTTCAAGCCCTAAGTCAGTTAATAACTCTCCTGCTTTTTGTGCTTCCCAGTCAATCTGTAAAAATTGTTTTAACCAATTGTAAGATATCTTCATGTCTCTTTTGTCAAATTCAAGTGCAAATTTAAGTAAATTATCTTTATTTTAAGAGTTAAATTAGTAAGTTTATACCCTAGAATACAAACAACTTTTATGAAAATTTTATTTACATTTTTACTTGCTTTACTTTTAACATCTTGCTCAAAAAAAACTAAACTAGAATCAGGTGTTTATAGAGCTCAACTAAAAGTTCAAGATAATCAGCAATTGCCTTTTATCATGAATGTTATTAATGATTCTTTAATAGAAATCTATAATGCAACAGAAGTAATAACTGTTGATGAAATTAGCTATAAAAACGATTCTGTAATCATTAAAACTCCAGTTTTTGAAGGATATATAATAGCAAAGGTTTCGAAAAAAGGACTAACTGGTAGCTTTATAAAGGAGAGTTATGATATGATAATTCCATTTAAAGCAATTAAAGGCTCTGAGCGTTTTAAACAAAACACAAATGCAAAACATACTATTTCTGGCAATTGGGAAACTGTTTTTAATACCAATAGTACTACTAAGCGTTATGTTGCCAAAGCTGTTTTTAATCAAACCAATAATAAAGTTACAGGTACTTTTAAAACTACAACAGGAGATTACAGATATTTAGAAGGGATTGTTGATGGAGACTCTTTAAAGCTATCTACTTTTGATGGTTCGCGTGCATTTTTATTTGTAGCTAAAATCACTGATTCTACAATGGTTGGTGAATTTTATTCTGGGAATCAATTGAAAAAACCATTTATCGCAAAATTGAACAATGCATATAAATTGCCTAGTACGAAAAATCTAACTTATTTAAAAGAAGGGTTTGATGCTTTAGAATTTTCTTTTCCGGATGAAAACAACAATTTTATATCACTCTCTGATAATCGGTTTCAACATAAAGTTGTAGTTCTACAAATAATGGGGAGTTGGTGTCCGAATTGCCTTGATGAAAGTAAATTCCTTGCAAAATATTATGAGCAACATAAAATGGAGAATATAGAAATACTTGCACTTGCTTTTGAAGTTGCAAAAACGAAAGAACTTGCATTTAAAAGAATAAAGCGTTTACAAGAGCGTATTGGAATTAAGTACCCTATACTTCTAGCTCATTTTGGTTCTGAAAACAAAATTGAAGCACATAAAAAACTACCCATGTTAAATCATATTATTTCTTTCCCAACTACTATCTTTATTGACAAGAAAGGAAAAGTAAGAAAAATACACACAGGGTTTAGTGGACCAGCAACTGGACAAAATTATATTGATTTTAAGAATGAATTTGAAGCGTATATAAACACGTTATCAAAAGAATAATTAATCTTCTAAATCTGTTTCTGGGATTTCACGTTCGTCAGAACGTACTTTTCTTGTTCCAGCATAAATATCATAACGAACCAAACGACAATCTAAATCTCCATTTTTAAGTGGAATTCTTTTCGAAGTTCGCAAACCAACATGTTTTAAAGCTTCTAAGTCTGAAGTGATAAACCACACTTTAGAATCTGGATATCCGTTTTTTAATGTGTCTCCAATTTTCTTGTAAAATTCTTCAGTATCAATATTTAATCGTTCGCCATAAGGCGGATTAAACAAAATAGTGGTGTTACCAAAAACTTCTTTTTTTGAATTGAAAAAATTAACATGATGCACGCCAATAAATTCATCTAAATTTGCATTTTCGATATTGTCTTGTGCTTTTCTAACAGCAGATGGTGCTTTATCAAATCCCATAATTTTAAAATGAGAACTACGGATTTTCTTCAACAATACATCTTGAATTAAAAAATACAAATCTTCATCATAATCTTTCCAGTTTTCAAATCCAAAATGTTTTCTGTTGATATTTGCGGGAATATTATTCGCAATCATAGTTGCTTCAATTAAAATAGTTCCAGAACCACACATAGGATCGATGAAATTTTCATCACCTGTATAACCAGAAAGCAACACCAAACCCGCAGCTAAAACTTCATTAATTGGTGCAATATTTGTTGCCGAACGATACCCTCGTTTATGCAATGAATCTCCCGAAGAATCTAAAGAAACCGTACACCATTCTTTCTGAATATGTACATGAATTTTTAAATCTGGATATTTTAAATCTACATTGGGTCTTCTGCTATATTTATGTCTAAAATAATCTGCGACTGCATCTTTAGATTTTAAGGTGATATAATGAGAATTTGTCGTAAAATGTTTTGAATTTACAACTGCTCCAATCGAAAAAGTTCCGTCTACATCTAAGTAGTTTTCCCAGTTTATTTTTTGCAAACTTTCGTACAAATCTTCTTCATCATACACTTTAAAAGACTTGATTGGTTTTAATATTCTAATGGCAGTTCTTAACGCAATATTTGCTTTGTACATAAAGCCTTTATCGCCTTTAAAAGAAACATTTCTGATTCCAACTACAACATCTTGTGCTCCTAAATTTCGCAATTCAGTTGCCAACACTTCTTCTAAACCAAACATGGTGGTCGCTACCATTTTAAAATCTTTATTCATATTCATTCTGCAAAAATACATTTTAATTTGTGAATGAATCTCTTAAGAAAAGCAAAATTATCCTATTAAATTTCAGTATTTTTGCAATCGAATTTTACTTATGAACACAAAAAAAGATTGGTTTACCTCGTGGTTTGATACTCCTTTTTATCACACGTTATACAAAGATAGAGATGATACTGAAGCGCGTATTTTTATGCAAAACATCACTGCCTTTTTACAATTAGATCCAGAAACACACATATTAGATCTTGCTTGTGGTAAAGGAAGGCATTCGGTGTTTTTAAATTCTTTAGGCTATAAAGTAACCGGAGCGGATTTGTCTGAAAACAATATTAAATATGCTACTTCATTTGAAAACGAACGATTAAATTTTGAAGTGCATGATATGAGAAGCCCGATTGAAAATAAGTACGACGCTATTTTTAATTTGTTTACTAGTTTTGGGTATTTTGAAGATGATCAAGAAGATATTAAAGTGCTAGAAAACATAAAAAAGGGATTGAAAGAAAATGGAATTGCAGTCATCGATTTTTTAAATGTTGTTGATGTAAAAAAGAATTTGGTTGCAAATGAAGTAAAGTCTATTGATGGAGTCGACTTTTTTATCCATAGAAAAATTGAGAATGGTTTTATTATAAAAGAAATAAAATTTACAGCTGATGGAGAGGAGCATTCTTATTTTGAAAGAGTTAAATATTTAGATATAGAAAAATTTATTGCTTATTTTAAAAAGGCTGGATTAAAAATAAATCATATTTTTGGTAATTATTCTTTATCAGCATATGATAAAGAAACGTCTAACAGATTAATTTTTGTAGTATCGTAATGAGTTATGTATTGTTAATTTTTTCGGTTTTATTTGGCTCATTGGTTGTTTTACTTTTTAAACCATCAAACAAAATTACACGCTTATTATTATCTTTTAGTGGTGCTTATCTACTGTCTGTTACTATTTTACATTTAATGCCAGAAGTTTTTATTGAAACAACGGATACAAAAAGAATTGGTATTTTTATTTTAGCAGGAATCATAATTCAGTCCGTTTTAGAATCGTTTTCTAAAGGTGCAGAACACGGACATATTCACGTACATTCTCATGACACTAAATTTCCGTTACTCCTTTTTATCAGCCTATGTATTCATGCTTTTTCTGAAGGAATTCCGATCCATTCAGAAGATGTAAATTTATTATGGGCAATTGTAGTACATAAAATTCCGATTGCCATCGTATTAACCACTTTTTTTATACGTTCAAAAAGTTCAAAAACAACAATATTTATCTGTTTAGCACTTTTTTCTTTGATGAGTCCTTTAGGTATTTTTGCTGCGGATAACATAGGATTCTTTTCAAAATATCATACAGAAATTACCGCATTAATAATTGGAGTATTTTTACATATCTCAACCATCATATTGTTTGAAAGCTCTGAAAACCACAAATTTAATCTACAGAAGTTTATTGCTGTTTTACTAGGTATTTTGGTAACTATTTTTACACTTTAGAAGCTAATTAATCATCTCCAAACCTTGGATTTACAACGGTGTTAAACATAGATCCAAATGTGTAACTAAAACCAACATTAAAGAAATAATTATACCCTGATTTTAGTTGCTGTTGCTGTAGCAGAATTTCTTCAACAGTTAGATTACCAGCAGGTAAATTAATTTGATTGTTTGTAATGTTATAATTTCCGCCAATATTAAACCTAAACCCTTTAAAAAGTCTCACTCTTGCTCCTAAGTTAAAAGAAAATTGATTCAATGATGTATCATGTAAATAGCTTTCATATCTAATAGATCCATTAATATTACCCCAAGTCTGTCTAACACTAGCTTCCAGGCTTAAAGAATGATTCCATAAAAATTCATCTATTTTACCAAAAACTGTTTTTTCTATATATTCTGTATAATCTCCGCCAATTCTATAGGCTAAGGTTAATTGCTTTTTAAACGATTCCTTATAATCAAAAAAGTTGTATTCAATTGCTGGTGCTAATTTTGCATATAAACTTTTATTTGAATAATCAGAACCTCCAAAATAACTAAATACCCCAGCTGACCAATGATTATTTAAACTAAAAACGCTGTATAATGTTACATTCCTATTACTATTATTATATATTTTATCTGGCTCTCCGTTAAACTTATAGACTTGTTTATTATTACCATACCTCAATCTAAAAATGAATTTATTTTTCTCTGTTATTCTTCTTGCGGATGCATTAAAGTTTAAATTGCTATTGCTATATGTTTCTTGTCCACTAAAAAAACCGTTGGCTCCTAATCTAAAAACCCAATTATTCCAAGGATCTACTTCTTCAAGCGCATTTGTTGGTTTTGCCTTTTTTATAGAAATAGAAATTTCGTCTTGCAAACCTAATTTCAACCAATAACGCACCAACCCTAAACGAATGTTTTTCAGCATTAAACTACGGCTCTCGTCACTTGTTGTATCTGAGTTTGTTGAATACGTAATTTTATCTTTAAATTCTTTATATTCATTTTGTCCAACAATATCTATAACATAAACTCTTCCTCCACTTCCACTTCTTTGGCTGGTAAAAAACAAATATACATCAGCAAAATTTTCATCTCTAACAAATTCAGCGTGCTCTAAGTTTTGTTTCAAATAAGATTGATCACAAAAATTACAGTTTAAAAAAATATTAAGTTTTGATTCTTTTTCTTGAGAGAAAATTGGAGAAAGTGTTATCAATAATAACACGAATAGTGTACTTTTTTTCATTAACATATTTTTATTTTTACGAAGCGAAAAGTACAATTACCGTGCCTTAAAAATGTTAAGAGTATGTCAAAGAAGTGTTAAAAATAAATAATTGTTATTTAAAGTGTTAGTATCTAATCAATTAGCTACTTCATTTATGAATTTAATTCGCATTAGTCGCAATTCTTCTTCGTCATAATCACCATCAAATTCATCTAAAGCCTCTTGTATTTTATCAGATGTAGCCTCCATAAAGTAATCAAAAATTTCTTCTTGTTGTTCTTCATCTAATAAATCATCTAAGCTATAATTGATGTTTAATTTGGTGCCGGAAAAGATAATTGCTTCCATTTCTTTAATCAATTCTTCCATGTTTAATCCTTTCGACTTAGCAATATCTATTAAAGGCAATTTTCTGTCTGTATTCTGAATAATATATAATTTTAAACCAGAATTTACACCTGTACTTTTTACCACTAAATCATCGGGTCTTAAAACATCATTTTCATCAACATATTTTGCTATCAATTTTATAAATTCCGTTCCATATTTACGTGCTTTTCCTTCACCTACACCATGTACATTCGCTAAATCTTCTAAAGAAATTGGATATTTTAATGCCATATCATCTAAAGATGGATCTTGAAAAACAGCAAAAGGCGGAACACCTAATTTCTTCGCGATGCTTTTACGCAAATCTTTTAACACTGCCATTAATTTATCATCTACACCACCAGCATTTCCTTTGGTATTTGTAATGATAGAATTGTCATTCTCACTAGAATACGTGTGATCTTCCGTCATCATAAAAGATGTTGGAGAATCAATAAAATCTAATCCTTCTTTTGTGATTTTAATCACACCATATTGCTCAATTTCTTTACGCAAATATCCAGCAACTAACACTTGTCTAATCAACGCTTTCCAATAGGTATTTTCTTTGTATTTTCCAATACCAAAAAATGGCTGACGATGCGTTCTATGAGAAGTTAACATGGCGTTTTCTTTACCAATGATAGTACTAACTAAATCTTTTGCTTTGTACTTTTCTTTTGTATCTCTAACAACAGTAAGTAATTTTACAACTTCCTCTTTCGCTTCGTGTTTTTTCTTAGGATTTTTGGTGTTATCATCTAACGCTGCTCCTAATCCATTTATTTCATCAAATTCTTCACCAAAATAATGTAAAATGTATTTACGTCTATTCATAGAAGTTTCTGCATAACCAACAACTTCTTGTAATAAAGCATGACCAATTTCTTGTTCGGCAACAGGTTTGCTTGCCATAAATTTTTCTAGCTTTTCTATATCTTTATATGCATAAAATGCTAAACAATATCCTTCTCCTCCATCTCGTCCTGCTCTACCGGTTTCTTGATAATAACTTTCTAAACTTTTAGGAATATCATGATGAATTACAAAACGCACATCTGGTTTGTCGATTCCCATTCCGAATGCAATGGTTGCTACCACAACATCACAATCTTCCATCAAAAACATATCTTGATGTTTTACTCTTGTTTTAGCATCTAATCCTGCGTGATACGGAACTGCTTTAATTCCGTTTACTTGTAAAACTTGTGCAATTTCTTCTACTTTTTTTCTGCTTAAACAATAAATAATACCAGATTTACCAACGCGTTGTTTTACAAATCGAATGATATCTTTATCGACTTCTTTTGTTTTTGGACGTACCTCGTAAAATAAATTGGGTCTATTAAAGGATGCTTTAAACGTTTTAGCATCAGAAATGCCTAATGTTTTTAAAATATCTTCTTGTACTTTTTCTGTAGCCGTAGCAGTTAAACCAATAACAGGAACATTATCAATTTGTTTAATAATGGTTCTAAGATTTCTATATTCTGGTCTAAAATCATGTCCCCATTCAGAAATACAATGCGCTTCATCAATGGCTACAAAAGAAATTTTTTGAGTTCTTAAAAAAGTTACGTACTCTTCTTTTATTAAAGATTCTGGGGCAACATATAACAATTTTGTAATTCCGCTTTCAATATCGCTTTTAACTTGAGCTACATCTGTTTTATTTAAAGATGAATTTAAAACGTGTGCAATTCCTCTATGTTCAGAAATACCACGAATGGCATCTACTTGGTTTTTCATCAAGGCAATTAAAGGAGAAACAACAATTGCTGTTCCTTCGCTCATTAAAGCTGGTAATTGATAGCATAACGATTTTCCTCCACCAGTTGGCATTATTACAAAAGTATCTTTCTTTCGTAAAATGCTTTTAATAACTTCTTCCTGTAAACCTTTGAACTTATTGAATCCGAAAAACTTTTTTAACGGTACATATAAATCAATTTCATCACTCATAATAATCTATCAATCTGGGTGTTTGTTAGTGTTTGTTTAAAAACCAATTTTTGGTTTGGGTCTATCATTATTTATAGTAAATTTGTAGATGCAAATAAAAAGTGTTTTCTACAATATTTTAAAGATATAACTTTTTTTTTTACTACTAAAATTATAAAACGTTGAAAGATTTTAATTCCATCATTACTACCGCAAAAGAAACGATTCTTACAGAAAGTAATGCTATTGCCAATTTAGTAAATTTTATTGATGACCATTTTGAAGCATCCGTTAAATATATATTAAATTCTAAAGGAAGAGTTGTTGTTACCGGAATTGGAAAAAGCGCCAACATTGCTACAAAGATTGTTGCAACGTTTAATTCTACAGGGACACCAGCTATTTTTATGCATGCTGCGGATGCAATTCACGGAGATTTAGGAGCTATACAAAAAGAAGATGTAGTTATTTGTATTTCTAAAAGTGGCAATACGCCAGAAATTAAAGTTTTAGTGCCATTGATTCAGAATTACGGAAATAAAATTATTGCAATTACGGGTAATGTAGATTCCTTTTTAGGAACAAATGCCAATTTTACTTTAAACACTTTTGTAGAAAAAGAAGCCTGTCCAAATAATTTAGCTCCAACTACAAGTACAACCGCACAATTAGTGATGGGAGATGCTTTGGCTGTTTGTTTGTTAAAATTAAAAGGTTTTTCTAGCAATGATTTTGCTAAATTTCATCCTGGCGGAGCATTAGGAAAGCGTTTGTTTTTACGTGTTTCTGATTTGATAAAAAACAATGAAGTTCCGAAAGTAGATAAAAACAGTAGTATTTCTAAAGTAATTGTAGAAATCACAGAAAAAAGATTGGGCGTTACGGCAGTTATAGAAAATGATAAAATTGTTGGAATAATAACCGATGGAGATATTCGTAGAATGTTAAGTAAGTCTACAGAAATAAATTCGTTATCAGCAAGTGATATTATGTCTAAAAACCCTAAAACTATTTCTGTAAATGCGATGGCTATTGATGCTTTAGAAGCTCTAGAAGCTAATGATATCACACAAATTTTAGTTACAAACGACACTGCAGATTATTTAGGTGTTGTACATTTACACGATTTAATTAAAGAAGGTATTTTTTAAATGAGTGATGAACCAAAAGAAATGTCTTTTTTAGGACATCTAGAAGAATTACGTTGGCACTTGGTTAGAAGTTCTGCTGTAATATTTGTTTTTGCAATTGTGCTTTTTATTTTTAGAGAAGAAGTGTATAATGATTTTATCATCGCACATACTCATTCTGATTTTGTTACCTACAAGTTTTTTTGTAAAGTATTTGGAAGTATTGGTATTGATAGTAGTTTTTGCGACATTCAAATTCCAAGTAAATTACAAGCATTATCGTTAACTCAACAATTAATGAGTTCTCTTTGGGTTTCCTTTATTTTAGGAATCATCCTTGCGTTTCCTTATTTATTATGGGAACTGTGGCGTTTTATATCTCCTGGTTTACACAAAACAGAAAGAAGAAAATCTAGAGGTTTTTTATTCATTGCCTCTTTTCTTTTTTTTATTGGAGTTGCATTTAGTTATTATGTAATCATGCCAATGTCTGTTTCATTTTTCTACGGATATCAGATTAGCGAAAACATTGTAAATAATTTCACATTAGATTCTTATATTAGTTTATTTACCAATACAATGATTGGTATTTCTTTAGTTTTTGAATTACCAGTTGTCATTTATTTCTTATCAAAATTAGGATTGGTAACTCCATCTTTTTTAAGAAAGTACAGAAAACATGCGTTGGTTTTAGTGTTAATTTTATCCGCAATTATTACTCCGCCAGATGTTGCGAGTCAAATAATTGTTTCCATTCCAATATTAATTTTATATGAAATCAGTATTTATATTTCTGGTTTCGTTTTAAAAAGACAGTTAAAAAATGCCAAATAAAGTTGAAGAATTTAACGACTATCGTCAGAAAATGAACAATAAACTCTTAAGTAACGACAATAAAGTTATTAAGAGAATTTTTAATTTAGACACCAATGCTTTTACAGAAGGTCATTTGCCCGTAAAAACAAAAGAACTTCTAGGGTTAGTTGCTTCTGCTGTTTTGCGTTGCGATGATTGTATTGCATATCATTTAGAAACAGCTTATAAGAAAGGTGTTACAAAAGAAGAAATGATGGAAACAATGTCTATCGCAACTTTAGTTGGTGGTACAATTGTAATTCCGCATTTACGTAGAGCGTACGAATTTTGGGAAGCTTTAGAGCAAAACGATTTATAATTAATTTAAGAGTTCACAAAATCACAATTAGTATATTTGATACATGATATTAAAAGCAGATAACATTGAAAAAATATATGGAAGCCGAAAGGTAGTTCAAGGAATTTCTTTACAAGTTTCTCAAGGAGAAATTGTTGGTTTGTTAGGTCCAAATGGCGCCGGAAAAACCACTTCTTTTTATATGATTGTTGGCATGATAAAACCCAACGCTGGTCATATTTATTTAGATGATGAAGAAATTACAAAAGATCCAATGTACAAACGTGCTCAAAAAGGAATTGGCTATTTGGCGCAAGAAGCATCTGTTTTTAGAAAATTATCTGTAGAAGAAAACATCATGTCTGTGTTGGAATTTACTGATAGAACAAAAAAAGAACGCAAAGAAAAATTAGAATCTTTAATTGAAGAATTTAGTTTAGGTCATGTTCGTAAAAATAAAGGTGAATTGTTATCTGGTGGAGAACGAAGAAGAACAGAAATTGCGCGTTGTTTAGCTTCTGATCCAAAATTTATTTTATTAGACGAACCTTTTGCTGGAGTTGATCCAATTGCCGTTGAAGATATTCAAAAGATTGTGGCTCAACTTAAAAACAGAAATATTGGTATTTTAATTACCGATCATGATGTACAAGCTACTTTGGCAATTACAGATAAAACTTTCTTAATGTACAACGGAAGCATCTTAAAAGAAGGAACTCCTGAAGAATTAGCTGCAGACGAAACTGTACGTAAAGTATATCTTGGTAAAGATTTTGAATTGAAAAAAAGAAAATTTTAGCATCTTAGATGTTTTCTATTTGATGTCAGTTCGAGTGTCACGCTTTTGGACGTGATGTATCGAGAACAAATTGTATAAAATAAATTACACTGTTTTCTTACTCAAATTACTTCCTACAGAAAGCAACACATACAAAATGATTACTAACGGAATCGCAATTACTTCTAAGGTTAAAATCATGATTAGTGAAGCTACTAGAAAAAGGTATTTCAAAAGATTTTCTTTGACGCTATAATTCTTAAATTTAAAAGAAAATAACGGAATTTCAGCATTCATCAAATAACTTAATACTAACGTAATTCCTATTAAAAAATAATTGTTCTGCACCAAATCAATAAAAAATTGATTGTCAGAATATAAAGGAATTAAAGGCAATGCAAGTACAAACAAACTCATTGCTGGCGTTGGCAATCCAATAAAAGAATCAGATTGACGTTCATCAATATTAAAGTTTGCCAAACGGTAACAAGCTGCAAGCGTTAAAATCAAACCAAAATACGGTAAATAACCAGTGCTAAATGAAGCAATATGTAACGTGTCTGCTGTTTTGTCAAATAAATCTAATGCGTTTTCTTGCAACAATGTATACATTACAATTCCAGGAACTACTCCACTTGTAACCATATCGGCCAATGAATCTAATTGTTTACCTAACTCGCCAGAAACATTTAGCATTCTTGCAAAAAAACCGTCAAAAAAATCAAGAAGAATTCCGATTGTTACAGACAATGCAGCAATTTCATAATTTCCATTTACCGCAGCAATTGCCGCAATAGTTCCAAATAATAAATTTCCTAAAGTAATGATATTCGGAATGTGTTTTTTCATCTTGTTTGGTTGCTTTTTACAAAACAAAAATAAGGAAATCAATTTGCTCTTTTTTCAATTTCTTTCTTTTTTTATCATCTTTGTTTTCTAAATTGCTTTAAAAAATATTTTATGCCACTATTTACTTCGGATTTTAATCCTTCTTTACCGTTTAGAAACGGACATTTTAATACAATGTATCGTCCGCTATTTATGAAAGAAACCTGTGCTTATTCTAGAAAAAGAATTTTTACTTGGGACAATGATTATATTGATTTAGATTTTTCTAAAGCAAACTCAAATACATTGGCTATTTTAATTCACGGTTTAGAAGGAAGCTCAGAATCGAAATACATTCTTTCTACAGCAAACGAGTTAAATGGAAAAGGAATTGATACTGTTTCGTTTAATTTGCGTGGTTGTAGCGGAGAAGATAATTGGTTGTTAGGAACCTATCACAGCGGAAAAACAGAAGATGTAGATTTTGTTGTTAAGCATTTATTAGATACTTATGATTATGAAAACATCCTTATTATCGGATTTAGTTTAGGCGGAAATTTAACCTTAAAATATATGGGAGAATATTCAGAAAAACTTTCTCCAAAAATAAAAGGCGCTATTGCAACGTCTGTACCAATTGATATTACAAGTTCAGAGTGTGAAATGGACAAATTAAAAAACAAATTGTATCTCGAAGAGTTCTTAAAAACCATCCGATTAAAAATACTAGAAAAATCATATAAATTTCCAGAGTTTAAATTAGATAAAGACAAACTTTTTAAAGCAAAACGATTTAAACATTTAGAACATTTATATACCGTTCCGGTTTTTGGTTTTAAAAGTCCAGAAGATTATTGGCAAAAAGCAAGTTCAAAACCCTATTTATCAAAGATTAACAAACCAACATTATTAATAAACGCCAAAGATGACTCGTTTTTAAGTCCAGAATGTTTTCCAAATGAAGAAGCTGGCGATTCAGAATTTTTCTTTTTAGAAACGACAAAACATGGCGGTCATGTCGGATTTATATCATCTTTTAAACAACATGAAAGCAGATGGTTAGAAAAGCGAATTAGCCGTTTTATAGAAGAAAATATTCAAATCCAGATTACACAAACAATATCTTAGGTTAACACTAGTTATTACAATAGGATTTTAGATATTTGTAATTAGCAATTGTATATTTTGAAAAAACCTTTTATCTTTCTTTTTATTTTCTGTTCACTTCAAATAACAGCGCAAACATTTAGAAATTATTCGAACGAATTTTTAAATATTGGTGTTGATGCTAGAGCGCTAGGAATGAGCAAATCGGTTGCTGCTACAAGCAATGATGTAAACGCAGTTTACTGGAATCCTGCAGGTTTAATGAATTTAGAAGATTACGAAGGGGCATTAATGCATGCTTCATACTTTGCAGGAATGGCAAATTATGATTTTGCCGCAATTGCGTTACCAATTGATGATCAAAGTGCTGTTGGAATTTCAGTAATCAGATTTGGTGTTGATGACATTTTAAACACCACTGAACTTATTGACAGCCAAGGAAATATTAACTTTAATAGAATTAGTTTGTTTTCTGCTGCTGATTATGCTTTTACTTTTTCGTACGCTAGAAACTTAATTTTTAAAGACATGTATTTTGGTGTAAATGCCAAAATTCTTAGAAGAGTTATTGGCGATTTTGCTTCTTCGTGGGGAGTTGGGTTTGATGCTGGAATTCAGTTTGAAAAAAATGAATGGAAATTTGGGTTAATGATTAGAGATATTACAACAACTTATAATACTTGGAATATCAATACGGTAGAATTTGATAAAATTAAAAATTCAACTCCCGGTCAAAATCAAGAATTACCAGAAACTACAGAAATTACAAAACCCAAAATACAACTCGGTGTTGCACGAAAATTTAGAGTAGCAAGAGATTTCCATTTGCTAACAGAAATCGATTTAAACATGCGTTTTGCGCAAACTAACGACATTATTTCTTCAAGTGTCATAAGTGTAGATCCCACTTTTGGATTCGAATTAGGTTATACCGGTTTGGTTTTTTTGCGTGGCGGAATTGGAAATATTCAGAACACAACGCAGTTTGACGGAAGTAAATCAGTCTCTTTACAGCCAAATTTTGGCGTTGGATTTACCTACAACGGAATTCAAGTTGATTACGCTTTAACAAACATCGGAAGTGTTGGAAACGCATTGTATTCAAATATATTTTCAATCAAGATAGATTATAAATTTTTTAGAAATTAGTAACTATGAAAACAAAAATTATTGCTTTATTTCTGATGTTGTTTGTCGTTCAACTTACATTTTCTCAGTATAAAAAATTATCAGAAAAAGCTGAAATAAGTATTATTACTGCGGGTCCAGGAAAAGTGTTGTATGAAGGTTTTGGTCATAGTACAATTAGAGTAAAAGATACTGATTTTGATACTGCTTACAACTATGGGATTTTTGATTTTAATGCACCACACTTTTACTTAAACTTTACGAAGGGAAAACTATTATACAAGTTACAAAGCTATCCTTTCTTTTATTTTCTTAGAAGCTATCAAGCTAATAAACGTTGGATAAAAGAGCAAGTTTTAAATCTTAATCAACAAGAAAAACAAAAGTTTTACGAGTATTTAGAGAACAATGTAAAACCAGAAAATGCAACATATCTATACGATCCTTTTTTTAACAATTGTGCAACAATCTTAAGAGAAATAACAGAAAAAATTTTAAAAGATAAAGTTGTTTTTAAGGAAAATCATATTGAAACAAATCAATCTTTTAGACAGTTAATGAATGCTGAAATCCCTTGGAATACTTGGGGTAGTTTTGGAATAAACTTAGCACTAGGAAGTAAATTAGATAAAATTGCAACGGCAAAACAACACATGTATTTGCCAGATTATGTGTATAGTGGGTTTAAAAATGCAATAGTAAAAAGAGGAGCTGTTTCTGAAAATTTAATTAAAAACGATCGCTATATTCTAAAGTTTCAAGAATTAAAAATTAAACCTTCCTTTTTCAATCCGTTTATCGTTTTTACATTAATTTTACTACTTGGGATTTTTATCACCTATAAAGATGTAAAAAGAGAAAAAAGAACAAAATGGTTCGATTTTTTCTTGTTCTTTTCAACAGGGGTTATTGGAATTATAATTGCATTCTTATGGTTTTTTACCGATCATTCTACTACTCCAAACAACTTTAATTTTTTATGGGCATTTGCTCCAAATATAATTGTAGCATTCTATATAGTAAAAGGAAACCCTAAGTTTTGGGTAAAAACATATGTAAAAGCACTTGTTGTTTTGCTTTTAATTATTCCGATAATTTGGATAGGAAAAATACAGTTATTCCCATTCGCAATTTTGCCTTTTATACTGCTTTTAGGAATTCGTTTTTTATTTTTATCTAAGGGTTTATTGTCCTCTAAAATATAAAACAATAGATATCGTCTTAATAAGTATTTTAAAATCTAAAAAAGAACTTCTTTCTTTAATATAATACAAATCGTATCTTAATTTAGTTTCTTGTTCTTCAATGGTACTTGCATACGGGTAATTAACTTGTGCCCAACCTGTTAAACCAGGTTTAATAACATGTCTTATGGCATAAAAAGGAATTTTATCTTCTAATTCAAAAACAAACTCTGGTCTTTCTGGTCTAGGGCCAATTAAGCTCATATCCCCTTTTATAATATTTATAAATTGCGGAAATTCATCCAATCGAGTATTTCTTAATATTTTCCCGAATGTTGTAATTCTTGTATCATTTTTTTGAGCCCAAACAGCCCCGTCTTTCTCGGCTTCTTTAATCATAGACCGAATTTTAAAAATCTTAAATGTTTTTCCTTGATAACCAACACGCTCTTGAGTGTAAAATAACGAACCTCGATTACCAATTAAATTTCCAATCAATATAAATGGAATTAAGAAAGCAAAAAACACTAAACCCAAAATAGATAGTATAAGGTCTAATACTCTTTGAGTAAAATGATAAAATCTATTGTCATTATTTACACTAAAATTTATTTTTTTATAAAAATTATAATCTAAATATTCTTTAGGAATTCTTTTTGTAGCACTTTCATAATAGGTTTCAAAACTTTTTATACTTACCCCTTTTTCAAAAAGTAAAATTATTTCTTTATTTAATTTTTTAACTGTATCACTAGAAAATTTAGAAGTAGAAATTACAATTTCAGTAACTAAATTGGTGTCTACAATTTTTAATAAATCAACAGTTTTAGCATTGTAAAAATTAGTTAATCCCTCAATTTTCTCATTAGAAACATAACAAGTAATATTTTGAAAATTCTCAAACTTTATCAGTTCTATTAGCTTTTCTTTTTTTGATGCATGTCCAATTACAATAATGTTTTTAAAATATTTAGGTGAAAACAACAACGATATGTATAAAAATCTCCAAAAGATAGTTGGAATAGCAATCAACAAGAAAAAATAGAAAACCTGTAACCTATTACCTGGTAGAGATGGAGTTATAAACGGAGAAAAAATATAAAATAATGTTGTAATTAAAGAAGTAACTGCTATTCCTCTAATAACCAAAAATCTATTGTTAGCTACTTTTAAATTATAAAGCTGAAAGACTTCTCCAAACAATAAAAAATAAATTACTAAAATTAAAAACCATTTATAAATTAAATCACTTTTAATGTTTATGTATGTAAAATCTGAATATTTCGATGCAATAGTTAGGCTTAAAACTATGGTTAAAACATCAAAAGTTCTAAGCATTAATTTTCTTTCAGAAATATCTAAAAAAGGTGGTTTTTTAGCCATAAATACAAAAAATAGTAAGGGGGGAAGGTTAATTCAAATAGGGGGAACATTGTTGAATCAAAAGTAAGAAGTTTTATAGATATTGTTGGTCTTTTTTAATAAATTTTTTTATTTAAAAATTTTTATTAAAATATTTGACGTTACTAAGTACAAAGATTTAAAAAAAGATAGTTTTTCTATTTTCCGAAACAATAGCCAATTCCATTTTAGCATTTCAAATTTATTATTAGATATTGAGTTGCTTCTTAGTCTATACTTTGATAATACTACATTAAGTCCATAAGCTACTTCATTTATTTTTAGGATTTTTAACCAAAGTGCATAATCTTGCCTTTTCCTTATAATCGGCATATATATTTTCCCAATACAATCAACATTATACATTACAGTTAGGCAACCTATTTTGTTTGATGAGAGCATTTGATCATAAGTCAATACATCATTACAAGTTACTGTTAAATTAAGATCTTCTCCTTCATCACTTATTTTTTTATATGAAGTATGGGTAAAGTTATAATTATGTGTTTCCATAAACTTAATTTGAAGTTCAAGTTTATTTGGAAACCATAAATCATCACTATCTAAAAAAGCAATATAACTTCCTTTAGACTTTTTTATAGAATTATTTCTAGCTACGGCAGCGCCAGAGTTTTTTATACTAAATAATTTAATCCTACTATCTTTTAATAAAAATTCTTTAATGATTTTTATTGAATTATCCGTAGACCCATCATCAGTAATCAATAATTCCCAATTTTCATAAGTTTGCTTTTGAATACTGGTTATTGTTTCGGTAATAAACATTTCCGAATTATAACAGGGTGTTATTATTGATACAAGCTTATTCATTTACTTTTGAAATAAAACTTTTTAATTTTCCTTTAAATGTATTTAGATTAGAATTTTGCTCTATTTCTATTCTCATATCGTCTTTAAAATATTTATATATTTCATTTTTTAACTTAGTAGATTCTTCTTCATTTAAAAATTGTTCTATTTTAAAAACTAATAACCCTTTTTCCTTTTGAATAACTTGATAGTTTAGAATAATATTATCATTATTTGATAAATTTTTGAAAATATAATAGAAGGTAAAACTTGGATAAATTTGCTTTACTCCATAAATATTACTTCCAACTCTACCCGTAATATCCTCTAATATCAAATGCTCTTTTCCGCAATTACACTTCTTCTCTTTAGGGGCCAATTTTATATAGTCTCCCAATCTGTATCTTATTATGGGAAATGATTTCATTTGCAAATGTGTTACTAAAATTTCATTCTCTATTTCTTCTACAATTACACCTTCCATGTTAATATGCATATTACCACTCGGACACTCAAAAGCAATAATTCCAGATTCTGTAGCTCCATATTCACTAATCATTTTTAATCCAAATGCTTTTTTAACTTCATCTTGATATTTTTCAAAAATTTTCTCAGAAGTTCCTTTAACCATCAATATTTTTTCAGGTTTTAACAACTTCTTTTCATTAATAGTTTTTGCTGCTTGATATAGCATCGAAGAATATCCATGAATATATTTTGCTTTTTGTAATTTATTAACAAATTTGTTAAATGCTTTTTCATCATAACTAAAAACTCTAAATCTATTCTGAAAACGATCTAAAATTATAGTTTTTATTTTCTTTATAAGTGAAAAACTAAATCCCCAAAAATACCCATTTCTATCCCATGGTTTTACTTCGAAAAGCTCATAGCCTTTTATAATTGAGGCTCTATTAAATGAGTCTGCAAATTCATCTCTATAGAACTCTAAAGACTGTCCTGTTGTACCCGAGGTAATTGCTTTAAATTTTTTTTTAAATTTAAAATTTGTGTGAATTATAGAATTATGTTCTAAAATATCTTTTTTTGTTAGAATAGGTAGCTTTTTTATATCTCCTAAGTTTCTAATATCAGAAGGTTCAATTTCTAGTTCCAACATTTTTTGTTTGTAATAATTAGAGTACGTGAAAGCAAAATTTAGTAGCTCTTGTAATTTTTTAAATTGGTAGTTCTCTAATTTTTCTAATGACCAACTTTCTGATTCCTTTAAAAATGCTAACTGCTTTTTTATTGATGGGTTTCTAAAATTTCTACCTAATAAATAAATAAATTTATAAAACATTATTTTAAAATTTTAAACCATTTATATTTTACAATATCCCAATTAAAACTTTCAACTTTATGTCTTGCTTTTTTTGCAATTTCAGGATGCCCTCCTTCTAATAAGGAAATTATTTCATTAACCATTTGATCAATATCTCCTTTATTAATTAATAAACCATCTACTTCATTTGAAATTAAGTACGGAATTCCGCCAGCATCTGTTGAAACAATTGGTAAACCAAGCGCCATAGCTTCAATTAAACTTACAGGTGTATTATCTACATTTGTTGTATTGATAAAGATGTCAAAATCTTCAGATTTTTTATGCCAATCTTTTTTAGACAATACACCTGTAAATTCAATATCATCCAATACGTTTTTCTCTTTAGCTAATTGTTTTACTTTTTCTAAACTACCATCTTTATCTGGACCAATCATACAAAGTGTTGCTCCTAGATATTTTACTTTTAACTTCCTTAATACATCTATCGCCATTAAAGGGTTATAAATTTCATCAAAAGCTCTAACAAATAATAATTTAGGTTGTAATACTTTTCTTTCTTTAAATTTATAATCTTTAATTTCAATAACATTGGGAATTAGTACAGAAGGATACCCTTTTTTCTCAAATTCGTGTTTTAAATAATTTGAAGGAGCAATATTTCTATATGAATTCTTGAAAATTAACTTTGATAGTTTTCTAGAATCCTCTAATCTAAACGGAAGGTTTCCGCCATGTAAAATTGGAATGTATTTTATTTTGAAAAGTCGGGCTATTTGAGAAGTAAAAAAAGCGTAATAAAAATTAGCAGTGCTATATGTGTCAATTAGTATATAATCAACTTTACTGTGTTTTACTATTGTTAAACACATATCAATCATTCTTAAAATTTTATTTTCTTTATTCGATGTTTTTATTAATTTAAACCCTTCTAATTGTAATAAATTAGTTAAGGTTTTTATTGTTGTTGGATAGTTTGAGTTATTTGATAAATCATTTCCAATATATAAAATATTACTCCTCTTCATCATCTGTAATAATAATTAAACTTAATGCGTAAATAAACCCAGGTAAGGCTATCCGCATCGCAGAATGGTTAATTGTTAAAAACCAAATTAAATAAAATGAAAGCAAAAAGCTCCGTTGGTAGTTGTTAGAATTCCAAATATTAAAAAGCGGAATTATTATTAATCCTATTAAAATTATCAATCCAGATATTCCATGTTCCTCTATCAATCTTCCTATTTCATTATGAGATGCGGCTGTAATATCATTACTTAATGCTTGTCTTTTATATTTACCATTCCCTACACCAATACCCAAAGGATTCGCAATAAAACTACTAACTTGTTCTTCTAAAATATCAACTCTTCCTGAAGTGATGTCTTCTTTTTGAACTCCACTAGCATTTTTTCCCGCATATCGATTATCTAACATACCGCCTGTAACTCCAGAAGTATAGACCCAAATAGCTATTGAAAAAGTAATTCCAACAGCTAAATATTTAACAAAGACTTGCAGTGCGTTTTTATTTGAAATAATATAAAATATCGCAAACACTATTAGGGCAATTAAACCCGTAATAATACCTCCTCTCGAAAAAGTTAACAAACCTCTATAAATAAAATACATTAAAAAAATTAAATCAAGGAGCACAAAGCCTGTAATTCTCTTTTTCATTAAAATAAAAACAGGAATGATAAAAATCCCTAGCCCAATTGCAGTTGCTACTTGATTGGGCCCAAAGCCAGCTGATGCTTCAAAATTTGCTGTACCTCTAAAAATAATTTCTTTTAAATTGGGTGTTCTAAAATATATATAAGTCAGCATTGAAAACAAAGGCAAAAGCATACAGAACAAAGAATTAAGTAAGTTTTTTTTTGAAATTATTCTCTTATAAAAATAGATTCCAGAAACCCCTAATACTAAAGGACCACTAAGATTAAAGACAATTGCGTTTCTTATTGATTCTCCTTCCGGAACTCTTGTAAAAAAAATTCCAATGAAAAGAAGTAAAAGGTAAAATAAAAACTGAACTCCAAATTTTTGATTAAATCTCCCTAAAAAAAAACCAAAAGTTAAAAATATAATTACTGCGTACTTCCCTGACTCATAAAAAACCAAAGAGTCTGTCATTCTTAAAAAAACCTCAGCACCAACAATATAAGCAGAAAACATTAATGCTTCTTCATTGAAGTTTTTTTGAGATATTAAATAAAATATTGGGGCAACAATACAAATCAAACCAAATATTTTAGGAAAAAAAGAAAACGTAGCTAAATACCCAATTACAATATGAATACTTATTAATAATAGTTTATTTTCTATAAATCTGTTTAACATTCGTTTTTGTAAATCTCTATTATTTTAAAAATCGCTGCTTCTTTAGAAAAATCTGTCGAAACAGTTTTGTTAATTTCTAAAGCCAAAATTTTCCTTTTCTCTTTAGAATTCACCAATAACCGTAAAGCATTCGCTAAAATAATACTATTTGATGGAGGAACAATAAAACTTGAATCTTTAATAATTAAGCTGCATTCACCTACATTGGTTACTACAGCTGGAATATTTGCCAAACCATATTCTAAAAGAGAAATTGGCAATCCTTCTGACTTTGAAGATAACACCCCAATTGTTGCTTGTGATAAAATATGTTGGATATCTAAACAAATTCCATATTGAAAGACTTTATTACTTAATTTATTTTTTTTAATAAAATTATCAATCGAATCAGAGTACTCGTCATTATACGATTTACCAACCAAATGTAGTGTCCAATCTTCATGTTTATCTGACACTAATTGAAATGCTTCTAATAAGTTTAAATGATCTTTTTGTTTTCTGTATCCAGCTAAATGAACAATTTTTTTTCCTTCAACGCCTCTTAAAATAGTTGTTTTTTCTTGATTAATAAAAACAGGAAAATTCCGAATAAAAAAAACATTCTTAGTTTTTAAATTCTTTGATGCCCATTTTTTTAAATCATTATTTACAGAGATTATTACAGAAAACAAGTATGAAAATATCTTTAAAGAAAAAACACTTCTACTATTTAAAAATGCACTATTTCCGTAATGATCATGCCAAACAATTTTAATTTTAGGATTTATTATTTTTACAGAAACAGCAATAAATGAAGATGATGAATGCGCGTGAACAATCTTAATATGATGTTTTTTTATATATTTATTTAGCTTTAGAATTGCCTTAACATCAATTGTTTTTTTTCTGTTTAAAAAAATACAACCAACATCAGGATGTATATTTTCCTTTAAAACTCCTTCGCTTCTTGTAGCACACAAATGTGAATCTATTTCTTGTTCAGATAGACCATTAGCTATATTAACTGCCAACACTTCTGCTCCCCCAACATTAAGCGAATCTATAATTTGTATGATACCAAGTTTGTTCAATTATAGTAAGTTTTTAATTTCTTTTTCAAACTTTTCTAAAGTAAATTGTTGTGACCAATCTTTTGCTTTAGTCACTTTTTTTAGATATATGTTTTCTTGACTGATATACTTCTCTAATTCAATTATAATTTGAGTTGTACTTTTATTTACAATACTGCCTCTTTCTCCATTTCCTAACATAAAAGGAACACAAGAAACTTTTGATGATATTGGTAAACAAGACCAAAACATTGCTTCTGCAACAACCTTTGGCCAACCTTCAGATTTAGAAATAAAAACTAAAAAATGACTTTTTTGAAAGGCTTTTTTTACAATTTCTTTTGGTTGATTTCCATGTAAAATCACATTATTACTCAATTTATTGTTTAAAATATAATCTTTAACTGCATTAAATCTTGCCCCATCACCAAACAGATCTAACTGAATGTCATATCCTTTACTTACTAATATTTTTGCAATTTTAACGGTTAATAAAGGCTGCTTACCAATACTAAAATTGCCTACAAATAATAATTTAATTTTTCCTTTTAAGTTTTTCGGTTCAATGGTTGTAATTTCATTTTCTGAATAAGAAGCTGTAAAAAAAGGGATTATATTTTTAGATTGATTTTTCCACTCTCCATAAACCAATACTTTACAGTTTTTGGTTAAAAAAGTATTAGAGAGTATCCATTTTTGTACTTTATAACTAAATGGCTGCTTGCTTCTAGGATCCCAATTACCGGCATATTTAACAGTTTTTGGTTTAGAAGGAAAAGCAATTTGCACAAAACACCCTAACAACCCAACATTTCCTGGACAACGTAAATGAATGTGGTCTGACCAAAACATCCCTTTAAAAATTTGGAAAACTACAAAAGGAATTCTAAATAAAGATATTAATGATTCTTTAATATTATGAAATGAAATTACTGGTGTTTTATTAATATCAAAATCTTGAAGTTGAAATTTTGAAGTCAATAACTTTTCTTTGTATTTTATTGGACAAACAAACTTAATTTTTTTAACATTTTTCATCCATAAATCCATTTCATAAACATAGGGCGAGTAAGCAAGTTTTTCTGATTTTAAATTTTCTAATATAGGTGCGCTTGAAATTACTACAAAATTCATTAAATATAACTTTTAGATCCTTTATTATTAATACAAATTGCGGGAACTCCTATCATCGTTGAAGAATGATTTACATCATGTATAACCAAACTATTAGCTGCTATTAACACATTGTTTTCTATTAAAATTTTACCTGCAACTACAGCATTAACTCCAATATAAACATTATTACCAATTATTGGTACTCCTCTTTTGATTTCCCTTCCACTAACTCCAATTGTTACCCCCTGTGATATGTTACAATTATTTCCTATCACAGCATTTGCGTTTATAATTATCCCTCCAAAATGACCAATGTAAAAAGAATGGCCTATTGAGCAAGAATATGGAATTGAAATTCCAGCAAAAATTTCAATTATCTTTTGCCAAAAAACCGCAAAAAACAATAATAGTTTTTTTATGGTTTTTGGTAAATTACTTTTATATATTTTATTAGAAATTCTATAAACAAAAATAGCCCATAAACCTTGAGAAGTTATAAATAAAACTAATTTTGATTTATTACTATATTTTTGATATTTATTCAAATCCGTTAAAAATAATTTCATGTTAATATATTTTTATAAAACTGTATGTTTTCTTCAATAATTTTAAATGAATTAAATCTTTTTAAAATATCCTCTCTTGCATTGATACCCCTTTTTCGGGACTCTTCTTTTGAACTCAAAATATCAATTATTGATTCAGCAATTTTTCTAGATGTAATCGATTCTAGTGTTTTAAAAATATTCTTATTATTTTTAATTTCTTCAAATGGTTTAATATTACTTGCTAATACAGGTTTCTCCATTAATAGTGACTCAATTAATACCAGGCCAAATGATTCCATACGTGAAGGGTAGACACATAATTCTGTTTTTGCTATATAATTTGAAACTTCAGTATGAGGAACTGGACCAATTATATTGATGTTCTTTTTATCAGCATCTAAAATAAAGGTTTTTAAATATGCGATATATGATTTTCCATCAGGAAACGTCCAATCTCTACCAATAATGTTTAAAACAACATCTGGAAATTGTTTTTTAATAATTGGAATTGCTTGCACCAATTGTCTAACTCCTTTTTTCTCACAAATGGTACCAACAAATAGCAAACTATTTTTTTGATATTCTAACGCATTGTTGTTTTTAAATTGGTTTGCATCAACCGTATTATAGATTGTCTTAAAATTAAAACTCCTTTTTAAGTATTTTTTAGTTTGATTACCAACATAATTACTTACTGCAATAAATTCGTTAGCATTCTTAAAGGATCTTTTTTCTTGATATGCTCTCCAAAATGCAGGCTTTTTATTGAGTTCAATTGCAAAAAAATGATGTCCACCATGCAAACGAATTACTTTTTTATAGCTCGTTTTTTTAGGAAAGAAAGCAAAATTTAATTCACTTCCTTCTACAATATCAATTGTATTAATAGTATTTATTTCGTTAATTTTTTTTAAAATCCGTTTTGTATGATCATAAAACCGTGCAAATTTCCATTGAGATTTTGGCAATCTATAAACATGAATTCCATTTACTTTTTCAATTTGTTCTGAATTTATAGTATAAAAACCAACAACAGAAACAGCTATGTTTTTCTTGACTAGCTTTTCTCCTAAAAATTTAACGACAGAACCTATTCCTCCTCCATTTAATCCTTCGGTAGGAAATTCACTTGTTATGAAGCAGATGTGCATTTTTCTAGAATTAGGTTTGCTAAATTTATAGAATTTTTTTCAAGAGGATGTTGTATTATTCTTTTTAACCATAATTTTCTGTCTGTTCCTATCAAATCTGGTGTAGTCAATGCTTTTTTTAATAAGGGATAAAAATCTGTTGGATTAGTAATCCAGCCAACTGCATTTAAATTTTCCATGCTTTTAAAGTGTTCAAATTGATAAATTCTTTCTACTGACCAATTCATATCTTTCTTTGGATTATAGTTTAGATATAAACAAGGCTTGTCATAAATAGCAAAATCATGTGCCATTGTACTTCCTAAATTTACAACAACATCAGAGTGTAAGCAAGTATTAACTAAAAGAGAAAGATCATTATACGTTGGATATATCATTGTGAAATCTGCTTCTTGAGAAGGTTTTTCTACACGCCAATCTGGGTTAATAATAGCAATATCATTTTTATATTTTTCTAAAACAGCATCATATCTATCACTAAAATCTACAGGACATCTTCTGAAAATAATTTGTGGCCGTTCGCTTTCTGGAAACTTTTGTAAAGAAGAACATAAGTCTTCAAAAAAGACTTGGTCATGCGGAGATGTAAGTTTATCATCACCAGAAAAACAAATGGTTTTTTTATGAATATCTAAATTGTATTTCTTAAAAAAGGCTTCTTTAGTAAGTTGCAATTCCTTCTTTTTATAAAACTCAAATTGAGGTGAACCAACAATGTACACATTCTTTGGAGAAATTTCTTTATACAAAAGGCACAATTCTATTTTCATTAAGTCTGACCACACAAAATACATATCTGGTCTGCAGATTAATCTACCTTTCGGAATGTTATCCCAAGAAAAAATTATCGTACTATTTTTAATTTTTAACTCTTGCGCCGCTAAAATTACTGGCGTAGTTATTAGCGATCTTTGATGAAGGTTTAATATAAAATCTGGTTGCGATACTTTTAAGTCTTGTTTTACTTTTTTATATGCGCTTGTCCTTTTTATTTTGTTTTCATACTTTATTTCATATCTCCTTAGTCTATTGTAACTTTTAGAAAAAAAAGTTCCAAATATTTTACAGAAAAAATAAAACACTTTTAACTTTAAATATTTCGGGTTTTTACCCCAGAAATCAAGTATTGTTTTATTTTTTAAAACATTTTTAAAATAAATCAATCTAGCATATGCGGCTGATTCTCTTAATAGTTTTAAATAAAAACCCTCTTTTAAATCAGCAATTTCTTTGTGTTCAATTTTAATTTTATGAACTTTTTCGATTTCTTTAATGGCTACATCAGAAACCTTATGATATAAACATATTTCTGCTCCGTTTTTTCTTAATTCAGTTATTAAATCTGAATATAAATAGTTTCTTATTCCTACACCATCTGGTACTAGAATTACAATTTTCATTTTATGTTTTTTAAATTATAAATCTTGAAATTGTTTTTGACAATTCACATACCAAATCTGCTGAGAATTTAACAAATGTAAGAAAAGTGTATTGCTATTTCCTTTTCCAAAATCAGAAATATCCAATTTTTTAGATTTAAATTGACTACTTTTTCCAATAGCTGATAAAATTTCATTTACATCATAAGATACATTTAGAATAGAATTTCCTTTATATCTATTATTTTGTCTAGAGCCAATATCTATAGTTGGAACTTTGTAAAATGGAGCTTCTCTAATACCTGCACTAGAGTTACCTATAATAAAAGCTGATTCTTTCAATAATTTAAGAAAATACTCAAATCTTAAAGAAGGAAAAATTTTAAATCTAGAATTATTTTCTAATCTTTTGTATTGCTTTAAAACTTCTTCAGTTCCTAAATCATTATTAGGATAAATAACAACATAGTTTTTAGTAGATTTAAGTAATGAATCAACATATATTTTACTATGTTTTTTAATGTTTTTATATTCTGTAGTTACAGGGTGAAACATTGCTATAGAAAATTTATCAAAAGGGATTTTGTAATATTCTTTTACCTGATCAATACTTGGTAAATTAGAAGGGTTCATTAGATCTAAATCTGGTGAACCAATAACATAAACTGAAGATTCTAATTCTCCCATTTGGATTAATCTTTTCTTGGCTTCATCATTAGAAACTAAATGTAAATGTGATAATTTACTTACAGAATGTCTTATTAATTCGTCAATGGTTCCAGAAATTTCTCCGCCTTCTATATGAGCGACTAAAATATTATTTAAGCTACCTACAATCGCACCTGCTAAAGCTTCTATTCTATCTCCATGGACAACAATTAAATCTGGTTTTTGTATTGCTATATATTCAGAAAACCCTTGAATTGTTTTTGCCAACCTTCTATCCATAAATTCTGAGCCAACATGATTTTGAAACGTTGAAATATTTTTAAATCCGCTTTTATAAATTTCATTGACCGTTAAACCATATTTTTCGTCTAAATGCATACCGGTTGCAAAAATTTGAACATCAAAATTACCAGATTCTTGGGTTATTTTGATTAACGATTTTAGCTTTCCAAAATCAGCTCTTGTTCCAGAAAGGAAAACTATTTTTTTCATTTTATTATTTTTCTATATCGTTTAGTTCTAACTGTTTATCCTTAGCAATCGATTTTGTTGCTTTTTTACCTAAAATAGTATTAAATTCTTCTGCTAAAATCTCTCCGGAACCTGGTCTTTTTACCCAAATATTATCTGTCGTAAAAGTTTCACCCTTTTTAATAGCTTTTATTGTACAAACTGAAGCAAATGCAAAATCGATTGTTACTTGTTCTTCTTTAGCTGGTTTTTTTGTTCCTCCTCGCATTTTCCATATCAATTCTGAACCTTCTATTAGTTTTTTACAAGCTATCTCGTCCATAGAACATATAATATCCGGACCTGTTCTACTCATCTTATCTGTAAAATGACGTTCTAAAATACTCGCTCCTAAAGCAACTGCTCCTAAACAAGCATGATTACTTGTTGTATGGTCTGATAATCCAAATACATGTTTTGGAAAAGCTTTATGCAATTCTGTCATTGCTCCAAAACGGACTAATTCTGGTGGCGTTGGATATAAATTTGTGGTATGTAACAAAGCTAACGGAACGTCATATTTATTGAAAATGTCTATCGCTTTTCCAACGCTTTTTATTGTATTCATTCCTGTACTTAAAATAACAGGTTTCCCATATTTTGCAATATGTTCTAATAAAGGATAATTATTACATTCTCCAGAACCAATTTTATATGCAGAAACATTCATTCTTTCTAATCTTTCTGCTGCTGCTCTAGAAAAAGGAGTAGAAATAAAAATCATTCCTTTACTTTCTACATATTCTTTAAGTTGAGTTTCTTCTGATTCATTCAACGAACATCTATCCATAATTTCATAAATAGAAACATCTGCATTTCCAGGAATTACATTTTTTGCTGCTCCGCTCATTTCATCTTCAACAATATGAGTTTGATGTTTTACAACTTCAACTCCTGCTCTTTTTGCAGCATCAACCATTTCAAATGCCGTTTGTAAACTTCCTTCGTGATTAATTCCTATTTCTGCAATTACCAAAGGCCGAAAATCTTCCCCTATTTTTCTGCCAGAAATTTCAATATATGGTTTATTCATGCATCATTTTGTTAAAATAATAGTTTGCTAATTCTAAATCTTCTTTTATGTCAATATCTATCGTCGAAAATATATGATCTACAATAAAGGGATAACATTTTGTATCTATAATTTTTCCTCCTATAATCAATTCTGCCTTAGATATATATATCAAACCATTTTCAAAATACAAAGGCTCTAAGTCTTGACTTCTTTGCCCAAATATATAACTATACGGTTTAAAAACTGAGTTATTAATTTTTCCTAATTTTTTTTCACTTTTGGAAACTGTCATTAAACTCTTACATTCTTGTTTATTAAATACTTCTAACGCTTCTTTAAATAAATTTTTAGGACGTAATGGATTGGTTGCTTGTAATAAAATAACATTTTCAAAATCTTTATTAAATCTACTTAATACATATTGTAGAGCTGTTATTGTAGGTTCAAACTCTCCAGAAATTTCTTCAGGTCTATCTATAACTTCTACATGATTTCTTTTTGCAATTTTTTTTACCAAATCATCGTTAGTAACGATAATAATTTTATCTCCTTTTTTTATATTTTCTCTAGCATAATTCACTGAATGCATAAATAAAGGAATTCCGCCTAAATCTAAAATATTCTTGTTTAAAAGCCTTTTAGAATTTGCTCTTAAGGGTATTATCACTAGGTTCTTATTTGCCATTTTATTTTATATTGATTTCCTTTAAATTATTTTAAATTTCTTTAAAACTTTAAATAGCAGTTTCTTAATTAAATAAGTTAATTTATTCCTTTTTAATTGTTTAATATGGGTTAAAAAAATTATTTTTTTACTAAACCGATACTTTCTAATCCAATCAGGAATAGTATTCCCTAAATGATAGGCAAATGCTTTTAGAGTAGATACTCTATAGTATCCTAATTTATCAAACTGTGAATCTATAAACTCATTTTCATCTGCTTGCTTAAATACAAATTCTGGTTTAATTAATGGAAAAAATTTAAAAACATTCTTATAGGTGGCAATAAAATGGCCAGAACCTACACAAGCTTTAACTCCTTTTTTTTCTAAATAATATTGTTTTTCTTTCCAATTATAATTTCGATTATTAAATATTTTAGTATTATTGGTTCCTTGCTCAAAAAGTAAAAATGATTCTGAATCTACAACATTTTTCATTTTTGGCTTTCTATATAAAGATCCAAAAAGTGACACATTATTATACAAAGCTAAATGTGGCGCTGGAACTGGAGACACTACGCCAACTTTTTTAAAAACAGAAAATAGTTCAAAAACTTCTTTTTCCCAATGGTTAAAGTAAAAAACATCGGCATCTGCAATGGTTATATAATCTTCAAAAGAAGCTCTAGCTTCTGATAATACCGTATACACTTTCCCATAATTTGATACCAACTTAACATGTTTGTCTATTTTTTTATCAACTAATAATTTATCAATAAAGTCTGTAACTTCTACTTTACAATTATTATTAATGATTGTTATTGCTGTATTGTTTGAAGATATAGTTAGTAATAAAGAATTCATACTCTCTTTAAACACATCAAATAAATCTTTAAAGTAAGGATCTTTATCTTTAGGAATGTACACAGGAATTAGTACTCTATGTTTCTTATAGTGTATTCTATTACTTTTTTCCTTTTCTGGGTTCGTTCCTATTCTCATTTAAATTAAATCTATTTACTTCCCAATAGTTTGGTAAGTATTCTTTTTTTGGATTGTAATCATTGTTTTTTTATCATTGACATCGGCTTTTATAAAAGTTGCATAATTATTAACTTTCAATATAATTCCTGTTATTAAAATAATTATTATTTATTTAATCAAAATTAATTGTTTTTATTTTTTTTATTGAAAAAAAATATTTTTCAAAAAAACTGAGTTTAATTATCTTGTTTGGATATAGCAAATTATATCTATTTACCCCTGAAACTAAAAGCTTTGATGCAATTTTTTGTAAAACAAAAGGATTATTTACACCCATTTTAACAAAATTATTATAAATTTTTTTTTCAATTCCTATATATTTATTACTCTGTAAAGAGAGTCTTTTAATATTATTATATTCTCTGTAAAAAGCTAATGGTTCGTTAATGTAAAATACTTTGTGGAAATAGAACAATCTTTGGTAAAAATCTATATCTTCTCCAACTTCGAGAGTTTCATCAAAAAAAAGATTCCCTACAAAAACTTCCTTTCTTATTAAAGGTGTTGATGCTTTTACCAACCACGTTCCCAATGCATTCCAAAATACATACCCTGTACGTTTATGAGCTTTATTTTTTGTAGCCCCATATCTAATATTTAATTTTTCGTTAAATTCATTTATTACTTCTAAAGATGAATGCACACAATCAATTTCTTTATTACCTTCTAATATTTCTACCTGAATTAGAAGCTTATCTTTTTTCCACAAGTCATCATCATCTAAAAAAGCGATATAACTTCCTTTTGCTTTTCTAATTCCGAAATTTCTAGCCGAAGACACACCTCCATTTTCTTTGTAACAACAACAACAATTATCATACTGATCACAAATAGTTTGAGCATACATATTTTTAGAACCATCATCAACAACTAATACCTCAATATTTGAATAACTTTGATTTACAACACTTAATATGGCTTCATTTAGAAACTCAGGTCTATTATAAGTCGGTATTATTACAGAAACTAGTGGCTCTTTACCCATTATTATATTTTATTAATTGACTAAATATATTTGGAATTAATTGTAAATAATATTTAACTTTTAAATTAAAATCAAATATTTTAGTATTAAAAATTCTTCTTTTATTACTCCAAATATACTCTCGAAAATATTTTTTTATTAAAATGTTCTCTTTGTTTTTTATGTTAAAATAATGTAAGTATTTTATTTTTTCTTTAAAGATATCTAATTGTTGCAAAGTAGATAAACGGGTTGTAGTTGAGTCTGCATGTCTTCTAAAAAAATTTAGTTTTTTATTCAAAAAAACAAATGAACTTTTTTGTAAAAGGTAGGTCCATAAAAAAATATCAGAAGATTGTTTATTTGTAAATATAGCTTTGGGGATCTTGGTTTTTGGTTTTCTAAAAACAACACAACTGCCATTTGTGATATAGGTGTTGAATGGCATTTTATCTAAAAAAACATCTCCGACAAACGCTTTATAATTATCCTCAAGAACATTTAAATCTTTAGTCCGATTATTTGTATTGTACAAAAACTGTTTATTGGCATCAACATAGTTACTAGCACAAAAAGACAAAGCTGCTGTTGGGTTTTTTTCTAAAAGTATTATTTGCTCTTCTAAAAACTTAGGGTTTGAATAATCGTCTGTTTCAGCTACCCAAATATACTCTGTATTTGCAAGTTCAATTCCTTTTTCCCATGAATTATAGCCACTTCCTGTATTTTGATTATTAATTATATATTTTTCAATTTTATCTAGATGTTTTTTTTTAAATTCATTTAAGAAAGTTAGACTTTCGTCTGTCGAACAGTCGTCTATAATAATTAGTTTCCAATTTGTATAGGTTTGATTTATTATTGAATCTAACCTGTCTTTTAAAAACTTAGCATGATTATAACTTGGTAAAATTATTGAAACTTTATGCATTTTTCTTTAATATAATTTTTATAATTAACAATTACTACCTTTCATCTAAGTGTTATTCCCATTTTAATAAGGGTCGAACAAGTCCCGGTATTTCTTGTTTATAATTATTCCCTCTAGATGTATGATTACCAATTTCATCTATCACATTAAAGGCTAAAACCTCCATCTGATGAAATTCAACTACAAATGGATTGTATCTCATAATTGCATAACTGCAGCTATAACTCCCATTTGTTAAAAAATTTCCTGAAATAATTACACTTCTTTTGTAGTACCCTTTAGTTAAAGCTTTTTTTATTGTTGGTGCAAAGATATCGTGAGAAGTAAATATATGTATTCCATGATCATTAAATATATTGACCGAACTAACAAACAATTCCCCCTCTTTAGTTATGTTGTGGGTAAACTCTAATTCTATATCCTCAGAAATCAAGTGATTAAGGGAGACTTCCTGTTTTGTGTTCAAAACTCTAGCTTCACGTAATTCTATAAAATTAGCTTTAGGGCAATTAGAATCTGTCCAACTAACAAAAGCTAGTTGATTTCTGTTTTTTAAATAACAATTAACTACTTCTGATATGGGGCCAGAAAAAGAAATGTATCCATCCTCAATAAGTAAACCAGATGTGCATAAACTTTGAACTGCAGCCATATTATGACTCACAAACAACACTGTTCTTCCATCGGTATTAGAAATGTCTTGCATTTTACCAATGGCTTTCTTTTGAAATTCTGCATCTCCAACGGCCAACACTTCATCAACCACTAAGATATCTGGTTCTAAAAAAGCCGCAACAGCAAAAGCTAAACGTACTTTCATTCCGCTAGAATAGCGTTTTACAGGCGTATCAATATAACGTTCACAACCAGAAAAGGCAACAATTTCATCAAATTTTGATTCAATTTCTTTTTTGGTCATTCCTAAAATAGCCCCATTTAAAAAGATATTCTCTTTTCCAGTCATTTCTGGATGAAAACCTGTACCAACCTCTAATAAAGAAGCAATTCTTCCTTTTGATTTAATACTTCCTGTTGTTGGACCAGTTACTTTAGATAAAATTTTTAATAAAGTCGATTTTCCTGCACCATTTTTACCTATGACACCTAGTATCTCTCCTCTTCTTACTTCAAAATCAATGTTTTTTAATGCCCATACATATTCTGATTCTCCTTTTTTAGATCTATTATTTGACTCCCCAATTTTAAGAAAAGGATCTTCTTTTCCTCTAATTCTAGCAAAAAACCGATTTAAATCGTGACTTATGGTTCCTGTACCAATGGTACCCAATCGATACTGTTTCGATACATTTTCTACCTTTAAAATTACTTCGTCTTTCATCCTAAATTGTATCAATAAAACTTTTTTCTGTTTTGTTAAAAATAAGCAACCCTAAAATAAAAACCGCAAGTGAAATCAGCAGCATATAAAAAACATCTAAGGGTAAAACTTTCGCTTCTATAGTTGGAAATACAATTTTTCTAAAATTTTCGATAACGATAGTCATAGGATTATATTCTACTACCCAAGAGTATTTGGGCACTTTTTCTTTAATCAGTTCTACAGGATAAACAACTGCCGACAAATACATTAGCAACTGTACTCCAAAAGAAACCAAAAAAGTTAAATCTCTATATTTTGTTACCATTGAAGAAATTATCATCCCCAAACCTAAACCTAAAACCCCCATTGAAACAAACAAAAAAGGCAGGTATAATAAATCAAAAGAAAAGCTAAATTCTAACCTGTTTGTAGAAACAAAATACATGTAAAACACAATAAAAATAAATAATTGAATTGCAAATTTTAATAAATTTGAAACAATAATAGACATTGGCATAATTACTCTCGGAAAATATACTTTCCCGAAAATCTGTTCATTTTTCTTAAAAGTATCTGAGGTATCTATTAAACAATCTTTGAAATAATTCCATGCAGTAATTCCCCCTAAATTAAATAAAAAAGCAGGAATACCATTTGTAGAAATATTCCCAATATTATTAAAAACTAACGTAAAAATAATTGAAGTAAACAAAGGCTGAATAATATACCACAATGGACCTAAAATCGTTTGTTTATATAAGGTAATAATATCTCTTTTTACAAAGAGCATTAATAAATCTCTATATTTCCAAAGTTCTTTTAAATTTAAATCAAATAAACTTTGTTTTGGGGTAATTTCAAAAAGCCATTTTTCTCTCTTCATTCTTCAAATATAGGAATCAAACAAATATAATTAATTTAACGAAGTTTTATCAATTCTTATCTAATATAAATTGATATTTCTTTACTTTTGATTTCAACAAACAAAACTAAAAAATGAACAAGCAGCTTATAGAATGTGTTCCTAACATTAGCGAAGGACGAGATTTACATAAAATACAGACCATTGCAAATGTTGTAAAAGAAGTTGAAGGAGTTAAATTGTTGGACATTGACCCCGGAAAAGCAACAAACAGAACTGTTATTACTTTTGTTGGAGAACCTAAAAATGTAATTGAAGCTGCCTTTAGATTGATCAAAAAAGCGTCAGAATTAATAGATATGAGTAAACATTCTGGTGAGCATCCAAGATTTGGTGCTACAGATGTTTGTCCTTTAGTTCCTATTGCAAATATTTCTATGGAAGAAACTGCAAAGTTTGCGCATCAATTAGGAAAACGTGTTGGTGATGAATTAGGAATATCAGGCTATTTTTACGAAAATGCTGCAACTTCTGATGAACGAAAAAATTTAGCTACCGTTCGTTCTGGAGAATACCAAGGTTTAAAAGAAAAATTTAATACTACAAATTGGAAACCTGATTTTGGTCCATCAACATACAATCAACAAGTTATTTCTTCTGGAGTTACAGCAATTTCTGCGCGTGATTTTTTAATCGCTTATAACGTAAATTTAAACTCTACTTCTACCCGACGTGCAAATGCAATTGCTTTTGATGTTAGAGAAGCCGGAAGGACTTTACGCGGAGGAAATCCTGCTACAGGAAAAAAAGTATTGGATGAAAATGGCGAACCAAAACGAGTTCCTGGAAAATTAAAAGCGGTAAAAGGAATTGGTTGGTTTATAGATGAATACGGAATTGCTCAAATTTCGTACAACTTAACGAACATCAGTATTACGTCTATGCACGAAGCTTTTGAAGAAACTGTTTTATCGGCAACAAGTCGCGGATTAAGAGTTACAGGGTCAGAATTGGTTGGTTTGGTTCCGTTACAAGCAATACTCGATGCAGCTGATTATTTCTTAAGAAAACAAGAACGATCTTTAGGAATTAGCGAAAGTGAAAAGATAAAAATTGCTGTAAAATCTCTTGGATTAGACGATTTAAAACCTTTTAATCCGCAAGAAAGAATTATAGAATATGTAATGAATGCCGATGCTGATAAAAAATTAATCGATTTTACGGTAAAAGATTTTGCCGAAGAAACGGCTTCAGAATCTATGGCGCCAGGCGGAGGAAGTATTGCTGCTTATGTTGGTGTGTTAGGTGTTTCTCTCGGAACAATGGTTGCCAATTTATCTGCTCATAAACCTGGTTGGGATGATCAATGGGAATACTTTTCTGCTTGGGCAGAAAAAGGTCAGAAATATAAAAATGATTTGCTGTTTTTAGTGGATGAAGATACCAATGCTTTTAATAAAATTATAGACGGATTTAGATTACCAAAATCTACAGAAGAAGAAATAATCATCAGAAAAAAAGCTGTGGAAGACGCTACAAAATATGCTACCGAAATTCCGTTTAAAGTGATGAAAACCGCATACAATTCTATGGAAGTAATGCTAGAAATGGCGAAAAAAGGATTGCAAAATTCGCTTTCTGACGCTGGTGTTGGTGCCTTATGTGCAAGAACCGCTGTAATTGGTGCGTATTTTAATGTTCGCATTAATGCAAAAGACATCAAAGACAGAGCATTTGCTGATAAAATGCTTTCTGATGCAAAAATTATTTATGAAAAAGCGATTGCTTTAGAACAAGAGATGATGGCACTTGTTGATGCTAAAATTTAATACATGATAAAAATTTCTATTATTCCTTTTGAAGAAAAATTTACAAAAATTTTTTATGATTTAAATGTAGAATGGTTGCAAAAATACTTTTATGTAGAACCTTATGATGAAAAGGTTTTGAGCAATCCAAAAACACATATCATTGATAAAGGCGGTTTTATTTTTTTTGCAACTTACAAGAATGAAATTGTGGGTACGGTAGCTTTGATCAACGAAAAAGAATGTTTCGAGTTGAGTAAAATGGCAGTTTCACCAAAATATCACGGACAGAAAATTGGGCAACAGCTCATAGATTATTGTCTCGATTTTTCTAAAAATCAAGGTTGGAAAAACATCATGTTGTATTCTAATAGAATTCTTGAACCAGCCATTACTTTATACAAAAAAGTTGGATTTAAAGAAGTGCCGTTAGAAAAAGACGTGTATTACGAAAGAGCTAATATTAAAATGAAATTAGAACTATAAAAAACTTTGAATTGCCAATTCGTACCCTTTAATTCCAAATCCCAAAATAATCCCTTTTGCATTCGGTGCAATAAAACTTAGATGTCTAAATTCTTCTCTGGCGTGTACATTAGAAATATGCACTTCTACAACTGGAGTTTCAATGCCTTTTACAGCATCTCCAATTCCGACAGAAGTATGTGTGTAAGCAGCCGCATTTAAGATAATTCCATCATAATCAAAACCAACTTCGTGTAATTTATCAATCAATTCGCCTTCAATATTAGATTGAAAATAAGACAATTCTACTTTTAGGAATTTTCTTTGTAGGTTTTTAAAAATCTCAGCAAAAGTTTCTGAACCATATATTTCTGGTTCTCTTTTTCCTAATAAATTTAAGTTTGGTCCGTTTATAATGATTAGTTTCATAAAAAGTTTTAAAGTTGTAAATATAAACTTTATTTTTAGCTAATGAAATGGCAAAACGCACTTAAAGATTATCAGTTGTTTTTAAAAATAGAAAGAGGGCTTTCTAAAAACACGATTGATAGTTATACGCGTGATATTCAAAAATTGATGTATTTCTTGGAAGAAAACAAAATTACGATTTCTCCTATTCAAATTGATATCACTTTTATTCAGCGTTTTATTTATGAAATCGCCAAAAAAGTAAAACCAACTACACAATCAAGAGTAATTTCTGGACTCAGAAATTTTTTTGATTATTTAATTTTTGAAGATTATCGTGCTGATAATCCAACTGACTTAATAGAAACCCCAAAAATAGGAAGAAAATTACCAGACACTTTATCAGAAAATGAAATAAATGAGTTGATCAATGCTATTGATTTAAGTCACCCGCAAGGAGAACGCAACAGAACTATTTTAGAAACAATTTACAGTTGTGGTTTACGAGTAAGCGAATTAATTTCTCTAAAGATTTCTGATTTATTTTTTGAAGAAGGCTTTGTAAAAGTACTCGGAAAAGGAAATAAAGAACGTTATACACCAATAAATTACAATACTCAGAAATATATTGCTTTTTATATAAAAGACATTAGAAATCATATTTCTCCTCAAAAAGGATTTGAAGATACCTTGTTTTTAAACCGAAGAGGAAAAGGATTAACGCGTCAAATGATTTTTATAATTATTAAAAATTTGGCAATAAAAATCAATTTGAATAAAAAAATTGGACCACACACCTTACGGCATTCTTTTGCAACACACTTATTAGAAGGCGGAGCGGATTTAAGAGCGATACAACAAATGCTTGGACACGAAAGTATTACTACTACAGAAATTTATGTGCATCTAGATAAGTCGTATTTAAAAAATGTGGTAGAAAAATTCCACCCTAGAAATCCTCCTCTAACTCCTCCAAAGGAGGAAACCTCTTGATTTATATATACAAAAAAAATCCTGCTATTAAAAGCAGGATTTTTATTCATTAAAATATTTCTCCCCTTTGGGAAGATTAAGATGTTATTTTACTTCGCTACGTTCACGGCTCTCGTTTCTCTAATTACCGTAACTTTAACTTGACCAGGATAGGTCATGTCGTTTTGAATTTTTTGTGAAATTCCGAAAGATAATTCAGATGCTTTTTCGTCACTTACTTTAGTACTTTCTACCATAACGCGTAATTCACGTCCAGCTTGAATTGCATATGCTTTTTGTACACCATTAAATCCGAAAGCAATTTCTTCTAAATCTTTTAAACGTTGTATGTAAGAATCCAATACTTGTCTTCTTGCGCCTGGTCTTGCCCCAGAGATTGCGTCACAAACTTGCACAATCGGAGAAAGTAAACTTTTCATTTCTATCTCATCGTGATGTGCTCCAATTGCATTACAAACTTCTGGTTTCTCTCCATATTTTTCTGCCCATTGCATTCCTAATAAAGCATGTGGTAATTCACTTTCTGCATCTGGCACTTTTCCTATATCATGCAATAAACCAGCACGTTTTGCCATTTTAGCATTTAAGCCCATTTCTGAAGCCATAATTCCACATAAATTAGCAACTTCTCTTGAGTGTTGTAATAAATTTTGTCCATAAGAAGAACGGTATTTCATTCGTCCAACAGTTTTAATTAACTCTGGATGCAATCCGTTGATACCTAAATCGATAACGGTACGTTTACCAACTTCTATAATTTCTTGTGTAATTTGGTTTTCTGTTTTCTTTACAACTTCTTCAATTCTCGCAGGATGTATTCTTCCATCGGTCACTAATTTGTGTAAGGACAAACGTGCAATTTCTCTTCTTACCGGATCAAAACAAGATAAAATAATTGCTTCTGGAGTGTCATCAACAATAATTTCTACGCCTGTTGCAGCTTCAATAGCTCTAATATTTCTTCCTTCTCTACCAATAATTCTACCTTTTACATCGTCAGATTCTAAGTTAAAAACAGAAACACAATTTTCTACTGCTTGTTCTACTCCAACTCGTTGAATGGTATTTAAAACAATTTTTCTAGCATCCTGCTCTGCAGTCAATTTAGCTTCTTCAATTGAATTTTGAATAAAAGCCATTGCATCAGATTTCGCTTCTTCTTTTAGTGTACTTACCAATTCTTTTTTAGCATCTTCTGCTGATAAACCTGAAACTTGTTCTAGCATATCAACTTGTCTTAAATGCATCTTATTTAAATCGTTTTCTTTCTTGTCTAAAAAATCTAATTTATACGTAAAATCAGCTTCTTTTTCTTCTAAAGACTTGTTTAATCTTTTTGTTTTATCTGCTTCTGAAGCTATCTGAGATTCTCTATCGCGAATTCTCTTTTCTACTTCCGATATTTTCTTTTCTCTAGATAATATTACTTTTTCGTGCTCAGATTTTAGTTCTATAAACTTTTCTTTTGCTTGTAATATTTTATCTTTCTTTAGAGATTCTGCATCAATTTTGGCTTCTTTAAGAATTGACGCTGCTTCTTTTCTTGTATTATTTAAAAGTTTTTTCCCTTTTGATTTCTCTATCGCTTTCGCAATAATAAATCCTATAACTGCTCCGACTACACTAAGTGCAAAAGGAAGTATCATTCCATCCATAATTTTCTATTTATATATAAAAAAAGCCTACATCAGTGGTTTTTTTAAACTCCATTATGGCATTTATAGGATTAACTAATTGATCAAGGATCCATTTAGAAGCTGAAATAAATTCAGTACTTGTGGCTTGCTTTTACAATTAAGACTCATCCTTCATAATTGAATAGTGTTGAGTTTAATAAACTTATACTAACGTAGGCAGTGTATTGTAATTCTATTTTAATGAACTTAGCCTAAATGAGATTGTAACATTTCATTTAGTTTATTTATTTTTTCTAAAGCTTTGTCTGTATTATCATTTTTATCAATTGACGAAATTTCTAATTGTGATGCAAAACGCAAGGCACACATTGCCAAGACATCTTGTTTATCATTAACAGCATAATTTTGTTCGTACAAAGAAATTAAGTGATTGATATTGGCTGCAGCTTTTCTCATTCCTTCTTCTTCTTGCGTGTTTTTAACACTTAAAGGATAGGTTCTACCTGCAATTACAACATTAATTTTTAATTTTTCTGACACTGTTAATGAACTTTTTTATTCGCTTAATTGAACAATACATTTATCGATTTCTCGAATTAAAGCATTTATTTTGAGTTTTGTTTCTCTTGTACTTTCGTTACTGCCATCAATAGTTTTTGCAATTTTAAGAAGTTCAAAATTTTGATTTTGATCTTCTATGGTTTGCTGATTCAAATCTAATTGAAGTTGTAATTTACCAACATTTTGAAGAAGAATTTCATTTTCTTCTTTTAAAAATTCATAATTAGCTAATAGTGTTTTTAACCTATCTTCTAGTAAATGAATTGCTTCTAGTGTTTTACTCATCAATTTTCAGAATCGAAACTATTCCAACAAAGTTAACATTCTGAAAGCTAAAACACAAAAAAATATACTCTTTTTAACTATTAATTTCTAAACGACTGCTAATTAGGGTTCTAAAATTTTGGCTTTTCTTTGCTCTAATTTTTTACTATTTTAGCTAAAAATTGAGATTTGAGACCTTTATTCGTATTCGTATTCTTCTTTACAACTTCATTATTTTTTGGACAAAAGCAGTATCCTACTAAAGATTTTAGAAATCCTTTAGATATTAAAACTGTTTTGGCTGGAACGTTTGGTGAGCTTAGAGGAAATCATTTTCATGCTGGTTTAGATATTAAAACGCAACAAAAAGAAGGTTTAAAAGTACATGCGGTTGCAGATGGTTATATTTCTAGAATTAAAGTAGCTCTTTGGGGTTATGGTAAGGTAATATATATAACGCATCCAAATGGCTACACAACTGTGTATGCGCATTTAAGTAAATTTGGCAACGGAATTGAAGAATACGTAAAGTCCATTCAGTATAAAAAGAAAAACTACGAAACCGGTAATATTTTTTTAAAACCAAACCAAATACCTGTTAAAAAAGGACAAGTAATTGCGTATTCTGGAAGTACTGGCGGATTTGTTTCTCCGCATTTGCATTACGAAATTAGAGACACTAAAACAGAAAAAATTATCAACCCTTTCTTTTTTGGCGTAAAAGTAAAAGACACCATCGCTCCAAAAATAAAAGGGCTGTTCGTGTATCCGTTAACAGATTCTTCTCGCGTGAATCAATCGATAAAAAAATCGTTATTGGCATTTAAATCTATTGGGAATAACACATATACAACAAATAGAATTAATGCTAAAGGTCCAATTGGATTTAGCATTCAAGTATATGATAAATTAAATGGCGCCTATAATAAAAACGGAATTTACAGCTTAGAAATGAACGTAAATGGACATGAAGTTTATCATCATGTTCTTGAAACTTTTTCGTTTGCAGAAAGTAAATATGTTAACTTGTTAATTGATTATGAAAATTATGCTCGTTTTAAAAATAAATTTCAAAAAACATTTAAAGAAAAAGCAAACAAATTAAAAATTTACAAATCGTTGCTAAATAACGGAATCGTAAACATCAAAAATGGATTTAATTATACCGTTGAAATTATTGCATCAGACTTTGCTGGCAATAAAACCAAAGTTAGAGTTCCGGTTAGAGGTGTAGAAAGTAATGCTGTTTTTAGACAAGCAAAAGACACAACTGCTTACAAAATTACAGCTGACAAATTTAATAAATTTGAACAGAATGGAGTTAGTATTGCGTTTCCAAAAAATACTTTTTACCACAATCTTTATTTAGATTTTAAAGTTGAAAATAATATCGCAACGATACACAATCCACTTATTCCGTTAGATAAAAGTTACACCTTAACTTTTGATGTTTCTAAGTACACAGAAGGCGAAAAAAGTCAACTATATATAGCAAATATCAACAATAAAAAATATCCTTCTTATCAAAATACTAGAAAGAAAGATGATGTATTCTACACTACAACAAAAACTTTAGGTAAATACACATTACTATCTGACAAACAAAAACCTACAATAAAATTATTAAATTTTAAAAACGATCAATGGATTACAAAAAACACTAAAATTATTGTAAAAATAGAAGATAAAACATCAGGGATAAACTCGTATTCTGCAACCTTAGATGGAGAATGGATTTTAATGGAATACAACTTAAAAAAGAAACAAATTGTCTATCATTTTACGGATAAAAAATTAGTAGGCGCCAAACATCAATTAGAAATCGTTGTAGAAGATAATGTTGGAAATACGAATACACTTAATGCTACGTTCTATAAAAAAGAATAAATTAGCGTTTTAAACAAAAAACCTAAGTGAAAAAACTTTTCCTTTTTATTTTAATGCTTCCGTTTTCGCTTCTTGGCCAAAATACCACAACATTAAAAGGTGTTGTTACCAACAAACAAAATTCGCCCATTAAAGATGTTGCTGTTTCGTATTTAAATACCGGAACTACAACCGACGCAAAAGGGTATTACGAAATCACAATTCCGGTTCGGAAAACCATAGAAATTGTTTTTAGTCATGTTTCTTATTTAAAGCATACCAAAAAAATTACCTTACGAAGCAACAGAATCCTTACCTACTCGCCTATTCTAATTTCTTTAAACAACGAGCTCAACGAAATTGTAGTAAAAAACAACAACAATTCTGCAAAAGGAATCAAAACCATTGCTATTGCTAAAGTAAAACGCTTACCTGGAGCAAATGCTGGCGTAGAAAATTTGTTAATGACGCTTCCTGGTGTAAATAACAACAACGAATTAAGTACGCAATACAATGTAAGAGGTGGAAACTTCGATGAAAACCTCGTTTATGTAAACGGAATTGAAGTGTACCGACCATTTTTGGTGCGTTCTGGACAACAAGAAGGATTGAGTTTTATCAACTCTAATATGGTGCAGAATATTCATTTTTCTGCAGGTGGATTTCAAGCAAAATACGGCGATAAACTTTCATCCGTTTTAGATATCACCTACAGAAAACCAACAGAATTTAAAACGCAAGTCGAGCTAAGTTTGGTTGGCGTAAGTGCAACCATAGAAGGGCAAACCAACAATAAAAAAGGAAGTACACTTATTGGTTGGCGCCACAGAAAAAACAGTTTATTTGTAAATAGCAAACAAATAAAAACTAATTACAACCCTAGTTTTACAGACATTCAGGCATTTGCTAGTTATCAGATAAATGAGAAGTTAAATGTCGATTTTTTAGGGAATTTTTCGCTCAACAATTACAATTATACGCCTATTTCTCGTAGAACGCGTTTCGGAACGTTGCTAGATCCAATTGAATTGATTGTTTTTTACAACGGACAAGAAAAAGACAAATATATTACTAGTTTTGGTGCTTTTAAAGCGGATTACCAACTCAACAAAGAAATTACACTACATGCGACAGCATCGATGTACAACACGCAAGAAGAGGAATATTTCGATATTTTGGCTTCGTATAATTTAGGTGAAGTTGATGGCAATTTAGGTTCTGAAAATTTTGGTAACGTGGAGTTTTCTACCGGAATTGGCTCGCAATTAAATCATGCTAGAAACGATTTAGATGCTTTCATTGCTAATTTACAACTGAAAGGAGTTTATAAAAAGGACAACAATCAATTGGAAGTCGGAATTAAATACCAAGTAGAAGATATCAAAGACCGAATTATAGAATGGGAAGTGATTGATTCTGTTGGATTTGCCATTCGTCCTCCACATCATTCTATCAATAATCAACCCTACGATCCTTATCAAGGAGCATTGCAACCCTATCAAAGTATTAGAGCAACCAACAATGTAACAATTAATCGTGTTTCTGGTTTTGCGCAATTCAGCAGAAAAGATTTATGGAACGAACATCAAATTTGGTATAATGTCGGAATGCGTTTTCAGAATTGGGCTGTAAAAGCAAACGGAATCGCATCAGAAAGTCATGCTATATTTAGTCCGAGAGCACAATTTGCCATCAAACCAGATTGGGATAAAGATATGTTGTTTCGTATTTCTGGCGGATTGTATTATCAACCACCATTTTACAAAGAGTTGAAAGACAATTTGGGTGGAATTCATCCAGAAGTAGAAGCGCAAAAATCGATGCATGCAGTTCTTGGTAATGATTATAGTTTTACGCTTTGGGATCGCCCTTTTAAATTGACTACAGAAATTTATTATAAGCATTTAAGCAACGTAAATCCGTACACGGTAGACAATGTTCGGATTCGGTATCAAGCAAAAAACAACGCAACTGCGTATGCAACGGGAATCGATATTCGATTAAACGGAGAATTTGTTCCTGGAAACGAAAGTTGGATTAGTTTAGGTTTGCTAAAAACACAAGAAAATATTGACAGCAAGGGTTTTATTGCAAGACCAACAGACCAACGTTTTAAATTGGGAATTTTGTTTCAAGATTATGTGCCGAATTTACCAGATTTAAAAGCCTATTTAAACTTGGTGTACAATTCTGGCGTTCCTGGAGGTTCTCCAAGTTATGCTGATGTCTATAAATTTCAAAGTAGATTGAGCGCTTATAAACGTGCGGATTTAGGCGTTTCTTACATTTTTGTGGATAAAAACAAAAAAGCAACTTCTAGTTGGTTGCGCAACTTTAAAGAATTAACTGCCGGATTAGAATTATTCAACTTATTTGATATTAACAATTCGATTACCAATACTTGGGTGCGAGATGTGTATTCTAAAACCATGTACGGAATTCCGAATTATATGACAGGTAGAGTGTTGAATTTTAAAATTGGAATGCAATTCTAACAACTAATTTGTTTTGTTTCTAAACTCTTTTTCGGTAACTTCGCTAACTCTTGATATAAAACATTAAAACGTTCGATATCATATAAGTTGGCAGCAATACATAACCCCAATAAAATGAGATATAATTTTTTTATTTTAACTATATTTTTTTCGATTCAACTTATATCTCAAAACGGCTCAAAAGTAATCTTTGAATTGGAAAAAAATCCAGATACCATTTTTATAAATGATCAAAAATTAAAAAAGGAAATAATTTTAACACAAGATGGAACAGCAAATTTTAAAAATGAAAAACCTAAATATTTTGGAATCATAAACTATGGATACAAAATTCTTTATTTAGAAAAAGGTTTTAATCTGAAAGTTAAGGGAAAGTCAATAAAAGATTCTATTTGGTTTGAAGGTAGAGGATCAAAAGAGAATAATTATCTTCTTTTGAAATCTTCAATAATTAGCAAATTAAATACTGATTTAAATTTTTTCGATACAAAATCTATGAAAAAAGAAGAGTTTTATACTTCAATTGAAAAATATAAAAATCTTTTTATTGAAAACTTAAATGGTTTTAAATTTGACTCAAACTTATTCTATAATATTGAGTTAACTTCAATTAACTTTATAATAGCAAAAAGAGTAGCGTTTTATCAAGGAAAAAAAACTGAAATAAATAAAGACGATTTAAGTAAATATGCTAACGAATTAGTTTTCCCTTTTAATAAAATTAAATTGAATGATGAAAATGCACTTGCAATTGACAATTTCGCATATGTCGAGTATATTCAAAAATATTTTGAAAAAATAATGCGTTCAACTTTTGACGAAAAAAGCAACAAAGATTTCAATCAAGAGATACAAATACTAGCAAGCAGAAGAATAACGAATCAAAAAATTTTAGATGATTTTATACTACATTATACTTGGGGTTTAATAAAATACTTACCTAAAAAAGAAATATACTTTAATACTTTCCTAAATATTAACTCTAATACAAGTTACAAGAAAACAATTACAGACTTATATAACTCTTTCTCTTCTGTTAAAAAAGGAATGATATCTCCCGATTTTGAATTTATTGATAAAGAAAATGATATTTTTAGTCTAACTGATTTTAAAGGAAAAATAACTTATTTAGATATATGGGCAACTTGGTGTAAACCTTGTATTGAAGATTATCCACAAATGGTAAATCTAAATGAAAAATTTGGAGAAAAAATCAACATTGTAAGTATAGGCTATTTGGACACTAAAGTTAGATGGGAAAAATTTATAACTATTAAAAAACCTAAATGGAAACAGCTTTTTGCAAAAGATAAAGAGCAGGATTTTTTTAAAAAATATAATATTACAGGTGTTCCAAGATATATCCTATTAGATGAACAAAGTAAAATAATTTCATCCAGCGCAGAAAAACCTGGGAATATAGATGAAATTTTGGAAATTTTGATTAATTAAATACTGCTGCCAACACCGTATAAAAATAATTGCTAAATTAGTGCTTAACCAAAGTTCGTTGCTCTTTTACTACATCTGATTTTCCTTAGGAAAATCCTCGTTTACAAAATCGCAACAAATCATACACAAACACGTTAGCGAAACCTCAAAATCACTACAATATCTGCGCAGCGTGTGCTTTCGTTTTCACTTTGGTAATAATATCTTCAATCTTTCCGTTTTCGTCAATGACAAAAGTAGTTCTGTGAATTCCATCATATTCGCGTCCCATAAATTTCTTTGGCCCCCAAACTCCAAATGCATTGATAACCGTTTTGTCTTCATCGGCTAATAACGGAAAAGGCAATTCGTGTTTGTCAATCCAGTTTTGCTGTCTTTTTGCAGAATCTGCACTAGCGCCTAACACATCATATCCTTTAGCCAAAAACGTTTGGTAATTGTCTCTTAAATCGCAAGCTTCTGTAGTACAACCTGGCGTACTTGCTTTTGGATAAAAGAACAAGACTAATTTTTTTCCTTTATAATCAGAAAGTTGTATGGTATTTCCTTTATTATCTTTTGCGGTAAAGTTTGGAGCAGCATCTCCTATTTTTAGTGTCGTCATAATTTTGTTTAATGTTAGAAAGTTGAAAGTTAAAAAGTAAAAACTATAATTGAAACTTTATTAGGAATAAACTTTATAAACTTTGTACTTTTAAACTTTATAACTCATTTTATGACCAAACAAGAAAAAGTGCAATTTGTAATTGACACACTTCAAGAAACCTATCCAGAAATTCCAATTCCGCTAGATTATAAAGATCCATATACCTTGTTAATTGCTGTGTTATTGTCTGCACAATGCACCGATGTTCGTGTGAATAAAATCACGCCAATTTTGTTTGCTAAAGCAGATAATCCGTTTGATATGATTAAAATGACGGTAGAAGAAATTAAGGAAATTATTCGCCCGTGTGGATTATCGCCCATGAAAAGTAAAGGGATTTACGGCTTGTCAAAAATATTGATTGACAAATACAACGGAGAAGTTCCGCAAAGTTTTGAAGGATTGGAAGAATTGCCGGCAGTTGGACACAAAACTGCAAGTGTGGTGATGAGTCAAGCTTTTGGAGTTCCTGCTTTTCCTGTGGATACACATATTCACAGATTGATGTATCGTTGGAATTTAACGAACGGAAAAAATGTTACACAAACAGAAAAAGATGCAAAACGTTTGTTTCCAAAAGAATTATGGAACGAGTTGCATTTGCAAATTATTTGGTACGGACGCGAATATTCTCCAGCACGCGGCTGGAATTTAGAAAAAGATTTGATTACGAAAACAATTGGGCGACAAGCTGTTTTAGACGAATATTTTAAAAAGAAAAAACTTTAAACAGAAAAAAAGATCTCTCCACTACGGTCGAGATGACAATCGTTTTTCAATTGTAAAAAAGTAAAAATATAATTGAGATTATACTCAAATATATTATTTCATTCAGACTAGAAACACACGTGTTATTCCGACTGAAATGGAGGAATCTCATAAATAGATTTTTCGACTTCATTCCATTTCGCCTGTCTAACGAACAGGCAGACTCAAAATGACATTAAAAGACATCAAAAAAGCCTCAACTCTGGTAGTTAAGGCTTTTCCCTCTTAATTCAAACTCAATTCAATAACAACATCTGGCTTTACTTTAATTACTTTTAACGATTTGGAAAAATTAATTAAAAATTGAATTGTTTCTTGTTTTGGTTGCTCCCTAAAATCGGGAGACTTTTTAGAGTAAAGTTGCATCATATGGTATCTTTTATTACTTGATTGTTAATCACATAACGATGCTTTTTTACTTTTAGTATTTAGTTCACCAAAATTATTTTATTTTTTTCTATGAGCTTTCTTAAATTGATCAATGCATAACGCATTCTTCCTAACGCTGTGTTAATGCTAACGCCTGTATTTTCTGATATTTCGTTAAAACTCATATCGTTATACATCCGCATTACCAACACTTGTTTTTGTTCTTCTGGCAATTCATTTATCAGTTCTCTAACATCGGCATGAATTTGCTCTTTGATGATTTTTTTCTCTGCATTTAGCACATCATCTCCTAAAACAGAAAAAATATCAAACTCGTCTGTATTTCTGAATTTTGGCATTCGATTCGATTTTCTAAAATGATCGATTACTAAATTATGAGAAATACGAACAACCCAAGGTAAAAACTTCCCTTCTTCGTTGTAATTTCCTTTTTTTAAAGTTCTAATTACTTTAATAAATGTGTCTTGAAAAATATCTTCGGTAACATCTCTATTTTTAACTTTACTATAAATAAAGCTAAATAAACGCTGTTGATGTCTCTTAATTAAAATTTCAAGAGCATACTCATTACCATGAATGTAATCGCTAACTAATTTGCTGTCTGGGGTTAAATTTTCACGCATCATAAATTACTTTTAGAGGGCAAGTTTGCCTTCTGGTTCCTATTATTTATAAACAGTTAAAGTAATTTTAAACTATACGCACGTGATTTTTAGTGAATTATTGATTCAAATATGATGATATTTTTTTACAAATACAAATAAGTTGCTATTTTTTAAATGAAAATTCTCTTTTTCTTCTCTTAAAAAATGGTATTTTTAACGCTTACTTTTTTAAAAAATGAAGTTAGATTTAAACAGCGTAAATCCGAAAGAAAATATCATTATTAAAGGTGCAAGTTTGCACAATTTAAAAAATATAGATGTTGTTATTCCTCGTAATAAATTAGTTGTAATTACAGGTTTGTCTGGCTCAGGAAAATCCTCTTTGGCTTTTGATACGTTGTATGCAGAAGGACAGCGACGTTATGTAGAGAGTTTGTCTTCGTATGCGCGTCAGTTTTTAGGAAAATTACACAAACCAAAAGTAGATTATATCAAAGGAATTGCGCCTGCAATCGCCATTGAACAAAAAGTAAATTCTACAAACCCGAGATCTACCGTTGGCACATCAACAGAGATTTACGATTATATGAAATTGTTGTTTGCCAGAATTGGCAACACCTACTCGCCTATTTCTAACAAACAAGTAAAAAAAGATACAGTTGCAGATGTAATCAAACATGTAAAAACCTATGAAATTGGCTCTAAACTATTATTGTTAGCACCCGTTTTTTTAGATAAGACTAGAGATTTAAAAACATTGTTGAATATTTTTTCTCAACAAGGATATGCAAGAATTAAAATGGGCGATGCTATTTTAAGAATTGAAGATTTTCCGTTTGATGCTTATAAAGAAGAAACGTTACAATTGGTGGTAGATCGAATTATTTTAAAAGATGATGAAGATTTTTACAACAGATTGGCAGACGCCATTCAGACTGCTTTTTTTGAAGGAAAAGGAACCTGTTTTTTAGAAAATTTAAGCACCAACAAAACAGTCGAGTTTAGCAATAAATTTGAGTTAGACGGAATTACGTTTTTAGAGCCAAACACACACTTGTTCAGTTTTAACAATCCGTACGGCGCTTGTCCAACTTGCGAAGGCTACGGAAATGTCATCGGGATTGATGAAGAATTAGTCATTCAAAATACAGGTTTGTCTATTTATGAAGACGCCATCGTTCCTTTTAAATCTGAATCCTTTAGAAAATACAAAGATGATTTAGTACATAACGCCATCGATTTTGACATTCCGATTCACAAACCTTGGTTTGAGTTGACAGAAAAACAAAAAGAATTGGTTTGGACTGGAAATAAAAAGTTTGACGGAATCAATCATTTCTTTCAAAAATTAGAAGAAAAAAGTTATAAAATTCAGAATAGAGTGATGCTTTCTCGATATAGAGGAAAAACAACATGTACAGATTGTCACGGAAAACGCTTGCGAAAAGAAACCAATTATGTAAAAATTGATCACAAAACAATTTCTGATTTGGTTACGTTACCTATTGATGAATTGGCAGGTTTTTTTAAGAACATCAACCTAAATAATCAAGAATTAAAAATTGGAAAACGTTTGTTGACAGAAATCAATAACAGATTACAATTTTTATTGAACGTCGGATTGAGTTATTTAACGTTGAATAGAACTTCAAATACACTTTCTGGCGGAGAAAGTCAGCGCATTAATTTAGCAACTTCATTGGGAAGCTCTTTAGTGGGATCGATGTATATTTTAGATGAACCAAGTATTGGTTTGCATCCAAAAGATACAGAACGTTTGATTGGCGTTTTACAAGATTTACGTGACTTAGGAAATACGGTTATTGTAGTTGAACATGATGAAGACATCATGAAGATTGCAGATTATATTATTGATATTGGTCCAGAAGCAGGAACTTTTGGTGGACATGTTGTTGCGGAAGGTAATTTTAAAGACATTTTAAAATCCGATTCTTTAACAGCAAAGTATTTGAATGAAAAATTAAAAATTGAAGTTCCAAAAACCCGAAGAAAATCAACCAACTTTATTGAAGTTGTTGGCGCAAGAGAACACAATTTAAAGAATATTGATGTTACTTTTCCGTTGAACAATCTAACGGTAATTACGGGAGTTTCTGGTAGCGGAAAAAGCACCTTAGTTAAAAATATTTTGTATCCAGCGATGCAAAAAAAACTGTTTGGTTACGGCGATAAATTAGGGCAATTTACAGAAATTAAAGGTTCGTTTAGCAACTTAAAACACATCGAATTTATCGACCAAAATCCTATTGGACGCTCGTCTCGTTCAAATCCTGTAACATATATAAAAGCCTACGATGATATCAGAAATTTATTTTCAAACCAGAAGTTAGCGAAAATCAGAAATTACAAGCCAAAACATTTTTCTTTTAATGTTGAAGGCGGACGCTGTGAGGTTTGTAAAGGCGATGGAGAAGTTACCATTGAAATGCAATTTATGGCAGATGTGCATTTAGAATGTGATGCCTGTAACGGAAAACGCTTCAAAAAAGAAGTGTTAGAAATTACTTTTGATGGAAAATCGATTGATGATATTTTAACGTCAACAATTGATGATGCTGTTGCATTTTTTGCAGAAAATGAGCAAACAAAAATTGTTCAGAAATTAAAACCTTTGCAAGATGTTGGTTTGGGTTATGTGCAATTAGGACAGTCTTCTTCTACCCTTTCTGGTGGAGAAGCGCAGCGAATTAAATTGGCGTCGTTTTTAGTAAAAGGAAACACCAAAGACAAAGCCTTATTTATTTTTGATGAACCAACTACAGGTTTGCATTTTCATGATATCAAAAAATTATTGGCGTCGTTTAATGCACTGATAGAAAAAGGACATTCTATTATTGTAATTGAACACAATATCGAATTGATAAAATGTGCCGATTACATTATTGATTTAGGTTTAGAAGGCGGGAAAAATGGCGGAAATCTAATTTTTCAAGGAACGCCAGAAGAATTAATTTTGAATAAAAAATCGTACACCTCTAAATACTTAAAAGAGAAATTAGTGTTTTAGATGTCTCCTCGAGCATTACTTTCAATGAAAATACATTTTCATTGAAAGTAGTAAACACAGTTTAGCGAGAGGTTAATAAAGTTTTTAAAAAATGATAACAAACTTAACAAATAAACAAAAAGTAAACGCGGTTAGAATTATTGCAATTCTATCAACATTAGCAATGATGTTGTACGCGCCAGAATTGTGGATTACAGACAAAGACTTCCCTGTAATTCCGCTATTTGACTGGATTCCGATTCCGACTTCTCCGTTTGATACGATTTTTGCAGGAATCTTTTTTGTGAGTCAAGTGGTCTATATTTTTAAACCAAAACGGGTATTTGGTTGGTTTGTGTTGTTGTTATATATCTACTTAGGTTTTGTAGATCAAAACAGGTTACAACCCTATTTTTATCAAAGTTTTTTAACAATTTTAGCGATTGTAATTTATCCTAAAAATACAGAAGCAAAAAAAGTGTTATTTACCGTTATATTAATTTTTATTGCAACATACTTTTGGAGCGGAATTCATAAATTAAACGGAATTTTTTACGAACAATGGATGCACGCACTGGTAAAGCATTTTAGTTTTATTCCTGAGAAGTTATTGTTAGCATTTACGTATGTTGTCCCTTGGTTAGAAGCTCTTTTAGGAGTTTTTATTTTATCAAACAAAACAAGAAAATTAGGGATTTATGGAATTGTAATGATGCATTCAATTATTATTGTAATGTTGTTGTATTTGGGGTATGGATTTAATGTAATCCCTTGGAATTTACAAAATATTTTAAGCGTTATCATTATCTTTTGGACGTTGAAAACAACATCGTTTTTTGAAGTTTTTACAGATGCTATTTCCTATCAAAAAGGATTGATTTTTATCTTCACATTTATCTTACCATTTAGCAATTTATTTGGCGGCTGGGATCATTTGTTATCCTTTAGCTTTTTTACTTCTAAATTAGATTATTATTACATCGAAATTGATGCTTCACTAAAAGACAAACTGCCAGAAAACATACAAAAATACTATAGAACAAACGAGCACATGACAGTTTTATATTTGAACGAATGGGCTGGCGATGTAAACAAAGTATTACTATATCCACAGCCAAGAGTTGCAAAAAAAGTGGAACAATATATTTTGTCTTTTGCTGATGAAACTACAATTAAAAATCCAACAAAACTGGTTGTTTATAATAAATAAAAACCGGTATTCTTACGAATTCTAAGTACTTCCCTACGAATTCTAAAACACACCAAATTTAACCACTTTCTGATACTAGATTTGATTAACCATAATTATTAATCTAAAACCTACGCATCATGAAAAAAACCGTAAACACAAAAGCAATCGCAATCGTTTTGCTCGCTTTCAGTATTTCTTTTACTAGTTGTAACAGAAAAAAGAAAACAACAGCAACCATTACTCCAACAATTCTTGCAGAAAAAACGAATGAAACACCAATTTACAGAGAATCCATCGTTTTTATTACCGGAATAGATGCTGAACATTCTAATTATTATGCAAGTGCAAAAAAGTATTTCGAAGAAAAACAATTTGAAGTAGTCACAGAAGCCTTTTCGCTACAAGAAATCATTTCTTGGTTAAATAACAATTATGATGAAAGGTTGTATTCTGACATTCATATTGTAAGCGAAAATAATCCTTGGAAAGGAATGCATTTAGAAACAGCAATAAATGGGGAAATTGTTAATGAAAAAACACTAAAAAACGCTGTACTAAATGATGAAATTCCAAAATTAGAAAAAGGAATTGCAGAAGACACCAATGTTATTTTTCATTCACCAGCTTTAGCAACTGAAACTACTTTAATTGAAGAATTGAAAACTGTTTTTAGCACCAACGTGCATCCTAAAGTAATTGCAACGCCGTACTATACTATTTTTGGCGGAGAATTTTCTAAGTATTATTTAGCAAAACCATTCTACGGATTTTATCCAACAGCGCATTCTCCAGGAAAAGTAGATTTATCAAAAGAATTTGCTAAAAAATATCCAAATGAAGATGTTGATTGGTTAGAAACATTATACAATGAAAGTGAGCGCTATGTTGGAGATCCATTTACAACTCAGTTTAATCTTCCCATAAAAATGGACATCGATTTTACAGATTCTGATAATGCAATTCCAACATTAAAATCTCAAGCTGAAATCATGGATTTTATTGAAGCTGATGAAAATTTGTTAAATGAATTTAAGAGTTACAACATTCCGATTGAAAAATTTAGATGGAAAATTGCTGTAAAAGACAATAAATTAACGATCAAAGGAATCACTACTGTATTGTGTATTTTAAAACCAATTATAAATCCTTACGGAGATTTGCAACACGTAGAACCAGAATTTGACAATTTACGTTTATTTACTGTGGAATAATATTTGTTAAGTTAGAACAAAAAGCAGTTGCTTTCTTTTGTGCAGCTGCTTTTTTACATTAAGTTTGTTTTTATGAAGTTTAAAAAAATGTTTTTTTTGTTTTTTGTTGGATGTGGATCCTTGTTTTTGCAAGCACAACAAAATCAATTACAACATTTTACCGTTGCAAACGGATTGCCACAATCTGATGTGGTTGATGCGGTACAAGATAACATTGGATATATTTGGTTTGCGACTCAAGGTGGCGGAATTGCGCGTTTTGACGGAAGTGATTTTGCCGTATTTAGTCAAAAAAACGGATTGCTTTCAAATTTTGTAAACTCCTTTTTTATCCAAAAAGACAGTTTATTTATTGGCACAAATAATGGGTTGTCCATAAAAATTAAAAACCAGTTTATAAATTATAAAACACCTAAAATTAACAAACTAATTTGGCTAGATAAGAAGCTGTATTTAGCAACAAACCAAGGCATTTATCAATTTAAAAAGGAGTATGTAACTCCTATAAAAATCAATTTAAAAATTGATCTTTCTGATGTGTTAGACATTCAATATAAAAATTCTTTTTATTGGGTTAAAACCTCAAATAAAACTTGGAAATTAACGACATTAAATTCAAAAGCCATCATTCAAAAAAGTTCGTTAACAGCTTCTGAAGTTGTTTTTGGTTCTCAAAAATCCATCATCAAAAATTTAAAAATTGAGGTTGCTATAAAATCAATCACCAATAAAATTTTTATTGACAGACAACAAAATACGTGGTTATTAACCAATGGAAATGGCGTTTACAAATCGGTTTCTAGTAATTTTAAGCATTTTAATTTTATAGAAAATCATGCTATCAAAGAAATTACTGCAATTCATCAAAAAAATAAAAATATTTGGTTTACCGATACAAATAGAAACTTATTTGCAATTGATAGTTTAGGAATTCGTTTTGTAAGAAAGAATAATTTTAAAACGACCTCAATTACAACTGATATTAATAATAACCTTTGGTTTGGCTCACAAAACAAAGGAATGTATATTTTTAGAAAATCCAATGATTCTTTAAGCGCATCCCATTTCGACATCGAAAAATTATATTCAGAAAATGGTTTGCCAACAAATAATATTCAAAATATTATCATTCAAAACAATACCGTTTGGTTAGTAACAGAAAAATCTGGAATTCTAAAACTAGCTTATAATTTTCAGCAAAATTTTGTAGAAAAAATTACTGCTTTTAATCAAAATAATGGATTAAAAGATCAATTGATAACTGCTTCTCTACTCCACAAAAACCAAATTTGGTACGGAACTTTACACGGTGATTTAGGTTTTATTGACAACAACAAAATAACACATTATTCCAACTTTTTAAACCTAGACACCACAATTAGCAGTTTGGTGGGGTCTTCTGCTGATGATTTGTATATTGGAACTTTAGGAAACGGAATTTGGAAAATTTCAATTTCTAAGTTGAACTCTCCAAAACCTGTAAATGAGGAGTTTTTAAGTTCAAAAAATAGCTATCAGTTGCTTTTTGATGCAAAAAATCAGTTGTGGAATGGTTCAGAAAAAGGTGTCGATAAAATAGAATTTCAAAATGATGCAATATCAAAATCGACACTTTATAATGCAAATGATGGTTTTATCGGAATTGAAACCACAAAAAACACTTCTTTAGAAGATACATTTGGAAATCTTTGGTTTGGCACCAAAAACGGAATTACAAAATACACGCCTAATGAAAATAAAAAAACACTTTTAAAACCAACTATTTCTTTTGAAAACATCGAAGTTTCAAATCAATCAATTGATAGTATTCAAAATCAATTTAAAAATGCTGTTTTGCAACTTTCTCCAGCGCAAAATAATATTTCTTTTAGTTTTAAGACAGTCGATATCAACCAACCAAAAAGAATTGAATATCAATATACTTTAAATGAAACACAAAGCACTTGGAGTTCTAATACTACTGTCAATTTTGCAAACTTAACAGCAGGGAATTATACGTTTTCTGTAACCTCTATAAGTGCCTCAAAAATTGAGAGTGAGCCTGTAATTTTTACCTTTTTTATTGACAAACAATTGTATCAAAAAACGTGGTTTATTGTAAGTGTTATTGGCTTTTTAGCAATTGTTTTTTTCTTAATGATTTACTTTTATTTTAAAAGAAAGCAAACAGAAAATCAACAAAAAATTGAAAAATTAACCTTAGAAAATCATTTAATTACTTTAGAGCAAAAAGCGCTGCAATTGCAAATGAATCCACATTTTATTTTTAATGTGTTAAACGGAATTAAAGCATTTGGAAATAACGGAAACACAACAGAGTTAAACAGTACAATCAGTCAGTTTGCAAGTTTATTACGTTCACTTTTATACAATTCTAGAAAGGAAGAAATCAATCTTTTAGAAGAAATTGAAATGCTAAAAAATTACTTGAATTTAGAGCAAAAAATGAACAAAAATTTCGAGTACACAATTACAACTGAAGTTGGAAATATTGCAACAGAAGAAATTTTGATTCCTCCAATGTTGGTGCAACCTTTTGTAGAAAACAGCATCAAACATGGTTTTAAAAATACCAATGGAAAATTATCAATCCTTTTTGAAATAAAAAGGAACCATTTAATGTGTACAATTATTGATAACGGAATCGGAATTGATCAATCAAAAAAAGCAAAAACAGGTTCAGCTCATACTTCTCTTGCTCTAAAAGTAACCAAAGAACGGATAGAGAATTTGTCAAAAAACAGTACTTTAGGAATTAAAGAACTATCAGAAAATGGACACATAATTGGAACTAAAGTTGAGTTTAAAATCCCGTTAAAAACAGATTATTAACAGCTATGAAAAGAAGAAAATTTATTAAAAACACAATTATTGGAACAGTAGGAGCAACTTTACTTGGCGGAATATATTCTTGGCAAATTGAACCATTTTGGCTAGAATTTGTAAAGAAAAAAATGCCAATTAAAAATTTACCCGATCATTTAATTGGTAAAACACTCATGCAAATTAGCGACATGCATGTTGGCAATCGCTTTGATTATCAATACATAATAGATTCTTTTCAAAAAGCACAGAAGTTAAATCCAGATTTTGTGGTTTATACTGGAGATTATGTTTCTTATGAAAATAAAGAGCAATTTACTCAGCTAAAAAAAGTTTTAAATCATGTTGTAAAAGGCAAATTAGGAACAGTCGGAATTCTTGGAAATCACGATTATGGTAAAAATTGGTCAGAACAAGAAGTTGCAAATGAAATTACTTCTCTTCTTGAAAAAGATGGAGTATCAATTCTAAATAATGAGCAAAAAAACATCAACGGATTGAATATTATTGGATTGGATGATTATTGGGGATTGAATTTTAATCCGCAGAAAATAATGAATCAAATAGATCATAAAAATGCAAATTTGGTTTTATGTCACAATCCAGATGTTTGCGATTTAGATGCTTGGAATAATTATAAAGGATGGATTTTATCTGGTCATACACATGGCGGACAAGTAAAACCTCCGTTTTTAGATCCGCTTATTTTACCTGTTAAAAACAAAAAATATGCTGCTGGTCAAATAGATTTAGACGATGGAAGAACATTGTATATCAACAGAGCTTTAGGTTGTTTATGGCAAGTTCGATTTAATGTAAGACCAGAAATCACCATTTTTGAATTAGAAAAACAAGTATAAATGCAACAACAAACAGCCATTTTAGTTGATGATATGCCACAAGCATTAGAAATGTTAACACAAGATATTGCTAACAATCATCCAATGATACAAATTATTGGTACTGCAAACAGTGTGGTTTCTGCTGCAAAAATTTTGCAGAAAGAACAACCAGACATGTTGTTTTTAGATATTATGTTGGGAGACGGAACTGGATTTGATTTGTTAGAAATCATTCCGAATTTAACTTCTAAAATTATCTTTGTAACCGCAAGTGACGAGTTTGCGATAAGAGCTTTTAAATTTGCCGCAATCGATTATATTTTAAAACCCTACTCTAATGATGAACTGAAAAATGCAATTGACAAAGCAATGCATCAAATTCAGCCAAAAAACGAGCAGTTATCAGTCTTACAAGAATCTATTGCTTCGCCAAATCAATTGCCTAAAAAAATATCATTACACACTTTAGGTAAAATTGTGGTGGTTTCTTTAGATGAAATAATCCGTTGTAAATCCGACAATAATTATACTACTTTTTATTTTGAAAATGGCTCTAAAATTATGGTTACCAAAACTTTAAAATTTTATGCAGATTTATTAAAAAATAACTCATTTTTACGCGTACATCAAAGTCATTTGGTAAACACAAAATACATAAAGGAATTTATAAAATCTGATGGTGGTTATTTAGTATTAAAAGATAAAAGTACCGTTTCAGTTTCCGTTCGTAAACGTGCAGAAGTTATTGAAGCACTTGCCAATCTTTAATTTTGTGTCATTCCTGCGAAGGTAGGAATCTTTCAAAATCTAAGTTTTTGAATTCCCATTTTCATGGGAATGACATTCTTTTTTAAAAAGGAAGTTTTGTAATATCTACATTTCCTCCAGAAATAAGAACTCCCACTTTTTTATTTTTAAACAAAGTTGGCTCTTTAAAAATTGCTGCAACAGCAACAGCGCTAGAAGGTTCTATGGTGATTTTCATTCGTTCCCAAACAAAACGCATGGCAGCAATAATTTCATCTTCAGTAACTCTAATTATTTGCGTTACATGTTTTAAAATGATTGGAAAATTGTGATTTCCAAGCTGCGTTTTCAATCCGTCTGCAATTGTATTAGCTGTTTTATTGGTTTCTATTTTTCCGCTTTTTAGCGAACGATACGCATCATCAACTTTTAAAGGTTCCGCTCCTATTACTTTTGTAGATGGAGAAAAGGCATTTGCAAATAAACACGTTCCTGCAATCAAACCACCACCGCCAATTGGTGCAATCATATAATCAAAGTCCGATGCTGATTGCAGTAATTCATAACAAGCAGTTCCTTGTCCGTCAATTACATCAATATTGTTTGATGGATGAATAAAAGTTGCTCCGGTTTCTTTCCGAATCTTTTCGGAAGCCAATTCTCTTGCTGCCAAAGTTGGTTCACTAATTGTTACGATTCCGCCATAATCTAACACCGCTTTTCTTTTAATTTCTGGAGCAGAAGAAGGCATCACAATGTATGCTTTTACACCTAAATTTTTAGCCGCTAACGATAATGCTTGTGCAAAATTCCCGGAAGAATGTGTTACAACACCTTTATTCCTTTGTGTCTTTGATAAATTTAAGATTGCGTTACTTGCTCCTCTAATTTTATAGGATCCTGTTTTTTGAAAGTTTTCGCATTTTAAAAAAACGTTTGCATTTGTTGCTTCGTTTAATAATCTCGAATGCAAAACGGGTGTTTTATGAATATGTGGTTGTATTCTTTTGTAAACGTTCAATAAATGTTGCATAGAAATAAGTATTTATCCAAATGTAAAAAATAAAGCACAAAAAAACCTTTTCATTTCTGAAAAGGTTTTGCTTTTGGGTGGAAGACGGGATTCCTTTCGACTGCGCTCAAGATAAACTTCTCATCCCTTGCTTTAATCCTTAAACTCTAGGCACAAAAAAATCCTTCTCATAACGAGAAGGATTTTGCTTTTGGGTGGAAGACGGGATTCGAACCCGCGACCCTCGGTACCACAAACCGATACTCTAACCAACTGAGCTACAACCACCATATAATTGCGGGTGCAAATATAATTTATTTTTTAATTCTCTACCAAAGAAAATCTAAATTAATTTATCTAAACTTTCTACAGCAACGTAACGTTCTGTGGTAAAACCTTCTGCGTATTCTACGCCAATTAATCTTCCTAAATCATTTGCTCTATAATGAATACTCTCAATAAAATTTTTACTTGTTATTGGAGTTTCTGGTTCTTTACTGTTCGGATCAAAAAACTGTGAACTATATGCTTTTACCGATTCAATTTTTACATTCATAAAGCCTGTTACATCAACCACAAAATTGGGTTCTACGTTTTTCCATTGGATGTAATGATACACTTGTTTTGGTCGCCATTTTTGTTGACTTTCTCCATCTAATTCCGTTTCTACCTTTATCAATCCGCTTAAAAAACACGCGTCAGAAACCAATGTACTTCCTTTCGGATGATCAATGTGTCGATCATCAACTGAATTACACAACACAATTTCTGGTTGGTATTTACGAATCATTTTTATGATTTCTAATTGATGCTTTTTATCGTTGACAAAAAATCCATCTGCAAAACCTAAATTTTCACGAACCGAAACTCCTAATATTTTTGCCGCATTTGCAGCTTCTTGATCACGCAAATTTGCCGAACCACGAGTTCCTAATTCACCACGTGTTAAATCTACAATTCCGACTTTTTTTCCTAAAGAAATTTCTTTGGAAATGGTTGCTCCACAACCTAATTCAACATCGTCTGGATGCGCTCCAAAAGCTAATATATCTAGTTTCATTTTTCTTCTTTTTGTACTATTTTTTCTATTCTACTATCTATTGCTTGCTCAATATCGGCAATGATATCTTTGGTTTCTTCAATTCCAACAGAAAACCGAATCAATCCATCTTTTATTCCTTGGTTTTCTCTTTCTTCTGGAGATAATAATGCGTGGGATGTTTGTGTTGGACTTAACATCGTGCTTTCTACTCCAGCCAAACTCATGGATGGTTTTATCAACGATAAAGCATTCATAAAATCCATTGCGTTTATAGTATCATTTAATTCAAAAGACAGCATTCCTCCAAAATTGCTCATTTGTTTTTTTGCCAATGCATAATTTGGATGCGATTTTAAACCAGGATAATACACGTTAGCAATTGACTCATTTTTATCTAAATATTTTGCCATTTTTAAGGCATTTTTACTTTGACGTTTTACACGCAAACTCATCGTTTTTAAACTGCGTTCTAACATCCAAACCGTAAAATCACTTAAACTTCCGCCTAAGTTTTTTGCGATGTTCCAAATCTTATCAATATGTTCATTTGATGCAGCAACTGCGCCTGCCAAAATATCTGAATGTCCGCCCATATATTTTGTCGCAGAATGCAGCATAATATCAATTCCGAAATCAATTGGAGTTTGGTTTATTGGTGATGCAAACGTATTATCAATCATGGTTACAATTCCGTTTTGCTTTGCCAAGTCTGCAACCAACTGCATGTCTGTAATGGTTAACAACGGGTTAGACGGAGTTTCTATGTACAATACTTTGGTGTTTTCTTTGATTTCTTTTTGAAAAGATTCGATAGATAAATCCTTTGTAAACGAATATTCAATTCCGAATTTATCAAACTCTTCAACCACAAAATTATACGTTCCGCCATACAAGGTTTGTTGCAAAACAATATGATCTCCTTTGTGTAAAAAAGCCAACAAAGTTGTACTAACAGCTGCCATTCCTGAACCAAAAATCAGTGCATTCTCTGTTTTTTCTAATGCTGCAATTTTCTTGCATAGCATTTCTTGGTTTGGTGTGTTAAAATAACGCGGATATCGTTTTACATCTACATTATCAAACTCATACGAAGTCGACATGTAAATTGGAGAAATTGCGCCTTTAAATTGTTCATCTTTAACTTCACCAACGTGCGTACAAATGGTGTTTATTCCTAAGTTATTATTTTTCTTCATTATGTAAAAATTAGTTCAGCTAAATTAAGAAAACAATTACACTTGTACTGTTTTCCACTTTCCTTTTTTGAAAAGCCAAATTCCGATTATTGCGATTAGGATTTCTGCTAACGTTATGGATAAAAATACACCAATTGGTCCAGCTTCAAATAGTATTGCAACGATATAAGCAAACGGCAATTGAAACACCCAAAAGCAAACAAAATTGATATACGTCGGCGTTTTTGTGTCTCCAGACCCATTAAAAGACTGAATAACAACCATTCCGTAGGCATAAAAAACATAACCCGCTGCAATAATTTGCAAACATAATGTTCCGTTTTTCACCACTTCAGGATTATCGCTAAACCAACCTAAAAAAGTAGATGCAAAAACCATATAAATGATGGAAACAAATCCCATAAAATATGCTGCATATTTACTGGTTTTCCAAACCGATTTTTCTGCTCTGTCTGGTTTTTTTGCCCCCAAATTTTGTCCAACTAATGTTGCCGCTGCATTGCTCATTCCCCATGCTGGCATTAAAGTAAACATCATTATTCTAATTGCAATTGTATACCCTGCCAACACTTCGCTACCAAATTCTGACATGATTCTCATCAAGAAAACCCAACTAGAAGTTCCGATTAAAAACTGACCAATTCCGCCTAAAGAAACTTTGATCAAATTAATCATTACAGAAACTCGAATCACCACATCTTTTACGGCAATTTTAATTTTTCCAAAACCATAAAACAATGCGATTAATTGCCAAACAACAGCAGTTCCTCTACCAATTGTTGTTGCAATTGCTGCTCCCTCTACTCCGTACGCAGGAATCGGACCCAATCCAAAAATAAAAATTGGATCTAAAATAATGTTCAGTCCGTTTGATAAAATCAACGTCCACATCGCAATAGAAGCATTTCCTGCGCCTCTAAAAATAGCGTTGATTAAAAACAACAGCATAATAGTAATGTTTCCTCCTAATAAAATTTTTGTATAGCCAAAACCCTCTTCAATTAAATCGGTTTCAGCGCCCATTAATGCTAAAATTTCCTTCGGATATAGAATTCCGATAACACTAATTATAATAGCGATGACAACTCCTAAAATGATCACTTGTATGGCTGCTTGGTTGGCTCCAACAACATCTTTTTCTCCAATTCTCCTTGCAACAACAGCAGTTACCGCCATACTTAATCCAATGGCAACTGCGTACACTAAGGTAATTACAGATTCTGTTAAACCAATGGTTGCAACAGCATTTACACTGATTCTAGAAACGTAAATAATATCGACCAAAGCAAATATCGATTCCATTAGCATCTCTAAAATCATCGGAATCGATAATAGAAAAACTGCTTTTCGAATGCTTCCAGTTGTAAAATCTTGTTCTTTTCCGCTAACGGCGTCTTTAAAAAGTTGAAAAATGTTTTTTATGGTAAATTGATTGTTTTGTGACATACTACTTAAAAATATAAAATAATAGAATTCAGCTTTGATGATATTTCAATGCTGATAATTTTGGATCGTGTTAGAAACGACGAAAACAGGAGTCTATTTAAACAATCATAAGACCGCAAATATGCAAAAATATTTTTAATAATCTAATTGTTGAAAATTAATTTCAATATCTTCGCTAGATATGATTTCAGTAGTAATTCTTGGTAACGGAAATGTGGCAACACATTTATATAGTGCTTTTTCTAAGGCGTTAAATATCAATGTGACACAAATCAATTCTAGAAAACTATCAACTATTCCTAGTTCTGATGTAACTATCATTGCAGTTTCTGATGATGCAATTCGGCAAGTTTCTCAAGAAATTGGTGATAGAAAAGGATTGATTATGCATACTTCTGGTGCAGTTGACATCAACGCAATTGCAGGAAAACGAAAAGGGGTTTTTTATCCGTTGCAATCGTTTACAAAAAACGCAATCATCAATTTTAATGAGATTCCGTTTTGCCTAGAAACTTCACATAAAGATGATTTTAATTTGTTGGAAAATGTCGCAAAATCTATTGGAAAAAAAATCTATCAAATTGATTCAGAACAACGAAAAAAACTACATGTTGCAGCTGTTTTTGTAAATAATTTTAGCAATCATATGTATACAATTGCGAATGATATTTGTGAGAAAAACGATGTTCCTTTTGAGATTTTATACCCTTTGATTGAAGAAACAGCTAAAAAGGCACAATCAATTTCTCCAAAAGATGCACAAACGGGTCCTGCAAAAAGAAACGATGTGCAAACGATACAAAATCATTTAGAACAATTAAATTTGCAGCAGCAAAAAATATATCAACTGCTTACAAAGTCAATTCAAAACTCAATTGAATAAATTAAAATAAAATGTCTCCCCGAGCGGAGTCGAGAGGTTATATGAGTTCTCGACTCCGCTCGAACAGACAAATTAAATTAAAATATGGAAAAAAGTTATAAAGAATTTTTATCTCAAATAAATACATTAATTTTTGATGTTGACGGCGTTTTAACCAACGGAATCGTGACGGTTTTTCCGAACGGAGAATTGGTAAGACACATGAATATTAAAGATGGCTATGCATTAAAAACAGCTGTTGATGCTGGATTAAATGTCTGTATTATTTCTGGTGGAAATAACGAAGGTGTAAGAATTCGTTTGAAAGACTTGGGAATTAAAGACATTTATCTAGGTGCGCATGATAAAATTAAACAATACAACGAGTTGGTTGAAAAATACCATTTACAATCAGAAAACGTATTGTATATGGGAGATGACATTCCAGATTATCCAGTGATGAAATTAGTTGGAATGCCTTGTTGCCCAAATGATGCAGCTCCAGAAATTCAGGAAATTTCTAAATACATTTCTTACAAAAAAGGAGGCGAAGGTTGTGCAAGAGATATCATCGAACAAATATTACGCGTTCAAGGAAAATGGAGTGGGAATTTTGATGCGAAATACGATTAAATGAAAAAACTAATTTTTCTTTTTTTCTTGTTATTTACTACAATTGCCTTTTCGCAATCTATTTTAGGGAAATGGAAATCTGTAGATGAAGAAACCAATAAAGATGAATCTATTATTGAAGTTTATCAAGAAAATGGCAAATTCTACGGAAAGATTATTCAGCTTTTAGACCCAAAAACAAAAAATGCTGTTTGCGAAAATTGCAAAGGAAAAAACAAAAATAAACCGATAAAAGGATTGGTTATTATCAATGGGTTAAAAAAAGATGGCGACGAATGGTCAGGTGGAAAAGTTTTAGATCCAAAAAATGGAAAAGAATACAAATGCTACATCACGTTAAAAGATAATAATACGATGAAACTTCGTGGTTATATTGGTTTTTCAGTTTTTGGCAGAACTGCATATTGGTATCGAATAAAAAATTAATTTTTCTCTCCCAACATCGGTACAAAAGCAAAGTCTCCTAATTCGTGCTTTTCAAATTCTTTGGCAGATTTCCTGATAAACAACGTCATTATTTGTGTTGTATCACCAACAGGAATTAATAACTTTCCTCCTACTTTTAGCTGACTTAATAACGGTTTCGGCACAAAAGGTGCTCCAGCGGTTACAATAATTTTATCAAAAGGTGCAACTTCTGGCAATCCTTTATAACCATCGCCAAAAATTAATTTCTTTGCTCTATAGCCTAATTTTGGTAAGAACAAAGATGTTTTTTTAAACAATTCTTTTTGACGCTCTATCGAATAGACTTCTGCTTTCATTTCTAGTAAAACAGCCGTTTGATATCCAGAACCTGTACCTATTTCTAATACTTTATCTCCAGGTTTAACCTCTAGTGTTTGCGATTGAAATGCAACGGTGTAAGGCTGAGAAATGGTTTGCTCGGCTGCAATCGGAAATGCTTTATCTTGATAAGCGTGCGCTTCGAAACTAGAATCGATAAACAAATGTCGTGGAATTTTACAGACAGCATCTAACACATTTTTATCGGTAATTCCTTTCGCTTCTAACACGTTAGCTAGCTGTTTTCTAAGTCCTTGATGTTTATGTGTATCTTTCAATTCTAAGTAAAGTTTGGAGTTCTAAAAGTAGTAATAAATCTAAAAAAATAGCTATAAAAGTGTATCTTTGTTCGCGATAAATTTTTTTTTAAAAAAACTCAAAAAATTGTCTGTTCGAGCGCAGTCGAGAACTACTTAAGACAATTTAATTATAAAACCTCTCGACTGCGCTCGAGGAGACATTAAAATATATGTATATGCTAAAAGTAGGTGTTCTTGGCGCTGGTCATTTAGGAAAAATTCATCTTCGTTTATTACAACAATCAGATAAATACGAATTAATAGGTTTTTACGATTCATTTACAGAAAACGCACAAAAAGTTGCCGAAGAATTTGGGTATACCTTGTTTGATTCTGTAGAAAGTTTAATTGATGAAGTTGATGTAATAGACATTGTAACTCCAACATTATCACATTTTGAATGTGCAAAATTAGCCATAGAAAAAGGCTGCCATATTTTTATTGAAAAACCAATTACAAAAACAGTTTTAGAAGCAGAAGCAATTAGGACCTTGGCAAGTCAGAAACATATTCGTGGACAAGTTGGTCACGTAGAACGTTTTAATCCTGCGTTTACCGCTGTAAAAGACATGATTGATGCGCCAATGTTTATAGAAACGCATCGATTGGCAGAATTTAATCCTAGAGGAACTGATGTTCCTGTGGTATTGGATTTAATGATTCACGATATCGATATTATTTTAAGCGTCGTTAAATCGCCTGTAAAAAACGTTCACGCAAGTGGTGTTTCGGTAATTAGTGAAACGCCAGATATTGCCAATGCAAGAATCGAATTTGAAAACGGTTGTGTTGCCAATTTAACTGCGAGTAGAATTTCAATGAAAAATATGCGTAAATCTAGATTTTTTCAAAAAGATGCCTATATTTCTGTTGATTTTTTAGAAAAAACTGCAGAAGTTGTAAAAATGAAAGATGTTCCAAAGCATCAAGATGAGTTTGCCATGATTTTACAAAATGCTGAAGGCGTTAAAAAACAAATCTATTTTGACAATCCAGAAGTTACAGAAAATAACGCCATTTTAGACGAGTTAGAATCGTTTGCTGATGCGATTAATAATGATACAACTCCGGTTGTTTCTTTGTCACAAGGAACAGAAGCTTTAAGAATTGCTCAACGAATCATTGATTGTTTTTAATTATAGTTACAAAGTTTGAAAGTAACAAGTTGAAATGTTCTAAAGGTTTTCAGTTTAAATCAAAACTTAAAAAGTATATGCGTTAGGGATTGTAGTGGAAATCCTTTTTTTGAAACATCTCGTCATTACGAGGAAGAATGACGAAGTAATCTCTTAATTAATAATGAGATTGCCACAGAAAGCAAAAACTTTCTTCGCAATGACAAAACAAAAAAAGATTGAAACGTAAAGCCCGTTAAAACGCCCAAAAAAAATATTAAAATAATTAAAAAATTGAAAAACTCAAAGAGCATTTTTAATCTTTAAATAACAAATTTTTAAATAATACATACATGAAAAATATCGCTGTAATTGGTTCAGGAACAATGGGAAACGGAATTGCGCACACTTTTGCTCAATTTGGATTTCAAGTGCAATTAATTGACATTTCTGAAACTGCATTGGCTAAAGGAATTGCAACTATTACGAAGAACTTAGATAGAATGGTTGCCAAAGAAAAAATTTCTGAAGCTGATAAAAACAACACCTTAAACAATATCACCACCTACACTTCTATCAAAGCTGGTGTGCAGTATGCAAGTTTGGTTGTGGAAGCTGCAACAGAAAATGTAGATTTAAAACTCAATATTTTTAGAGAATTGGATGAAGTTTGTCCAGAAGACACCATTCTAGCAACAAATACTTCTTCAATTTCAATTACTCAAATTGCTGCAGTAACAAAAAGACCAACGCAAGTAATCGGAATGCATTTTATGAATCCTGTGCCAATTATGAAATTGGTGGAAATTATTAGAGGTTATAATACTTCTGATGAAGTGATGAAATTTACGGTTGATTTGACAAAAAAAATCAATAAAATTCCGGTTGAAGTAAATGATTATCCTGGTTTTGTTGCCAACAGAATTTTAATGCCAATGATTAATGAATCTATTGAAACATTCTACAACGGAGTAGCTGGTATTAAAGAAATTGACACGGTGATGATGTTGGGAATGGCACATCCAATGGGGCCACTACAATTAGCAGATTTTATTGGTTTAGATGTGTGTTTATCAATCTTGAATGTATTGTATGATGGGTTTAAAAATCCAAAATATGCTCCTTGTCCGTTATTAGTAAATATGGTTAGAGCAGGAAAACTAGGCGTTAAATCTGGTGAAGGTTTTTACGATTATTCTGAAAGCAGAAAAGCAGAAAAAGTTGCGAAGCAATTTGTCTAAGCTACAATCAAAAAAATTAATATAATTTGTCATTTCGAAAAGAGGAACGATTGAGAAATCTATTAAATATTAGTAGTGTTTAACTTTAAATAATGAGATTCCTCCTTATTCTTCGTTCGGAATGACAACAAATTTTTACAAAAAAATAATTGGTTTTGTTTTCGTTTTTAGTTGTTTGATTACTTCATCTTACGGACAAAAGTCAACTAAGGGTTTCTTTACTCTTACTAAAATTGGAATGCAGTTTTCTCAGGGAAACGAAAACAATTTTATGTTTGATGATGTAGATTATTTTTACAGGGCAAACATTATAAAAGGGCAATTGTATTTTCCAATAACAACACTTAAATCTGTTGAAGTTTCTTTGATTGTACAGCCACAAATACAATTTATAAAACACCAATTATACAATGAGCAATTTGTAAGACCAGAAGAAGATAATTATATAGAAAAAAGACAACGTTATACCCAGTTAAAAAACCTTTCGATTACTGCAATTGAGTTTGGTATAGAGGCAAAACAACAGCTCTTTAAAAACCTAAGTATATTTTTTCAAGCTGGTTTAGGACTTAGCTATGTTGATACAGCAACAGAACGTTTGGCAAAAGGGTTTACTTTTTTAGAAAACGGAAATTTAGGATTGGATTTACAGTTAAACCAGAAAACATCTATTCAGTTTTTTGGTGGATTAGGACATGTATCTAATTTAGATTTTCAGTTACCAAATAGCGGATATACTATTTTTAATACGGGTTTTGGTTTTCAATATTCTTTAAAATAAAAAGAGGAAATTTCATTAGAAATTTCCTCTTTTTAGTAAGTTATGAGTTCTTAATTATTTCTTCTACCACCGTTTTTATTGACATCATCTTTAGATGCTTTGTTCCAAATTTTAATTTGGTCATCTTTAGTTATACCAGAAAGAACTTCAATATCTACACCATCAGAAATACCTAGTTTTACAGTTCTTTTTTCAAATGTATCTCCAACTTTAACTTCTACATAAGGCTCTTCCGTTTTTTTATCAAAACGTAACAAAGCTTCTTTAATCGCTAAAACTCCTTCTTTTTTTACTAAAACGATATCTGCATTTGCACTGTAACCTGCTCTAATAAAATTGTTTTTATCCAACGTTACATCTGCTTTTATTTTAAATTGAACAGCTCCTCCTTCTTCAGTACCTTTTGGTGCTACAAAATTTAATTTTGCAGGAAATTTTTTTCCTTCTATTGCCCCTAAAGAAACTTCAATTTTAGTTCCTACTATTAATTTGCTAACTTCAGACTCATCCACTTTTCCTTCAAAAATCATTTTGGTCATATCTGCAATACTAGCAATTGTAGTACCTGCATTAAAGTCGTTTGTTTGAGTTACTTGATATCCTTTTTTAACAGGAATCTCCAAAATCATACCTGATGCTGTAGCTATAATATTTGTATTTGTTGTTTTTCCTAAACCAGATGTTGAACCTTTTTTAATGATTTCTAAATCAGATTCAGCATTTGCTAAATTTAATTTAGCATTATCAAAGTTAAGTTCTGCAGTTTCAAATTCTTGACCAGAGATTACTCCTTTATCAAATAGTTTTTTATTTCTATCATAAGAAATTTTTGCATTGTTAAAACTTAGCATTGCAGATTTAACTCTACCTGTAGCACTATTTAAAGAAGCTATGTTTGGTACAACTCTAACGGTTGCGATTAAATCTCCATTTTTTACGATGGCTCCTTCAACTACAAAGACTTCATCAATAATTCCTGTAATTTGAGGTTTAATCTCTACTTCTTCTAGTGGCACAACTTTACCAGTTGCAACAGTTTTTTCAACAATAGTTGTAGTGAAAGCTGTTTCAGTTTCAAATTCTATAATATTTGTTTTGTTCTTTTTACCGAACCAAATAAGGGCCGCAATAAAACCTACTGCTATAATTGCTAAAATAATTTTTGCTCTTTTACTCATAATTGTTATTTGTTTATTCTTCTCTTAATGCTTCTATTGGTTTCACTATTGTTGCCATATATGCTGGTATCAATCCTATTAAAGACCCAAATACCGTTAATGTTAAAAATGCTATTAATATAATTGGAATATTTACAGTTGGATTAACTAATACTGCATTTTCTCCATTTCCTACCAATTTATCTAATCCAAATAAAACTAAAGCTCCAAAAACAATTCCTAACATTCCTGCAACTGTAGTTAAGAATACAGATTCTAAAACAATTTGTCTTCTAATACTAAGTGGAGTTGCTCCAAGGGCTCTTCTAATTCCGATTTCTTTTGTACGTTCTTTCACTGTAATTAATAAAATATTACCAATGGCAAAAACTCCAGCAATTAATGTAGCAATACCAACAAACCATGTTAAAAATTGCATTCCAGTTAAAAACCCAGTTACTTTTGCTATTGCTACTCCAAGGTTTATACTACCAAATGCTCTTTGATCCTCTGGACTTACATTATGTAGATTTTTTAAGGTTAACAAAATATCTGCTTCCATTTGTACAATGTCAATTCCATCATTGGCAGTAATCATCATCCAGCCTATTTTATTTCCAGTATTGTACACTTTTTGAAAAGTTGAAAATGGTATGTAAGCAGAATCTCCATCAAAACTAATTCCGATAGAAGGCTTATAAACGCCAACTACTTTATAATTGATACTATTTATATTAACAAGTTGACCTATTGGAAATTCATTCTTTTCAAACAATTGTTTGTACATTTCCTCAGAGATAACACAAACTTTTGCATAGGATAAAATATCATTTTCGTTTAAAAAACGACCATACATTAAGTTCTTTTTCTGTATTTTATCTAAAACTGGATAATCTCCACTAACTTGAAAAGTACCTGTTTTAAACCCTTTTATAATTAAATTTGATGTTTGATTTCTTGGTGCTAATAATCTAATTTCTTTGCTATATTCACTTTTTAAAATTTCTACATCCTTTAAGGTTAAACTAAATCTGCGATTTTTTTGGAATCCTTTAAATGGTATTTCGGTAGCTCGTGGAAAAATAAAGACGCTATTGGTAGCAAAGCTTCCAAAAATTTTATTAAAATTATTCTCTATCCCTCTTGCTGCACCTAATAAAACAACTAACAAGAAAATTCCCCACAACACACCAACTATAGTAATTGCTGTTCTGGTTTTATTTTTACGAATACTTCCGTAAATTTCTTGCCATGTATCTGAATCAAATAAAAATTTCATCTTAATCTGCTCTTAATGCTACAATTGGTTTAATACTTGCTGCTCTTTTTGCGGGAACATATCCTGCAATTAACCCTGATAAAATTAAAGTAATAGTTGCTCCTATTACAATTCCTGGGCTTACACTTGGATCTTTTATAAAATAATCTTCTAAACTATTTCCAATTTCACTTAAAATAAAGGTTCCTAGTGACAACCCTAAATATCCAGCAATTGTTGTTATCAAAACGGATTCTTGTACAACCATTCCAACAATTGATGCTGGTTGAGCACCTAAAGCTTTTCTGATTCCAAACTCTTTTGTTCGTTCTTTAATAACAAAAATCATAATATTACTAATACCGATGATTCCTGCAACCAACGTTCCTGATCCAATAAAAATTACAATAAAGTACAACGCTATTACAAAAGTACCAACACCTTTATTTGTATCTGCCATATTCTGAACAGATAAAGCGCTTTGATCATCTGGAGCTATATTTAATTCCTTTCTTAAATCTCGTTCCAATTTATTACCAAAAGCGATTGCTTCATCTAAACTTAAATCTGGATTATATCCAATATTAATTTGATTGATAAAGTCGTTATTACCATAAATCATTTGAGCTGTTGTAACTGGTATATATGTATAACGTTCTTCATTATCTCCACCTTCATCAGAAAAAACACCAATAATTTGATAGGATATTCCACTAACATTTACACGCTTTCCTAAGGCTGGTCTTTCTCCAAATAAGTCTTGTTTTACTAAACGACCAATTACAATTACTTTGGCTTTTTCTTTTAAATCTCTATCGTTAATATACCTTCCTTCATCAATAATTGTTTTTTCCAAAAATTGATGATCTGGGTTAACAGCTCTTAAACTATAATTATCTTGTTTGTCTTTGTATGAAATGTTTACGCTTTTATTTACTCTAGCTGTTAAATACTGTATTTTAGAATCGTATCCGTTTTTTACAAAATTATAATCTTTATTTTTTAATTGGATTACTCTACCTGTTTGTAATCCTTTATAAGGTTTCGTTGTTTTTCTAACCCTAACAGACATAAAATTTGCAGCATCATCAGAAAAAGCATCTTTAAAAGAGTTACTAAGTCCACTTACAATCCCAAATAATAAGGTAAAAAGTAAGATTGCAAAAGCTACTGTAAAACCAGACATTACAGAACGTAATTTGTTTTTACTGATGCTTTGAAAAATTTCTCTCCAACGATCTAAATCGAACATACTATACTGCTTTTGCTTTATTGGTTAATTCATCGCTAATAATAACGCCATCTTTTAATCTAACAATTCTTTTGGTTTGTTCTGCAACTTCTTCTTCGTGTGTAATAACAAAAACAGTCATTCCTTCGTTATTGATATCTCTTAACAAATCCATTACATTGTCTGTAGTAGTAGAATCTAATGCTCCTGTTGGTTCATCTGCCAAAACAACTTTTGGTTGTGTTACCAAAGCTCTTGCAATTGCAACACGTTGCTTTTGTCCACCAGACAATTCATTTGGTAAATGATTTGCCCAATCTTTTAATTCAACTTTATCTAAATATTCCATTGCTATTTTTAAACGTTCTTTTCTTGGAATACCTTTATAATATAATGGTAATGCAACGTTTTCTAAAGCAGTTTTGTAGGATATTAAATTAAACGACTGAAAAACAAATCCTAAAAATTTATTTCTTAAAATAGCTGCTTTCTTTTCATTTAAATTTTTAATTAACTGACCGTTTAAATAATATTCTCCTTCATCATGTTCATCTAAAAGGCCAACAATGTTTAATAATGTAGATTTTCCTGAACCAGAAGATCCCATAATTGAAACAAATTCACCTTCTTTAATATGTAAATCAATTCCTTTTAAAACATGTAAAGAATCCTTCCCGATTGGATAAGATTTGTGTAGTTTTTTTATTTCTATCATCTGAATTAGTTCCTTTTTTGCGAAAGTAATTATTGCGTTATTTTAAAGCTATTAATGTTATGTTAAAGAATCACTTTAGCAAACTTTTCTGTTTTATAACTACTTCTGTGTATCTGACGTCTTAAAGCAAAAATTGTTACATGAAATTCATTAATTTTATGGAAATTTGTAGAATATTATTTTTAATGATACTTTTTTCTGATGGATCTATTTGATAAACTACTAAAAAATAAGCAACTAGTCCTTTTTGATGGAGTTTGTAATTTTTGCAACGCTTCTGTTTTAAAAATTATAAAAAAAGACACACAAAATATTTTTTTATTTGCTTCACTTCAATCAGAAATAGGAAAAGAAATCACACATCATTTTAAGATTGATACAAAAAAAATAGATTCTATTGTTTTGGTTGTATCAAATACTACGTTTTATATTAAATCTACTGCAGCATTAAAAATTGCAAAACATTTTGGTGGATTCTGGATGCTTTTTCAAATCTTTTGGATTTTACCAACAGCGTTTAGAGATTTGGTTTACAATTATATTGCAAAAAATCGCTACAAATGGTTTGGAAAAAAAGAAAGCTGCATGCTACCAACTCCAGAATTAAAATCTAAATTTATAGACTCATGAACAGGATACAATGTGTAATTTTTGATATGGATGGCGTAATTATCGATTCAGAATTACTCCATAAAAAAGCGTATTACGAAACTTTTATTTCTTTAGGATTAGAAGTTTCTGAAGAATTATACAAAACTTTAACAGGTTCTTCTACCATTAATGCATTTCAGAAATTGGTTGCGCATTTTAGTTTAGATCAAGATCCAAACGAATTGGTGTTGCAAAAAAGAAAGCGTTATGTAAATTTTTTTGAAAGCGATCCAACATTGCATTTGGTAAAAGGTGTCGAAGAAATCATCAAGTATTTTTATGAAAAAGAAATTACGCTAATTTTAGCTTCTTCTTCTGCCATGGTAAATATTAATCGGGTTTTTAATCGCTTTGATTTAAATCCCTATTTTACGGCAAAAATAAGCGGAGCAGATTTAAAGGAATCAAAACCACATCCAGAGATTTTTGAAAAAGCGGCCGTTTTAGGAAACACTCCCAAAGAAAATTGTATTGTTATTGAGGATTCTGATAACGGCGTTAAAGCAGCAAATGCTGCTGGCATTTTTGTTTTTGGATACAGAAATCCGTTAGCTGCAGATCAAACCTTAGAAAATGCAGACAAAGTGATAACTGCTTTTAGTGAACTAAAGAAATTCATTTAATTTTTATAAAAAAACAAAAAAAATAGTTTGTTGGTTTCATTATTAATCGTAATATTGCAATGAAACAATTAAAGAGCAAATGGGAATCACAAAAGCAGAAAAATTTACTGACGAACAAAATGAAATTGCTTTGTTTGCCAAAGTATTTGGACATCCAGCAAGAGTTGCCATTTTACAGCATTTATTTAAAATTGACGCGTGTGTTTGTGGCGATTTAGTAAATGAAATAAAATTAGCACAACCCACAATATCTCAGCATTTAAAAGAATTAAAACTCTTAGGTTTGATTAAAGGAAATGTGGAAGGCACGAGTGTTTGTTACTGTATAGACTCAAAAAATTGGACGAGAATGAAAGAAGTGATGTTTCAATTTTTAAATCAAGATCTTACGGAAAAAGAAAATTGTTGCTAAAAAAATAACAGATTTAATCATCTTAAAATATTAAAATCATGAAATTATCAGAAATAAAAGAAGCTTTAAATAGATTAGAAACAATTGCTTTTCAATTGCCAAACGGAGAATTAGTTCCCAATCATTTTCATGTGACCGAAGTTGGAAAAATAACTAAAAATTTTATCGATTGTGGTGGCACAATCCGTAAAGAAGAAGTGGTTAATTTTCAACTTTGGAACGCCAACGATTATGACCATAGATTGCATCCAGAGAAATTAATACACATTATTAAACTTTCTGAAGAAATATTAGAAATAGAAGATTTAGAAATTGAAGTAGAATATCAAGCAGAAACCATTGGTAAGTTTGGATTGGATTTTGACGGAAAAACCTTTTTATTAACAACAAAACAAACAGATTGTTTGGCTAAAGGAAAATGTGAAGTTCCAACAGTAAAAGAAGTTGCAAAAGTTTTACAAGCTTCATCTTGTTGCTCCCCAACTAGCGGTTGTTGTTAATTATGAAAAACAGATTAAAAATGACTTTACTTCCTGAAATCGAATTCGTTATTTCAACTTTAAATGTTGATACAATTACGAACAAACGAAAAGAAATTTTATACCCATTAATTGATTTTATCAATACAAAAGTTGATGACAATAAAGAAATTTGGTTAAACTTTATTTGTACACACAATTCTCGTAGAAGTCATTTAGCACAAGTTTGGGCACAAACCATGGCGCATTATTTCAATATCAAAAACGTGTTTTGCTATTCTGGTGGAACAGAGGAAACAGCCCTTTTCCCAATGATTGTTGAAACCTTACAACATTCAGGTTTTGAAATCACAAAAGAATCTAAAAGTAAAAATCCTATTTATAATATTTCATTTTCTAAAGAAGCACAACCAATTATCGGATTTTCAAAAAAATTAGACGATGATTTCAATCCAAAATCAGCATTTGCTGCCATTATGACCTGCAATTCAGCAAATGAAGCTTGCCCATTTGTTCCGGGTGCAGAAAAACGAATTCCCATCACTTTTGAAGATCCAAAAGCATTTGACAATACACCACAACAGGTAGAAAAATACAACGAAAGAAGTATTCAAATTGCTACTGAAATGTACTATATTTTTTCTCAAATAAATTCTTAAAAAATGGCGACAAAAAAATTAAGCTTTCTTGATAAATATTTAACCTTATGGATCTTTGTAGCCATGGCTATTGGAATCGGATTAGGGTATTTTATTCCTACCTTTCCAAACATCATCAACTCTTTCAGTAGCGGATTCACAAATATTCCGATTGCAATTGGTTTGATTTTAATGATGTATCCGCCATTGGCAAAAGTAAATTATGCTTTGTTACCTAAAGTGTTTAAAAACACAAAAATCTTATCCATTTCGCTACTTTTAAATTGGATCATTGGTCCAATTTTAATGTTTGTATTGGCAATTACGTTTTTACGTGACTATCCAGAATACATGGTTGGGCTTATTTTAATAGGATTAGCTCGCTGTATTGCCATGGTGTTGGTTTGGAATGATTTGGCTGAAGGAAGTAGTGAATATGGCGCTGGTTTAGTTGCGTTAAATAGTATTTTTCAAGTATTTGCCTATTCTTTTTATGCATGGATTTTTATTACAGTACTTCCGCCCTATTTTGGATTTGACGGCGCAATTGTAGACATTTCCATTACAACAATTGCAGAAAGTGTTGCTATTTATTTGGGAATTCCGTTTGCACTGGGAATTTTAAGTCGATTGATTTTAGTGAAATTAAAAGGCGAAAAATGGTATACCGAAACATTTATTCCAACGATTTCTCCAATAACATTAATTGCATTGTTATTTACCATTACCGTAATGTTTTCTTTAAAAGGAGAATTGATTGTAGAAATCCCGATGGATGTAGTCATTATTGCAATTCCGTTATTGATTTATTTTACCTTGATGTTCATCATCGGCTTTTTTGTTACCAAAGCAACTGGAGCATCTTATGATAAAACTGCTTCGGTAGCATTTACAGCAGCAGGAAATAATTTTGAATTAGCAATTGCGGTTGCGATTGCAGTTTTTGGATTGAATTCTGGGCAAGCGTTTGCAGGAGTGATTGGTCCTTTAGTAGAAGTACCTGCGTTAATTTTATTGGTTAAGGTTTCGTTTTGGCTGCGTAAAAAATATTACACAAAAAATCAGTAAAAAAACTGTTATTCAATTGGTAAGTGAGGTAAACTTCCCCACTCTGTCCAAGAACCATCATACACAGAAACCTCTTTATAACCTACAATTGTTGCTCCTAAAGCCAATATACAGGCTGTAATTCCAGAACCACAAGAAAAAACAAGTGCTTTATTAGATGGATTCACTTTTAAAAATAATTGCTCTAATTCTTCTTTCGATTTTAATTCAAAAGTATTTAAAAGTGATGCAAACGGTAAATTTGTAGAAGTCGGAATATGACCGCTTCGTATTTCTTTTCTAGGCTCTGGTTCGGCTGCATTAAATCTTCCAACAGAACGAGCATCAACAACTTGTTTCTCTCCGTTAGAAATTGATCTTAGTACTGCATCAGAATCAATTATTTTTTCTGGGTGATACTTTGCTTCAAAATCTCCTAATTCAACATTGTGAGTTTGTTTTTTCTCTATTGGATACCTTGCTTTTTCCCATGCAGGAAATCCACCATCTAAAACAGCAATATTATCAAAACCCATCGATTTAAACAACCACCAAACTCTAGGCGAAGAATAAATTCCGTGCATATCGTACACCACAATACAAGAATTTTTATTGATTCCTAATTTTCTTGCTTCTCGTTCAAAATCTTTTGGTTTGATTGCTGTATTTGGAAACGCTGCTCCTTGAATAGAAAATGTTTTTTTAAGATCAAAAAAACGAGTATTCGGAATTTGATTTTCTGCAGTAACACCATCAATTTTACTCAGAGAAACTTTAGGAATTGTACCCTCTAAAACTATTAAATTGGTTGCATCTTTATGTTGATACAACCAATTTACAGAAACTAATGGTTTTTCTATTTGTAATAAATTCTCCATTAATTATAATCTTATATTAAGTTTTTTTAATATTATTTAACCTCTTTGTAATTATCGTCCCAATCTTGAATTTTAGGTTCACCTAATTTACCAACTGATTTTGCAACCAACATAGAAACAGCTGCATCTCCAGTTACATTTACTACAGTTCTACACATATCCAACGGTCTATCAACCGCAAAAATCAACGCCAAACCAGCTTCTGGAATTCCAGCATAACCCAAAACTCCAACCAACATTACCATTCCTGCACCAGGAACAGCTGCTGAACCAATGGATGCTAAGGTTGCTGTTGCAATAATTCCTAATTGAGTTCCAAAAGTTAAATCCATTCCAAATGCTTGTGCAATAAATACTGCTGCAACTGCTTGATACAAACTTGTGCCATCCATATTAATTGTTGCTCCAATTGGCAACACAAAACTTGCAACTTCTTCTTCTACACCAATATGTTCTGTAACTCTTTCCATTGTAACCGGAAGTGTTGCTGCGCTTGAACTTGTAGAGAATGCTAGTAATTGTGCTGGAGCCATTGCTTTCATAAAAAAGCTTGGTGTTTTTTTTGTAAAAACAACCACCAATATATTGTAGATGACAATCATTAACATTAAACCGCCAATAACTGTTATTGCGTACCAACCTAAAGCTTTAAACAAATCTAAACTTGGAGATTCGACCACCAAAGCTGCTAATAAAGCAAATACACCATAAGGTGCTGCTAGCATTATTAAATCGACCATTTTAAGGATGACTTCATTAAATCCGTCAAAAAATTTCTTAACCGTTGCTCCTTTTTCTTCTGGTATCAAAATCAAACCTATTCCGAAAAACACTGCAAAAAAGATTACCTGTAACATATTTCTGTTACTGGTTGCTGCTGCAAAAATATTTTCTGGTACTAAATCTACCAAAGCTTGTAAGGGTCCGCTTTCTTTTTGTTTAGCGGCTTCATCTTTATATTTTGTAGTATTTGTGCTATAACTTTCTACCATTTCTGTTCTTGTAGATTCAGAAATTTGTTTTCCAGGCTTTACTATATTTACTAACACCAATCCAATAGAAACAGCCATTACAGTGGTTACAATATAAATACCAATGGTTCTTCCTCCCATTTTTGAAAGCTTAGAAATATCTTTTAAATCTGAAACTCCTTTAATTAATGCTGCTAAAATAAGTGGAATTGCAATCAATTTTAACGAGTTGATAAAGATGGTTCCAAATGGTTTTATCCAATCTTTAATAAAGGTTTTTCCAAAATCAAAATTTGTCATGATTAGGGCAAAAACAACTCCTAATAACATTCCCAATAATATTTTCCAGTGTAGTGCTAATTTTTTCATTTAATAGAATTATAATTATAATTTTGAAAGGTAAAAAAAATAAAATCCATCCTCCAAATTTCTGAACGTTATTTTAGAAATGTACTTGTTTAAATTTTCTATAACTAGAATCATGTTGTATTTTTGCGGCATACTTTTAAAAATGGAGAAATTAAAAAAGCGTTGGAATGTAACTTCTAACTGGCAAGTGTTTGTTATTTTATTAGTGTTTTCTATTACAGGTTATACTTCTTTAGTGATTGCAAAACCTATTTTAAATTTTATTGGCTTAGGTCAAGCAACCACAAATCCTTGGATATACAGACCTTTACGGATTTTATTGATTTTCCCTTTTTACCAAATCTTAATTGTTTGTAACGGTTGGCTTTTTGGGCAGTTTACCTTTTTCTGGAATTTTGAAAAGAAAATGTTGCGTAGATTAGGTTTTAAAAGATTTTTAAAAAGTATAGAATAATGAAATTTACTGCATTTTTAAATACGATAAATCATATACAGTCTGCAAAAATTGGTGGCTTAGAATCTCAGTTTAGATTGGCTCCAAAAATGCGTTTAAATTATAATGCCGAAAAAATTGCTGCTAGCAATCCAAAAAGAGCTGCAGTTTTAGCATTATTTTATCCAAATAAAAATGGCGAAACTTGTTTTTTACTTACAGAGCGAGCAAGTTATAAAGGAACACATTCTGCACAGATTAGTTTTCCTGGAGGAAAAATAGAAAAATCGGATAAAAACCTAAAGGAAACTGCGTTAAGAGAAACTTTTGAAGAAGTTGGAGTTTTAAAGGAACGCATTACCGTTCTTCGAGAAATCACAGATGTGTACATTCCGCCAAGTAATTTTTTAGCAACTCCATTTATTGCATATACAGAAGAGAAACCTGTTTTTAATACAAATCATGAAGTAGAACAGACTTTTGATGTTTTGCTAAAAGACCTTTTAGACGATGCTAATATTACATCTATAAATATTACAACTTCTTATGCAAAAAATATTGATGTACCTTGCTTTAAACTAAATAATTACATTGTTTGGGGAGCAACTGCAATGATTCTAAATGAAATTAAAGAATTATTAAAATAGCCTGTTACTATATTCTTTTGTATTTTAGCAGGTAACTAACTAGTAAAATTAAAACCAACTATTAATGCCTTTATTCAAAAGAAATCCTTTTGGACATATTCTGTTTTTAAAAAAATGGGTGATTAGAATTTTTGCTACCGTTTCTCATGGTAGATATAGACGATTTAATAATTTACACATCGAAGGTTCAGAAATTATTAGAAATTTACCCGAGAATAATGTACTTTTTGTTTCTAATCATCAAACGTATTTTGCAGATGTAACTGCCATGTTTCACGTATTTAATGCTTCCTTAAAAGGCAGAGATAATAACATTAAAAACATCGGTTATATTTGGCAACCTAAATTAAACCTTTATTATGTTGCTGCTGGCGAAACCATGCGTTCTGGATTATTACCTAAAATCTTTGCGTATGCTGGTTCCGTTTCTATTGAAAGAACTTGGAGAAGCAACGGGAAAAATGTAAACAGACAAGTAAAAAATTCAGACATTTCTAATATCGGAAAAGCATTAAAAGATGGCTGGGTGATTACATTTCCTCAAGGAACAACAACGCCATTTAAACCAATTAGAAGAGGAACTGCGCATATTATTAAAACCTATAAACCAACAGTTGTACCTGTTGTTATTGATGGATTTAGACGTTCTTTTGATAAAAAAGGATTGGTGATAAAAAAACGAAATGTGTTGCAATCTATGGTGATTAAAGAACCTTTAGAAATCGATTACGAAAATGAATCTGTAGCAGATATTGTTACCAAAATTGAGTTTGCTATAGAGCAACATCCTTCATTTTTAAAAGTACTCTCTGTAAAAGAATTAGAGGAATTGACAAAAGAAGAAGAAGAACTGAACAAAAAACGAGAGTTTTGGAATTAAACAACATAAAAAAAGAGCAACCATGGTTGCTCTTTTTTTATGTAAACTAATGGTGGTTATTTCCCTAACCAAGCATTCATCATCCAAATTGTTTTTTCTTGTTCTGCTATAAAATCGCTCATCATAGCATTTGTTCCTTCATCATTTGCATCTCCAGAATTATTTAAAATTTCTCGTTCTATCGACAACAATTCTGAAAGTGAATGTACAACTACTTCTACAGCTTCAATATCGTTAGAAACATCTTTTGCAACAGGAACTTTTGCCAACGAAATATACTCACTAAAAGTATGTAATGGTTTTCCTTGTAAGGTTAAAATTCGTTCTGCAATCAAATCAATTTTTAATTGTGAATCGTTATACAACTCTTCAAACTTTACATGCAATTCAAAAAAATTCTTCCCTTTTATATTCCAGTGTAGACCCCTTAAACTTTGGTAATATACTTGAAAATTAGCTAACAAAACATTTAATTCATTCACTAAGTTTTCCGTTTCTTTTCTGTCTAATCCTAATACTGTTTTGTTCATTTTTAGTCTATTTTTTTGTTCATTTCAAAATTACAAAAAGATTTTAATCAAAAACTATAAGTAATATTGATAGTTTTAATATCTTTATCAAAAATATTGATGAAATGACTATTACACAATTAAAATATGTACTTTCTGTAGCAGAATATCAGAATTTTACAATCGCTGCTGAGCATAGTTTTGTTACACAACCCACATTGAGTATGCAAATACAAAAATTAGAAGACGAACTAAAAGCTAAAATATTTAATCGTTCTACAAAACCAATTGAACTAACAGATATTGGAAAAAAGATTGTGGAGCAAGCAAAAATTATTGTGGATGAAAGCAATAGAATAACAGATATTGTGCATCAACAAAAAGGGTTTATTGGTGGCGAATTTAAACTGGGAATCATCCCAACGGTGATGCCAACTTTATTGCCAATGTTCTTAAATAATTTCACTAAAAAATACCCGAAAGTAAAATTGATTATTGAGGAATTAACCACCGAAGAAATCATACGAAAACTTACTGACGGACACATAGACGCTGCGATTGCTGCAACTCCGTTAGAAAACGAAGCAATTAAAGAAAGACCTTTATATTACGAACCCTTTGTAGGTTTGATCCCAGAAAATCATCGTCTTTTTAAAGAAAAAGTGATTAATCCTGATGAATTAGAAATGGACGATATTTTGTTATTAGAAGATGGACATTGTTTTAAAGAAAGTGTCATCAACTTATGTAGAACCTACAAAACTGATAATAAAAAATCGTTTCAATTGGCTAGTGGAAGTTTTGATACACTTATAAAATTAACAAAAGAAGGTTTGGGAATGACATTGCTTCCGTATTTACATACCTTAGATTTAAACGACGTCGATAAAAGTCATTTACGTGAATTTATTAGTCCGCCACCAGCAAGGGAAGTGAGTTTAATTTATCATAAATCGCTATTAAAAATGCAATTGATAGAAGCATTAAAAACTACCATTGATGCTGTTATTAGAGGTGCAATTTCTTTTTCTGATGTAAAAATTATCAGTCCGTTGCAGAAGAAATAATTTTACTGTTATTTCTACAAAGTCAGGAATAACATAATAATTTAAATAAGATTGGTAAGATTCCTGTTTTCACAGGAATGACATAAAAAAAGGAAGCTAATCAGCTTCCTTTTTTTATGTTTTATGAATACATTTTTTCTCGTTGTTCTTTAATCTTTGGATCAGATAAATAATCATCAAAAGTAGCATATCTATCAATCACTCCTTTTGGAGTAATTTCTATAATTCTATTTGCAACCGTTTGTGCAAATTCATGATCGTGTGTAGAAAGCAATACGGTTCCTTTAAAGTTAATTAACGAGTTATTTAAAGCCTGAATCGATTCTAAATCTAAGTGATTTGTTGGTTCGTCTAATTGTAAAATATTTGCTCTTGTCATCATCATTCTAGACAACATACAACGGACTTTTTCTCCACCAGACAACACATTACATTTTTTCAATGCTTCTTCTCCACTAAAAATCATTTTCCCTAAAAATCCTCTTAAAAAAACTTCTTCTCTTTCTTCTTCTGTTTGCGCATATTGACGTAACCAATCTACCAAATCTAATTCTGCATTTGTAAAATACTCAGCATTTTCTAACGGTAAATAAGATTGTGTTGTTGTAACTCCCCAATCAAAAGAACCAGCATCTGCCTTTTCTCTGTCATTTAAAATTTGATAAAAAGCAGTAACTGCTCTAGAGTTTTTAGAAATAATAGCAACTTTATCACCTTTATTTAGGTTGATGTTGATATCATTAAATAAATATTCTCCTTCAAACTTTTTAGCCAATCCTTCTACGTTTAAAATCTGATCTCCAGCTTCGCGCTCGCTTTTAAAAATAATTGCAGGATACCTTCTGCTTGATGGTTTGATATCATCAACATTTAACTTCTCAATCATTTTTTTACGCGAAGTTGCTTGTTTCGATTTCGCAACGTTTGCAGAAAAACGACGAATAAATTCTTCTAATTCTTTCTTTTTATCTTCGGCTTTTTTGTTTTGTTGTGCTCTTTGTTTTGCTGCTAACTGACTCGATTCGTACCAAAAAGTATAGTTCCCAGAATAGTTGTTTATTTTACCAAAATCGATATCAGAAATATGTGTACAAACCGCATCTAAAAAGTGTCTATCATGCGAAACTACAATTACCGTATTATCATAATTTGCTAAGAAATTTTCTAACCAATTAATGGTTTCAAAATCCAAGTCGTTTGTTGGCTCATCCATAATTAAAACATCTGGATTTCCAAAAATTGCTTGTGCCAATAACACACGCACTTTTTGTTTTCCGTCTAAATCTTTCATCAATGTATAATGCAAATCTTCTTTAATTCCAAGGTTAGACAACATTGCTGCGGCATCAGAATCTGCATTCCAACCATTCATTTCTTCGAACTTTACTTGTAATTCGCCAATTTTTTCTGCATTTTCATCCGTATAATCAGCATACAAAGCATCCATTTCTTTTTTGATGGCAAACAATTCTTTGTTTCCCATAATAACAGTTTCTAATACTGGAATTTCATCAAAAGCAAAGTGATTCTGAGATAAAACCGACATTCTTTTTCCTGTTTCTAAATGCACATGACCAGAAGTTGGATCTTGCTCTCCAGATATTATTTTAAGAAAGGTAGATTTTCCTGCACCATTTGCGCCAATAATACCGTAGCAATTGCCTTGTAAAAATTTTGTGTTTACTTCATCAAATAATATTCTTTTACCAAACTGAACGGATAAATTTGAAACTGAAAGCATTTTTCTATAATTTTAAATTTTTGGCAAAAGTATAAAATTTATAAGGAGTTTTGGGTGTTTTTTGCTTTAAAAATAGAATAAACATCTTTTATAAATCAATAAAATACAGAAGTAAAATACTCATTTAAAAATGCTACTTTTATAAAATACTTTAACAACGTATTAACAAGTTGTTGCAAGATGTATATGTAATTTTGTTTCTAGTCTAAAATGAATAAATGAATCGATTTTTTAAATATTGTTTTTTACTTACAACTATTGTTTTAATTGGTAGTTGTACAACTTCTAACAAAGAAAAACGCACTTATTTTGGTGGTAAAATTATACATCCAAAATCTGATTTTGTGTTGCTGTACCAAAATGACAAGCTGATTGATAGTTTGTTTTTAGACAAAGAAGATAAGTTTTTAGGATCTTTTAAAGATTTTAACGAAGGTTTCTACTACTTTATTCATGGCAACGAAAATCAATACATTTATTTTCAACCAAATGATAGTATTTCTATTCGTTTAAATACTTGGGATTTTGATGAATCTTTGGTTTTTAGCGGAATTGGAGCTGAGAAAAACAACATCCTTATTGATTGCTTTTTAGAAAACGAAAAAGAACGCTATAACCATTATATTTATTCATTTTACGGTTTAGAACCAACTGCTTTTAAAGCAAAATTAGATTCTTTATTAAATTTAAGACAGTTAAAAATTGATGCTTTTAAATCTAGACAAACCGACTTGCCAGAAAACTATTCTAAAGTTTTAGAAGTGGTTGCCAAATATCCTATTTACAATCGATTTGAAAGATATCCAGCCAAATATAAAGAAATCAACAAGGCAGCTGATTTTCCTAAAATAGATGCTGCATTTTATAGCTACAGAAAAAACATCGATTTAAACAATAGCGATTTAATGTATTTAAAATCTTACACACAATACATTGTAAATAGACTTTACAACAATGTGTACAAAGAAGGCTATTCGAATACATCAAATGAATTTACGGTGGCTTTATTAAATACGATTGATAAAAACATTACTAGCGAAAAATTAAAAAATACTTTTTTAAGACAAATCGTTATCAATGATTTTTTAGATAAATCATCTTGTAGCATTAATAAAGAAGCTTTCTTTACCTATTTTAAATTAAGTTCTGACATAGAGGATAAAAAAGAAATTCAACGTTTAATTAACGATGTAAACAAAGTACATGCTGGAAATCAATTACCTGCCTTTGATGTGTTAGATTTTAACAATGCCAAACACAGTATCAAAAAATTAACAAAAAATAAAAATAGTGTTATTTATCTTTGGAATCCTAATTATATCAGTGGCGAATATTTATCATCAAGAATTAATTATTTATCAGAAAAATTTCCAAAACTTAATTTTATCGGTGTAAAAATTGCTGCCTCTACAAAAGAAAAAGCGGTACAAGGAATCGATATTAAGCAACAGTTTTTTATCGGCCCAGAAAGTAAAATAAACGAGTTTTTAACGAGCAAATTACCAAGAACTTTATTGATCAATAAAAAAGGTGAAATTGTAAACGGCTACGCTTCTATTACCAGCTCTAAAATTTACAAACAATTAAAGACTTTACAGAAAGACTAAATCTTCTTAGGTAAATCCATATTATTTTACGTACCTTTGCACGCTCTTAATTATAAGAATTAAGAAGATTAGATCGTTGTTACCCAGTTTAATAAGTAACAGATTCTAAAGCGTTTATAAACCGAGTTTACAGATACTGGCGTCTGTGATTCACAATTGTTCACAGCATGTCAACATTTTTAGAGTTGGGGCTTAGAGAAGAAATCTCTAAAGCGCTAACAGATTTGGGTTATGAAAACCCTACAGTAATTCAAGAAAAAGCAATTCCACAAGTAATTGCATCCACACAAGATTTAAAGGCTTTTGCACAAACCGGAACTGGTAAAACAGCCGCTTTTAGTTTGCCTATTTTACAACAATTAGATGTAAATAGTAAAGACACACAAGCAATTATTTTATCTCCAACTAGAGAACTAGCAGTTCAGATTGGAAAAAACATCGAAGAGTTTGCAAAATATTTAAAAGGTGTAAGAACTACAACCGTTTATGGTGGAGCAAACATTGATGAACAAATTCGTTCATTAAAAAAAGGTTCTCAAATAGTTGTTGGAACTCCTGGTAGAACAGTAGATTTAATTAAGCGTAGAGCCTTAAAACTAGGAAGCATTCGTTGGATCGTTTTAGACGAAGCCGATGAAATGTTAAACATGGGTTTTAAAGACGAATTGGATAAAGTTTTAGAAGCAACTCCTGCTGAAAAACAAACTTTGTTATTTTCTGCAACTTTTCCAAGAGAAGTTGAAGCGATTGCAAAAAACTACATGACCAAGCCTATAGAAATTACTTCTGGGCAAAAGAACGAAGGTTCTGATGACGTAAGTCACGAATATTATGTAGTTAACGAACGTACACGTTACGAAGCTTTAAAAAGAATTGCAGATGTAAATACAGATATTTACGCAATTGTATTTTGTAGAACTCGTAGAGAAACACAAGAAGTTGCAAATAACTTAATAAAAGATGGTTATAGCGCAGATGCGTTGCACGGAGATTTATCTCAAGGGCAACGTGATGGCGTGATGGATAAATTCAGAAAGAAAAGTATTCAGATTTTAGTAGCAACAGATGTTGCGGCGCGTGGTTTGGATGTTACTGAATTAACACATGTTATCAACCATAAATTACCAGACCAAATAGAAAACTACACACACAGATCTGGAAGAACTGGTAGAGCTGGTAAAAAAGGAATTTCGATTGTCTTGGTCAACGGAAAAGAAAAAGGAAAATTACGTTCTATAGAAAGAATTATCAATAAGAAATTTGTACAAGCAAATATTCCTAGCGGAAAAGAAATTTGTCAAAATCAATTAATGCATTTAATTGATAAAGTGCAAAATGCAGAAGTAAATACCAATCAAATTGAAGAATTTTTACCAAGTATTTACGAAAAACTAGAAGGATTAGACAGAGAACAATTGATTCAGAAATTTGTTTCTTTAGAGTTCAATACGTTCTTAGCCTATTACGAAAATGCAAAAGATTTAAACGATTTAGCAGCATCTAGAGGAGACTCTAGAGATTCTGGCGGAAGAGGAAGACCAAGAGACGAAAACATGACGCGTTTCTTTATCAACTTAGGTAGAAAAGACGATTTAAATCCTGCACGATTAATTGGTTTAATTAACGACCAACGTATTACAGACAATATAGAAATTGGCGCAATTGATATTTTAGACACTTTTTCATTCTTTGAATTGGATAAAAACTTTGAAGGACAAACATTAAGTGCTTTTGAAGAAAACGATCCAGAATTTAACGGACGTGGCGTAAATATAGAAATTACGAAGAAAGAACGTTCTGGCGGCGGAAGAGGTCGTGGCGGTGATAGAAGCGGAAGAAGATCACCAAAATCTGATGGCGGTGGATTCGGAAGAAAACGTAGCGATAGAAGCTCTTCTTCATCTTCTCCAAGAAGAAGCGGTTCTTCTGACAGAAAACCAAGAGCTGGCGGAGACAGACCTGATAGAGGTTCTGCAGACAGACAATCTGGCGGTTTCGGAAGAAGACGTAGAGAAAGATAAAATAGTTTTAAACTATACTACAAAAGCGCATCCATCATGGATGCGCTTTTTTTATGCCTTTATTTTGCTATATTTGAGATGCTAAACAAAACAGTAACTTGTTTTATTTTTAATGTAAAAATTGATAAAGAGAGCTTTAGTTACTTTATAACGAGTTGTAGGTAAAATACCCTGAAAGAGAAAAAACTATGAATAAAATTGCATATTTATTTGGAGCCGGAGCAAGTAGAAATGCTCTTCCAATAGTAAATGAAATTCCATCCAGATTAAAAAGTTTAATTGATTTATTAAATAGCGAAAAATTACAACTATCAGCTGAAGATAAATTTACAGATATTGGGTTGAAAAATTTAGAATCAAAAAATGTTTATCAAAAGGAATTGATAACTGATTTACAATGGTTATTAGATGAGAGTTCTAAACACGCAAGTGTGGACACTTTTGCAAAAAAACTTACTATAAAAAGAGAACGTAAAAAGTTAGACAAACTTAAAGTGGCTCTATCAATTTTCTTTATTTTCGAACAAACTATAAATCAACCTGATAAAAGATATGATTCATTTTTTGCTTCAATTCATAATGAATTATATGATTTTCCAGAAAACATAAGAATATTATCTTGGAATTATGACTACCAATTTGAACTATCCTATCTTGAATATTCAGGTCAAAGTGAAATTTCAAATATTCAAACATCATTGAATATTAATCACAAATATGGTGACAATCATCAAAGAGATAAATTTGGAATATATAAATTAAACGGAACAACTGGTTTATACTCTGACAATGGTTGGAGACAATATATGTACGCAACAAATTTAAATGTAGAAATTGACATAAACTTTATAAATCAAATTGTTAGAAATTATACTGCAGCTATATATTTAAATAATATTTATTCGAATTTTTCATTTGCTTGGGAAAGGGAAAATCCTGAAAAAAGCATTGTTGAAATGGCAATCGAAGCATCTAAAGATTCTGTTGCTTTAGTTGTTATTGGCTATTCATTTCCTTTTTTCAACAGAGACATTGATAGAAAAATAATTGGTGGAATGAAAAACTTGAAGAGAGTTTATTTTCAAGCTCCAGATGCAGAAATATTAATAGAAAGGTTTAAAGCTATTAAAGACGACGTGGAAAATATTGAATTAATTCCAAAATATGATTTAGAACAATTTATACTTCCGAATGAATTATAAAGTACTACCTACAACACCGTATATAATTTATTGCTGGCTTCTTGCCTACTTACGAAAGTCCTCGCGGACTTTCTTGGTCGTTAATTATTTACTAAATTAGTTGCTTGAAACACGCAACAAACCATATACAAACACGTTGTGCATAATTATTAAATGAAGAAAGAAACCCAAGAATCATCTAGAATTGATTTATATGTAGACCATCTTTTGGTTTGTAAAGATATGGATAACCTTATTTTGAAAGGTCACTTAATGACTGAAAGGGCTCTTCAATTTTATATTAATGAATATGCAAAAAAGAAAGTAAATTTCAAAAAAGTTAGATTTACATATTCCAATAAAATAGAAATTGCAAAGCTACTTGGACTTTTTGAAAACGGAAATTCACAACTTTATCGTTTATTAAAACTTCTAAACTTATTAAGAAATTCAATTGCTCACAATGTTGAATATGACACCAAAACACTTGATACTTTTTTTAAAGAAGCTTACATTCAAAAGATTAGAGGAAAAAATGGTGTTGAAATGATGAGTACTAAACACAAGTTTGAATACGATCTAAGCAAAACAGAAAAAACAACGATAAATGGAATCCATTTTAGACTTTTACTAAATGTATCAATGATCTGTTCTAGAATTTATAAAATTTCTGGATTATAATAAAAACAACGTGTATGCATCATTGCTGGCGAATTTTTCCGGTGAAAAAATCCAGTGATTATTCAATGTTGGTTTTTAATTAACTAAATTTATCGCTAGCCAGCCGCAACAACCCATATACAAACACGTTTCTTAAAACGGCAAACTAATCGCTTCTGGTTGTATAAAATCTTTAGAATACGGGTTTTCTAAAAAACTTACTGGCGGCTTTTGAAATTGAAGGATATCTTCTTTTTCTATTCCGTACACTTGCCAATAATTAGAAAGCAATTGGGCAAATATATTCTCGTCCCAAAACCCAAAAACAGGTTGCACTCCAGTGGTTGCAACTTCTATGCTAATGTTTTCGTCTAAGCTTTCAACGTTATATTCTGGTTGGTGTTGTAAGATATAATCTGAATAATGAAAGCGTGCGTACAATTCTTCAAATTGCACAGGATGCAACACATGTCCTTTCATTTTATCGAGAATTTCTTTGTGCTTCTCAGCTATTACTCCATTGTCTTGCAAACAGGCTATAAAACCAAAACCATTTACTCCAAACGAAAACATTAAATTGATAGCATCATCGCGATAGCTAAAAATATCTGAAGAATATTTAAGCGGAAAAACGGCAATACTCCACGGTTTTTGTCCAACAAAAGTAATTGGCTCTACAATAGATTGCAGCATCAAATGAAAATACCCAAAACGTTTTCTAAGCGTTTCAGAAAGTTCAAAAGTTTTGTTTTGCGCTAGCTGCGTGTCTCTTTCGTAAATCATTTCGTAATACAACAAGCCATAAACCATTCTGCCTGTCCATTGAAAAAGCAATTCCTCTTCGAGTGCGTCCATTCCTTCAAAACCTTTTTGATATGCGGTTTCAACCTTAACATCTAGTTCTTCAAAAGCATTTTTTACTTCAACAGAACACGGCAATCTAAGATCTTCGTAGTGATATGATTTCGCTTTGTCCATCATCTCAATTTTTTCATCACCAAATTTAAAATGATCCATCAACCATTTCGGAAAAACGGTCATGCTTTCGGTCGTTAAAACTCCAGAAAGGAAGCAAAAATGTTCGTCAAAAATCAATTCTTTAAAAGGATTATAAAGCAATTGGGACATCATAATTAGGGTTTTATTTTTTGCAAATATAGGCATAAGCTTCAGTTTCCTTTGCCAAATTTACTTAGAATTCATCGCTGGAATAAAATAAAATTGGAATTTAAAAAATTACTTAACAAGCAAAATCAATCCTTTTTAAAAAGATGAAAAACAACTTTTACAGAAAAACGTAAATATCAATTTTGTTCTTTAGCTAGATGTGTAAAAAGGATCTATAGAAAAACTATTCTTCCATCATAGAAACAGCAATCTTTTTATAGGTACCATTTTCTAATTTGGTTCTAATTCCAGAAAATGCTGCAATTGTTTCATCAATATCTTCTTGCGTATGTGTTGCAGTCGGAATCAATCTTAAGATGATCAATCCTTTTGGAATTACTGGATACACCACAATAGAACAAAAGATTCCGTAATTTTCACGTAAGTCATTGACCATTGCCATTGCTTCAGGAATTTCTCCTTTTAAAAACACTGGTGTAATACACGTTTGTGTAGTTCCTAAATCAAAACCAGCCTTTTTTAAACCACCTTGTAAAGCATTGGTGTTTTCCCAGAGTTTTGTTTTTAATTCTGGCATTGTACGCAACATATCTAAACGTTTTAATGCTCCTTTTACCATTGCCATTGGTAAAGATTTTGCAAACATTTGAGAACGCATATTGTATTGTAAATACTGTATTACATCTTCATCTCCTGCAAAGAAAGCACCAATACCAGCCATCGATTTTGCAAAGGTTGCAAAATAAACGTCAATTCCGTCTTGTACTCCTTGTTCAAATCCGGTTCCTTTTCCGTCTTTCCCTAAAGTTCCAAAACCATGAGCATCATCTACTAATAAACGGAAGTTGTATTTTTCTTTTAAAGCAACAATTTCTTTTAATCTTCCTTGTTCTCCACGCATTCCAAAAACTCCTTCAGAAATTACTAAGATTCCGCCGCCTGTTGTAGCAGCCATTTTAGTAGCACGTTGTAAGTTTTTCTCAAAACTTTCCATATCGTTGTGTTTGTACACAAAACGTTTTCCTGCATGCAAACGAACTCCATCAATAATACAAGCGTGCGTATCCATATCATATACTATGATATCGTTTTTAGTGACCAACGCATCAATTGCAGAAACCATTCCTTGGTAACCGAAGTTGACCAAATAAGCAGCTTCTTTCTCAACAAATTCTGCACATTCTTTTTCTAATTGCTCGTGAAAAACAGTATGACCAGACATCATTCTTGCGCCCATTGGATACGCCATTCCGTATTCTCTAGCAGCTTCTCCATCAACTTTTAACACCTCTGGATGATTTGCCAATCCTAAGTAATCATTAATACTCCACGTAATAACTTTCTTTCCGTTAAAAGACATTCTGTTAGAAATTGGTCCTTCTAACTTCGGAAAAACATAATATCCTTCGGCTTTATCAGCCCATTTTCCTAATGGTCCTTTATCACCTTTTATTCTTTCAAATAAATCTTTCGTCATATGTTTTGTTCTTCAAATTTGAGAGTGCAAATTAACTGTTTTTTTAGGAGTTAATCAAATAAATGCGCATCTATATAACAAGCACTACTCCATAAACCCTTGCTGTTGCATCCAAGAATCGTTGTAAATTTTATTCATATATCTAGATCCGTGATCAGGAAAAACCAATACAACAACACTATTAGTTGCAAACATATTTTTATTGTTGTACTGAATTGCCGCTTGAAGAACAGCACCGCTTGTGTATCCAGAAAAAATTCCTTCTTTGGCTACAATTTCTCGAGCTCTAAGCGCAGCATCTTTATCTGTTACTTTTTCGTAACAGTCAATTACATCAAAATTAGTTGCAGTAGGAATTAAATTTTTACCCAAACCTTCTATTCTGTACGGATAAATATCTTCTTCGTCTATTTCTCCTGTTTCGTGAAACCCTTTTAAAATAGAACCGTACGCATCTACACCTAATATTTTAATTGCTGGATTTTGCTCTTTTAAGTATTTCCCAATTCCAGAAATTGTTCCTCCTGTTCCGCTTGCAACAACTACATGTGTAACTTTCCCTTCGGTTTGTTTCCAAATTTCTGGTCCTGTAGAATGGTAGTGTGCTTCACTATTTAATTCGTTAAAATATTGGTTGATGTAAATGGAATTCGGAGTTTCTTTATGAATTCTTTTTGCTACTTCGTAATAAGAGCGAGGATCGTCTGCGGCAACATTTACAGGACATAAATGCACCTCTGCTCCCATTATTTTTAACATGTCAATCTTATCTTGAGATGTTTTAGAACTGACTGCTAAAATGCATTTGTAGCCTTTTACCATAGAAATCATTGCCAGTGAAAAACCTGTATTGCCAGAAGTAGTTTCTACAATGGTATCTCCAGGTTTTAGAAGTCCTGTTTTCTCTGCGTTTTCTATAATATACGTTGCTATTCTGTCTTTTGCAGAATGACCTGGGTTGAACGATTCTAATTTTGCAAAATAAGAACCTTTTAAGTGATTTGTAATGGTGTTTAACTGAACTAATGGTGTTTGCCCAACGAGTTCTAAAATATTTTTATTTGTGTTTTGATTTCTTGTCATTATTCAATTTTATTCTCTAAATCTAACATAAATGCGTATTCTTTAGCTACTTCTTTTAAGGCATCAAATCTTCCTGATGCTCCACCATGGCCAGCGTCCATATTTGTATGCAATAACAAAATGTTATCGTCTGTTTTATATTCTCTTAATTTAGCAACCCATTTTGCAGGTTCCCAATATTGCACTTGACTATCCCAATAACCGGTTGTAATTAACATATTTGGATATGCTTTTGCTTTTACTTGATCGTACGGAGAATAACTTTTTATGTAGTCGTAATATTCTTTGTTCTTCGGATTTCCCCATTCGTCAAATTCTCCCGTTGTTAACGGAATACTTTCATCTAACATGGTAGAAATTACATCAACAAAAGGAACTTGCGCTATAATTCCGTTGTACAATTCTGGATTCATATTTGCAATTGCTCCCATTAACAATCCGCCAGCAGATCCGCCCATTGCGTATAAATGATTTGCCGATGTATAGTTATTTTCTATTAAAAACTTAGAACAATCTACAAAATCGTTAAACGTGTTTTTCTTCTTTAATAGTTTTCCGTCTTCGTACCAATTTCTTCCTAAATATTCGCTTCCTCTAATATGCGCTAAAACATACACAAATCCTCTGTCTAACAAACTTAATCTTGTGGTGCTAAATCCATCAGGAATTGTATAACCGTAAGAACCGTACGCATATTGCAATACTGGTGTGTTTTCATTAATCTCAATATCTTTTCTGTATACTAAAGAAATCGCTATTTTTTTTCCGTCTCTTGCGGCTACCCAAACACGTTTGCTCGTGTACTTATTTTTATCAAATTTTCCTCCTAAAACTTCTTGTTCTTTTTTGATTTCTTTTGATTGGTCATCCATATTAAAATCAATTACAGAACTTGGCGTTGTCATTGAATTGTAAGAATAACGAATTGTATTGGTATCAAAATCTGGATTTGAATATACATCTGCCGTATAGGTTTCTTCATCAAAAGGTAAATAATAATCTTTGGTATTGTCCCAACGTTTAATTCTAATTTTATTCAATCCATTAGTACGTTCTTCTAGTACTAAATAGTTTTTAAAAATAGAAACATCTTCTAACAGCGTGTCTTCTCTATGCTTAATTACATCTACCCAGTTTTCTTTAGAAGTTTTATCGACTGGAGTTTTCATCAATTTAAAATTTTTAGCGCCATCTTTATTTGTTAACAGATAAAAATGATCTCCATAATGCGAAACACTATATTCTAAATTACGTTCTCTTGGTTGAATAATTTTAAAACTTCCGTTAGGGTTATTTGCATCTAACACTCTATATTCTGTTGATAAAGTTGAATAAGAGGCAATTACAATAAAATCATTTGATTTTGTTTTTGCTACTCCAATTCCAAATGTTTCATCACTTTCGTGATACACTTCAACATCATCAGATTCATTCGTTCCTAAAACATGTTTAAAAACCTTATAACTTCTTAAAGAAACAGGATCTTTTTTTGTGTAAAACAAGGTTTTATTATCGTTTGCCCAAACTGAACCACCATTTGTATTGGTAATTACATCGTTGTAAACTTTTCCTGTTTTTAAATTTTTAATGTGAAGCACATATTGTCGCCTACTAATTGTATCAACCGAAAAAGCTGCCAACTCGTTATTTTGGCTGATATTTAATCCGCCTAATTGGAAATAATCGTGTCCTTTTGCCAATTCATTTACATCAAACAACAATTCTTCTTTAGCATCTAAAGATGCTTTTTTACGGGTATAAATTGGGTATTGTTGTCCTTTTTCGTATTTCGTAATGTAAAAATAGCCATTCTTTTTATACGGAACAGATTCGTCATCTTCTTTAATTCGAGATTTCATTTCTTCGAACAAAGACGTTTTAAAATTATTTGTATGAGATGTTATTTGATCGTAATAATCGTTTTCTGCATTTAAATAATCAAGCGTTTTTGTAGTTTGCTCGTCTTTTACTTTGGCGTTTTTTTGCTGATCAGACAAACGCATCCAAAAATAATTGTCAATTCTAATATCACCATGCGTTTCAATTTCTACTGGAATTTTTTCTGCAATTGGTGGTGTAATACCTTTATTTTTCATGGAATCATTTTTACAAGCGGTTGCAAAAATAAGGCTAAATGCTGTAGTGTAAAACAATATCTTTCTCATTTTTTTAAATTTTTTACTTCCTGTGAAAGTAGTAAATTTGTGTCAAATACTAAATTATAGAATTATGTTTGGAGATATGTCTGGAATGATGGGTAAATTAAAATAAGTGCAACAAAAAGTTGAAGAAACAAAAGCACGCTTAGATCATATGTTGATTGATGAAACCTCATCAAACGAAAAAATACACCTTACAATTACAGCTAATAGAGAACTAAAAGCGATTAGAATTGATGACAGTTTGCTAAATGATGCAGAAGAATTAGAAGGTTATTTAATTGTTACGCTGAATAACGCTATTAAAAAAGCATCCGAAATAAATGAACAAGAATTAGCCAATGCTGCTAAAAGCGGAATGCCAACTATTCCTGGAATGGATTTATTTAAACAACTTTTATGTACTTACAAACAGAAGATTACTTATTGCCCTGTTTAAACAAAAAACTCTTTGGAGTTGATTGTTTAGGTTGTGGATTTCAGCGCGCATTTTTATTTTTACTAAAAGGCGATTTTGCAGAAGCTTTTAAAATGTATCCTGCAATTTATACCTTAATAATTCTTGCTGTTTTTGCTTTATTGCATTGGAAATACACGTTTAAAAACGGAAGAAAAATTATTCTTACTTTAGCTTCAATAAATGTTTTAATTATTGTGATTAGCTATTTTATAAAAATGAATCAACTCTTTTAACCACTTTATACATTATGGAAAAACAAAAATTACCAAACTCAACAACAGTCTTAGTATTAGGAATTATCTCAATAATAACCTGCTGTTGCTATGGAATTATAGGGTTAATTCTAGGAATTATCGCGTTAGTTTTAGCAAATAGCGCAAAGAAAATTTACTTAGAAACTCCAGAAAACTACACCGGATATTCTAATGTTACCACAGGTAAAATACTTAGTATTATCGGTATTATTTTAAATCTTATTTACTTAGGGTTTATCGTTTATATTCTTACTGTTATTGGTTGGGAAGCACTGCAAGACCCTACTTTATTACAAGAAAAAATGTTAGAATTTTAAAACTAAAAAAACCTGCATTTGCAGGCTTTTTTTTATATCATAAATTGAAAAATTACATTGCTGCTAATCCGCCGATTAAAGCAAGTAAAATTCCTAAAGCATAGAAAGCTAGCATTACAATTGTTAAGATCCCAATAAACTTATAATGAGATTTTAAATTCATAAGTGCATCCGATAAAACATCTTCATCTTTTCTTGCCAATGCTGTTTTCATTTTATCGGCAAAACGATACAAATACAACACCGGAAAAATATATAAAACTGCCATTAATAAATAAACGAGCATAATTAACCCACTACCAACTTCAGCATAAGCATTAGACTCTGGCAAACTACCAAAAAGTGTCCCAGCAAAAAGTGCTATTATCACCAATAAACCTATTCCTATAAAACCCATAATCGCTAAAAAATTGGCCCATTTTGCTGTTTCTTTTAAGAAATCAATCGCCTGATTGTTTAATTTTAATCCAGTTGAATTAGTGTTTTGAGTTAAATGATCTTCCATACTTATTTATTTTTTAAATTCTGATATTGTTTTTTTAATAATAGAAATACAATCCATCAATTGTTCTTCTGTCATTACCAAAGGTGGCGCAAAACGAATGATATTCCCATGTGTTGGTTTAGCTAACAATCCGTTGTCTCTTAGTTTCATACAAATATCCCAAGCGGTTGAGCTATCTTCTGTATCATTAATCAACACTGCATTTAACAATCCTTTTCCCCTTACAGAAAGTACCAAATCACATTCTTTTGCAAATTCAGACAATTCAGCTCTAAAAATCTGTCCTAAAGCCTCAGCATTTTCTGCTAAATTTTCTTCTTGTACAACCTCTAAAGCAGCAATTGCTACCGCCGCAGCAATCGGATTTCCTCCAAAAGTAGAACCGTGATTTCCTGGTTGTATCACATTCATAATAGTATCATTTGCCAACACACCAGAAACTGGATACGCGCCGCCAGAAAGTGCTTTTCCAAGAATTAAAATATCTGGTTGCACATTTTCGTGATCTACTGCTAACATCTTACCCGTTCTTGCAATTCCTGTTTGCACTTCATCGGCAATAAACAATACATTGTGTTTTGTACACAAGGCTTTTGCTTTTGTTAAATATCCTTCAGAAGGAACATACACGCCAGCTTCACCTTGAATTGGTTCTACTAAAAATGCTGCAATATTTTTGCTTGAGTTTAACGTTTCTTCTAAAGCTTGTAAATTATCATATTCAATTTTGATAAATCCATCAGTATATGGGCCAAAATTTTTGCGAGCTACAGGATCATTTGAAAAAGAAATAATGGTAGTTGTTCTTCCGTGAAAATTGTTTTCACACACAATAATTTCTGCTTCATTTTCTGCAATTCCTTTTACTTCATACGCCCATTTTCTAGAGATTTTCAATGCTGTTTCTACAGCTTCTGCTCCAGTATTCATTGGTAATAATTTGTCAAAACCAAATAATTCTGCTGCAAATTTCTCGTACTTTCCAAGCATGTCATTATAAAATGCTCTTGAAGTTAAAGTTAATGTTTGCGCTTGTTGTACCATTGCGCCAACAATTTTTGGGTGACAATGTCCTTGGTTTACTGCGGAATATGCTGATAAAAAATCATAATACTTTTTACCTTCTACATCCCAAACATACACGCCTTCTCCTTTACTCAATACCACAGGAAGTGGATGGTAATTGTGCGCTCCGTACTTGTTTTCTAAATCGATCGCTTGTTGCGAAGTTAATTGGTCTAAAACAGCCATTTTTAATACTTTTAAATTTATATAATAACCATTCCTTATCTACCTTTATCCTTTCGAAAGTTTCGAAAATTCAGCGTGGGAAAGAAATCATCCCCGAAGTTATACAAAAGTAGTAAAATTATATCTTGAAATAAAAATTATTAAGAAAAACGAATAAGTATTAATAGACCTCACAAATTTTAGAAATCTGTGAGGTTTTTTTAATGCCTTTTCTATTTATTTTGAAGAAGCGTATGTAATCAATAATTCCAATCGTTTAAGCTCTCTAAGTAGTGCATTTTTATCCATTTGCATCCAAGCAAAAATCTTTAACATGCTAACTCCGAATAAGAAAACCAATCCGCCAACTCCCCATTTAATAAGTTCGTTTGTAGCTGTGGTATTAAAAAACTGAACGGTACAATACACAAACAATCCGAAGAAAACCAACGTCATAAAGTTCATTAGAAACATGATCCATTTATTTTTTCCTTGAAACAATCCGCCAATCATTTCAAAAATAGTTTGTTGTTCTAATTCATCGTAAAACTTTGCTTCTTCTTGCGATAAGGTTTCCTTTATCAATTTATCTATTTCTTCTGTGTTATTCTTCATGATATTTATGTTTTAATGATTTTTTTAATTTTTCTCTTGCGTGAAACAATCTCGATTTTGCGGTACCAACTGAAATCTTTAATGCTTCACTTATTTGTTGTAACGAATAATTCTCTGTGTAAAATAATTTGATTATCATTTTTTGATTGGTTGGCAATACATCCATTTCAATTTTTAAAATGGATATTAATTTTGTTTTTTGTTCTTCTGATTCATCAATCGTATTGCTTTTGTCTTTTTCGTTATAAAAGGTGTTCAGTTTATTGCTTTCTCTTTTATTTGCTCTAATCCAATCAATTGCTTTTCTGTTTACAATGCTTATACTCCAGCTTTTAAATTGCTTCGGGTTTTTTAATGTGTCTAGTTTTTTAAAAATAATCACCCAACTTTCTTGGACTATATCTTTCGCAACATCAGCATCTTTTACATACCAATAAGCAAGTTTACAAAACGGAATATGCCATTTTTTAACCAAACCAGAAAGTGCTGCTCTATTTCCTGATTGATACTCCAATACCAATTCACAATCTGACAAAATAGTTGTATCCTTCATAATTAATTACATCTTATAGACGTACCATCTTAAAAAAGGTTCATTTTATTTTTAACTTTTAAAGATAATCTAATTATACAGATCGTTTTTTTCATTATTTAGAATATGGGCGTTCCCTAAAGGTCGGGCTTTCACTACTCGCTTCACGCCAAAAAGCGTAAGAGCTCAAACAAACCGTTCAATCCCTAACGCAAATAGCAAACATTACTTAAAAAATGAGGTAAAAGTTGTCTTTAGATTCCAAAATAAAACCTCAGAGGTTTTTAAAACCTGTAAGGTTATTATCAATAACTTTTCCTAATTTTGCGAACCATAAAATACTTAGAATGCCACGTAGAGAACGAAATAAATTTGTGAAGAAAAATCAGGTTTTAGAATTAAAAATCGAAGATTATGCCTTTGGTGGAAAAGGAATTGCAAGAATAAAATCTGAAGAAGGAAGTTTTGTTATTTTTGTTCCCAATACATTACCTGGACAATTGGTGAAGGCTCAGATTCAGAAATCGAGCAAAAAATATGCTGAAGCAAAATTAATTGATGTTATAGAGCCTTCAGAAAATGAAGTTGAAGTTCCGTTTCAAGATATTCCGGGCGCACCTTATATCAAATTACCAATCGATTTACAACATCAATATAAAAAGGAAAGCACGCTATCTTTATTTAAACGAATCGGAAAAGTAGATAATATTGAAGATTTATTTGACGAATTTGTAACGTCTCCAAATGTATTTCATTACAGAAATAAAATGGAATATGGTTTTTCTGCCATTGGTTACGATAGAGTTGCAAAGCACGATAAAGACGAGTTTACTTTAGGCTTTAAAAGACGTGGAGTTTGGTGGATGGGAGATAATTTAGAAAAAGATTCTGGACTGTTTGACAAACAACTAGAAGACCATTTAAAAGACATCAGAAAATATTGTGAAGAAACAGGTTTAGAACCTTGGCATGGACCAAAAAGAGAAGGTTTTTTTAGGTATTTTGTTGTTCGGAAATCATTCAAAACAAACGAATTATTGTTCAATTTGGTGACAACTTCACCCGAATTAGAAAAGTTCGATTTACAGAAATTTGCAGCATTTTTAGTTGAATTATTTGGAGATAGAGTTGCTGGATTATTACATACCATAAACGATGAAACTGGCGACAGAACAATTGCCACTTCTGGTAGTTTAGAATTGGTGTACGGAAAAGATAAAATTGTAGAAGAATTATTAGGATTGAACTTTGAAATCAGCATGAAAAGTTTTTTTCAAACAAATCCAAAATGTGCAGAAAAGTTGTACAATAAAGTGGTAGAATATGTGTTAGAAGACAAATCAAAAGTTGACAATACTGTAGTAATGGACTTGTTTTGTGGAACCGGAACCATCGGACAAATTGTAGCTTCTAAAAGTGATAATGCAAAAATTGTTGGTGTAGATATTGTGGCTTCCGCTATTGAAGATGCAAAAGAAAATGCCAAAAGAAATAACATTAACGGATTGCAATTTTATGCTGCAGATGTTGGTAAGTTTTTAACCGCACATCCAGCATATAAAGGAAAAATAAAAACCATTATTTTAGATCCTGCAAGAGCAGGAATTGCACCAAAAACATTACAGAAAATCATCTATTTAAATGCAGACAGAATGGTGTATGTTTCTTGTAATCCCGCAACACAAGCAAGAGATGCAGAACTGTTGAGAGAAGCTGGTTATCAAATTAAAAAAATTAGTTTGGTAGATCAATTTCCACATACTTCTCATATAGAAACTGTGGTGTTGTTTGAGAAAGGTTAACGTTTATTTGTTTAGTAAATGTAGGATTAAATGGTTTATTCGTTTATTTGTTAAAAAAAGACGCTATGAAAATATATTCATTTGAAAAATTAATTGTCTGGCAAGAATCAAAAAACCTAATAATCGAGATATATAAAATCACAAAAGGTTTTCCGTCTAATGAAAAATTTGGATTAATTAGTCAATTAAGAAGAGCATCTGTATCTATTGCTTCAAATTTAGCAGAAGGTACATCGAGAAAAACAACGAAAGACAAAGCTCATTTTACAACAATTGCATTTAGTTCTGCAATGGAAGTGTTAAATCAAATCATAATTTCTAAAGAATTGAACTTTGTTTCTGAAAAAGATTATATTTTAGTCCGAGAAAAATTAGAAAAAATTACAAACATGCTAAATGGGTTAAGAAAAACGCAACTAAACCCATAAACAAATAAACGCATAAACGCATAAACGCATAAACGAATACACTCATAATTAAATGAAAAAACCTTTTTTATACATCCTCTTTTTATCCTTGTTGTTTTCCGCTTGCGAAAAAGATGATATTTGTTTATTGCCAACAACTCCAAAATTAGTATTGCGTTTTTACGACGCTGCAAATCCAACGACAGTAAAAAAGGTAGCACGTTTGTCTATTTGGGCCAACGGAAAGGATACGATATTAAATTATAAAAGTGTTGCATTAGATTCTGTTGCAATTCCGTTAAACATCAATTCCACTCAAACTATTTATCATTTTAAAATGAATACAATTGATGGAAATACAGCAAATAATATTACCGATACTTTTACCATCAACTACACAACAACAGAAGAATATGTTTCGCGTTCTTGTGGTTTTAAAACCATTTTTAACAATGTAACAATGACTTCTACTAATAATTGGATTCAGTCTTTTACACCAACTTCTTTAACAACAATTGATACTCAAACCAAAGCACATGTTCAAATATTTCATTAGTTTTTGTTTGATACTTACTTCGCTAAGTAACTTTGCTCAAGAAAAAGAAGTCAACGATTCTATTTCTACTAAAACCGCTTATGGTTTGCGTTTAGGAATTGACATCAGCAAACCAATTATGGGAATGATTGATTCAAATTCTAGTGGATTAGAATTTGTTGCAGATTATAGAATTTCTAAAAATTGGTACATCGCAACTGAATTTGGAACTCAAGAAGAAATTACGGTTGAAGATTACACAAATTCAACCTCAAAAGGTTCGTTTTATAAAATCGGTGTCAATTACAATGCCTATGAAAATTGGCTAGACATGAACAACGAAATCTTTGTGGGATTTAGATATGCAACAAGTGCTTTTGAGCAAACCTTAAACAGTTATAATTCAAATACCGGAAGTGATTATTTTGCTGGAAATACAATTTCAACACCAGTAACCACAAAAGGTTTAAATGCGCATTGGACAGAGTTTGTTATGGGAATTAAAGTAGAAACCTTTAAAAATCTATTTTTAGGGTTTAGTTTTTCGTATAAAATTATGCTGAACCTAAAACACCCAACAAATTTCAAAACACTCTATGTTCCAGGCTTTAACAGAGTTTTTGAAACAGAAACCGGCTTTGGTTTTAATTACACCATTTCTTATACAATTCCATTTATTAACAAGTAATCCTTTGTTTATTCCTTGTTTTTATTAACTTTATCTCCCTTTATTAAAATTTATATAAAATGAATAACATACCTAGTGTTAATTTGTCCGATTTTTTATCGGATGATCCTAAGAAAAAACAACAGTTTATAAAAGAAATTGGACATGCTTACGAAAACATTGGTTTTGTTGCATTAAAAGGTCATTTTTTAGACGATAAATTAGTAGCTGATTTGTACGCTGAAATTAAAAATTTCTTTGATTTATCGGAAGATGTAAAAGAATCGTATGAAATACCAGGAATTGGCGGACAACGAGGTTATGTTTCTTTTGGAAAAGAATCTGCTAAAGGTAAAAAAGAAGGAGATTTAAAAGAGTTTTGGCATTTTGGTCAATATGTAGATAGAGACTCAAAATATGCGGAAGAATATCCAGCAAATGTTGCTGTAAAAGAGTTGCCAAAATTCAATGAAGTTGGTAAACAAGCCTATCAAATGTTAGAAAAAACAGCCAAATTTGTGCTGCGTTCTTTAGCGTTACATTTAGAACTGGAAGAAACTTATTTTGATAAGTACATCAAAAACGGAAATAGTATTTTACGTCCAATTCATTATCCACCAATAAAAACAGAGCCAAAAGGTGCAGAAAGAGCTGCAGCTCATGGCGATATTAATTTGATTACCTTATTAATGGGTGCACAAGGAAAAGGATTGCAAGTACAAAATCACAACGGAGATTGGATTGACGCAATTGCTGAACCAGATGAGTTGATGATTAATGTTGGAGATATGTTGTCGCGTCATTCTAACAACAAACTAAAATCTACCATTCATAGAGTGACAAATCCGCCAAAAGAACTTTGGGGAACATCGCGTTATTCGATTCCGTTTTTTATGCATCCAATTAGCGATATGAAGTTAGACGTGTTAGAAAGTTGTATTGATGCTGAAAACCCAAAACAGTTTGAGAATATTACAGCTGGTGAGTTTTTAGATGAGCGTTTAAGAGAATTAGGACTTAAAAAATAATACAATTATCAATAAACAATTATCAATTGATAATTGTTTATTGATAATTGACAATTGAAAAAATGGATTTAAAAGATCAACTAAAAAACCTATTTCCAGAGCACGTAGAAGTTCCTGAAAAAGTTGAAGAAAAATCAACTATTTGGTTACAAAACGAACCAATAATTTGCAAATATGAAAAACGAAAAGGAAAACCAATCACTATTTTAGAAGGCTATACAGGAGCAACATCAGACTTTAAAATGTTAGCCAAAGAAATTAAAACCAAATTTTCTGTTGGCGGAAGTTTTAAAGATGATAAAATTATTATTCAGGGTGATTTTAGAGACCGAATAATGACCCTGCTAAAAGAAAAAGGATTTAATGTAAAACGCGTTGGTGGTTAACACAAAACGTTAAAGTATAGCAACTAAAAAATAAATAAAACTTAGCTTCGTTTTTTAATTATGAAAACTTCAATTTTACACATCACCAATGGCGATAGCACTACCAATTATTTAAAAAAACTAAACATTCAGGGAGATTTTATTACGTGGAGAGAGATGTTATGTGAAGGAAAAACAAATGTCCACGTTGGTAGTGAACATTTTTGGAAAGCCAGATTCGAATTTCTAAAGCAATCATATAAAGTTACCAAAAAGCAATTTATAGATTTAACACTAAAAGAATATCGGAATTTATGTAATCAAAAATCACAAGAAGAAATTGTGTTGTGGTTCGAGTATGATTTGTTTTGTCAAATAAATATGATTGCTGTGATCAGCTGGTTAAAAAAATACAGAAAGGGAAGAAAAATCTCGTTGGTTTGTAGCGGGAAAGTTAAAGGAAGTAACAAATTACTTGGCTTGTCAGAATTATCTGCAAAGCAACTTAAAGAACATTATAAAAACAAAATAGAATTAACAATTGACGACATTGCATATGCAGATTATGTGTGGCAATTGTACTGTTCTAACGATCCAATAAAATTACAAAACGTTTATCAATATCAACAAAACACCACTTTTACTTATTTAATTGATAGCTTGTTAGCACATTTACAACGTTTTCCTTCAATTTCAAACGGACTCAATAAAATAGAGAATAGCGTTCTAGATATTGCTGTAAACTCTAAATTAAATTCGCAAGAGGAATTAGTCAGTGCAATTTTGCAACAAGAAAATCAATATGGTTTTGGCGATCTTCAATACAGAAAACAAGTAACCGATTTAAAAGATTATTTTTCGTCATTTTCTCCTGTAAAATTAAATAAAACTGGTGTAAAAGTGCAACAGCAAATATTAAATACCTACGCCAATATGCGAGATGATTTTTCGTTTTTAGGTGGCGCAAAAAAATACAATTTCTTATACGATAACTCCACTCAAAAGTTATTAAAAATTACCTCTTTATGATACAAGAATCAGAACTGATTTTAAACTCCGACGGAAGCATTTATCATTTAAATTTACGTCCAGAAAATATTGCCACAGATATTATTTTTGTTGGAGATCAAGATCGCGTAGATAAAATTACAAAACATTTTGATTCTGTAGAATTTACCACTCAAAAACGAGAGTTTAAAACGTCAACTGGTTTGTATAAAGGCAAGCGAATCTCTGTTATTTCAACCGGAATTGGACCAGATAATATTGATATTGTTATCAATGAATTAGACGCTTTGGTAAATATTGATTTAGAAACGAGAACTATAAAACCAACTCACACAGCTTTAAATATTGTAAGAGTTGGTACTTCTGGCTCTTTACAAAACGACATTCCTGTTGATAGCTTTTTAATGAGCACTTTTAGCTTAGATTTAAACGGAATGTTACTTTCTTATCAAGTTGATGAAATTTCTCATCCAGCAATAGAAAATGCTTTTGTGAAACACACCAATTGGAGCGCTAAAAAATGCCATCCAATTATTGTTGAAAATAGTAAAGAATTAGAAGCTAAAATCTCTTCAGAAAAAGTTTTCAAAGGAATGACAGCAACGGCTGGTGGATTTTACGGACCGCAAGGACGTGTGTTGCGTTTGGCGCTACAAGATGCTGATTTAAATTCTAAAATTGATAGTTTTAATTTTAACGGAACACGAGTTACCAATTTAGAAATGGAAACATCTGCAATTTATGGATTGTCTAAATTATTAGGGCATCACGCCTGTTCTATGAATGCAATTATTGCAAACAGAGCAAACGGAACTTTTAGTAAAGATTACGGAAAAGTTGTTGATGATTTAATTCTGTATACCTTGGATAAACTGGCTGAATAAATGATTAACCTTACAATTGGCGGTGTTCCAGAGCATTTTAATTATCCTTGGTACGTAGCGCTAAAAAACAAAGAATTCGCAAAACACAACATCAATTTACGTTGGAAAGATTTTCCTGGTGGAACAGGAGAAATGAATACTGCTCTTCGAAATTCTGAAATAGATATTGCCATTATTTTAACAGAAGGAATCATTAAAGACATTGGCGATGGAAATCCGTCTAAAATTGTACAAACCTATGTTAAAAGTCCGTTAGTTTGGGGAATTCATGTAGCTAACAATTCTTCTTTTCAGTACGTTTCTGATTTAGAACACGCAATTATTGCAATCAGTAGATTTGGTTCTGGTTCGCATTTAATGGCTATTGTAAACGCGTATAATAATGGTTGGGACATCAACAAATTACAGTTTAAAGTGGTTGGTGATTTAGAAGGCGGAATTGAAGCGCTTAAAAATGGAGAAGCAGGTTATTTTATGTGGGAACATTTTACCACAAAACCTTTCGTTGACGATAGCACTTTTCGAAGAATTGGAAACTGCCCTACTCCTTGGCCCTGTTTTGTTATTGCTGTTAGAAATGAAGTGTTAGAGCATCATCCAGAAGAAATAAAAGCGATTTTAAATATCATCAACACCAAAACTGCGACTTTTAAAAATATAGAAAATATTGATATAATTCTGTCTAAACGCTATCAACAAAAGCTAGAAGATGTTCAAAAGTGGTTGTCGATTACAACATGGGAAAGCGAAAATTCAATTTCTAAAGAATTAATTACTGAAATACAAAATAAAATGATAGCATTGAGCGTCATAGACTCGAAGGCAAATGCTCAAAAACTCATTAAAAATATGTACATTTAAACTTTTAAATTTTAGTCCAAAATGAAAAAAGTAGTATTTATTGCAGTTTGTACAGTAGGAATTCTGAGTAGTACTTCATGTAGAAGCACATCTGCTAGCTGTGGCTTAGCAGAAAACACATCAACGAAACAAACTCAACAAAAATTTCAACAAACAACCATTGTAACAAAAGCAACGGTTAAGTAGTTGACTGTCTTATTCAAATTCAATAAATCCGTTTTTATAGCGGGTTTTTGTTTCTAAAAAATGCCACTTATAAGCCTATAAACAAAAAAGACTTGCCTTTTCTGGGAAGTCTTTTTTTAACTAAATTAATTCGAGGATGAATTATTAGACATTTAGGGGATTGTCTATAATTCAAATATACATCTCTTTATCCTAAAATCTATTAACCTATGTTAATAGGTTGATGTTATTTTTATTGGAAAACACAAAAGAACGAGATTATCTAGTGTTTTACACATAAATAATTAGCAAAACAAATTACCATTCAATAATTGATTTTCTTAAGCTTTTTAAGATTTCATTTGTTTTAGAAAAGTGCTTGTTACCAAACCAATAACCACGATTTGCACTTAATGGCGATGGATGACCAGAAGTAAACACATGATGTTTTTTTGTGTCAATATTCTTTCCTTTTTTGTGTGCAAACCCGCCCCAAAGCAAAAAAACAACATTTTCCTTTTCTTCGGATATTCTTGAAATCACAGCGTCTGTAAATGTTTCCCAACCTTGTTTTTGATGACTTCCAGCTTCGTGAGTTCTAACTGTTAATGTAGCATTTAACAACAAAACTCCTTGTGCTGCCCAACGAGATAAATCTCCAGAAATCGGAATTGGAATTGGAATTTGTAAATCTGCTTCTAATTCTTTAAAAATATTTTGTAATGATGGTGGATGTTTTATTCCTTCTTTAACAGAAAAACACAAACCATTTGCTTGTCCGGTTCCGTGATATGGATCTTGACCAATAATTACCACTTTTAAAGCATCAAAAGAACACGCATTAAAAGCTGCAAAAATGTCCTTTTCATCAGGATAACAGGTAGAATTTTGATATTCTGATTTTACAAAACTGGTTAAGCTTTTAAAATACGGTTTCTCAAATTCTGTTTGTAAAATATTTTTCCAAGAATCCGATATGTTTAGATGCATACTTTCTTATTTTTGCTTTCGTTGTTTGTTCATTTAATTAAATGTCATCTCGAGCGGAGTCGAGAGATCTGTAGTATCAGATTCCTCCATTTTAGTCGGAATGACAGCGAAAATCAAAGATAATAGTTTGGCTAAGAATATTTCAGAAAAAACGGTGCAAGATTTAGAGTTCCCTACAGTTTTACAACATGTAGCAGAATATTGTATTTCTGAATTAGGGAAAGCCAATGTTCTAAACATCAAACCTATTGAAGATGCTGAATTATTGCAGCAAGAATTAAATTTAGTAAATGAATATTTATCTTCATTTATTAGTGAGAATAAAGTTCCAAATCATGGATTTGAAGATATTTCTAAAGAAATATTTACGCTAAATATTGAAAATAGTTTTTTAGAAGCAAGTGCTTTTTTAAAAATTGCTACCGTTTCTGAAACGGTAAATGAATTGCTGAAATTCTTTACAAAATTTGAAACTTATTTTACTACCATACAAAGAATTAGCCAAGATATTGAGTACACACCTGTCATTATAAATACCATCAATAAAATTATTACTTCGTATGGAGAAGTTGCCAATACGGCATCGCCACAATTAAAAGAAATTAGAAAAGAAATCGCTAAAATCCGTGGTAAAATTGGTGAGAGTTTCACCAGAGATTTAAGCAAGTATGCAGCAGCTGGATTTCTAGATGATATTAGAGAGTCGGTTGTTGACAATCATAGAGTTTTGGCTGTCATGGCAATGCACAGACGTAAAGTGAAAGGAAATTTTTTAGGATCTTCTAAATCTGGAAACATCGTTTATATTGCACCACAAGCTACTTTAAATTACGACAGAGAATTACAAAATTTAAGCTACGAAGAACAACAAGAGGTTACCAAAATACTAAAAAAATTAGCGGCAGAAATCAAACCTTTTGTTCCGTTGTTACACTTGTATTTACAGTATTTAACACATTTAGATGCCATTGCTGCAAAAGCAATATATGGCAAAAGTTTAGATGCAGTTTTACCAAAAATAACTTCAGAAAAGAAAATTGATTTTAAAAAAGCATACCATCCTATTCTTTGGAAAAAAAATCAAGAGAAAAATATAGAAACCGTTCCGCAGTCTATCATTTTAAATGAAAAACAGCAAATCATTGTTATTTCTGGTCCAAATGCTGGTGGAAAAAGCATCACGCTAAAAACCATTGGTTTGTTACAAGTGATGTTGCAAAGCGGCTTGTTAATTCCGGTTGATGAACGCAGCGAAACTTATATTTTTAATACAATTCTTACAGATATTGGAGACAATCAATCTATAGAAAATCAGTTAAGTACGTATAGTTATCGACTAAAAAACATGCGTAATTTTTTACGAAAATGTAATAAAAACACCTTGTTTTTAATTGATGAATTTGGTACTGGTTCTGATCCTGAATTAGGTGGTGCATTGGCAGAAATTTTCTTGGAAGAATTTTATAGTAAAAAAGCATTCGGAATTATCACCACACATTATTCCAATTTAAAAGTGTTGGCAAACGAATTGGAAAATGTAACGAACGCAAATATGCAGTTTAACGAACGTACTTTAGAACCTTTATATAAACTGTATGTTGGGCAAGCAGGAAGTTCTTTTACGTTTGAAGTTGCACAGAAAAATGGCATTCCGTTTAGTTTAATCAATCAAGCAAAAAAACGTGTAGAAACGGAAAAAATCCGTTTGGATAAAACCATTTCTAAGCTACAAAAAGAACGCAATCGCTTGCAAAAAAATTCAGATAATTTAGAAAAACAAGTTTCTAAAGGAAAAGAACATGTTGATAGTTTGCAAGAAAAAGAACAAAAAGTACAAGATAAACTAGCCGATTTTCAAGAGTTGTATGATAGCAATCAAAAAATGTTAACGATTGGAAGAAAAGTAAACGAGTTGTTAAATCACTATTTACAAACCAATAATAAAAAGCAATTCAATGCCGAACTACAAAAATGGATTGAAACAGAAAAAACAAAACACTTAAAGAGAAATCCGCAAAAAGAAAAGACAAAAGAAGAAAAAAGAAAAGAGAAAAGAGAAGTCTTCAAAAAGAAAGAAGTTGTAAAACAAATTGAAAAAGAAGTCTTGCAAAAAGTAGTTGAAGTACGTAAAGAAAAGAAAATAGAAGCTTCCAAAATTGCCAAAGAAAAAGCTGCTTATATCTTTAAAATTAACGACCGTGTTCGTTTGATTGATGGAAATGCTGTTGGAACAGTTGATAAAATTGAGAAAAACAACATCTTTATCAATTATGGAATTTTTACCACCAAAGCAAAAGTAGAGCAATTAGAATTGGTTGAAAAAGTGAAGAAATAGTTGCCTTAATTATGTTGCCAACATCTTCCTGAAGTATTTTTTGTTCTTCGTTTACATTGTGTTCCTTTTTGTGTTGTAGCTATACATCTTGTTGCTATATTTTTCTTTGTTACCTTTTTAGACACAACCTTTCTTTGTTCTCCTTTTACTTTTGGCACACATACTTTACAAGCTAGGTACCCTTTTGTCTTTGCCTTCTTGATAGTTGTTTTGATGTGTTTCTCTGGCAATAACCGACAGTCTTTTTTATGGTAACTTTTTCCTTGATTTGTAATAAAAACATTGGTTTGTGCTGAGACATTACCTGTGATGATTATTGTTATAAATAGTAATATAATTTTTAGTGATTTCATATCATTTACTTATTGATAAAGTCAAAAATTACTTTTTCTATACTTGAAGGAATATCAGCACTTTTAATCTTATAGTTCTTAATATTCATAGAATCAAACCAATCGCTCCAATACTTTTCTATAATATCTTTTGCGTAAGGGTTTCGTGTATTATGGTTTTCTATTCCGATAACTAGTACTTCAAGGTTCTTTAAATCTTTGCCTACTGGAATAAACCCTAATTTTCTTTTCTCAATTTCTTTTTTCCAAGTACTTTTATTTAGTTTAAGCTTTTTAAGGCTTTTTTGTGTTAAATATGAGGTAAAATTTTCTGATTTCATGACTGTATTATAGTGGTACATATAACCATCTGTTAATACTACAAGAATATTTCTATGACAATCATCCATGCAATAATCTTCTACATGATCTTTAAAAAAACGCCATATATCAGATCCTGGATATCCTTTAGATTTTTTTGCATCTTCTTTTGAAAGTGAGTACAATTGTGATGGGTAATCTGAGTACAATGAAATTCCATCTTCTAAACTTGCTTTTGATGTTTCTCTAGTAAAAGAGAGTTTTAACTTTTTAGCAATTTCATTTACTTTACTGTCTTTAGGTTCAGGATTAAAAAATAATTGCATTTTATCTTCCAACATAATCAGTTTTTTATGTTTTACATGATTAATCAATGCTTTGGACAAACTTGATAAGTAGGCAGAATCTTTGCTTATTATTTTCGGTTGTTCAATTCTATCAGAAAGGTCTAAAAGTATACTGATATTCAAATTTTGATCCTTATTCTCTAAAATGTGTTTTGGGCATTTTGAATTTTGTCCAGATGAACCCTCTTTTACTACTATTTCTTTCTTCTCTTCAGAAGAACAACTTTGTAATAAAAAGGTTAAAAAGAATAACATAATTATTTTAGAAAATTTTTTTTCTTTCTTCATAACTAATGTGTTTTTGTATATAATTTATTCTGATACGTATCCGTATTGATATCTAAATCACTAATGTGCTTATCATATATTTTTCTACATGCCAATAATTGAGCATCTCTTTTTGTTTCATCACCAGTTAATTCAGATCCAATGTACTTTTGCCAACCTTGCAGGTAAACTGTTGACAAAGCTTTGTAGTTCATTACTGGTAAAATAAAACCATCAATGATATTTTGCAATTCACTCACTCTAACTTTAATCGTTGAAATAACCTCTTCTACGGTTAATATATCATCTTTAAGTTTGACTAGTTTCCACTCTTTTTCTACTATTTCTTCTTTTTTCTCTTTGAGGAATTTTTTAATTTTATCTCTATCAGCATTTTCCTTCATGACAAAATCAAAAACCAATCCCCAAACAATATAAGCTACAAATCCAGCAAAAATGATAACCCAGAAACCGACGCTTTGAAATGCCACTGAAACCCCAAATTCCTCACTCTCAAATGTTTTATTTAAATTGTATAATTTCTGATCAATTAGATATGCTAAAATAGCGTCGAACAGAAAAGTAATGATAAATAAGGCTGCAATCTTTAAGGCATTTGCAATGCCTTTTTTTTCTTGAAACATATGAATCAAATAGCCCAATGCAAAAAATATGAAAGGAATGAACAATACAAAACCTAGTTCTAAAAGACTCGCTTCATAAGCTTTTGATAATGCTTGTGGATCAAACATTCCTTGAAACAGACTAATGCCGGGATCAAACTCTCTAAAAAAAGCTGAGAAAGAAGTTGAAATATAAAAAATGAAAATATAAATGGTCAATGGAATTAAAAAACTTAATCCAATCCAAAATTTTGCACTTGCTTTCGTATCTACATTTACATAATCTTCTGGATTTGTTCTTATTTTTCTACAATCTTTCTTTAATTCTTCAATCTCATTATTAGTTTCAACTACCTTCTTTTCTAGCCGAAGAAACTCTTCTTCCTTATTTAACAAAGCTGTTTTTTTTCCTTTTTGTTCGGTTATATAAGGTTGTTTTAATTGATGTTGCTCATTCAAATTTTCTTTACATCTTCTTTCAAAAGACTGATATAAAGCATCTAGCGAAGCGTGCAAGTTTTGCGGATTTCCAGTACATGATTTAGACATGTTATATCCTTGGTCGTGAAAAGAAGGAACTTCAATTTTTTCTTGAGTTTCTAATTCAGAAACTGTTACGTTACCATTTTGACTTTTAGAAGTCAACTCTGCTAATTTTCTTAATATAGTCATCTTCTATTCTTTAAGTTCTTTCAATATAACTTCTCTTGTTTTTCCTTGCTGAGCACTTTTTAATAAGTATTCAGATAACGCATCATTATTTTCATCCTTAAATTCAAACTTTTGAATGTACTTTTTCAAAGCAACTCTCTCGTCATCTGTAATGATTTCATCTGCCCAAATCATTTGAGCAAAATCATACAGATAACTAATCCTGTCTTCTAAATTTATTGGAATATGAATTTCACCAGCATGACCAGTTAAAATTGCATCTAATTCTATTTTTGAGACGCCTCTTTCTTCTGCAAATCTATATAGTAATTGCATTTCTAAATAGTCAAAATTTTCGTCTGATAATGCAATTTGATAGAGCCTTAGAAAATGACTTTTTAATTGAATAGAAATCGTAATATTTTCTTTAGGTATCATAAGGCTAATAGATTTTATCTCTTGAGTATGTTTTATTATTTTTAGTCGTTGTTGATTGTTTTCCCTCCATTTTTGTGCTATTATAAAATGCTGCCAATAAGAATAGTATTCCTGTAATAAGATCTATGGGAATCCAATATAATTTTACATATAAATAAATTGGATATATCGGATTGAATAATACTGCAATTAAACAGAATGTCATTAATATAAATAAGTGCTTGTAATTAGTAATAGCAAATAATAATGCTCCTATAAAAACAATAACTCGTAAAGGCAAATAATATACTATTGGTAAATTCAGTGTGGCAATAAAAAGAGCTAATGCACAAATTACAGACACAGTTCTAAAGATATAAGTAGATTCTTTCATTGCTTAACAATTACATTCGCTCCTTTCAACATAAGTCTTGTTCTTATTACTAGTGTAATAGTAGCAACCACCTTTTGGTCCAGTATATAGTGTTTTACTATTATAAGTCCCACATGCCCATTCATCTTCTTCAGTGTCTGTAGTACATGATATATACGTCATTGTTGTTAACATAAAAAGTCCTACTACAAAAACGAGCATACAACCTCCTTTAGAGAATGATTTTTTATAGGTTAAACCTGGAATTCCAGTTCTAACACTATAACCTTTAGAACTTACTGAACCACTTTTTGATCGATAACTAGGTCTGATACCTGATTTACTAACATTCAATCCGAAACCTTTTCCTAGTTTTACTCTTTTTTGATATCTAAATCCCATGATAAATTATTTTGGTGGATTTCTTTTATGAGGTTTTACAGGAACCGTTTTGGGTCCAGGTTTTGGTTTGTTTGGATTAGGTCTTGGTGTTGGAGAAGGCTTACTTCTGCGATGCGGTTTTACTGGTACTGATTTTGCCATAATGATAATTTTACAAGTTTAGTTACAAACCTATAACCATTACATAATATAGCCTTACGGAAATCCGTAAGGCCTTATTTTAATTTTGAAAATTTCATTTCACTCGTTAGAATCGGTTCGCCATTTCCTGCTTTAAATTGAAAAAGAATTTCTCATTGCTACTTTTTTTAATTTCGAATTTTGCTTGTCCCATATTTTATATTTTTTAGGATTAATAATTATTCAAACTTAAATCCATAACAAAAAAAACCTTACGGAAAAACGCAATGGTGAAAATAATTTTAACTTAACGTATTATTTCTTTCTCAGCTCTTCTAAGGTTTCTTTTTGAATTTTAATAACTTCATTTATTCTAAGCATCCATGCTCCAAACAATCTCATTATTAAAATCACTACCGCGAAAAGAATGAGTGCTATTAGTATTGATGTAAATCCTAACATAATTTTTGTTTTTTAATTAATCACTATTTTGGACAACTCCAATTAAGGCTATCAGATTTTTCTGCATTATTTTCCCATTGTAAAGGTTGTAAATTAGAAATGTGGTCACTGCCTCCATTAGAAACTGGATTTATATGATCTATTTCCCATCCATTATTTGATTTTCTATTTCCATATTCAATCCATTTAATCGGCTTACCACACTTATCCCATCTCCAGGTTTCTGGAGAATAATTTGGAATTATTTTTCCTTTATCCCAAACTGCTAATTTCTCATTTTCGTTCCAACCTCCTCCTGCTCTATTTGTATTCGAACCTCTTGCCATAATTTTTTAAATTTTTAAGATTAATAATACTCCAAACCTAAAACCATTACAAAACAAAACCTTACGGAAATCCGTAAGGCTGCTTTTTACTAAAAAAATTAATTCAACACAACAATAGTCTCGATTATCTTATTTTTTTTATCAATATTAATCTCTTTAATTTTCCCTGCTTTCATAAACTTTATAAAAGCTGTTTTTTTTGAAGGCTCAAGAGTTACTTTTACATATTTAGTATCAACTCTTTTTAATGAGCCAGTTAATGCATCTATACCCCAACCTATTATACTAATGCCATTTATTATACTAACTAGGTTAAACTTACTATCCATAACAACAACTCTTTCTCTATAACCTTCTAGTCTAAAATCTATTCTGTCATCAGCTCTTACTTTAATAGTGGTAGGTGTTTTTCCTTTTTCAAAACCATTTACAAAGACTTTAGCCCCTGATGGATTCGTTTCAAAAAGAACTTTTCTTTTTGAACCAGTAAGAATTGAAGCGCAGCTTGTAGACAATAAAAGAATTCCAGAAAGTGCAAATAGTTTTAAATTATTCATTTTTTAAGTTTTATGATTAAGTACAAACCTAAAACCATTATAAAACAAAACCTTACGGATATCCGTAAGGTCTTTTTCTTTTTCAATAATAAGTTCAACTAGTCTTTACAACCATATTTTTCACAAGTAATTTTCCCACTAGTATTCTCCCAATGACTTGAATGCTTATTAGTATTAGTACCGCAACCTGTTGTTCCTCCTTTTACTCCTTTGTGAATTTCATTTGTTGGTATGTGTTTAACCGCCATAATTTTAAATTTTAAGGTTAATAATACCTCAAAATTAAAACTTGCCTTATTGGTTTCCTTACGGAAAACCGCATTCGATAAAAATAAATTGAAAATTAAATTAGTTTGGCATCTTTCATTAGTGTCACTAAATGTATAGAGTTGTTGGCGCTAAACTGATCTTTAAGTTTGTTCAGTCTCTTTTCTATTGTACTAACACTAGAGGGGGAAATATTATTTGCTTTAAAGTACTCACTAATTTCATCTTGTAATAATCCAAGTGATAATTGCTTAACCAACTCAATATCATAATCCGTAATTTCTATATCTTCTTTTTGCTGTAATGCTCTTTCAACTTGTCTAGATAAAAAGAGGTTTCCATTATATACTGCCTGTATTGCTTTTTCTAATTCTTTATTACTCTCTCTTCCTTTACAAACAAATCCGTTAGCTCCACACTTTTGAATTAATGCTCTGACAATTTGAAAATGGTCTTCTTGTGAATACACAATAATAGAAACACGATCATTCTCTAAGCGAATTTTTTTAACCAATTCTTCTCCAGAAGTTATCTCTCTTTCTCTATGATCTTTATTAAAAGATAAATCTGTAATAATTAAATCAAAAGGTTGCTTGTCAAACTCAGCTCTTTTCACTTTTAAATAGGCATCATCACAATACAGTGCTTTGTGGATATTATTAATTCCTAAAGCAGCAAGGGTAAGGCTAACACCATCATTGGTTAGAGCATGGTCATCTACAATTAAAACTTTTTGAAACATATTATACAATTATTTTTACTTGGAAACCTTTGTTGATTTCTGATTCAAAAGTAATTGTTGCACCAATATCTTTGATACGGTTTTCCACATTTTGTAAACCATTGCTTTTTTTCAAATCACAACCAACACCATTATCTACATACTGAATTGCTATTTTCCGTTGCTCATTTTCAAATTTGATTGTGACAATAGAAGCTTTACTATGCTTACGCATATTTGTCATTAATTCTTGCAATACTCTGTATATAGTTTCCTTCTTCAACAAAGACAAATTATCCCAAGGCATTTGAGAAACATTTCTTGTAAATATATTTACAGTATTTATTTTATAATTCAGAACTAAATCTTTTAAATCTTGATCAAAATTTTCAGAAATAGCCAATACTGCATTTGTTTTAGAAATATCTCTTGTTTTAAGATAAGCTTTCTCCAAATCGTCAATCAATTCAATATCTGGATTTGGTTTGTTTTGTTGTTTAGACATTAAGTGAAACAATCCGTTTCCTACATCGTCATGCAGTTTTTTGGAAAACTGACGCTCAGCATCAAAACGTTCTTTCAGTTTTGCTTTTTTATGGCGGGATTTGAGGATAAAGAATATAAAAAATGAGCTTAACAATACTAATACTCCAAAAAATTGATAGATGATTCTTTCAGATTTTTCTTTTTTTGTTTTTTTCTGCTCACTAGTGATATTATACTTTACAGCAACGTACTTGTTTTCATTATTAGACTTAATTGAATCAATCTCTTTAATAACCTTTACATATTCTTTAGAGTAATTTCCTTGCTCCAAATTAATAAGTTTTTCTAAAGCATCCTTTTTATAAGGAAGACTATTAAACTCCTTAGCTTCTTCATATCCTTTTTTTGCATAAAAAAATGTTTTTTTAAACTCCTTTTTACTTCCATAGTAATTAGTTAAATTTTTATAACTAGAATAAATATCATAGTCATTATTATTTATTCTTATGCTTAATGCTTTTAACATATTTACTAATGCTTCGGGGTTATTAAATTTGGACTGAACAAGCCCTAAATTATCCAATGACCTAGCAATAACTGAACTATCTCCTGTTTCTAAACTAATTGAATATGATTTTTCAAGTTCTAATCTAGCTGACTTAATATTATTTAAATAATAATATGCATTTCCAATATTATTATGCAAAGTAGCCATCCCGGATTTACTTTTAGTCAATTTTATTGCTTTTCTATAATATTCTATTGCTTCATTATAAGCTCTTAAATTTCTTTTAATAATCCCTAATTTATTCAATAAACCAATTCTAAGTTGATTATTATAATCTGTTTTTATTTGAGTATCTAGGAGTTTCAAACCTTCAACGGCTGAGTTTTCGCTATAATAATAAGCTCCCAATTTGTATTCTATACTTGCTAAATACCAAAGATCATTTACAGCTCTTGAGATATCTTTATTAGATAAATTGATTTCTTTATCTTTTATAAAAAAGATATATGATTTTGCTAAATCATCTGTGTTATTAGGATTTACAACAAGCCTAGAATAATAGTTTAAACTATCAATACCATGTTGTGAAAATATATCATTAGTAAATAAAACTAATGCATATAAAAAGAGGAATGCAATTTTTTTCAATTTCATTCCTCTAAAGTACTAACTATTTATGAGAATATATTATCCTCCTGTTCCTCCACCTGTCGGTGGTGGTGGCGGTGGTGGTGGAATCTCTCCTTCACCACAACAATCTTGTGTTTCTACTTGTTGTTGCTGGAATTCATCCTCGTCATCTAAAGATGTACATGAAAATAATCCTAAATTGAGGAAAACCGTAAGTATTATTAAAAATATTCGTTTCATTTTGCTTTAAATTTTAGCATGAGTTGTCTCGTTCGAGATTTTCTCGAATTTGTTATTATTGCAGGGCAAACCCATAAAATTTTAAAGAGAGGCCTCTCTTTTTGGGAAGTTAGAGAGCAGTTGTAAAATCATATAAAACTTCCCTTAGTTATACAGTTTTACAAAACTACTCTCGGCAGAATTTATCGACTCTGTATGTCTGATTTTAAGTACGTTATCGATTAATTCTGACACAAAAGAATACAGAATCTGAAATAATACTTGGAAATAGAACGGAAGCTTTTTGGAAGCTTTAAGGAAAGTAGATTTCCAATTGATTTCCAAATGCATTCCACTAAATAGTTATATATTTAATGCACCAACAATCAAACTTAAATGCATAAAAAACTAATCCTTTTAGCCTATAAAAAAGCAAAAGAAACTCGTAAAAAACTTGGAGACAACAAGCCATCAACAGTAAGTTTATCTGAAGATATTTCTGACTATATAGATGAATTGACTACTTTAAAACTCAATGAGAAAACTTATAGAGTTTATCATTCTGAAGCAAAAAAAATTATTGATGATGAAATTGATATAAATATTAGTCAACTTAGAGTGGTCTATGGATTATGTAAATATTTAGGATTTAAAGATTATGAAGATTTTATTGCTAGTTTAAATGAAAATCCAGTTCCCCAAACTGGGGAAAGAGAAAGCAAAAAGAAATCAATTAGTTTTTGGGTAAAGAAGAACAAAATTGTGATTGTTTTTAGTTTACTGGTAGTTATTTTTTTCTTAACAAAAATATCAATTGATAAGCAACGCTGGATGGTTTGGGAAAAAGATCATTATGTTGAAGTCAAGTTTGATTTAGAAAAATATAATCTAGATCAATTAAAAATTTACAAAAAAGAACGAATTTTAAAATTTAAGAAAATTAACGCTCCAGACTGCAACACAAAACTATTTAATGCGAAAGGAGAAGCCATTGTTTGGTACTGGAAAAAAAATAATAATGAAATAGAATTGTATACGAGTTTTGGTCTACATCCAACTACTGGAAAAACATTGAAGCCAATAAGTGGTTATATGGTTAGCAAATATATTTGTAGTGATTAATATAAATGCTTAACACAGCTTCTAAAGAGTTTACATACCTAACTAATCCTATAATCCCCTTCTATTAGAAAAATTGTAACTTCAACGATTCAATTAAAAAAAACTCTATGATTACAAAACTTATCGTCCTAGCAATTTATGTTTCTATTTTATTCTTCATCGGAATTTTAGCTTCGAGGAGAGTTAAAAGCATGAGTGATTATTATGTGGGCGGAAAAAAAATGGGGTTTTGGGCAATTGCATTTTCTGCAAGAGCAACTGGAGAATCTGGTTGGCTTTTAATCGGTTTAACAGGGATGGGCGCAATGGCTGGTTATTCTGGTTATTGGGTGGTATTTGGAGAATTACTCGGCGTTTTTATTTCTTGGCAATTTATGGCAAAACGCTTTAAAAGACGCTCTGACAAATTTAAAGCAATCACAATTCCAGATTATTTACAAAGTCACTTTAAATCATCTACAAATACATTGCGAATTATTTCGGCTTCTGCATTGGTCATTTTTGTCGTTATTTATGTGGCATCACAAATGGATGTAACCGGAATTGCATTTGAATCGATGCTTAATATTGATTATCGAATTGGCGCACTAATTGGCTTTTGCATTGTTTTAGTTTATATTTTTATTGGAGGGTTCGTAGCTGCAGTTTGGTCTGATATGTTTCAAGGAATTTTAATGTTTTTTGGATTGGTTTTACTGCCAATTGTTGTGTGGTTTTCTATGGATCATGGAGCAGGAATTACTCTTGGATTGAACGCAATTGATCCAACGTTAACACAAATAATGGGAAGAAGCGACGATTGGTTGATGAACCTTTTTACCATTCTTGGTTTCTCAATGATTGGTTTGGGTTTTTTAGGATCACCACAAGTATATGTTCGTTTTATGTCGATTAAAAGCGAAAATGAAATTGATAAAGGGAAATGGGTTGCACTACTTTTTACGCTGTTGACAGATGCAGCAGCAGTAACCATTGGAATTTTAGCACGAATTTATTTTACATCAGAAGGGCAAGATCCGGAAGCAATTTTAGGAAACGGTGGCGAAAATGTTTTAAGCATGATTACCAACGAATTTTTACCAACAATTCTGGTAGCAATCTTTATTGCCATTGTACTTTCTGCAATTATGTCTACCATTGATTCTTTGTTAATTCTTGCTTCTAGTGCAATTACACGTGATTTTTATCAGAAAATATTGAGACCCGATTTAAAAGATGAAGACTTGACAAAGTTTTCGAGATTCGTAACAGTTGCCATGGCATTAGCGGCACTTGGAATTGCCATTCTTTTATACAATTTGTATCCTGATCGACAGGTTTTTTGGATTATGATTTTTGGTTGGTCTGGAATCGCAGCTACTTTTTGTCCTGTAATTATCCTTTCTCTTTTTTGGAAAGGCTATTCTGAAAAAGGAGCGATTGCATCTATGATTACTGGTTTTTTATCTGTAATCATATTCAAGTTTGTGATTTCAAATCTTGAAAGTGTTGGTGCGTATTTTGTAGAATTAGATGTGCTTGCGCCTTCTTTTGCCTTGGCGATGTTGGTTGGATTTATTGTTTCAAAACTATTTCCGCCTAAAAACAATACAAAAGAAGTTTCACTATAACAAACATCTTTACAGCAATAAAACAGCGGGAAATACTTTCTTAAAAATCACTATTTTACCTTCAAAAAAGTGCATATAAAAAAGGCAGAATAATTCGCTTTTAATCCATTAAATATCAATAGTTTTGCACTCCAATTTGAAAACACGAAAATGAAAAGAATCAGCCAATATAAAAAGTTATTTAATGTTGAAGGAACTGTCGATTTAAAAGAGCTAAAAACTACCTACAGAAATTTGGTAAAACAATGGCATCCCGATAAATTTTTAGAAGAAGACAAAAAAGAAATTGCAGAAATAGAAAGTACTAAAATTATTGATGGCTATCATTTTTTAGTGAGCATTGCTCCAGAAACGAAAGCTGCAAATTTAGAAGATTACAAAACTACTATTACAGAATTTCAAGTAGCAGATTGGCATCATAAAAGCATGTTGTTAGAAGTTACTTTTACGGATGGAAACACCTACGAATACTTTGGTGTGAGTCGTATTCTTTTTGGAAAGTTTGTAAATGCAAAATCTATGAATAACTTCGGAAAAAGAAATATTTTCAATTCTTTTATTTACAGAAAATCAAAGAAAGCAGCTGTAATGGCTTAAATATATAATTTGGTGGATTTTTTCTAAAAATTCACCAGATTATTCAAATTGCTTCATTTCTGTATCGTAAAATTCGCCAGCTTTATCCATTAAATCTGCTAATTCAGTAGCAATATCTTCTTCGTTTTCTCCAGACAAATCTTCAAACCATTCTACATCGTCGTCTTTTAAATTGATTAAAAAACGAGGATATTCTGTGTGTAATACAAAAATATCATCTGGGAAATTGCTGTTGTCTGCTAATAAAAATTTTGGTAACTCCATGTTTTCTTTTTTTCTTTTATGTTGTACTGTCAGTTCGAGTGATTTTCTGTCAATTCGAGCGAAGTCGAGAATAAGAAAATTGTATCAAGAACTGCTAACCTAGAACCTCTCGACTTCGCTCAAAGAGACATTAGTTTTCTTTCTCTCTAATAAGTTTTAAAGTTAAATAATTAAAACGAATATATAATAAAATGGCTGCGGTTGATAATCCGGCTAATAAACCAAGCCAAATTCCGAAACTGCCTAAATGTTCTTCTTTTCCGAAATAATAACTTACCGGAAAGCCAATTAACCAGTACGAAATAAAGGTAAGAATTGTCGGGATCTTTACATCTTGTAAACCACGCAAAGCACCTAAAACTACTACTTGAATTCCATCTGAAATTTGAAAAATTGCTGCTGCAATTAACAGTTGTGATGCTATAGAAACAACTTCCATATTATCAACAAAATTAACAGAGTCATCAAAATCTACGTAAATTCTTGGTAAATATTGGTGGAATAAAAAGAAGATAATCGCAAAGAAAACAGATAATAAAATTGCCATAAAAAAGATAGAAAATGCGATTCTTCTAAGTTCTTTATAATTGTGTAATCCTTTTTGATTTCCTACTCTAATCATTGATGCAACACTTAATCCCATGGCAACCATAAAAGTCATTGAAGATAAATTTAATGCGATTTGATTTGCTGCTTGTGGATTTTTCCCCAACAAACCACTCAACCAAATTGCTGCTGTAAAAATAGCCACTTCAAAAAACATTTGCATTGCACTTGGTGCTCCTAAATTAATGAGTTTCCGAATCATCAATTTATCAAGCATAAAGAATTTTAGATTGGCAATCAAGCGTTTTGAACGTTCTTTTTTTGACAATAACCACCATAAATAGACAACCATTACTGCACGAGAAAGCAATGTTCCGTAAGCTGCACCAACCATTCCCATTTCAGGAAAACCAAACTTTCCAAAAATCAATAAATAGTTTAACAAAACATTTAAAACATTGGCAAGTAATGTAGCATACATAGGATATTTAGTCATGGATAGTCCATCACTAAATTGTTTTAATGCTTGAAAAATAACTAACGGAATTAACGAAAAAGCCACCAAATCTAAATACGGAATTGCCAACTCAACCACTTCTGTTGGCTGTTTCATTAAATACATTAATGGTTTTGCAAAAAACACCAATAAGAACAATGCAATTCCTAAAACAGTACATAAAAACAATCCGTGTTTAAAAGTAGATTTTGCTTTATCAAAATTATTTGCCGAATCGGCTTCTGCAATTAAAGGAGTTATTGCTGTAGAAAATCCAATTCCTAAAGACATGGCAATAAACATGAAACTGTTTCCTAAAGAAACCGCTGCTAATTCTGCTGTTCCTAATTGCCCAACCATTATATTATCTACAAAACTCACAAAAGTATGCCCCAACATCCCTAACATTACAGGTGCTGCAAGTTTCCAATTGTATTTAAATTCTGATGTGTATAAAGATAAGTTCACGCTAAAATTCACTATTTTCAGAATGCGAAAATACAAATTTGAAGTTCTACATCGAGATATTTTAATTTAAAAAACACGTAAAATACCCTATTGAAATGTTACATAACACTTTATAATTTTAATGATCATTTATAACTACTAAAATTGGTATTATATAAAAAAGTTAAACAAAAAAAACTGCTTTTAAAAAAGCAGCTTTTTTCTGTAACGCTATTTAGCGTGTTACATATTCAAATAATTACAACATTGATTACTTTGGTAATAAAACAGCGTCAATTACGTGGATAACTCCATTAGACTGATTTACATCTGCAATAGTAACTTTAGCTTTTCTACCATTTTCATCAGAGATATAAACATTTTCCCCTTTCATCCAAGCAGTAATTTCACCACCACTAACTGTTTTAATAACTGCTTTACCGTTATGTTTTTTTATTATTTTTATAATATCTTTTGCATTCCATTTCCCTGCAACAACATGATACTTTAAAATTGATTGTAACTTCATCTTATTTTCTGGTTTTAATAAAGTCTCTACTGTACCTTTTGGCAACATACTAAAAGCTTTATTTGTTGGTGCAAAAACCGTAAAAGGTCCATCGCTAGATAAAACGCCCACTAAATCAGCAGCTTTTACTGCAGCAACTAGTGTTGTGTGATCTTTAGAATTCACAGCATTCTCAATAATGTTTTTAGTTGGATACATTTCTGCACCGCCAACCATTTTGGTTTTTTGAGCAAAAATAGTTTGCCCTAGTAATAATGTAAAAATGAATACGGAAGCTTTAAAATAATTTGAATTTTTCATAATAAATAAATTAATTGATTAATAATATTGTTTCAACCATACTTACGCAATTAATTAAGTTGCGGTTTTTTTTATCATAAAAAATTTATTAATCCTAGAATATGATCAAATAATTATTAGGTTTTAAAGATTTATAACTACCCAAAATAATTTAATTATTCTTATTTTTGAAATTCTAAAAAAACACTAAAATGGCAAATATCACTTTAAAAGGAAATGCAATAAACACCATCGGAGATTTACCAAAAGTAGGAGAAAAAGCTCCAAACTTCAATTTAACAACAGTCGATTTATCTTCTAAAAAATTATCAGATTTTTCTGGAAAAAAAGTAATTTTAAACATTTTTCCGAGTATTGACACCGGAACTTGCGCTGCATCAGTTAGAGAATTTAATAAAAAAGCAGCCAATTTAGAAAACACTATTGTTGCTTGTATTTCTAGAGATTTACCTTTTGCCCAGGCTCGTTTTTGTGGTGCAGAAGGCATTGAAAATGTGATTATGTTATCAGATTTTGCTACTGGAAAATTCGGAAAAGATTATCAATTAGAAATTACAAATGGTCCTTTAGCAAATCTAAATTCAAGAGCAATTGTTATTGTTTATGAAAACGGAAATGTAATTTATACAGAACAAGTTTCAGAAATTGTTGACGAGCCAAATTATGAAGCCGCATTAAAATCAATCTAGAACATGAAAAATCCAAATGATGGTTTTTTAAAAGGGAGACTACGAAGCATGAGGTTTGCTTTAAAAGGAATGTGGTTATTAATAACAACAGAAGATAGTATAAAAGCACAGTTTTTTATAGGTCTTATTTCATTCTTTATTGGTTTTTATTTTGATATTTCTGCAACAGAATGGATGTTGCAATTAATCGTAATCGCTTTAGTTTTAGTTGCAGAAGCATGTAATACTGCAATAGAAAAAATGGCTGATTTTGTGCATCCAGAATTTCATAAAAAAATAGGATTCATTAAAGACATTGCTGCTGGAGCACCAAGTTTTGCAGCCATATTTGCGCTAATTGTTGTCGGAATTATATACATTCCTAAAATACTAGAGTTATTCTAAGCAAATACTTATATTTACACTTTTACAATCTACAATTAATTAATGGCTAAAAAAGCAAAAACAACAAAGCAAAAAACAGTGAGAAAACCTAGGTTTCAAAAAGCAAAAGCATTTTTTAACAATAGACAAACTCATACTGTTTTTGGATTGTTTTTAGCTTTGTTTTCACTCTTTTTAATCATTGCTTTTTTCTCATTTTTCTTTTCTTGGCAAGCAGACCAAAGTACATTAACTCAATTTGCTGATAAAACGGTTGAAACAAAAAACCTTTTGGGTAAAGTTGGTGCTAACTTAAGTCATTTTTTTATTTATGACGGATTTGGAATTGCAGCATTTATCATTCCGATATTACTTTTTGTAAGCGGTTTGTATTGGTTGTTTAAAATGCCTTTTAGAAGAGTTGTTAAAACTTGGAATTTAGGGTTACTTATTATGCTTTGGTTTTCAATTACCCTAGGATTTGTTCCAGGTAAATTTGCTGTTTTAGCAGGAATTATCGGTGTAGAAATTAATGAATATTTACAAACATTTTTAGGCAAAACCGGATTGATAATTGTGTTAAGCTTTTTATTTTTAACCTATATCGTTATCCGTTTTAAAGTAACTCCAGAAAGTGTTTTGTCTAAATTTAGATCAAAGAAAAAAGAAAAAACCGAAGACGACACCATTGATAAATCGATTGAAGAAGCTATTATTGAGAACGAATTTGAATTTGAAAACACTACCGAAAAAGAATCTGAATTTGAAAAATCTGTAACAAATTTACAACCAACAATTAGTCGTTTTTCGGATGTACATACTACAACGAATAAAGATGAAGATAGTTTATTAGACGTAGTTTTACAAAATGAAACAAATGAAGGTGAGGAAAAAATTACAGAAAAAGAAGTTCAAATAGATATCGATAAAATTGAAGAAGAAGAACATTCTACTGAAAATTTATCAGAAAAATTAGTCAAAGATTTTGGAGAATTTGATCCAACTTTAGAGTTAGGAAACTTTAAATTTCCCACTTTTAATTTATTAAAACAATACAACGAAAGCATTTCTATTGATCCTGAAGAATTAGAGGCAAATAAAAATAGAATTTTAGAAACGCTTAAGAATTATAAAATCGAAATTGCAAAAATTAAAGCAACTGTTGGTCCAACGATTACTTTGTATGAAATTGTTCCTGAAGCTGGAATTCGGATTTCTAAAATTAAAAATTTAGAAGACGATATTGCGTTGTCTTTATCGGCATTAGGAATTCGTATCATCGCTCCTATTCCAGGAAAAGGAACCATCGGAATTGAAGTTCCCAATAAAAAAGCAACCATTGTTTCGATGCATTCTGTGATTTCTTCAAAGAAGTTTCAAGAATCACCAATGGAATTACCCATTGCTTTAGGAAAAACAATTTCTAACGAAACTTTTGTCATCGATTTGGCAAAAATGCCACATTTATTAATGGCTGGAGCAACAGGGCAAGGGAAATCTGTTGGATTAAATGCTGTTTTAACATCGTTATTGTACAAAAAACATCCTGCAGAAGTAAAGTTTGTTTTGGTGGATCCGAAGAAAGTAGAATTAACGTTGTTTAATAAAATTGAGCGTCATTATTTAGCAAAATTACCAGACAGCGAAGAAGCAATTATTACCGACACCACCAAAGTAATTAACACACTAAATTCTTTGTGTATAGAAATGGACAATCGTTATGATTTGCTTAAATCTGCAATGGTTCGTAACATAAAAGAATACAATGTAAAGTTTAAAGCGCGAAAATTAAATCCGAATGACGGACATCAATTTTTGCCGTACATCGTTTTGGTTATTGATGAATTTGCAGATTTAATAATGACTGCTGGTAAAGAAGTAGAAACGCCTATTGCACGTTTGGCTCAATTAGCGCGTGCCATCGGAATTCATTTAATTGTAGCAACTCAGCGTCCGTCTGTTAACGTAATTACAGGAATTATCAAAGCAAATTTTCCAGCAAGAATTGCCTTTAGAGTTACCTCAAAAATAGATTCTAGAACTATTTTAGATGCTGGCGGAGCAGATCAATTAATTGGTCGTGGAGATTTATTATATACCGCAGGAAACGAAATAAACAGAATTCAATGTGCCTTTGTAGACACGCCAGAAGTTGAAAAAATCACGGACTTTATTGGTTCGCAAAGAGCGTATCCAGAAGCGTATTTATTACCCGAATATGTTGGCGAAGAAGCTGGCACATCTCTTGATATAGATATTGCAGACAGAGATAAATTATTTAGAGAAGCCGCAGAAATAATTGTTACCGCACAACAAGGTTCTGCTTCTTTATTACAACGAAAATTAAAATTAGGATACAATAGAGCAGGTAGATTAATTGATCAATTAGAAGCTGCAGGAATTGTTGGCGGATTTGAAGGAAGTAAAGCCAGACAAGTTTTAGTAACTGATTTAGTTGCTTTAGATCAATTATTAGCAAACGAACAAAATTAGAATTCAATTTATGAAAAACATAACCATCTATTTTTTATTTCTTTTTATAGGGATTTCAACAAGCAATTTTGCACAAGATAATGAGGCAAAAAAACTCCTGGATGAAGTTTCTAGCACCATGACTTCATATACAAATATGGAAATTGCATTTACCTCGAGTTTAAGCAATGAAGCTGCCGGAATTAAAGAAGGTGATGAACCACCAATGAAAGGAAACATCATTCTAGAAGGAGAGAAATACAATTTAAATTACATAGGAAATAACTTTATCTTTGATGGTGAAAAACTGTATGTAATTAATCATGATGAAAAAGAAATTGCTATAAATGATGGTGATTTTGATACTGAAGACGGATTTATTTATCCGTCAAAACTATTAACCTTTTATCAAGATGGCTACACGTTTAAATTAGGAAAAACAGCAACTGTAAACGGAAAAGAAATTCAGTTTGTAGAATTAACGCCAATTGATAGCGATTCTGATATTGTAAAAGTAGAATTAGGAATCGAGCTTAAAACAAAACACATTTACAAGTTAGTTCAGACTGGAGCAAACTCTTCTAAAACTACGTTTACAATCACTTCGTTACAAAGCAATCAAAAACTACCAAAAGACACTTTTGTTTTTAATAAAAAAGCCTATTTAAAAAAGAATTATAGTATTGATTAATACTATTTTTATAACAAACTTTTTATGAAATTACTAGACAAATACATATTAAAAAGTTTTATAAAGCCATTTGTGGCTACTTTTTTAATTGTCTTATTTGTTTTGGTAATGCAAACTTTATGGTTGGCTTTTGAAGATATTGCTGGTAAAGGAATCGATCTTATTTTTATTTTTAAATTTCTTTTTTACACCGCATTAATTGTTACGCCACAAGCATTGCCAATTGGCGTATTACTTTCTTCAATTATGGCGTTGGGTAATTTTTCTGAAAATTACGAATTTGCCGCAACCAAATCAGCCGGAATCTCTTTACAACGCTTAATAAGACCTTTAATACTCTTAACAATTGTTTTAAGTTTCGTTAATTTTTTATTTTTAAACAATGTGTATCCGTATGCAATGTTTAAACAAAAAAACTTGTATGTAAATATCAAAAAACAAAAACCTGCATTGGCTTTAATTCCTGGCGGATTTAACACCGAAATTCCAAATTACCACATTAAGTTTGATGAAAAATATGGAGAAAATGACAACTTATTAAAAAACGTAATGATTTATGATTTATCCGAAAAAAAATGGAATAAAAAAATTATTACAGCCAAAAGGGGAAAAATAATCAATGAAGAAGGAAGTAAATACATGACATTAGTCTTGTACGACGGTCAGTTTTTTGAAGAATATATCAGTCCAAAAACGGAAAAAAACATGCCGGCTTCTACCGCAAGTTTTAAAGAGTATTCTATCATTATAGATCTTTCTTCTTTTTCTACTGATATATCTGATAAAGAAGACTTAAAGAGTTACCACATGTTAAGTTTAACGCAATTAAAAGATACATTACCCTATTTTAATACGAATTTTAAAGGATACATAAAAGGAAGAGCAAAAAACTTTTATTTAAATGCTGATGGACAAAAATTAATTCCAACTAAAAAAGATACTATTTTAAATAAATTAAAAGCAGAAGTTTTAAATAATTTTGATGAAAGCACACAATTACGTTTGATAAATTCTTCAATAGAAAAAAACAAAACTGCTTTAGACATTATAAAAAACAAAAAAAGTTCTTTTAAATTTAAAAGAAAATTATTGAATTTGTACGAAACAGAATATTACAATAGAGTTGCCTTTTCTTTGTCTTGTTTAATTTTATTTTTTATTGGCGCACCATTAGGTTCTATCATTAGAAAAGGAGGTTTTGGTTTGCCAATGATTTTGGCAATCTCTATTTATGTATTGTACTTTTTTGCAAATACTTTTGGAAGAAATCTAGCAGAAGAAAGTTCCATAACTACATTTTTGGGTTCTTGGATTTCTGCACTATTAATGATACCAATTGCCATATTATTAACAAGAAGAGCTACAAAAGATATGGGAATCTTTAATATTGATGTATTTTTGCAGCCAATTACAGCTTTTTTTAAAAAATTAACGTCTAAAAAAGACAACAACATCTAATGAAGCAAACGAAAGTGACAAACAAGATTCAACTAAATTCAATTGCAGAAGCTATTGAAGATATTAGAAACGGAAAAGTAATTATTGTTGTAGATGACGAAGACAGAGAAAACGAAGGAGATTTTGTTGCTGCCGCAGAAAAAGTAACTCCAGAGATGATTAATTTTATGGCAACACATGGTCGTGGATTAATTTGTGCTCCGATTACAGAACAACGCAGCAAAGAATTGCAGTTAGGAATGATGGTAAACAACAATACCGACCCTATGGAAACTGCTTTTACCGTTTCTGTAGATTTAAAAGGAAATGGTGTTACCACCGGAATTTCTGCAAAAGACAGAGCTTTAACTGTAAAATCTATCATCAATCCAAATACAAAACCTTTTGACTTGGCAAGACCAGGACACATTTTTCCTTTAAAAGCAAAAGAAGGCGGCGTTTTACGTAGAACCGGGCACACAGAAGCTGCCATTGATTTTGCACGTTTAGCTGGCTTTGAATCTGCAGGAGTTATTGTAGAAATAATGAATGAAGATGGAACCATGGCGCGTTTGCCACAATTGTTAAAAGTTGCTAAAAAATTCGATTTAAAAATTGTTTCTATTGAAGATTTAGTGGCATACAGAATGGAACACGATTCTTTAATTGAAAAGAAAGATGATTTTGATATTGAAACTCGTTTTGGGATTTTTAGATTAAGAGCGTATCAACAAACAAATAATGGACAAGTTCATTTGGCGTTAACACAAGGTTCTTGGAAAGAAAATGAACCCGTAATTACAAGAGTAAACTCCACTTTAGTAAATAACGATATTTTAGGAACGCTCACAAATAATGCTGATAAAAAGCTAGATGATATGTTTAAAACCATTACCGATGCTGGTAAAGGAGCAATTTTATTTATCAATCAGCAAAATGAATCTCAAAATTTATTAAACCGTTTAGCCATTTTAAAAGAATTGCAATCTAGAGGAGAAATGAAAGCGCCACAAATAAAAATGGACAGCAAAGATTTTGGAATTGGCGCTCAAATCTTACACGATTTAAACATTCATAAAATCCGTTTAGTTTCTAATACAACACAAGAAAAACGTGTTGGTATGATTGGTTATGGTTTAGAAATTGTTGATTACGTGAAGTATTAGGAATTAGGAAAATTTTTAATCAAACAACAAAACTCTAAACCTTTGAACCTTTGCAACTTTCTAACTTTCAGACTTTCAAACTTTTAAACTTTTAAACTTTTAAACTTAAAAAATCACTTCACTTCCACTTTCTAGCTCAAAAGGAATTTCATTTTTTTTAAAAATCCGTGCTGATAAATTTCCTTTTAAAGTAACCGAATTTCCAAGAACTTCTAACCAACTTCCTTCTCGCAATCCAACTACTGAAATATCATTATACACATGAAATTCTTTAATTCGTGTTGCTCTTGTTTCTCCCATGTGTGTTGAGCCTTCAACAGGATCTAAATAATGCGCATTGATGTTAAACGGAATAAATTCTAAGGTTTTAAAACTCGACGGATACACAATTGGCATATCATTGGTGTTCATCATATTTACACCACAAATATTACTTCCTGCGCTGGTTCCTAAATACGGCGTTCCGTTTTCTACAACTTCTTTTAAAAGATCAAAAATGACTTGTTTGTAAAGCTGATGTACCAACTCAAAAGTGTTTCCTCCTCCGATAAAAATGGCTTCAGCATTTAAAATTGCTTCCTTTGGGTTTTTAAACTCATGAATCCCTTTTACATCAATATAAATTGTGCTAAAAGCCGCTTTTGCTTTTGCTGTATAATCGTCATATGAAATTCCGCTTGGTCTTGCGTACGGAATAAATAGCAAAGTTTTAACATTTTTAAAATGAGCAGAAAGTATTGGTAAAAGATATTCTAAATATCCGTTGCCATGAATGGTTGAAGTACTGGCGATAATGAGTTTTTTCATGTTTCAAAAATAATGAAACTAAAGTTATTGCATCAAAAAACAAGTAACAACTTTGCATTTTCTATATTTCTCTTTAACAAAAATTTACAAATGCTTTAATAGAGTTTTAAGAATGATGTCGGTTTTCTTTGTGACAATGAAAAACCTGACTTTACTTTTCTTCTTTATTGGAATCTCTAATATGATCAATTCTCAAGAGAAAAAATCAATTGAAATTTATGGAATCATTTCTTTGGATTCAATTCCGTTAGAAAATGCACATGTAATAAATAAAAATACATCAAAAGGTGTAATTACAAATGCAAAAGGAGAATTTAAAATTAGGGTTTCTAAATCCGATACCCTTTTTGTTTCACATATAACTATTGATCATAAAGAAATAACAATTACAAAAGAAATCTATGCATCAAAAAAAATAGCATTCAATAGTAAAGCAACAGCAACTCTTTTAGAGGAGGTTGTTCTTAAAAAAAGAAGAAGTATTTTTTATTTAGATCCGCAAATAATGCCCGCTTATATGGTAAACGCAACAACATTAAAATTACCCTTTGCAAATACAATTGCTAAAAAAGATAAGCGCATAACTAAATTAACTTTAACAAGTATTTCTGTAGATTTAGACAATCTAATTAGCTTTTTTAACGGAAAAACTAAAAAAACAAAAGAGTTAAAAAAAATAAAATTAGTAGATGCTGATCTTTTAAAAATTAGAGAAAAACTGTCAGATTTCTTTTTTGAAAAACAACTTGGAATTCAAAAATCGTATATCAATCAATTTCTAAATTTTTGTGCGTCAAAAAATATCATATCAAATTTTAAAAAAGGAAATCACCTTAAACTAACAGAAATTTTAATACGAGAAAGTAAAGTGTTTCCTCTTAAAAAAATAAATGAAGAAACTTTACTAACCAAAAATTAATTTACTTTACTGAATGAAAAAAAAACTACTCTCATTTTTTTTCTTTTACCTTATCTTTCAAAGTTCTTTTTCTCAAGAAAAAAGAGTTGAAATCAATGGCGTTGTTATAAATCCATCATCAAAAGCAATTAGAAATTCGAATATTTTAAATTTATCTACAAAAAGAGGAACAATTTCTAACAATGATGGCTCATTTGCAATTAGAGTACAAAAAGGAGATTGGTTGCAAATAACAAACATTCAATATCAAAGTAAAAAAATTAGAATTACTGAAGATGTTAGAAAAGAATAATTTTTACGTGTTTTTCTTTTGCCAATAATCAATTTATTAGATGAAGTTGAAATTAAAAAAAAGATGACCGGTTTTTTACGTTTTGATAGAATTGATAAGCCAAAAGATACGATTCCAAAAATAGATAAAGCCTTTTACGATTTTTCAAAAATGGATTTTACCGCCTATGATAATGCTATAAAACAAGCAAAAAAAATAAAAGAAAAAGGAGATGCTACTTACCTTACAGATCCAACTATGAAAAATGTTGCAACAACTATTTTAAGTGTTGCCATTCCAGACAAATCATCAATAAAGAAAAGAGCAAACAGGAAAAAAATAAACTTTAAAGAACAATTTCCTGAAAAACTTAAAAACCTGTTTGACGAGCATTTCTTTTTTGTTCAATTAAAAATCCCGAAACAAAACTACTATCATTTCATAGCATATTGCAATCCGTTAGGGATAGAAGAATTGTATAAAAACAAAAAGCAGCTCGAAATTCTTAAAATTTTGTTAAAAGAAAGTAAATCCTACCTACTTCTTTTAGAAAAAAGAGAATAATTTGTATAACAAAGTTTATTTGTTCAAATTTACATACAATTACTACCTAATGAGAACAAAGAAGTTACTACTAACACTATTTATAATTCCTCTTTTTGCTTTTACAGCACATAAATATTATTTGAGTTTAACTCAAATCGAGTACAATACTAAAAATAAATCTGTTGAAGTAATTATCAATGTCTTTATTGATGATTTAGAAACTGCATTCGATAAAATTTACAATAAAAGATTTGAGTTAGATACTAAAAATGAACCAGCAGATTCTGACAAATACTTTTTTGAGTATTTACAAAAAAATGTAAAATTCAAAATCAATGGTAAAGCTTATAATTATAAATACATAGGAAAAGAGTACGATGGCGATGTTGTTTTTTTCTATTTAGAAATTAAAAATGTTCCAACTTTAAAAGACATAGAAATTAATAATACTATCTTATTAGAACATTTTCCGGAACAACAAAATCTTGTAAAGTCTAAAGTAAATAAAAAGTACAAAAGCGTTTTACTTACTAAAAAAGAACAAACTGGAATCTTAAAATATTAACATAAATCACTAATTTAACTAAACTCAATAGTATGAAAAAAATCGGCTTACTAGTTCTCTCACTAGTATTTGTTGCGGTTTCATCTTTTGCACAACAAAAGGAAACCCAACAAGGACACACAAATCAGAACAAATTTAAACAACTTAAAGATGTTTTAGCAACACCTACAAGTCAAAGAACCGCTTCTGGAGCACCAGGAAAAAAGTATACCCAACAAAAAGTTGATTATGCTATGAATATCTATTTAGACGACGATAAAGAAACAATAACTGGAAGTGAAACAATTACATATCACAACAATTCAGAAGACGAATTGCCGTATTTATGGTTACAATTAGACCAAAATATGCGTGCTGCAGATTCTAAAACTCCAGACATTCAACCAAACAGAATTCCCAAAGGAATCTCTAAAGACGGGTATCAAAAAACATTTGAAGACAAACCTTTTGATGGAGGATTTAAAATTACAAGCGTAACAAATGTAGATGGAAGTGATTTATCATACACCATCAACCAAACAATGATGCGTATCAATTTAGCAAAACCTTTAGCTGCTGGAGAAAAATTTCAGTTTAAAATTAAATGGTGGTACAAAATCAACAATCATAGAACTCAAGGAGGAAGATCTGGTTTTGAACATTTTCCTGACGGAAATAACAACTACGTAATTGCACAATTTTACCCAAGATTATGTGTGTATGATAATGTAGAAGGTTGGCAAAACGATCAATTTTGGGGAAGAAGTGAATTTGCTTTAGAATTTGGAGATTTTAATGTAAACATTACAACACCAGATGATCATATGTTAGGCGCTACAGGGCGTTTGCTAAATGAAAAACAAGTATTAACGAGAACACAACTTAGAAGATTAGCAGAAGCTAAAAAATCTTTTAAAGACCCTGTGGTAATTCAAACACAAAAAGATGCAGAAAAAGTTGAAAAGAAAAGATCTAAGAGAACAAAAACTTGGAAATTTTTTGCAGAAAATGTAAGAGATTTCGCTTTTGCCTCTTCTAGAAAATTTATTTGGGACGGAATGGCAGTTGACATCAACGGTAGAACTGTAATGGCGTACTCTTATTATTCTAAAGAAGCAAATTCATTGTACGGAGATCATTCTACAAGAGCTGCAGCACAAACATTAAAAACATATTCAAAATATACTTTTGATTATCCTTATCACAAAGCAATTTCTGTTGATGGACAAATGGGAATGGAATACCCAATGATTGCATTTAATCCTGGAAGACCAAATGCAGACGGAACCTATTCTGATAGAACAAAATACAGAATGTTAGGCACAACAATTCATGAAGTTGGCCACAACTTTTTTCCAATGATTGTAAACTCAGATGAGCGTCAATGGACTTGGATGGATGAAGGTTTAAATTCATTTATGCAAATGTTAGCCATGAGAGCTTACGAAAAAGACTATCCTTTATCAAGAGGTTTACCTAAAAATATTGTTCGCTATATGAGTGGAGATCAATCTAGAATTGCTCCAATTATGTCTAAAGGAGATAATGTGTACAGTTTTGGTTCTAATGCTTATGCTAAACCAGCAACAGCCTTATGGATTTTACGTGAAACTATTATGGGGCACGAATTGTTTGATCATGCGTTTAGAACCTATTCTCAACGTTGGATGTTTAAACACCCAACTCCGGCAGATTTCTTTAGATCTATGGAAGACGCTTCTGGAATTGATTTAGATTGGTTTTGGAGAGGATGGTTTTACACAACAGATGTTACAGACATCGGAATTAAAAGTGTTAAAAAATTCTACGCAAAATCTGGAGATAATGATCGTGTAGAATTTACAGAAGACACAACAGAAGGAGCAAATTTTAACAAAGAAAAAGGAGCAAATTCTAAATACTTTTATGAAATCACTTTTGATAAACCAGGCGGATTGGTTATGCCAATTATTGTTGAGTTTACTTATAAAGACGGAACAAAAGAAAGAAAAACATATCCAGCACAAATCTGGAGATTAAATGACAAACAAGTTACAAAAGCAATTAATTCTGATAAAGAGATTACAAACATTACTGTAGATCCAGATTTAGAAACTGCAGATGTAGATATGACCAATAATAGCTGGCCAAAAAAACAAGACAACAAATTTGGTAAGTTTAAAAAGAAAATTAAAGGATAATATTTCTTATTAAGTACTTAAAAGAGGTATTATACACTTTATAATGCCTCTTTTTTTACTAAAAGTATGTTAAATTAGGTGTATAAATTAGCACTCATTAACAGATTATGAGTATTTTTCATAATTATTATTAATAATCAATACAAATTAACCACACAATGAAAAAAATCGGATTACTTCTATTTTCTATTTTCTTTGTAGTTGCTGCTGGGTTTTCTCAAGACAAAACTGAAAAGAAAACACAACAAGGACACACAGATCAAAACAAATTCAGACAAATGAAAGATTTATTGGCTACGCCAAATTCTGTTCATACTGCATCTGGAACTCCAGGATATCAATATTCTCAACAAAAAGTTGATTACAATATGGATATTCGCTTAGACGAAGATACAAATCGTATTTACGGAGATGAAACTATTATGTACCACAATAATTCTAAAGATCATTTAGAATATTTATGGGTACAGTTAGATCAAAACATGAGAGCAGATGACTCTAAAACACCAGATGCAGTATCTGGAGGAGCATCAGCATTTATTACACCTGACAAATTCAAACAAACCTACATGAAAGAAAAGAAAGGTTTTGGGTTTAATATTGAAGCTGTAGAAGGTGCAAACGGTAAAACATTATCGCATTTCATAAACAGAACAATGATGCGTATTAATTTACCACAAGCATTGGCTCCTGGACAAACATTTAAATTTAGAATTAAATGGAATTATAAAGTAAACGATATTAATAAAGATGGTGGAAGATCTGGTTTAGAAACTTTTCCTGACGGAAATAACAACTATACAATTGCACAGTTTTATCCTCGTTTAGCTGTTTATAATAATGTTGAAGGATGGCAAAACATGCAGTTTTGGGGAAGAAGTGAATTTGCTTTAGAATTTGGAGATTTTGATGTAAAATTAACTGTACCAGAAGATCATATTGTTGATGCAACTGGTGAGTTACAAAACGAAAAAGACGTCTTATCAAGAGCTCAACAAAGACGTTGGAAACAAGCTAGAAAATCTTTTAAAGATCCTGTAATGATCGTTACTCAAAAAGAAGCTGAAAAAACAGAAAAAGGGCGTTCTAAAAAACTAAAAACATGGCATTTTAATGCTAAAAATGTAAGAGATTTTGCTTGGGCATCTTCTCGTAAATACATTTGGGATGCGATGGCAACAAATATTAATGGTAAAACTGTAATGGCTGTTTCATTATATCCTAAAGAAGGAAATCCTTTATGGGAAGAGCATTCTACGAGAGCAGTTGCAAACACATTGATTGAATATTCAAAATTAACGTTTGATTATCCATACAGCAAAGCAATTTCTGTACATTCAGAAAGACAAGGAATGGAATACCCAATGATTTGCTTCAATTTTGGAAGACCGAATCCAGACGGAACGTATTCTGATAGAACTAAAAAAGGAATGTTGGGTGTAATTACACACGAAGTTGGTCATAACTTTTTTCCAATGATTGTAAACTCAGATGAGCGTCAATGGACTTGGATGGATGAAGGTGTAAACTCTTTTGTAGAAATATTAGCAGAATTAAAATACGATCCTGTATTATTTGCTATAAATCCTACGAAAAATATCACAAGATATATGGGTGGAGATCAATCTAACATCTCTCCTATCATGTCTCAAGGAGATTATGTAAAACAATTTGGACCAAATGCATATTCAAAACCAGCAGCTGGTTTATATATGTTGAGAAAAACAATTATGGGGCCAGAATTATTTGATCATGCATTTAGAACCTATTCTCAACGTTGGATGTTTAAACACCCAACTCCAGCAGATTTCTTTAGAACAATGGAAGATGCTTCTGGAATGGATTTAGATTGGTTTTGGAGAGGTTGGTTTTACACAACTGATGTTACAGACATCGGAATTAAAACGGTGAAACCATTGTATGTAACAGACAAACAAAGTGATCGTATTAAAAACATCATTAAAACAAATCCTGATGCTAAAGCATATTTTGATGGCTTAGGTGAGTTGGTTTATATTACAGACAAAAAAGAAGATGCAAATGCTGATGCTTTAAAAAAGCATATAGAAAACGGAAAAGAAATTCCATCTTATATGTATCAAGTAGAATTTGAAAAACCAGGCGGATTGGTAATGCCGATTATAGTTGAGTTAACTTATGCAGATGGAACGAAAGAAAGAAAAACATTCCCTGCTCAAATTTGGATGAGAGATGACCATAAAGCGGTAAGAGTTTTTGCATCTACTCAAGAAATTAAGAGTATTGTTGTTGATCCAGATTTGGAAACTGCTGATGTAGATACATCAAACAATAGCTGGCCTAAAAAAGAAGAAACGAAATTTGATAAATTTAAAACAAAAGTAAAAGGATAAATTCTTTTTCTTATAAAAACAAAAAGCCCAATCGTACGATTGGGCTTTTTTTATATCTATTTTTTTTAAATTATTTCTTTCTAAAAATAAAGAACAATCCTATTAAAACCAAAGGAATACTTAAAACCTGACCTGTGTTTAATGAATTAAAGACCCAATCTTCACGCCCATTTACTTGTGCTTCTTTTAAGAATTCTATTACAAAACGCAAGGCCCACAATACAGCAAAGAAAACACCAAATAAATATCCAGATTTTTCTTTTGCATCTGTTTTCCAATACATTCTCCAAAGTATAAAGAACAAGATCAAATAACTAAATGCCTCATACAATTGCGTTGGATGTCTCGGAACTGTTTCTCCTGCATTTTTAAAAATAACTCCAAAGCTACTTCCTGTTGGTTTCCCATAAATTTCTGAATTGAAAAAATTTCCCATTCTAATAAAAAATCCAGCTAAAGCAACCATAATTCCCATTCGGTCTAAAATAAATAAGAACGGTTTATTGATTATTTTTTTGCTGTAAAAATACAAGGCTGCTATAATTCCGATTGCAGCTCCGTGACTTGCGAAACCTGTATAACCAGTAAATTCCCACCCTTTTATCAATCCAAATAAAGCAGAAGAACCTTCATGTTCTTTAAAAGGCAAAATAATTTCTAATAAATGATGTTGGTAATAATCCCAACTATAAAAAAACACATCTCCCAAACGCATTCCTACTAACATAGAAACAAACGTATACATAAAAAGTGTGTCTAATTTTTCTACAAGAATTTTATCTTCGATAAAGATTTTTTTCATCAACCGCAATCCTAAGATAAAGGCAACTACAAACATTAAACTGTACCATCTTACGACAAAAAATCCTAAATCGATTCCTAGTGATGGATCCCAAACTATTGATAAAAATTTCATATGTTATGTTTTATTTGTCAGGTCGAGCGGAGTCGAGACCTATTTATTTCGCTAATTTATAAAAACCTCTCGACTCCGCTCGAGGTGACACAATGTATTATTCTTTCTTTTCTGGAACCGGATCATACCCTTGTCCGCCCCAAGGATGACAACTAAATATTCTTTTAATTGCCAACCAACCGCCGGTAAACAAACCGTGTTTTTGTAATGCCTCAATTGTGTAATGAGAACAGGTCGGCGAATATCTACAGGTTGATGGTGTATATGGCGAAATGGCTGTTTGATAAAACCGAACCAATAAAATAAACGGATATGTAAGAATTTTTTTCATCTGCTCTAATTGAAGTTTCTCAACCCGGCTAGAAATGACAATTCGTTGATGCTCTGAAATTCGTAATTCATAATTCGTAATTCCTAATTTGTAATTTGTAATTCGTAATTATTTATTAATTGATTGAAAAAGAGGTTCCTTCTCTTCCGTCTTTTAACTGAATTCCTAATGCCAGCAATTCATCTCTAATTTGATCTGACAACGCCCAATCTTTATTATCTCTTGCTTCTTTTCGCAATTTAATCAACAACGCTACTACTCCATCAATTTTATCTGAACTGTCTTGTTTTGTTTCATTGGTCAATCCCATGACATCAAAAACAAATGCATTGATTGTTTCTTTAAGTTCTACTAAATCATCCGCAGAAATGGTTGCTTTTTGCTCTTTTAATTGATTGATAACTTTAACAGCTTCAAATAAATGTGCAATTAAAATTGGCGTATTAAAGTCATCATTCATCGCATCATAACATTGCTGTTTCCACTTTAAAACATCAAAAGATGATGTTTTACTGGTTTGAATGTTTGGCAATGAATTTACCGCATCCATCAACTTATAATAGCCTTTTTCTGACGCTTCTAAAGCATCACTAGAAAAATCTAAAATACTTCTATAATGTGCTTGCATGTTAAAAAAACGAACCACGCTCGGCGCAAATGCTTTACTTAAGATATTATTTTCTCCTGTTAAAATTTCACTTGGCAACACAAAGTTCCCTGTTGATTTTGCCATTTTCTGACTGTTTAACAACAACATATTTGCGTGCATCCAATAATTTACGGGTTTGTGTCCGCTACAAGTTTGAGATTGCGCAATTTCACATTCGTGATGTGGAAATTTTAAATCCATTCCACCACCATGAATATCAAATTGTTCTCCTAAATATTTTGTGCTCATTACAGAACATTCTAAATGCCAACCAGGAAAACCATCAGACCAAGGCGATGGCCAACGCATAATATGTCTTTCATCTGCTTTTTTCCACAATGCAAAATCTTGTGGATTTTTCTTATCCGATTGTCCATCTAAAGTTCTCGTATTATGAATGGCATCTTCCATTTTTCTCCCTGAAAGGATTCCGTAATTATTTCCGCTTTCGTTATATTTTAACACATCAAAATACACAGAACCATTTACTTCATATGCCAAACCTTTTTCCATGATTTCTTTAATCATTTCAATTTGTTCTACAATATGACCAGTTGCTGTTGGCTCAATACTTGGCGGTAAAAAATTGTATTTTTCTAAAGTTTCATGAAAATCAACTGTGTAACGTTGCACAACTTCCATCGGTTCTATTTCTTCGATTCGTGCTTTTTTAGAAATTCTGTCTTCGCCTTCATCAGCATCATTTTCTAAATGTCCAGCATCGGTAATATTACGAACGTAACGCACTTTATATCCTAAATGCAACAAATAACGAAACACCATATCAAACGACATAAATGTTCTTACGTTTCCTAAATGAACATTGCTGTAAACAGTTGGACCACAAACATACATGCCAACACGGCCTTCTGTTAGTGGTTTAAAAAGCTCTTTGCTTTTGCTAAGTGAATTGTAAATTTTAAGCTGATTCTCTTTATAGATTTCCATTAATTAACGTGCCTTTATAGAAATGTAAAGATAGTGAGTTTTACGGAAAAAGAAAATGGGAATTTGTTAGAAGTTTGATAAAATAAAAAGGAATTATTTCTATAAATAAATTATTGCTTTTTAATGGTTAACTCACTCTGTTTTCCTTTGATGTCAATAATCTTATTTTTCATATTAAAACTTCCACTTAAAGTTGTATTCTTCTTGTTTGATAAATTGATTATTTTACTAGTAGAAATTACAGGAAGTTTTCCTTCTAAATTGTTAAAATCTATAGTTGCATCAGAAAAACTTAAATCAAGTTTAAAATTTTGTAATCCAGAAACAACATTTAAGATTAATAACTCTCCAAATTTGCTCGTTAAATCTACATTATTATCTAATTTTTTAATAGTTAAACCAGACGAATTAGATGATAATTTGGTATTGATAACCGATGCAATTGTTGCATCGGTTATGTTGTTTAAAGATAAGGTGCTTGCAGACAAAATAGCTACATTTACTGGAGCATAATAAATTTTTAAATCGCCACCATTTATTTCGTCAGACTTAAAAGATCCGTAAGAAACTTTACCAGAAGTTTTTCCTTTTGGCAATTGTACTTTACTGTGTCTTGTATTTAACTCGAAGGTTGCATTTTTAGGTACTCTAATAGTAATTTTTCTCGTAATTTTTACATTCTTTTTAGTTTTACCATTTTCAATAGTGATTACATTATCTCCGTTTTTATATTGATTTGCCATTTTGATTTTCATCTTTTCAATGTTCGCTTTTGCTTTTTCAAAATTCGCTTTGAGCTTTTCTTTGTCAATTTTTTCGTATTGAATCTTCGCTCTTTTAATAGTTTCTTCAATCATTTTTTTGTCGATTTTTTTGATGCCTTCTTGCGCTTTTTTAAGTCCTTTTTTAATGTCCGCTTTCATGTCTTCAAAATCTTTCGATTTTTTAAACTTTTCCCATTCTTTTTTGGTCTTAATTACAATTGTTTTCTGCTTTCCGTTTGATTTATAAGAAAAGGTTTTTGTATCTTCTTCATCAAAATCATGATTGTCTAATTCATCATCAATATTGTCAAATATTTCATCAAAATTGATGTTAATTTCTGGAATCTTAATTTCTGGCATTTTAAATTCTGGAATGTTAATGTCAAAATTCAATTCTGGAATCACAATGTCTTTAAAGTCAAAATCGAATTTAAAATCGTTGTCGCCAAAAGGTAAAAATTGATTTGCATTTGCATTTACTTGTACTTTACTTTTGTTTCCTAAAGCTTCAAATTCCCAACTTTTTAAGAATTTTTCTGCTTCTTTTTTAGACAATCCTTCTACGGTAATTACAGCTTCTACAGCAACTTCGTTTCGGTTCCAAGTAGTTACATTAATATCTGCATTGGTTGCGTTTATAGCAAGAACTACGTCTTTATTTACGTTGAAATTTTCGTTGAATTTTTTGTCAAATTTTTGTGCATGTAAACTGCTTATAAAAAAAGCGGTAAACAAAAATCCAACAACTTTATAGCTTTTGAGTTTCATTTTGTTTTGAATTTAATTGTTTTAAATCGTTTAATTGTTTTTTTAATCTTTGCAATAACTGTAATCGTAATTGCAAATTGTTTATCAATGCATTGATGATTTCATCATTAACTCCTTTTGTATTGAGCTCTGTAGTTAATGATTTGTATTCAGTGGTTAACTCACCAATTTTGGCTAAATAACCCTCTAGAATTTCTTTATTAGAATTGTTTACACTTAAATTACTAATCTCGTAATTGATAGTGCTTACATAATAGTTTTCGATCGATTTTAATTCAGGTGATAAGCTTCCTAAACTAATTTTTTTGGTTGGTTTACTATCTTTTGAAGTTGGTTCAATTCCAAAATAACCAATTGCTAAACTCACAATCAATACTACAGAAGCTGCCACTTGCAACCATGTATAAATTTTCTTTTTTGTTTGATGATGTACTTCTTTCTGCAATCTATCTTCAAATTTATTTCTGTGATTTGCCGATAAAGAAACGTCTTCGTTCTTATAATTTTTCATGATTTCTCTAATATCCTTCGACATAATTTTGTTCTTTTAAAAGTTCTTGTAATTGCTTTTTTCCTCTCATTAAATGCGTTCTAGAAGCAACTTCTGTAATTCCTAATACCTGTGCTATCTCTTGATGATCGTACCCTTCTAATAAATACAATGACAGCACCACACTATATTTTTCTTTTAAATTTTTGATGGCATTTACAATATAATCTGCTTGCAAACTTTGTTCAATATTCCAATCATCGTTCTCTTCAACTCTTTCATACACCTCATCATTTAAAGAAACTATTTCTAACTTTCGCTTCTTTAACCAATCTAAACTATTATTGATTACAATTCGTTTTAGCCAAGCTCCAAAAGAGACTTCTCCTTTAAAAGAATTGATGTTTTGGAAAGCTTTAATAAATGAATCTTGCATAATATCTTCTGCTACAAAAGAGTCTTTTACATACCTGTTTGCAATTACATACATTGCTTTGCAATACATGTCATACAATTGCATCTGCGATTTTGCATCCTTGTTTTTACAAGCATCAATTAAATGATTTTGTACTTCTTTTGTTTGATTCATTCGTTGATTAATTACCTTAAAGACGAACCTTTTTCGGCTGTGTTGCAAAATGCAATTAATTTATTCCTAAATTTACACTAATTATTTTGTCAACTGTACTTATGGCTCTTAAAAAAAAATCTGCTCTTCAAGAAAAACAAGGTGTTTCACAACCAGAAACTACCAATCCTTTTGCTGCGCAACAAATCAAAAAAAGTAGAAGCAAACACTTTTCGGTGGATGAGTTTGTTACAAAAATTGTTGCAGGAGATATTCCTTTTTTAAGTAGAGCGATTACTTTAGTAGAAAGCACCAATGCAACACATCAAGAAAAAGCCAACAAAATTTTAGAACGTTGCTTGCCTTTTGCCAATACATCTATAAGAATTGGAATTACCGGAGTTCCTGGAGTTGGAAAAAGTACGTTTATAGAAAGTTACGGAAAACACTTAACCAAACAAGGAAAAAAAGTGGCTGTCTTGGCAATTGATCCAACAAGTTCTATCAACAAAGGAAGTATTTTAGGTGATAAAACTCGAATGGAAGAATTGGTTACTGATGCAAATGCATTTATCAGACCTTCACCTTCTGGAACTTCTTTAGGTGGCGTTGCACAAAAAACACGCGAATCTATTATTTTATGTGAAGCTGCTGGTTTTGATACCATTATTATTGAAACGGTTGGCGTTGGACAATCTGAAACGGCTGTACATTCTATGGTGGATTTCTTTTTATTGCTAAAAATTGCTGGAGCTGGAGACGAATTACAAGGAATTAAACGCGGAATTATAGAAATGGCAGACGCGATCGTCATCAACAAAGCTGACGGAGAAAATATACAAAATGCAAAAATTGCAAAAACGGAATTTAACAGAGCCTTGCATTTATATCCGCCAAAAGAAAGTACTTGGCAACCAAAAGTGCTAACGTGTAGCGCCATAGAACATAGCGGAATTACAGAAATAGATGTGATGATTTCCAAATATTTAGAAATCACAACCAAAAATAAATATTTTTCTAAACGTAGAAATGAACAAAATATCTATTGGTTAAAAGGAACGATTGAGCAACAATTAAAAGATAATTTTTACAACAATAAAAAAGTTACTAAGCAATTAAAAATTGAAATACAAAAACTAAAAGAAGGAAATACAACCCCTTTTAATGCAGCAATACAATTATTAAACTTATATCAAATTTAATTGTTCCTAAACTCTTTTTATATAACTTTGTGAACTTTTTAAATAAAAAACATTAAAATTTTATCTTAGCTAAATGGATAGAAACATGCAATATGGAAAAAATAAATAAAAAATTAAATCAACTATCTGCTACAGCAATTTGTGGAAATGATATCAGTTCTTCTGTTTTATATGTATCTGCTTTAGCCATCGCTTTCGCAGGACAATATGCCTGGATTACGTTACTTATTGTCTCTTTTGTTTTATTCTTATATCGTAAAATTTATGGTGAAGTTGTTGGTGCTTTACCTCTAAATGGTGGCGCGTATAACGCTTTATTAAATACAACAAGTAAATCTACCGCTTCTTTTGCAGCAACACTTACTTTATTGTCTTACATGGCAACCGCAGTCATTTCTGCCAATGAAGCCATTCATTATTTGCATCATTTAATTCCACCAATGCCAATAATTCCTGTAACTATTCTTTTAATTGGAATTTTTGCGGTTTTAGCTATTGCTGGTATTTCGGAATCTGCAAAAGTAGCAATTGGTATTTTTATTTTTCACCTAAGCTCTTTAGTTATTTTAAGTGGATTTATCATTTATTTTTTAGTTCAAAACGGAACGAGTACTTTTTTTGAAAATTGGCATTTACCTTTATCTGGTGATGGCTCTATAACAAATGCAATTTTTTTAGGGTTTGCTGCATCAATGCTCGGTGTTTCTGGCTTTGAAAGTTCTGCAAATTTTGTTGAAGAACAAGAAAAGGGTGTGTTTCCAAAAACACTAAGAAATATGTGGGGAATTGTAAGTATTATTAATCCTTTAATGGCTGTTTTTGCGTTAGCATTATTTGCAATGCCTTTATTACAAAGTGACGCCTATCAAAACACCCTTTTAATAGAAATGGGAAAACATGTTGGTGGCGAAGGAATTGCAGCACTTATTGCTATAGATGCCTTTTTAGTTTTAAGTGGCGCTGTACTAACAAGTTTTGTTGGTGTTACAGGTTTGTTAGAACGAATGACCTTAGATAGAATTATGCCGCCCTTTTTCCTTAAAAAAAATAAAAAAGGAAGCTCTTACAGAATCATTATTATGTTTTTTGTATTATGTGTTTCTGTACTTCTAATTACCAATGGAAATGTAAAATTATTAGCAGGAGTTTATACCATCTCATTTTTATCTGTGATGGCTCTTTTTGGAATTGGAAACATTTTATTAAAAATGAAAAGAAATCAATTGCCTAGACCAGAAACTGCAAACTGGCTTTCGGTAGTTATTGCAATTGGAGCTGTTTTAATAGCACTTATTGGAAACATCATAATGCCTTCTAAAGACGATTCTCCTAGTAATTTAACAGTGTTTTTATATTATTTCATTCCTTCTATTCTTTTTATTGTGGCAATGTTAAATAGAACGAACTTATTAAAATTAGCTTTAAGCACTATAAATGCTATTTTTGATCCAATTAAAAAATATATTTTCCGATTGGATAAAAATATCCAAAGAACAATTGATAAAATCAATTCACAAGAATTTGCTTTTTTTACAAAAGGTGACAGTATTGCTACATTAAATAAAGTGATGATATACATCACTAATAACGAGCATACTAAAAAAATGAAAATTATCATTGTAGAAAATGAAAATAATAAAGTTCCAGAAAAACTGGCCGAAGAAATCAATTTTTTAGACCGAGAATACCCAGATATCGCTATTGAGTTTGTAATTGTACAAGGTATTTTTTCTCCTTCGTTGATTAAGGATTTATCAGAAAAATGGAAGATCCCTATTAATTTTATGTTTATCGGTTCTCCAAGTGATAAATTTCCTTACAAAATAGAAGATTTAGGTGGAGTTCGTTTAATCATTTAAATTCTAAATGACGCACTATTTTCTTATCGAAAATTAAATACATTTAACCATACAAATAAAAATGCAACAAAGAATTCCGAATTATATAAAATACCTTTTTGTACAACTATTTTCTATCGCTGTGTACGCATTTCTCTTTAGGCTGGTATTTTATTTCTTTTTTGCACAATTAGATTCAGTATCAACTTCAGAAATACAACAAGCATTTAGTTTGGGAATTCGTTTTGATATCAAGTTGGCAACATTGGTTGTTTTTCCGATCGCCATCTTATTATTTATCGTCAATCAACGTTTTTTTAAACAGCGTGTTTACAAAAAAATTAGCACTTTTTATTTTACTATTTTCTATTTGATACTCACACTTTTTTATTTGGTAGACTTTGGTTATTACGATTATTTAAACATTCGTTTAGATGCCGCTTCATTGCGATTTTTAAGCAATTTTAAAATTTCTACACAGGTTTTATTTGAAAGTTATCCCATTTACAAAGGTTTGTTTGGACTGCTTATTTTAGGAATTATTCTTTACAAACTCAACTCGTTTATATATAAAAAATTTGCAGTTGTTGCCGCTCCAATTTCTAAAAAAAGGAAAGCATTCTTTATTGTTGTTCCATTTTTTCTTTTAGCATTCGGAGTTTACAACAGTATTACACATTATCCGTTACGATGGAGTCAAGCATTCTTTTCTAAAAATCAGTCGGTAAATCAGTTTGCATTAAATCCTATTTTATATTTTTATGATAGTTTTGCGTTTAGAAGTGATGGATTTGATCTCGAAAAAACCAAAAAATATTATCCGTCAGTTGCCAAACAATTGCACCTACAAAAAGACACCTTAAACTTTAAAAGAAGCGTTGTAAGAGCCGATTCTATTACCGCAAAACCAAATGTAGTGATTGTGATGTTAGAATCTTTAGGTGCTGCAACAATGAGTTATTTTGGGAATCCGATCAATACGACTCCAAGGTTGGATAGCATTTTAAATAAAAGTGCCACTTTTACCAATTTTTATGTACACAAAGCTGGAACTGCTGGAAGTGTTTTTGCAAGTATTACAGGTTTGCCAGATATAGACAATGTTAAAACGGCTTCTCGTAATCCGATGGTAATTGACCAACGCATTATTTTTGATCAGTTTACGGGTTATGAAAAATTGTATTTTTTAGGCGGAAGTGCAAATTGGGCAAATATTCGTGGAATTTTTCAATCGAATACCAACCATTTAAAAATCTTTGAAGAAGGAAGTTACCCTGGAGAACAAAGAGCTGATGTTTGGGGAATTGACGATTACGAATTGTTTAAAGAATCTGATAAAGAACTGCAGAAACTGAAAGAACAGAACAAACCATTTATTGCGTACATTCAAACTGCTTCTAATCACATGCCTTTTACAGTTCCTGATAAAAAAGGAAGTTACAGACCTTTAAGGGATGATGAAATCAGTGAAGAATTATTAAAAAAATCTGGTTTTAAATCGGTAGCACAAATTAATGCATTGCGTTATTTAGATTTTAATATTGACACCTTTTTAAAGCGTGCAAAAAAAGCTGGTTATTATGATAATACGATCTTTTTATTCTTTGGAGATCACAATACATCAATGAATCCTGTTGATTTTTTAGAGAAAAAAGAATCAGCTCTTGGAACAGTTGTACATCACGTACCTTTTTTTATAAATGCTCCAAAATTTACCAAAGCAAAAAGAATTTCAAGATTTACAAAATTAGTAGATTTGTTTCCTACAGCTGCAAGCCTTGCAAATATTAGTTACACCAATTACACACTTGGTTCTAATGCGTTGGATTCTGTACAAGCAGCAAATTTTTCTTTTTTATACAAAGCTATAAATGGTGAGCCAGCAGTTGCATTGTTACAAAACAATTATTATTACACATTAACCACCATTTCAAATACTACTAATTTGTACGATTTTAACGGAACCGATTTAACGGATATTAAAAAAGACCATCCAATTGTTACCAAACAAATGGATAGCCTTTTAAGAGGTTATTATAATGCTACAAAATACTTGTATTATAACAACAAGAAAACTAAGCAGTAAATATTTTTTTTACTAAAGATTGCTGCAATTTAAAAGCAGAAAAACCTAAAATTGTTCCAATAGTTGCTCCGGTTAAAATATCAATCGGAAAATGAACTCCTAGATATAATCTACTATAGGCAAAGAAAATTGGAAATATAAATATAAATTTCATGTATTTATAGGTGTCTCTAAACAAGAAATAAACAAATACAGAAAATGTCATGGATGTTGTTGCATGACCAGAGGTAAAACTATAACTCTGGGGCGTAATTAATGTTCTTAAAGCATGCTTAATACTTGGATCGTTATTTGGTCGTAAACGTTCAAAAATTCCACGAATAACGTTTGTAAATTGATCAGAAAATGCAACCAATAAAATTACAAAAAGGAAAATAAATCCTCCTTTTTTCCAACCAAAATTTTTAAAAATTAAAAAAATAATTAGCAAAAACAAGGGAGCCCAATTTAATTGATTTGTAATAAATAACCAAAACGGATCCCATTGTTCGCTTCCTAAACTATTTAAATAGATTAGTAATTGTTTGTCTTTTTGTATTAGAATATCAAACATCTATTCCTTTCCTACTTTTACAATTTCTAGTTCAAAAACTAAATCAGATTTTGCAGGAAAAGGTCCATAAGCTTTATCTCCATAACCTAAGTTATACGGAATAAATAAGCGTACTTTTCCGCCTTGTCTCATATTTAAAATTGCTTCGTTAACTCCAGAAATCATTGGTTGTTGACTTAATGTAAATGTAAATGCATCTTTACCATATGTAGATTGAATTGATTTTCCGTTAGCTAACAACATGTTGTAATGAATTGTGGTTGGTGTTATTGGAGAAAACTTTTTTCCTCTCCCTTTTTTAAGTGTTAGAATACGCAATCCAGAAGCCATTTTTGTCGCTTTATCAATTCCTTGCGCTTTTTGATATACTTCTTTGTCTTTTAAAAATTGAGTATATCTAACAACTTCTGCCTTTTTAGCATCTTCAATTCTTTTTTGTTTTGCTGCAACTGAGTTTTTCATTTCTGTTTCAAAAACTTTTACCGCATCAAACCCCTTTGCTTTGCTTCCAACTCTTAGTATTGTTACGTGTTTAATCGTATCTTTTACTTCAATTGCATTTACAATATCTTGTCCTATTTCAACTTTTCCAAAAACAGAATGAATTCCATCTAACCAAGGTGTTTCTTTATGTGTGATAAAAAACTGACTTCCGTTCATTCCCGGTCCACCATTTGCCATAGATAATACTCCAGCAGCATCGTGTTTATACTTTAAATTCCCTAGAGAATCTTTTGGGAATTCATCTTCGAAAAAATAACCAGGACCACCTGTTCCGTTTGCTAAAGGATCGCCACCTTGAATCATAAAATCTTTTAAAACTCTATGAAATATTAATCCATCATAATATTTTTCTCCTTTTAAAGAATCCGATACACTTGGATTTGTTCCTTCTGCCAAAGTAACGAAGTTAGACACTGCTAATGGCACATCTTCTTGATATAATTTTAATACAATATCTCCTTTATTCGTTTCAATATCGGCATACAATCCGTCTTTTAAGTCAGGATATTTTGCTGGTTTACATGAAGCTACAAGTAAAACTGCAGTTACAAAAAAGTATTTAAAAAATTTCATAATTTAATTGTTGTTTGAATTGGTTATTTTTTTACTATTTCTATTAACTCTAAATCAAATATCAATGCGGTAAAAGGTTGAATTAATTTGCTTTTATACATTGAGCCATAAGCTAATTCTTGCGGGATAAAGAAACGATATTTTGCGCCTTCTCTCATTAATTGTAAGCCTTCTGTCCAGCCTTTTATAACTTCATATACTTTAAACTCTGAAGGTTTTTTATTGCTTCTAGAACTTTCAAATACAGTTCCATTAATTAGTTCTCCAGTATAATGTACTTTAACAGTTGACATTGCTGTCGGTTTTTTTCCTTTACCTTCTTTTATAATTTTATACTGCAAGCCACTTTTAGTAGTAATTATTCCTGCTTTCTTTTTATTATAAGCTAAAAATTCTTCCCCAAGTTTTTTAACTGATCCGAATTTTTTTTCAACTTCAGCTTTAGATTTTTGCTGCTCTCTATTAGTTTTTTCAATGCGTTTTTGTTGTATGTATTTATTAATAATATTTAAATCTTGTTTTTTTAATAATAAGCCTGAAGAATCTGTTGCATTCAAATACCCTTGGACAAACAAATCTGTATCTATTTTTCCAAAACTGGTTTTTATTTTTATTGCTAAATCTACACCTAAAGCGTAACTAACAGAATCTAATTTAGAGTCTAGCTTCTTCGTTTTATATTTAGGATTACAAGAAACCAATCCTATTGTTAAAATAAGTAATGCTAACGTTTTTACTATTTTCATTTTTTTATAATTTTTATTAATGTTACTGTACTTTTTATGGTTTGATTGACACCTATTTTATGTTCATCGCCAACTAGGCCAAAAGCTCTGTAAGACGGAATGACAAATGTAATGGTTTCTCCTACTTTCATCAATTTTATTCCCTCTTGTAATGCAGGAATAAAATCTTCTTTATCTATTTTGTATTTTTTTATCCCTAATTCGTCTTTAGCATAAAAAACATTTCCATATAAATTTGTTATGTTGTATGATATTTCTACAACATCTCCTATTTTAGGTGTTTGGGTTTCTAATTGTTTTTGTGTAATATAAGAATACCAAAATCCATACGAAGCTACATGATATTGTTTCGTAGAGTCTTGTGCTATATAATTTTCGATTACCTTATTTTCTAGAGCGATTAATTTTTTCTTTTGATCTAAAGTTTCTGACAATATTGTTGCCGTTTTTTGCACAATTGGTCTTCTCGCTTCTTGTTCTTTACAAGAAAAAAACAATACTACACTTAAAAATAAAATTGCGCTATTCTTCATAAGAATCTTGTAATTCATTTTTATAATTTGGTAATAATGAGGTAAAATAGGCAACTGTTTTTTTAAGTGAAAGATCCGATTTCCCTCCAGCAGCATTATCATGTCCGCCGCCATTAAAATAATTTCTAGCAAACTGATTTACAGAAAAACTTCCTTTAGAACGAAAAGATATTTTAATTATTTTCTGCTCTTCATCTTCAATAAAAATAGCCGCAAAAACAATATCGTGTAAAGAAAGTGCATAATTTACAACTCCTTCTGTATCTCCTTTTTTATAATGAAACTTCTTTTTTTCTTTTTCAGAAAGTGTAATAAAAGCTGTTTTGTATTTTGGAAAAATTTTTAAATTTGTTAATGCTTGACCTAATAACAACAGTCTGTTGTACGAATTAGAATCGTACACATTGCTGTGAATTTTATCATTCTCTGCTCCTTTTTCAATCAACTTTGCAACAATTCTGTGCGTTTCGCTCGTTGTAGATCTAAAACGAAACGAACCCGTATCTGTCATTATTCCTGTGTACAAACACGTCGCAATATCTTTTGTAATAGCATCTGTATCGTTTAACATCTCTAAAAAATGATACACCATTTGCGCCGTTGAACAAATTGAAGTATCAGAATACAAATAGGTAGCTACATCATCTGGTTGTTGATGATGATCTATCATTGCAAAATCATTTTTATACACTTCTAATGTTTTTGCCATGTCGTCTCCAACCCTATGCAGCGCATTAAAATCTAGCAAGAAAATAATATCAGAAGCTTCAATCGCTCTTTTTGCTTGTTTATTTTGTTTGTCAAATAAAATTACTTTTTCGCTTCCTGGTAACCAACGCAAAAAATCTGGATATTCATTTGGCGCAACAACAGTCGCTGAATGATTTTTAGAGTTAAAGTATTGACACAACGCCAAAGTTGAACCCATTGCATCTCCATCAGGATTTCTGTGTGGTACAATTACAATGTTTTTTTTGGTTGATAAAAACGATTGTAATTTATGTAATTGTCCTTTCTCCATAAGCTGCGAATATACGACATAATCCCAAATTTGCTAAACAAATAAATCTTAGATTTGTGTTAAATCAATTGTAAAAAGCAGCAGAAAAATTTGTAATAAACCCCTTCTAACTCACGTTTTAGAGCTACAAAATCATAAAACCCGATGTAAAGCAAGCGAAATTACGATGCAAATACACAAAAAAAATCCTGTTTTACGCTAAGAACACACTCAAAAGTTATAATTAACTTGCAGTTAACAGATAAAACTGTACTTTTGCACAAAATTTTTAAAATTAGAGATGGCAACAAATAGAACATTTACAATGATTAAGCCTGATGGCGTTGAAAACGGACACATCGGAGCAATCTTAGAAAAAATTAACGCAGCAGGTTTTAGAATTGTTGCTTTGAAATTAACTCAAATGACAAAAACAGATGCTGAAGCTTTTTATGCTGTGCATAACGAGCGTCCATTTTTTGGTGAGTTAGTAGAATTTATGACACGCGGAGCAATTGTTGCCGCAATCTTAGAAAAAGACAACGCAGTTGAAGATTTTAGAGCTTTAATCGGTGCTACAAATCCAGCGGAAGCTGCTGAAGGAACAATCAGAAAATTATACGCAACTTCTATTGGAGAAAATGCTGTACATGGTTCTGATTCTGATGAAAATGCTGCTATTGAAGGTGCTTTTCATTTTTCAGGAAGAGAAATGTTTTAAGGATTACATCCTAATAAAACGCTTAACTATAAAAACTCGTTGCAATTGCAACGAGTTTTTTTGTTTTAAAATAAGTACTTATAAAAGAGCCTTCGACTCCGCTCAGAAAGACAGCCATATATTCATTATAATTGATAACTGATAACTGATAATTGAAATTAAACAAGCATAATTTTAGAAATCAGCTCCTCACCCATCTCTTCGTTCATCAGTTTAATGATTTTATCTTTACCATAACTCAACTCTTCACGTAAAACAGAAGACGATAAAGAAATGACCAAGGTTTTATTTTGCAACTGCACTTTTTCTGTATAAGAAACAACGCCTTGCCCCATTAGTTTTGCCCAAATTTCTTCAATTTTCAATTTTTGCATTCCTTTAGAAAGGTTGTTTTCTTTTATAAAAGAACCCATTAAATCTTTTACCGAAAAAGCATCATTTTCTCTTTTTGCCATGATTTGGTGATTAGTGATTAGTGATTAGTGATTAGTGAAAAATAACTTATTCAATATTTTTACAAACTTCTTTACGCTTTTACGCTGTAATCCCTCTGTAACTTTACCACTTTGCTACTTTGAAACTTTTTTCACACTTTACAACTCTCTAACTTTAGTTTTACAACTTAAATATCTGATAGGGTTTATTACTTTTTTTAATAACTTCTTCAGTTCTTTCTGCGTGTGTATCGGTAATAAATATCTGACCAAATTCGTCTTTATTTACCAATTTAATTATTTGTGAAACTCTGTGCTCGTCTAATTTATCAAAAACATCATCCAATAACAAAATAGGAACTACAGATGCTTGTTCTTTTATAAATTGAAATTGCGCCAACTTTAATGCAATTAAATACGATTTCTGCTGCCCTTGAGAACCAAATTTTTTAATCGGATAACCACCAATTTCAAAACTTAAATCATCTTTATGAATTCCAACTGAAGTATACTGCAAAATTTTATCTTTTTCTAAATTTTGCGTTAGTAATTTTTCAAAAGATAGGGTTTCTAACTGACTTTTGTATACCAAATTTACCTTTTCTTTATCTTCAGAAATTAGTTGATATTTTTCATTAAATATAGGCACAAAGCTGTCTAAAAACTTTTTGCGTTTGTTATAGATAATGGTTCCGAAAGAAATTAATTGTTCATCGTAAATCTTTAAATTCAGTGCATCAAAAGTTCTATTGGCTGCAAAATATTTTAACAACGCGTTTCGCTGACTTACAACTTTATTATATTGAATTAAACTTTGTAAATATTCTTTGTCTTGCTGAGAAATAACTCCGTCTATAAATTTTCTTCTGGTTTCACTTCCTTCAACAATTAAATCTCTATCCGCAGGAGAAATAATTACCAACGGTAATTGCCCGATATGTTCAGAAAATTTCTCGTAGGTTTTCCCATTTCTTTTTAAAACTTTTTTCTGCCCTTTTTTTAAACTACACACAATTTTTTCGTCTCTTTCTCCTAAAATATAGTTGCCTTCTATCATAAAAAAATCTTCTCCGTGTCTAATATTCTGCAAAGCAACCGAATTAAAGTAACTTTTTGCAAAAGATAAATAATAAATTGCGTCTAAGACATTGGTTTTACCAACGCCATTATTGCCTACGAAACAATTTATTTTCTCCTGAAAATCAAATGTTTGAGAAGAAATATTTTTAAAATTGACCAAATAAATTTTTTGCAAATACATGAATCCTTATTATCTATAGTAAGAAATTGCAAATTATTGAAAATTTAGCGAATTATCTGTTTTTAAAATCCAATAAAATAAACTATTTTTGCCCCTACTAATTTTTTAGCGAACATGGCAACATACAAGAAAAGAGGATCAAAACCAAAAGACAATAGAGAACAAGCTCAAGAGCAAAGTGCAACGGCAGAAGTATTTAATACTTTAGACGAAACTGCATCGAGATCTGAGAAATGGATAGAAAAAAACAGTAAGCCTTTATTTTATGGTTTAGTTTTAGTTGCTGTTGCAATTTTAGGGTATTTAGGGTACAGTAAATATGTACTTGAACCAACTGAAAAAGAAGCTGCAAACGAATTGTCGTTTCCAAGAAAATATTTTAACGAAGCAAATACCGTTTCTGTTGGCGTAGATTCTTTATTAAACTTAGGTTTAGAAGGTGCAGACGGAAAATATGGTTTTGTTGATATTGCGAATACTTATAGTGGAACTTCAGCAGGAAATTTAGCAAACTATTATGCGGGTCTTTCTTATTTAAAATTAAAAAAATACGATAAAGCAATTCAATATTTAAGCGAATTTTCTTCGGATGATTTTGCTATTGGCCCTGTTGCTTTAGGTGCAGTTGGAGATGCTTTTGCAGACATCAACCAATATAAAGATGCGGTTGATTATTATTTAAAAGCAACAAAAAAAGTAAACAATTATACAACTCCATTATTTTTATTTAAAGCTGCACAGCTTTCAATGAATTTAAAAGATTATAATCAAGCATTAACATTATTTAAAAGAATAAAATCAGAATTTCCAACTTCTTCTCAAGCTGGAGATATAGACAAGTATATAAGTAGCGCAGAATTTGCTGCTAAAAACTAAGCTTCATGGCTACAACTAATTTATCATATTACGATAAAGCAACAATCCCAAATGCGAAACCTTTTCGATTTGGGATTGTTGTTTCTGAATGGAATCCAGAGATTACAAGAAATCTTCAAAAAGGTGCTATCGAAACTTTAATTGATTGTGGCGCAGCAAAAAGTAATATTATTTCTTGGGATGTTCCTGGTAGTTTTGAATTGGTATATGGTTGTAAAAAAATGATCGCATCACAAAATGTTGATGCCATTATTGCAATTGGAAATGTAATTCAGGGGGAAACAAAACATTTCGATTTTGTTTGTGAAGGCGTTACACAAGGAATTGTTGATTTGAATATTAAACACGATGTTCCTGTCATTTTCTGTGTACTTACAGACAATACCAAACAACAATCTATTGATAGATCTGGCGGTAAATTAGGAAACAAAGGAATTGAGTGTGCTGTTGCTGCGATAAAAATGGCTGCATTAAGACAGTTTTAACAAGATACTTTTTAACAATCCTTGACCACTTCTTTTTTATTCTGTAAATTTGACTCATAAGCTTAAGTTGGTTTGATTTTTGTAATAAAAAAATCAATAATCTTAATTCATTTACACTAATTATGGGATTTTTAAAGCGCACCAATAAAAAATTTGATTACAAACCTAGATTTTATCAAGGAGAAGGAAATCCTTATGAAATTAAACATAAGTTTGATGAATACAGAACAACAGTTGGTAAAAACAAAGGCTTAAAAACTAAATTATTTACTGCGTGGGATGAATTGAAAGGATTTAGAGGAAAAGGCGTAAATAAAACTTTGCTTACAATTATAGCTATTTTAACTCTTGTCTTCTTATTTATCATAGATTTTGATATATCCATCTTTTTTAAGAATTAGATGTCAGATATTATTCAATTATTACCAGATCATGTTGCCAATCAAATTGCTGCAGGAGAAGTTGTTCAAAGACCTGCTTCTGTTGTAAAAGAATTGTTAGAAAACGCTATTGATGCAGATGCAACTTCTATCACTTTATTAATAAAAGACGCAGGTAAAACCTTAATTCAGGTAATTGATGACGGCAAAGGAATGAGTACAACTGATGCTCGTTTATCTTTTGAACGTCATGCCACTTCTAAAATTAAAGATGCACACGATTTATTTAACATCAACACAAAAGGATTTCGTGGTGAAGCCTTAGCTTCTATTGCTGCTGTTGCGCATGTAGAACAAAAAACAAAAGAGAACAACGAACAATTAGGGACGCACATAAAAATTGAAGGCAGTAAAATTACTTCGCAAGAAGTTGTTTCTACTCCAAAAGGGACTAGTGTTTCTGTAAAAAACTTATTTTTTAACATTCCTGCGAGACGTAATTTTTTAAAATCTGACGCCATAGAAACGCGTCATATTATAGACGAATTTCAGCGTGTTGCTTTGGCGCATCCATCAATTGCCTTTTTATTACATCATAATGGCAATGAAGTTTACAATCTGAAAGAAAGCAATCTTCGAAAAAGAATTGTCTCTATTTTTGGAGCAAAAATGAATGAGAAATTAGTGCCGATTGATGAAAAAACCGATTTAATTTCTGTACAAGGTTTTGTTGCAAAACCAGAATTTGCAAAGAAAAAAAGAGGCGAACAGTTCTTTTTTGTAAACGATCGTTTTATAAAAAGCTCGTATTTAAATCACGCTGTTGTAAATGCCTTTGATGGCTTGTTAGAAAAAGGTGCGCATCCATCATATTTTTTATATTTAACGGTTCCAACGAGTAGTATCGATATCAATATTCATCCAACAAAAACAGAGATTAAGTTTGAGAATGAAAAAGATATTTATGCCATTTTAAGAGCTACCGTAAAACATAGTTTAGGGCAATATAATGTTGCGCCAGTATTAGATTTCAACAGAGATAGCACGTTAGATACGCCGTATAATTTTAGAGGAAAAGCAAATGCTTCTACTCCAAAAATAACCGTTGATCCAAATTTCAATCCGTTTAAAACGGAGCAACAAAAATCTCATCCAAAAGATGTTTCTTACCAAAAAAATTCTCAAGACTGGGAGCGTTTATATGCGCCATTAGAAACTACTGAAACCACAAATCAAGAAGCACTTTTTCATCAAGATAAAACTTCTGAAACTGGAAAAACATTTCAAATTCAGAAAAAATACTTGTTGAGTTCTATCAAATCAGGAATGGTTTTAATCAACCAAAATTTAGCACATCAACGTGTTTTATATGAAGAATTTTTAGAAAGTATTACAGTAAATGAAGCGTTGAGTCAACAATTATTGTTTCCTGTGCATATTTCTTTTTCTAAAAGCGATATCGAAATGATTGACGCCATGAAAGCCGATTTAGAAAATACGGGGTTTTTATTCGAATCTATTTCTGATGAAGCAGTTGTTGTAAAAGGAATTCCGACTTCAATCACTGAAAGTCAAATTTCATTGATTTTAGAACAATTGTTAGACGACATGAAAATTGAAGTTCCAGAATCTAGTTTTAGTCATTTTGATGTGATGGCAAAATCATTTGCAAAATCATTGGCGATAAAAACCGGAACAACGCTTAATGCTAAAGAGCAAGAAAATTTGGTGCACGATTTATTTTCGTGCAAAGAGCCATCTACTGCTCCATCTGGAAAAGCAACCTTTAAAACATTAACAATAAAAGAAATTGACGCTATTTTTAATAGTTATTAAAAAACATAAGAATGGGTAGAATTACTGAAGCTATTAAGCACTTAATCATCATTAACATCATCTTTTTTGCAGTTCCGCTACTGATGAAATTAGATCTTGTTCAATATTTTGCCTTGTACTTTCCAAAAAATGAACATTTTGGAATTTGGCAATATGTAACACACATGTTTATGCACGGAAGTTTTATGCACATTGCATTTAACATGTATGGTTTGTGGGCTTTTGGAACGCCGCTAGAACAAATGTGGGGACGAAATAAATTTTTATTTTTCTACTTTTCTGCCGGATTAGGAGCCGGAGCAATTTACACATTGGTAAATTATTATCAATTTAATGGTGTTTATGAACAACTTCTAAATATGGGAGTTTCTAGTACAGATATACAATCTATTTTAGATACTGGAAAATACAATGATGCACTCATTACTTTAAGCAATAAAGAAATGAGCGAGTTTTACAGTTTGTACCACACGCCAGCAATTGGAGCTTCTGGAGCAGTTTATGGCGTTTTAGTCGCCTTCGGAATGACCTTTCCAAATGCAAAATTAGCTTTGATCTTTTTCCCTGTTCCGATTGCGGCAAAATACTTTATTCCTATTATATTATTAGGAGATTTATTCTTTGGAGTTACCAAATATTCTGTAGGAAACATTGCGCATTTTGCGCATATTGGCGGAGCCATTATTGGATTTATAATTGCTTGGTATTGGAAAAAAAATCAATTTAGGATGCAGTAAATGAACATATTACAAAACTTACAAACAAAATTTAAATACGCCAATATTGTAGAAAAATTTATTTCTATCAATGTGGCTGTTTTTGTGTTGCTTTTTATATTTAACACCTTAGGCTATCTTTTTCAAGCAAACAGTCCAATTGCAAATTGGTTTATTTTACCTGCAACTTTTGAAGGATTTATCACAAAACCATGGACCATTATTACCTATGGTTTTGTACACGTAAATTTTATCCACATTTTAATGAATTTAATTTCGATGTATTTTATTGGTAATTTATTTATCCAATATTTTACGCCGAAACAATTTATTTCTTTTTACATTTTAGGCACCTTGTTTGGCGGAATTGTTTTTCTGTTGAGTTATAATTTCTTTCCTGCTTTTGAAAATGATGTTTCTAATAGCTTTTTACTTGGTGCTTCGGCTGGAGTTTCAGCCATTTTTATTGGATTGGCAACCTACATTCCAAATTATCAATTTAAAATTCCTTTAATCGGATTTGTAAAATTGTGGCATTTAGCCGCTGTTTGGATGCTGTTAGATATGATTCAAATTCCTGCTGGAAATGCTGGCGGACATTTGGCACATATTGGCGGAGCGCTCTTCGGATTCTTTTACGTAAATCAAGCAAGTACTACAGAAATAAAATTTTGGAGTAAAATAGTTGGTTTTTTTGCCTCTAAAAAGAACCCTTTAAAAACGGTGTATAAATCGAAAAAAACGGCTCCAAAAAAACAAGCAAACACTACATATAAACAACAAAAAATAAATGTTATTTTAGATAAAATTAGCAAATCTGGTTACGACACTTTATCAAAAGAAGAAAAAGATTTTTTATTTAAACAAGGAAAGTAGTAATGAAAAAGAAATCACTTTTTGACACATTCTTCTTCTTTCTGAATTCTTTATTCGCTGCATTATTATTGCTGTCGTTTTTATTGCCTTATATTTCTCCGAAGTCATTTTCACTATTCGCAGTCATCAGTCTTTTTGTACCTGTTTTATTTATTGTAAATTTTCTTTTTTTAATCTATTGGATTCTAAAATTAAAAAAACAACTTGTTATTTCTGCGCTTGTATTGATTATTGGTTGGTTTATTTCTTCTCCATTTTATAAATTTTCTGACACAACAGAAACCGAAGGCGAAAACCTAAAAATAATGAGTTATAATGTAAGAATGTTTAACTACTACAAATGGAATAAAGATGAACATTTAGCCCAAAAAACAGTTGATTTTATCAATCATAAAAATCCAGATATTTTAGCCATCCAAGAGTTTTATGCATCGCCAGAAATTCATTTTAAGTATCTATATCAATACATTAAAACAAAATCTAAAAACAACAAATTTGGGCTAGCAATTTATTCGAAATACCCCATTGTGAATTCGGGCTCGTTAGATTTTAAAAACAGCGGAAACAATATTATTTATGCAGACATTCTTAAAAATAAAGACACCCTTCGTGTGTATAATGTACATTTAGAATCGTTAAGTATCAATACAAATAAAGAATATTTTGGAGAAAAAAATAATGAAAAATTATTGGGGAGATTCGAGACAGTATTTAAAAAACAAGCACTTCAAGTAGAGCGGTTTTTAGCACATGAAAAAAGTTGGAAAGGCAAAGAAATAGTTTTAGGAGATTTTAATAATACAGCCTATTCTTGGGTGTATCGAAAAATTAAATCAAATAAAAAAGATGCGTTTGTAGAAGCTGGCGAAGGTTTCGGAAAAACGTTTAACTATTCTTTTCCGATGCGAATTGATTTTATTTTAACAAGTTCAGATATTCAGGTAAATCAATTTACAACTTTTGATGAAAAATTCTCTGACCACTTTCCTATTCAGGCTAGTTTACAACTCAACTAAGCTTTAAAACCATATTCTCGTTCTACTTTACAGATTCTAAGTTGGTATTGTTGATACCACTTTTCTCTTCCTAATTCTCTCACCTCGGTGTGTTCAACGTTATTTTTCCACTGTGTAATGGCTTCTAAACTTTCCCAATAAGAAACGGTAATTCCGATTTCGTTCCGTGCAGATTCTATTCCCAAATAACCTGGTTGCAATTTTGCTAATGTTTCCATTCTTCGAGCAGTTTCTATATAACCTTCAAGATTATCTGTCATCAATGTTGAAAAAAGAACCGCGTAATAAGGAGGTTTCAAATTATCTACTATCATAAGTTTAATATATATTTTCGTTCTTTTACGTTTGCTGCTTTACAAAATGCATCTTCAACATACTTAAATCCTGTATTTTTTATAATCTTATCTGATGCAATATTTTCATACGCAACATGTACAATCAAACTTCTATACCCTTTTGTTTTGCAGTAAATAATCATTGCTGTAACAACTTCATTTCCATACCCATTTCTCCAATATTCTTCTAAAAATCGATAGCCTATCTCACATTTATTTGCAACATCTTCAACAAATGCTAAAGTACCAATGAATTTTGAATCAGATTTTCGTTCAATAGCATAAATCCAAAAATCATTATTTGGTAGAGTATATTTAAAAATCAATTTACTTAATTCTTTAGTGTTTGCATCTAAGTTTTTTAAATTCTTATCTACATACTGCATCACTTTTGGATTGCTTTGCATTTGATGAAATGCATTTAAATCTCCTAAAGTCAGTTTTCTAACTAATACTCTTTCTGTTTCAAAAATCATTAAGAATAGTGTAAATTTGCTACTGATAAATGTACAAGAATGAATGCAGATAAAAAAGTAGCTTTTTATACTTTAGGATGTAAATTAAATTTCTCTGAAACCTCAACCATTGCTCGTAGTTTTGTAAATGAAGGTTTTGAACGAGTTGAATTTGATAAAAAAGCGGACATCTACGTAATAAATACCTGTTCGGTTACAGACAATGCAGACAAACGCTTTAAATCGATTGTAAAATCGGCTTTAAAGCAAAATGAAGACGCTTTTATTATTGGCGTTGGATGTTACGCACAACTAAAACCAGAAGAATTGGCAAATGTTGATGGTGTAGATTTGGTGTTGGGAGCAACAGAAAAATTCAATGTAACAAGTTATATCAACGATTTGACAAAAAACGATATTGGCGAAGTACATTCTTGCGAAATTGAAGAAGCAGATGCTTATGTTGGCGCGTATTCTATTGGTGATAGAACTCGTGCCTTTTTAAAAGTACAAGATGGTTGCGATTATAAATGTACCTATTGTACCATTCCGCTTGCACGTGGAATTTCTAGATCTGACACGGTAGAAAATGTGTTGCAAAATGCCAAAGAAATTTCTGAAAAGGGTATCAAAGAAATTGTGTTAACCGGAGTAAATATTGGAGATTACGGAAAAGGAGAATTCGGAAATAAAAAACACGAACATACCTTTTTAGAATTGGTCAAAGAATTGGATAAAGTAGACGGAATTCACCGTTTGCGAATTTCATCAATAGAACCAAATCTTTTAAAAGACGAAACGATTGATTTTGTTTCAAAATCCAAGACCTTTGTTCCGCATTTTCACATTCCGTTGCAATCTGGTAGCGACGAGTTGTTAAAAAAAATGAAACGTCGTTATTTACGTCAAACCTATACAAATAGAGTTGAAAAAATTAAAGAAGTGATGCCTAACGCTTGTATTGGCGTTGATGTAATTGTTGGTTTTCCTGGAGAAACAGATGAATTGTTTTTAGAAACGTATAATTACTTAAACGAACAAGACATTTCATACTTACACGTTTTTACCTATTCTGAAAGACCAAATACAGAGGCTGTAACTTTGGATGGAATTGTTCCTAAAAAAGTACGTGCAAAACGCAGTAAAATGTTGCGTGGTTTGTCCGTAAAAAAACGCAGAGCTTTCTACGAAAGTCAGTTAGGAAACACCACAAAAGTATTGTTTGAAAGCGAAAACAAAGAAGGGTATATCAACGGATTTACAGAGAATTACGTAAAAGTAAAATCGCCATGGAACCCTGCATTGGTTAATACCATTCACGAAATTGCTTTAACAACTATCGATGAAGATGGTTTGGTTCGATTTGATTTTGTAAAAGAAAAAGCAGCATTAATTTAAATAATTTTTAGTCAATAAACAATGTCATTCCTGCGAAGGCAGGAATCTATCATAAAGTAAATTTGGATTCCTGTTTCAACAGGAATGACAAAACAAAAATTAAATTTCACACAGTATTTATCACTATATTAAAGGATGTCTAAAACACATATTTATTTTGTTCCCGGAATGGCTGCTAACAGCAAAATATATGAATATCTTACGTTAGATAAAAATCTCTTTGAATGTCATTTTTTAGAATGGAAAATTCCGCTTTCTAGAGATGAAAATATTGCTTCGTACGCACAAAGAATGTGTGATGAAATTACACACGAAAATCCGGTGTTAATTGGGGTTTCTTTTGGTGGCGTGCTTGTGCAAGAAATGAGCAAAATCATGGCAACTAAGAAAGTTATCATCATTTCTAGCATTAAAAATCATAACGAACTTCCAAAACGCTTAAAACTGGTTGAAAAAACAAAGGTGTACAAATTGTTTCCGGCAAAATTTATAGAAAATATTGATACGTATGTAGACATGTTTTTAGGAGATTATCAGAAAAAGAAATTCCAAACCTATAAAAAATACATGTCAGTTAGAAATGCAGAATATTTGCATTGGGCAATTGTAACTATTTTACATTGGCAACAATCAGAATCCATCGAAAACATTGTGCATATTCACGGTACAAGAGACGAAGTTTTTCCTATAAAATACATTACAAATTGTATTGAAATCGAAAATGGAACACATGTAATGGTTATTACAAAAGCAAAGAAAATTTCTTCAGCTATTAGTCAAGCTTTAATTTGCTAAAGCGTACTTGTTTTTATACATTTATAAAAACATTTTTTTACTATGACAAAATCCACAAGATTTGTATCCATTTTTAGCATTTTAATACTCACTGTTGTTTTTATCAATGCAATAAGCACCTCACAAATTCAACCTCAAAAAAACACCAGTGATACCTATAAAATTAAAGCCTTAAAATTATCGCCAGATTTAAATTTAGCAGGAGAAAGAGTTCCGTTAGAACAATTAGATATTAGAGAGCGAATGGACAGAGAATTGTTGGTAAATACCTATTGGCAATCTAACGGTTTGTTGTTATTAAAAAGAGCCAATAAATACTTTCCTATTTTAGAACCGCTGTTAAAAAAATACGATTTGCCAGACGATTTTAAATATTTAGCCGTTGCAGAAAGTGCATTGATTGATGAAACTTCATCTGCTGGAGCAGCAGGATTTTGGCATTTTATGAGAGCAACCGGAAAAGAATACGGATTGGAAATCAACAAAAATGTGGATGAGCGTTACAACATCGAAAAATCGACAAAAGTTGCCGCAGAATATTTAAAAAAATCAAAAGAGCGTTTTGGAAGTTGGACCTTAGCTGCTGCTGCGTATAATGCAGGAAATGCACGTATTGCAAGAAGTTTAGAAACACAAAAAGTAACGAGTTATTACGATGTGTTATTGCCAGATGAAACCGAACGTTATGTGTTTAGAATTATCGCTTTAAAAGAAGTATTATCGAACCCAAAAGCCTACGGATTTATCTTTGACGAAAACGATTTATATACAAATCCAAAAACCAGAATTGTACAAGTTGACACCATAATACATAACATTGCTGATTTTGCTAAAGGTTTCGGAACTAATTACAAAGAACTAAAATTACACAATCCTTGGTTGCGAGAAAACAAACTGAACAACAAGTCTCGTAAACTATATGAAATTAAGATTCCTGTGGAATAAGGTTTTGTTATTGATTAAATTGCTAAACTTAAAAAGAAACCAACAAAATGGCATTAAGCTGGAACGAAATTAAAGACAGAGCCTTAAAATTATGAAAGATATAAAGGAAATAACTGATGCTTTATTAAAATTTAGAAATGAAAGAGATTGGGAGCAATTTCACAACCCAAAAGATTTAGCATTGGCAATAAGTATTGAAGCAAGTGAATTACTTGAAGAATTTTTGTGGAAAAAACATGAAGATGCAAATATGGAAAATATTAAACAAGAGTTAGCTGATGTTTTTACTTACGCTTTCTTACTTGCTGAAAAATATCGTTTTGATGTCAAGCAGATTGTTTTAGATAAAATGAAAAAGAATGGAGAAAAATATCCAATAGAAAAAGCAAAAGGAACTGCTAAAAAATATAACAAGCTCTAATGATTTCAACGCAAGTAAAAGTAAATCATTACGATTTTGAAAATAATCTATTTGAAAACTTCAGCAGTAATCATTTTGCTAAAGATCTTTGGCCACTAGTATATATCTTGAGTGATGGCGAAACAAAAACTGCTTACGTTGGTGAAACAACAGATGCTTACTCACGAATGAGTACTCATTTAAAACACAAAACAAAAAGCAAACTTACTTCTGTTCACTTAATCACGAGTGAAAAATTTAATAAATCAGCTACACTTGATATCGAATCAAACTTGATTAAATACATTTCAGGAGACAATGTATTTAAGTTATTAAATGGAAACCTTGGTCTTGCAAATCACAATTATTATCAAAAGAAAGAGGTCTATTGGGACATCTTTAATTCCGTTTGGAATCAACTTAGAAAAGAAGGCATTTCTAAACATTCTATTGAACACATTGATAATTCTGACCTCTTCAAATATTCTCCATACAAAAGCTTAACAAAGGAACAAAGTCAAGGGCTTTTTCAAATATTACAAAACCTAGCGACTGGAAAGCATAATAATACAATTGTTGAAGGAGGAGCAGGAACTGGAAAAACAATCCTAGCAATTTTTCTTTTTAAAATGCTATCAAGTGAACTAGAAGATTTTAATTTTAAAGAATTCGGTTCAGAGGAAAAAGTTTATATCGACTTAATCAACCAAATTAAGAAAGTTCTTCCAAAGCCCAAAATGGCACTAGTTGTTCCCATGTCTTCATTTAGAACAACACTAAAGAAAATTTTTAAAAACATTAAAGGATTAAGTGCTAGTATGGTTATTGGGCCAGCACAAGTTAGTAAAGAAAAATATGACTTATTAATTGTTGATGAATCTCATAGACTGAGGCGTAGAGTAAATCTAGGCGCATATTTTGGCGCTTTTGATAAAGCATGTCATGCACTCAATCTTGATAAGCATAAATCAAGTGAATTAGATTGGGTAACTATGCAATCAAAATACACCGTTTTATTCTATGATGAAAGTCAATCAATTAAACCTTCTGACGCTAAAAAAGAGGATTTTGATTTACTTAAAAAATCTAAAAAAGCCTCTATCCTCAAACTAAAGTCACAATTTCGAGTAAAAGGTGGAAATGCTTACGTTGAATATATTGATTCCTTACTGCATTGTCGTTTGACTAAAGAAAGTTTAAAATTCAATTCAAAAGAATACGAATTCACATTGTTTGATTCACTTGAAAAAATGATAGAACAAATAAAAATACGTGAAAAAGAAAGCGGACTTTCAAGGCTCATTGCTGGTTACTCTTGGGAGTGGAAATCAAATAAAAACAAAGATTTTTTTGATATTCAAATAGATAATGTACAACTAAAATGGAATGGAACTTCTAATGATTGGATAAACTCAGAAGGTTCTATTAATGAAGTTGGATGCATCCACACAACACAGGGTTATGACCTTAACTATTCTGGTATTATATTCGGAAACGAAATATCTTTTAACCCTAAGACTAGAGAAATCATAATTAAAGAAGAAAGCTACTTTGATAAAAATGGAAAACAATCTATCAAAGATCCAAAGGAATTGAAAGCCTTTATTTTAAACATCTATAAAACAATTTTGCTTAGAGGAATTAAAGGAACTTATGTTTACGTATGCGATCCTTTATTGAGAGAATATTTTGAATCTTTTATTCCAAAGTTTCTCACAGAACAGCCTAAAACCATAGAGTTATTTAAAACAGAAAACATTCTTCCATTCGAAAACGCAATACCTTTATACGACCTTAAAGTAGCAGCTGGTTGCTTCGGTTCAAATCAGCAAGTAGAAGATATGAAATGGATAAACATTCCTAATAAAGTTAAACCTAGTAAGGATTTGTTTGCTTGTCAGGTAATTGGCGAATCAATGAATAAAGTAATTCCAAATGGCTCTTACTGTCTTTTTCGAAAATATTCAGGTGGCTCAAGAAATGGTCAAATTGTATTAGTTGAAAGCACTAATATCCATGATTCAGACTTTGGCTCATGTTATACAATTAAGGAATATGAAAGCAAAAAACATCAAAATGAGGAAGGATGGAAGCACCAATCTATTATTTTAAAACCATTATCGACTAATAAAAATTATGAAAAAATTGTATTAGAAGATGAAGAACTATTAACATTTAAAGTGATTGGTATTTTTGAGTGTGTCCTGAAATAAAAAATAAAATAAACGCATAGAATATTTATTCGATTTGTACAATCAGTACACAGCGCCTTTATTAAACGCTTCAAAAAAGAAGAAAAAGAAATAAAAGAAATAAAAGATAATAATCATAACGTTTTGTCATTCTCGCGCAAGCGGGAATCCAAACAGACACTATTAAAATTCTATTGGTTTTAGCAAATCTACTTACTTAATATAGATTCCCTTTTACAAGGGAATGACAATTAGAACGTCATTAAGAGGACGTTAGGAAAAAGTAATCTGTATATTTATTCTGAGATTGCTTCGTAGTTACTGAATCAAGTTTAGCACAAGCGCAATGACAAATATTATAAAACCGCTTTCACTCTGCCAACAATACCAGAAGTTAATTGCACTTTAATTCCGTGTGGATGATTTGGTGAGTTTGTTAAGATGCGTTTTACAATTCCTTCGGTCAATTCCCCACTTCGTTGGTGATGTTTTTGCACAACCTTCACTTCTGCTCCAACTTGTATATTTACTCTTTTTGTTCCGTCCATTAAAATTGTTTTTTTACTGCGTCAAATTCTTGCATCATTTCATCAATCACTTCTTTGGCAGATTTTATGTCGTGAATCATTCCGGCAACTTGCCCAATTTCTAATTCGCCATTTTCTAAATCGCCTTCAAACATTCCTTTTTTTGCTCTTGCTCTTCCTAGTAATTCTTTAATTTGTTCTAACGTCGGATTCTGTGTATACAATTCTTGAATTTGTTGATAGAATTTATTTTTCACCAATCTAACCGGCGCCAATTCTTTTAAGGTTAATTCGGTATCGCCATCTTTAACATTAATGATGGTTTGTTTAAAATTATTGTGTGCAGAAGATTCTTTGGTTGCAGCAAATCTACTACCAACTTGTACGCCATTTGCTCCCAACACCATTGCGGCTAACATGGCGCGTCCAGAACCAATTCCTCCAGCAGAAATCACAGGGATTTTTACCTGTTCTTTTACCATCGGAATTAACGTAAACGTGGTTGTTTCTTCTCTTCCGTTATGTCCGCCAGCTTCAAAACCTTCGCAAACCACAGCGTCAACTCCGGCTGCTTCTGCTTTTAACGCAAACTTTACAGAACTAACTACATGCACAACGGTAATTCCTTTTTCCTTTAAAAAAGCTGTCCACGTTTTTGGATTTCCTGCGGAAGTAAAGACAATTTTAACGCCTTCTTCTACAATAATTTTTATGATTTTTTCTATGTCTGGATACAACATGGGTACGTTTACACCAAACGGTTTGTCGGTTGCTTTTTTACATTTTTGAATGTGTTCTCTAAGCACTTCTGGATACATAGAACCTGCGCCAATTAAACCCAAACCACCAGCATTAGAAACTGCGGATGCTAATTTATAACCAGAAACCCAAATCATTCCTCCTTGAACAATTGGATATTTTATATTGAAAAGTTGTGTGATGTTGTTTGTCATTATTTTTTAATCAACTTAATTGTATTTTGCTGATTTCCATTCGTGATTTTTAAGATGTAAATTCCAGAACTCAAAGCAGAAACATCTATGGTTTTAGTAGTTAAACTGTTTTTTTGAAACACTTTTTTTCCAATTACATTATAGATTTGAATCTTTGTATTTTCTAAATTCTGTAAAGAAGTCTTGATCGTTAATCTGTTGGTTACTGGATTCGGATATACAGTTGTGGCGTTTAAAAATTCTTGGCCATCCACACTTAAAACGGTGTTGTATGTATTTTCAAAATTCGGAATTCCATAACCATATTGCGCAGTTGGACTGTTATACCGATCTGCCGATTCGCGAATGCGTTGCATAATTTGCGTATTTGTTAAGTTCGGAAATGCTTGCCAAAAACAAGCGACAACTCCCGCCATAATTGGCGAAGAAAAAGAGGTTCCGTTTGAAGTTACTGGATCTCCAGTAGTATGATTAATTACATACACATTTTGCCCTTGCGCCAACACATCTGGTTTTACTCTACCATCAGAAGTTGGTCCATAAGAACTAAAATCAGCAATGGTTCCCGTTGCATTAACTGCACCAACTGTAAAAACACCAGCTACATCTGCTGGTGCTCCAATATATTTCCATGGATTATCAATACGCCCATCATTTCCAGCAGCATTTACTAAAATCATTCCTCTAGAAACACCAATTTCTGCTCCACGAGAAATAAACGTTGTTTTTCCGTCCATATCTGCATAGGTATAATTGTAATTTGCGTTATCAAAAGTTGTATAACCTAACGAAGTATTAATTACATCTACCCCTAAACTATCTGCTTTTTCAGCTGCTTCAACCCAAAGTGTTTCTTCCAAAACTGTTTCTGTTTCTGAGATTTCTGAAATAAATAAATAAAATTTTGCATCTGGAGATGTACCAATAAATTGCCCGTCAATATAACCAGCAATAGTTGATAAAACATTGGTTCCATGATTATCTCTTGTATAAAAATTGGTGTTTCTGTCTGCAAAATTATAACCTCCCAAAATTTGATTGTTATCTCTCAATCGTTTAAAAGCAGCTAATGTGTTTACATTCAGAAAACCACCATCAATCACTGCAATGTACATTCCTGTGCCTGTGTATCCTTGTTGATGTAAAAAATCTCCTTTCAACATCGTAATTTGATTGGTTGCATTCCCGTAATTAAAAGTAGTACTTGTTTTTTCGAATTTATTTTTACGTTTAGGTGTTGTTGAACTTTGATGTACACGTCCTTTAGCATTCAATGTTTTATCAGCAAATTCTATTTTTTCAACAAACGTATTATAAGTCGTTTTAAGGTTTTTAATATTTATTGGAGTTCCTTGTACATGAATTGCATTTAACCATTTCGATTTTGCCAACACTGTAATTCCTGTCGCACTTTTAATCTGAGAATAATAGGTTGTTTCCATCGGAACATCTTTGTTATCTAACGCAATATTTTGGCGCGTTCTACGATCTAAAGCACGTTGCGACAACATGGTTAATGGCGAAGCTAAAAAGGTTGCTGCATTGGGTTTGTCTTTTAAGAATACCCAAGCGTCTTCTTGAGCAGCTGCATGAAAACAATACAAAAATGCAATTAGGGAGATTAGTTTTTTCATCGACTTTTATTTATCTGTCGAAAATACTACTTTTTAGAGAGGAAATAAAATACTGCTTAAGAAATTACGCCAGAACCAAGTAATTCTTCATTTTGATACCAAGCTACAAATTGCCCTTCTGTAATGGCAGATTGTTTGTTGTCAAATTCAACATACAAGCCATCTTCTACTTTGTGTAACGTTGCTTTTTCTAGTGCTTGTCTGTAACGAATTCTAGCTTCAACCTCTAAAGATTCGCCAATTTTTAAGGTAATGTCTTCTCGAATCCAATGTAATTCTTCGTTGCTAACAAACAAAACTTTTCTGTACAACCCTGGATGATTTTTTCCTTCACCAGCATAAATTACATTTTCTACAACATCGGTTTCTATCACGTACAACGCTTCTTTTGTTCCGCCAACATTTAATCCTTTTCGTTGTCCTTTTGTAAAGTAATGTGCACCTTGATGTTTGCCAACAGTTTTTCCGTCTGCAATTGAATACGAATATTTGGTTGCATAAAAAGCCAACTCTTCTTCTTTGTTAGAAAATGTTGGAATTGTTCTATTATAGATTTCAGAATCAGCAGGAATGGTAACAATAAGGCCTTCTTTTGGCTCTAATTTTTGTTGTAAAAATTCTGGCAAACGCACTTTACCAATAAAACACAACCCTTGAGAGTCTTTTTTATCCGCCGTAATTAAATCGGCTTTTTTAGCAATTGCTCTAACTTCTGGCTTGGTGAGTTCGCCAATAGGAAACAGTGCTTTTGCTAATTGTTGTTGCGATAATTGACATAAAAAATACGATTGATCTTTATTATCATCTTTTCCTGCCAGTAATTTATAAACAGGATTTCCATCAATAATTGCTGAAGCTTTTCTACAATAATGTCCAGTTGCAACATAATCTGCACCCAAATTTAGTGCGATATCCATAAAGACATCAAATTTGATTTCTCTATTACACAACACATCTGGATTTGGCGTTCTTCCTTTGCTGTATTCATCAAACATATAATCTACAATACGTGTTTTGTATTGCTCGCTTAAATCGACCACTTGAAAAGGAATTCCTAATTTATCTGCAACAATCATGGCGTCGTTGCTGTCTTCTAACCACGGACATTCGTTAGAAATTGTTACAGAATCATCGTGCCAGTTTTTCATAAACAAGCCGATCACTTCATAGCCTTGTTCTTTTAACAAATATGCAGTTACACTACTATCAACACCACCAGAAAGACCAACAATTACACGTTTCATTTTTAATAAAATTGACTGCAAAGATACAAATCAATTGGGAGATTAACGCATTGAATTTGCTGATGTATTGATAAGAAAAAGTTATGTATTTTTTAGTTCGCTAAACTATATGTCATTTCGAGTAAAGCGAAACGGAATCGAGAAATCTTTATCATTTTTGATGATAGATCTCTCCATTACGGTCGAGATGACAGAGAAAATAAACAACGCCTTTTAATTTTTGTGTTTGACGGAATTCTTCAACGTTTCTTTTCTTTCTTTATCGGTAGCAAGTTCTCCATCTAAATAAAACTCCCATTTACCAAAGCGTTTTCCGTCTTTATAAAGTCCGCGTTCTTTTAAGTTTCCGTCTAACTCAAAGTATTTTGCAAGTCCGTTTGCCAAACCATTTTCAAACAATACTTCTTCAATTAACACTTCTTTATCAGAATATTTTTTAGAAACACCGTGCAACAAACCATTTTTATATTCAGATTCTTCTGCTTTCTTTCCGTTCGATTCAAAATAGACCGTTACTTTTCCGTCTAGTTTTCCATCAACATAAAATTCCTCAGAAAGAACAGTTCCTTTTTTGAAGTAATACATCCATTTTCCTACTCTTTTTTTACCGATAAAAGTTCCGGTTACTCTTGTTTTTCCGTTGTCAAACAAATATTTTACAGCAACAGAATCAGAATCTTTTTTAAAAACTTTAATGGCTTCTGGATGCGTAGAGTAGTTGATATTGTAAAACTTAAAAGTCCCAACTTCTTTTCCGTCTTTAAACTGACCAATATATTTAATTCTCTTATTTGTAGTATAGTATTTTCTCCAAGGACCTGTTCTCTTTTTGTTTTTATCAAACTGATTGTATTTTTGAGCAACAGCTTCCTGTCCGTTTAAAAAAAACAAAAAAAGAATACCAACAAAGAAGAGTCTTTTTATATTTATCATCATCAAACAATTATCTAACAAAGATACGCAACAAAGCATATATGAATAAAGATTTTTTGATTTCCGCATTGCAATCAATGGAAAATGCTAAAAGAGAAAACAGAAATAAGGTAGCAAATATTGTGTACAACAATAAAGAATTGTTTCAATATCTGGTTTCTTTAACTTTTGATGTTGATGCTAAAATTTCTATAAAAGCTGCATGGATTTTAGAATGGATTTGCACACACGGAAATGTATGTTGGATGCTACCACATTTAGAAGAATTTACGCAGAATATTTCTAGATTGCATTTTGATAGCGCCATTAGACCTTGTGCAAAAATTTGCGAACAAATTGCTACTGAATACACTTCAAAACATGAAAACGAATTTCAAAAAACCTTAACCAATCAACAAATTGATACCATTGTAGAAACAGGTTTCGATTGGTTAATGACTCCGCAAAAAATTGCCGTTAGAGCGTACACAATGACTGCTTTGTATTTATTTGGATTGCAAAAAGAGTGGATTCATCCAGAATTAGAACATTTAATTACTACAAAAATCATTAAAGAAAGTAAAGGTTGTAAAGCAAGAGGAACGTTTATTTTATCATTGATAAAAAAGCATCAAAAAATCTAAAATTATCACCACTAAAGTTTCTTTAAATCAGTATTTTTGCAACAAAGACAACACAACAAAAAATGAATTTATCTGAATTAAATGCCATCTCTCCAATAGATGGAAGGTATAGAAATAAAGTAGCAAAATTAGCCGATTATTATTCTGAAGAATCTTTGATAAAATATCGTGTAAAAGTAGAGATCGAATACTTTATTGCTCTGTGCGAAATTCCACTACCTCAACTCAATGATTTTAATACTGATTTGTTTGTTGATTTAAGAAAAATTTATACCACTTTTTCTACCGAAGATGCACAGAAAATTAAAGATATTGAGAAGGTTACCAATCACGATGTAAAAGCAGTTGAGTATTTTATCAAAGAAGAATTTGACAAGTTAAACTTAGTTAAATATAAAGAGTTTATCCATTTTGGTTTGACTTCTCAAGACATCAATAACACAGCAATTCCACTTTCAATTAAAGATTCAGTTAAAGAAGTATACATCCCTATATATCAAGAACTTCTAAAAAAAATAGAAGCACTTTCCGTAGAATGGAAAGATATTTCTATGTTGGCAAGAACACATGGTCAACCAGCTTCGCCAACGCGCTTAGGAAAAGAAATTAATGTGTTTGCAATACGTTTACAAGAGCAATTTAAAACTTTAGAAAAAATACCAAATGCAGCAAAATTTGGTGGCGCAACAGGAAACTATAATGCGCATCATGTTGCATATCCGAATATTGATTGGAAAGCTTTTGGAACTCATTTTGTAGAAGATAAATTAGGGTTGCATCATTCGTTTCCAACCACACAAATTGAGCATTATGATTACATGGCTTCTTTGTTTGACTGTCTAAAAAGAATCAACACCATTGTCTTAGATTTAGACAAAGATATTTGGACCTATGTTGCGATGGATTATTTTAAACAAAAAATTAAAGCTGGAGAAATTGGCTCATCAGCAATGCCACATAAAGTGAATCCGATTGACTTTGAAAACTCTGAAGGAAATTTAGGAATTGCAAATGCATTGTTTGAGCATTTAGCAGCAAAACTACCAATATCTAGATTGCAACGAGATTTAACAGACAGCACGGTTTTAAGAAATGTTGGCGTTCCGTTTGGACACACCTTAATTGGTTTTGCATCCACTTTAAAAGGATTGAATAAATTGCTCTTAAACAGACAGAAATTTGAGCAAGATTTAGAAAACAATTGGGCGGTTGTTGCAGAAGCAATTCAGACAATCTTGCGAAGAGAAGCCTATCCAAATCCGTATGAAGCCTTAAAAGGATTGACAAGAACCAACGAAAAGATCACCCAAAAATCGATTGCAGATTTTATTGACACGTTAGCCGTTTCTGACGCAATTAAAAACGAATTAAAAGTAATAACACCCGCTAATTTTACAGGAATCTAATGAAAAAAATCGCCACACTTTTTGTTTTAACGCTTCTAATTTCTTGTAAAGAGCCTGTTATTACAGATCATAACAATCAATTTAAATCAGGGCTTTTTGAAATTCCTGCCGGAAAAGGATACAGCAAAACAACTATTACAAGAATAGATAGTTTGCAGATTGAAGAATACACAAGAACAATTTCAATCTCAACAGACAGCACAGTGCAAGAAAAAAAAGAAAAACATATTGATACATTGTATATCAAATGGAAAAATAACTTTTCTTATGTTTTACATATGAAAAGCCCAAAAACCAGCTTAGACAAGGATAAAATTTTTGTTCTTATCAATAAAGTAACAGACAGTTCTTATAGCTTTACTGCTAAAATTGGTTTTTCTAAATACAAACAAACAGGCACCGTATACAAAGTTAAAAATTAATGGAAATATTTGCAAATATTGATACTTGGGTTGCCTTATTAACACTTACATTTTTAGAAATTGTTTTAGGAATAGACAATATTGTTTTTATTTCTATCGCTACCAATAAATTACCAAAAGAACAACAAAGAAAAGGAACAAATATCGGTTTGTTGTTGGCAATGATTTTTAGAATTATGTTGCTACTTGGTGTTTCTTATTTAATTGCGATGAAAGATCCTTTTTTTAGCATTCATACTTCTTGGTTAACTACAGAAATTACTGGACAGAGCATTATTCTAATTTTAGGAGGAATTTTCCTTTTATATAAAAGCACTAGTGAAATTCATCACAAAGTAGAAGGAAAATCCAAAGATACTTCCACAAAAAAAATGGAAACTACTTTGTCAAAAGTTATCGTTCAAATTGTTCTAATTGATATTGTTTTTTCTTTCGATTCTGTTTTAACAGCGGTCGGAATGACAAACGGAACAGAAGGCGCCTTACTTATAATGATTACTGCGGTTGTAATTTCTATGCTGATTATGATGGTATTTGCAAATCCTGTTGGTCAGTTTGTAAATAACCACCCAACAGTACAAATGTTGGCGTTGTCTTTTTTGATTTTAATTGGGTTTATGTTGATAACCGAAGGAGCACATTTAGCAAATACTGTAATTTTTAACAATTCTGTAGGAGCAATTCCAAAAGGGTATTTGTATTTTGCCATCGCTTTTTCTTTAGGAGTTGAAGCTTTGAATATGAAAATCAGAAAAAAAAGAAATTAAAACGATCAAAAAGTTTAAAAAACATATCATCCTTTTTAGTGTATTTGTCCTATTAACGCCATCAATAGTACAATTAGCGCATGCTTTAGAAAAGCACAAACACAGCATTTGTACTTCTACCGATGTAAAACACATACACGAAAAAAATATAGATTGCTCTTTATTACACAGGCAATTACAAACATTTAGCATCGATTTCCCTTCTAATCTTGATGTAATTCCACAACAATTTTACGCAACCGTATTTACAGAAAATCCGCAAATACAGGTTGTTGAAATTATTTCTAAAAAAAACTCTCGAGGTCCGCCGTTTTTTATTGTTTAATCAAAAATGTCATTTTAATAATGGCACTAATTTTTAGTATAACAATAAAAAATACATTACATGAAAATAATATTAAAAGCCTTATTTTTATTAGGCTGCATTACAGTTACAGCACAAAATAGTTTATCTGGAACAATAACAGATATTAACAAAGAACCTTTAATTGGAGCTCAAGTTTATTCGACAGAATTCCATAAAGGGGCAATTACCGACGAAAACGGTAAATACACTTTAAAAAATTTACCAAACGGAAAAGTAAAAATTTCTTTTTCATTTATTGGGTATCAAGAACAAACAAAAACAATTGAATTTAACTCAGAAAATAAAACCTTAGATATATTTTTACTAGAATCTGTTTTTACAATTGACGAAGTTATCATCTCTACTCCTTTTAATAAATTACAATCAGAAAATGTAATGAAAGTAGAACGATTAACAGCTGCTGCTATCAAAAGAACTGGTTCGCCAACTTTAATGTCTGGATTACAAAGATTAGCAGGAGTTTCTCAAATTTCTACAGGAACATCCATCGGAAAACCAGTAATTAGAGGTTTAAGTGGTAACAGAGTTTTAGTCTACGCACAAGGAGTTCGCTTAGAAAATCAACAATTTGGAGACGAACATGGTTTGGGTTTAGACGGCGCCGGAGTTGAAAGTGTTGAAGTAATAAAAGGCCCTGCCTCTCTACTCTACGGTTCTGATGCTTTGGGCGGCGTTTTGTATTTAAATCCAGAGAAATTTGCTTCAGAAAACACAACAAGCAGCTCTTTTAATCAACAATTTTATAGCAACACTTTAGGAAGCAATACTTCGGTTGGATTTAAAAGTTCTTCTGAAAAATGGAAATTATTAGGGCGAATTAGTGCTAATTATCATTCAGATTATAAAACTCCGAATAACCAACGCGTAACAAATACACGGTTTAAAGAAAATGATTTAAAACTAGGTTTAGGCTATAACACCACTAATTTTGTAAGTGAATTGCGTTATAATTTTAATTACTCTTTATTAGGCATTCCAGAAAACGGAATAAAAGAGCAGACAACTTCTAAAAGACCTGAATATCCAAATCAAAAAGTTAATAATCATATTTTAAGTTTACACAATCATTTCTTTTTGGGCAAATCAAAACTAGATGTTGATTTTGGTTATATTTTTAATGACAGAAACGAGTTTGAAAACAATCCGAATCCTGTTTTAAGAATGAAATTAAAGACCTTTAATTACAATTCAAAATATCATTTACCAACTTTTAAAAACGGCGTTGAAAGTATTTTAGGTTTGCAAGGAATGCATCAAACAAATAAAAACTTTGGTGAAAAAATATTAATTCCGAATGCAAAAATCAATGATATTGGTGTGTTTTACACCATTAACAAACAATTTGAAACCTCTTCTTTACAAGCAGGAATTCGTTTTGACGCAAGAGCATTAGAAACAGAAAAGCATACTGTAATTGACGGCACTAATACACGCGTTTTTAATCCGATAGATAAAAACTACACCAGTTTTACTGCATCTTTAGGGTATAAATTTACATTGTTTGATAAAATTACAACCAGGATTAATACCGCAAGCGGATTTAGAGCGCCAAATTTAGCAGAACTAACCTCTAATGGCGTACATGAAGGAACGAATAGGTATGAGGTTGGAAATGCAAATTTAGCAACAGAAAAAAATATTCAATTAGATCTTTCTTTAGAATATAAAACAGATCATATTGAGATTTTTGGGAATGGCTTTTACAATCATTTAAACGATTATATCTATTTATCTCCAACTGGAGCAACTAAAGATAGCGCACCTGTTTTTGAATATACACAACACAATGCAAAATTATACGGTGGAGAATTTGGATTTCATTTACACCCACATCCAATAGATTGGTTGCATTTAGAAAGTAGTTTTGAAATGGTTATTGGAAAACAACAAAACGGGGATTATTTACCGTTAATTCCGGCAAATACTTTTAAAAACACGCTTAGAACAGAATTTTCAATTAAAAATTGGTTGCAAAACGGGTATTCTAACATCACAGTTACTTCTGCTTTGGCACAAAAAAATATTGGGTTGTTTGAAACTGCTTCTAGTGGTTATCAATTGGTTTCTTTTGGTCTTGGAGGAGATGTTGCATTAAATGCTTTAAAATTTAATACCACACTTTCTATAAATAATTTATTTGACACAAAATACATAAATCATTTATCACGATTAAAATCTGATGGAATCTTAAATGCAGGAAGAAATATTGTATTGGGAGTTAGTTTTAAAATTTAAAATATCTTTTTAATAAAACCTATAAAGCGTCGAGAAATCGACGCTTTTTTTATTGGCTTTGCGGAAATCCGCAAAAAAAAAGGTATACATACGCTTTGACATAATGTGTATATTGCTTATATTTAATGCATTAACAATACAACATATACAATTATGGCACTTTTAACAAGAAATCAAATTAAAGAAATTGTAAAAAAAGCACTTAAAAAAGTAGCTGATTTTAATGGTGATATTGAAGAGTTTCCTGATACTGATTTTATCAGCATGCCTTTGCTTTCTAAACAAAAATTCCTTCAAAATTTGAAAATAGATATAAATGACCATCAATACTATAATCCTGAAGGGCAAGAAGCTGAAGGAAAACACTATGATGTTTCTCTTTCAATAAATGAATTTGAAAACTGGAGCAACATTACTGACTGTATTAATTACATCAAAACCTATCATACTGCAATGTGGAACGAATAAATAGAATTATGAAAAAAAATATCTTAATACTTATTTTTACAACGATTAGCACAATTAGTTTTTCACAGATAACTACATTGGCTTTAAAAGATTTTGACACTAAAATCAACACAATAGGTAATAAATCAATTGAAGTAAATTTATTTTTTGATTTCCCCAATAAGTATAAAGAATATATTATTGATGAGGGCAGTATCAACAATGTCAACTCTTACTTAGTAATTGGTAATAAAAAAAATAAACTAAATGAATCTCCGATTAACAAGGGATTAAAATTTACATTAACCATTGAGGCTGAAAAATTAGCCGAAAGATTAGAAAACATAAACCTAGAGCATCAAGTCCAAATTGAAAAAGATTTAATCTTTGAAATTTGGGAGAACAAAAAAGAAAACACAAGAATAAAAATTACAATTACAAATGATCAAATTACCAAATGGACACATAACGTTTTTAATAAACTATCCAAAGCTCAAAAAGAGGCTTTGATAAAAGAAAAAGGTGGTGAAGCCATAATATCCGAAAACAGTATTGATTTAGGCTACATCCCCGAAAGCGAATCCGTTTCTGGAAAAACAGAAGTTTCTATAAATTTTAAATATCAAAATTACTGGAAAAATAGTGATTTAGGGTATTCATTTGAAGGTTTGGTAGGAACAGATTCTAAAGATTCTCTAAATTTTGTATCAGTATATCCTATTATTACTAGCTTACGTAAATCGAGTACTAAAATTAGAGATTTTGATTTTATAGGGAAAATTGGTTTTGAAGGAAATCAAACATTTACAAGTTGGAGAGTTAGCGCAGATATTTCTTTACAAGGTATTATTCCAAACCTTATTGATCTTACTGCTGGAGAAAACAGGTTAAGGTTAAAACCAGTTATTAATATTGGTTTAAAATTTTACAATGAAGTAAAAAACAATCGAAAAATAAATACTGATAACGAAATTTCAAATCAAGCTTATGCTGATTTTTACTATTATATTCCTATTCATAAAACGTTTAGTCTTACTCTAAATGGAAAAGTTTTTTATGATTTCAGCGCAAAAGTAAACCCCAATAAAGACGTTAATTATAATTTTGATGCTGTACTTGGGATGAATGTTGCTAAAGGAGTTAAAACGGTATTTAAATATACAAAAGGGAATAATAATATAACTTTTGAAAAAGGGGATTATTTTAGCATTGGAGTTTTATCCGATATTTTAGGCGGAATGAATAAATAACTATAAAAACATCTTACTTTTTAATATTTAGTTGGTTTTCACAACTGTATTTTATAGTGCTTATTTAGAAAAACTTAATTTGATTAACAGACTAAAAAACGAATTTAATGTACGTGTTCTGTTTTCTTCAAAGTACTTATCACAATAAATGAAGCTAAAAAGAAAATTGCCAAACTCAAAACACTCCATTGCATAGAATCTGTAATTGAATATAACAATCCGTACACAAAGGTTCCTAATACGATGGCTATTTTTTCTGTAACATCATAAAAACTAAAATAGGTTGCATGATCTTCTGTTTCTGGTAATAATTTAGAATATGTAGAACGTGTTAACGATTGTATTGCTCCTTGAACCAGCCCTAACATTCCTCCTAATCCGTAAAAATATATAGCGACATTTTCTTGGCTTTTATCTAACATAAAAGCGGCAAAACAAACCAACATCCACGTTAAAATTGTAATTTTAATGGCTTTGATGTTCCCATATTTTTCTGAAATTCTAGAGAACAGTGCAGCGCCAATAATAGCAACAATCTGCACTAACAAAATAGTGATAATTAAGTTCATAGTTGGTAATTCTAATTCGCTCGAACCAAAAATAGCAGCCATTAAAATAATGGTTTGCACCCCAATGCTCAACAAGAAAAATGATATTAAAAAACGTTTTAAATTCGAATAATTACGCAGTTCATTCCATACTTTTTTTAATTCTTTAAAGCCTTTCCAGATATAATCTTTCTCTGGTTTTCTGTTGTAAATATCGTCTGGCAATCTTCTAAACGTTATTTGTGCAAAACCAATCCACCACAAACCAACCATCACAAAAGAAATACGAGAAGCCATTCCGGAAGTTATTCCGAAAACCTCTGGCATTTGAATCATTATTAAATTGATAATCAACAAAATAACCGAACCTGCATATCCAAATATAAACCCTTTTGCACTTGCTCTATCTTGTTGCTCTGGTTTGGCAACTTCTGGCAAATACGCGTTATAAAAAACGATACTAGACCAAAAACCAATACTTGCAAAAATGGTAAATACAATTCCAATCCAAACGGTATCAACACTATCAAAAAAGTATAAACTCATTACAGAAACTGAGCCTAAAGCACAGAAAAATTTCATAAATTTTTTCTTACTTCCTGTATAATCTGCAATACCGGATAAAATTGGCGACATAAATGCAACAATCAAAAAAGAAAAGGACAAGGCGTAACTATATAAAGTATCTGGATGATCCCAGTCCATTCCTAGAAATTGCACCGTTTTTCCTTTTGTAATTGCAGCATAATACAACGGAAAAACTGCGGTACTAATTACTAATGAATACACTGAATTAGCCCAGTCGTAAAAAGCCCATCCATTAATAAGTCTCTTATCTCCTATTTTTAGCATGAAAGTAAAATTTAGTTAGTTTGAGAACACAAGATAAACTTTTATTTTACAATTGGAGTTGCGTTAAATTTTTTAGCCAAAGCTGTTGCTTCTGGTAAGTATGCTTTTAATGTTTGTATTCTTGATTCATTTGAAGGATGCGTGCTTAAAAATTCTGGTTGAGAAGATTTACCAGTTCTTTTACTCATTCTTACCCAAACTTGCGCAGCTTCTTCTCCATTATAACCAGCCATAATCATAAATATTAAACCTAATTTGTCTGCTTCAGATTCGTGAGTTCTACTATACGCTAACATTCCGACTTGCGAACCAACTCCATATACTAAGTTCCAGATTTTAGAGTTTTCATCATTTCTTGTTCCGTAAGCAACCGCTAAAGACAACCCTTGCTGCGCCATTGCTTGAGACATCCGTTCTTGTCCGTGTCTTGCAAAAGCATGTGCAACTTCGTGTCCCATAACTGCTGCTATACCATCTTCATTTTCACAAATTGGTAAAATCCCTGTGTAAAAAACTACTTTTCCTCCTGGCATACACCAAGCATTTACTGTTTTATCTTCAATTAAATTAAATTCCCATCTATAAGCATCTGCTTCTTTGCTCATGTTATTTGCACGCATAAACCGATCTACAGCTTCAGAAATTCTTTTTCCTACCTCTTTAATTTCTTTAGTTTCTTTGGTGTTTTTAGAAATTTTATTCTTTTCTATAAAGCCTTTGTATTGTGCAAAACTTGCAGGTAATGCTTGTGCATCACTTACTAAATCTAATCTTTTCCTTCCAGTAATTGGCACCGTACTACATTGTACTAAAAAGGTTGAAACAAGTAGTAAAGTCGTTATTTTTTTCATACATCTGTTCATAATATTATATCGTTTTAACGAAAGATAAACTTACATATTCTATTTAAAATAAAATGCTTTTCTTGTAAGATGATTTAACTTGTATCGACCTAAAGTAAAAATAAAATAAAATGCAAAAACTATTTTCTCTTATTATACTCGTTTCTTTTATCAGTTGTTCAACCAATGCACAAGAAAAGAAATCAAAAAAGTCTCCATATAAAATAGTTAAAACAGCAACTGAATGGAGGAACATTTTATCTCCTGCTCAATATAATGTTTTAAGAGAATCTGCTACAGAAAAACCTTTTTTTCATCCATATAACACTAATAAAGCTGAAGGTGTTTATGTTTGTGCGGCGTGTAAAACACCTTTGTATTTATCTAAATATAAATTTGATTCTGGTACTGGTTGGCCAAGTTTTGATAGAGCAATTACAGGAAACGTTGAACTTGATGTTGATTATGAAATTGGAGTAGCAAGAACTGAATTAAAGTGTGCTGTTTGTGGCGGACATTTAGGGCATTCTTTTGAAGATGGTCCAAAAGAAACAACTGGTTTAAGACATTGCATTAACGGAATTGCGTTACTATTTATTCCAAATTCAAATAAATAATAACGTATCTTTATTTTTTAATTCAATATTGATTGGTATAATGGATACTTCTTATCTGCCAAGCGTACTAAAACAGCTTGAATATAACAAAAGTTTGGGCGATAAAACTTTTGCACAACTCCCAAAAAAGGGTTAACTATAATTCACATAACATTACAAGTGGTTTCTTTTACTCTATTAGTCACGCATAAAAATTGGAGTTGGCTTCAATCAGCAAATCAAGCAAATGAAAATTTAGTGATAGACAACTCAAATTTCATCCTTTTTATTTCTTTTTTATTCTTTCTTTTAGCCACGCTTTTTCATTTATTTAATTTCTTTTTGAGTCTATTTTCAAAATCTAAATAACACATTATTTCCTTATAAAAATCATGCTATTTTCTTATATTTGTGCTTCCAAAAAAAGAACACAAAGCACATGTTTAATAATTTAAGCGACAAATTAGATAAAGCCTTACACACATTAAAAGGGCACGGTAGTATTACAGAAGTAAACGTTGCAGAAACACTAAAAGAAGTTCGTAGAGCTTTATTAGATGCCGATGTTAACTTTAAAATAGCCAAAGATTTTACCAAAAACGTACAAACTAAAGCTTTAGGACAAGATGTATTAACTACATTAAATCCTGGACAGCTAATGGTAAAGTTGGTTAAGGATGAGTTAACCGAATTAATGGGCGGAGAAACCGTAGGGATCAATCTTGGTGGTTCTCCAACTGTAATTTTAATGTCTGGTTTGCAAGGTTCTGGTAAAACTACCTTTTCTGGAAAATTAGCAAACTACTTAAAAACTAAAAAAACAAAACAAGTTTTATTAGTTGGTTGTGATGTGTATCGTCCGGCAGCCATAAATCAATTGCAAGTTGTTGGAGATCAAATTGGCGTAGAAGTGTATGCAGAAGTTGGCAATAACAATCCTGTAGAAATTTCTCAAAATGCTATCAAACACGCAAAAGCAACTGGTAAAAATGTAGTCATTATTGATACTGCTGGTCGTTTAGCTGTTGATAAAGAAATGATGACCGAAATTTCTAACATTCATAAAGCTGTAAATCCGCAAGAAACATTGTTTGTTGTAGATTCTATGACTGGGCAAGATGCTGTAAATACAGCAAAAGCTTTTAATGATGTTTTAAACTTTGAGGGTGTTATTTTAACAAAATTAGATGGTGATACACGTGGTGGAGCAGCATTAACCATAAAATCTGTAGTAGATAAACCAATAAAATTTATTGGAACTGGAGAAAAAATGGAAGCAATTGATGTTTTTCATCCAGATAGAATGGCGGATAGAATCTTGGGAATGGGAGATGTTGTATCTCTTGTAGAACGTGCTCAAGAACAATTTGATGAAGAATCAGCTAGAAAATTACAAAAGAAAATTGCGAAAAATCAATTTGGTTTTGATGATTTTTTAACGCAGATTCAACAAATCAAAAAGATGGGAAACATGAAAGATTTAGTTGGAATGATTCCTGGAGCTGGAAAAGCTATGAAAGATGTTGACATTGATGATGATTCTTTTAAAGGAATTGAAGCCATTATCCATTCGATGACGCCATCAGAAAGAAGCACACCAAGCACAATAAACTCAAGCAGAAAAAAACGAATCGCAAAAGGATCTGGATCTACTGTTCAAGACGTCAATCAATTGATGAAACAATTTAATCAAATGAGTAAAATGATGAAGATGATGCAAGGCGGCGGCGGCAGAAAAATGATGCAAATGATGCAAGGAATGAAATAAAATTTTAAAAGAGATAAACAAAGCGTTTGTCTCTTTTTCGTTTACATAATAAGCCAATAACACAAAACAATAATGATATTACTAGACGGCAAAGCAACATCAAACCAGATTAAAGAAGAAATAGCAATTGAAGTACAAAAGTTAACTGCTACTGGAATTAGAGCCCCACATTTAGCAGCAATTTTAGTTGGTAGTAACGGCGCAAGTTTAACCTACGTAAATGCGAAAGTAAAAGCCTGTGCAAAAGCAGGGTTTGAATCAACTTTAGTTCGCTTATCAGAAGAAATATCAGAAGAAAAATTATTACAAGAAATTGAAAAACTAAATACAAATTCTGAAATAGATGGATTTATAGTTCAATTACCATTACCAAATCATATTGATGAACAAAAAGTATTAATGGCTGTAAATCCTGCTAAAGATGTTGACGGGTTTCATCCAACAAATGTTGGAAAAATGGCTTTAAACTTACCTACATTCTTGCCTGCAACTCCGTTTGGAATTTTAGAGTTATTAGAACGTTATAAAGTAGAAACAAGCGGAAGACATGTTGTAATTATTGGTAGAAGTCATATTGTTGGAAGTCCGATGAGTATTCTAATGTCTCAAAAAAGAACTGCAGGAAATGCAACTGTTACCATTACGCATAGTAGAACTAAAAATTTAAAAGAAATTACGATACAAGCAGATATTGTTGTTGCTGCATTAGGAATTCCTGAGTTTTTAACTGCAGATATGGTAAAAGATGGCGTTACAATTATTGATGTTGGAATTACCAGAGTTGCTGACAACACAAAGAAAAAAGGGTATCGTTTAACTGGCGACGTTCATTTTGAATCCGTTTCTAAAAAAGCTAGTTTTATAACTCCAGTTCCTGGTGGTGTTGGTCCGATGACAATTGCCATGTTGTTAAAAAACACATTATTAGCTGCTAAAATTAGAAGTTAAATTCTTTTTTTATATTGCAGTAAATACTTCTGCAATTGAACGATTTTTTTCTAAAAGAAAACAATGATTTTATTCCTTTTTCAATGCAACATTTACTTGTTGTTTTGCTCTTATTTCTATTCGGTTATCTTTTAATTAAATGGGCAAAAAAACAATCAGAAAAAATCCAAATACTTACTGGAAATATTTTAACCATTTCAATTTCATTCTTTGTAATTATCGGTTTTGTTATAAAAATCTATAGCGACAACTTTAATATACAAGAAGATTTACCCTTGCATTTATGTAGCTTTTTAGCACTAATAATTCCAATTGTCTCTCTTAAAAGAAACTATTTACATTACGAAATTTTCTTCTTTTTAATTTTAGCAGGAACTCTTCAATCTTTAATAACTCCGAGTTCGTACAGCTTTTTAAATTTTGAATTTTTCAGATATTGGTTTGTGCATGCTGGCTTAGTCATTTTTATGATGTACGCTACATTTATTTATAAAATGCGACCAACATTAAAAAGTGTCTTCAAATCATTTATTGGAATGCAAGTGTATATGGTGTTGATGTTTGTTCTTAATTATTTCTTAGGATCAAACTATTTTTACACCAATAGAAAACCAATTTCAGCTTCTATGTTAGATTTATTTGGCGAATGGCCGTATTATGTTTTTGTTGTTGAATTAATTGTTATTCCTTATTTCTTGTTGATTTATTTGCCTTTTTATCTAACAAGAAAAAGAATTTAATCTTCTCTATTAACCAAATCAATGGAGAAAGCCGGTAAACAAATTGCCAAGTATTCACAATCTGCATCAAAAGGATTTGAATATTGAACTCGAGTGTTTTTATTAATTTTAATTGATTGTCCAGCTTCTAAAATCACCGTTACATCATCAATAATAAATTGTTTTTTACCTTTTATTATATACGTATATTCATCAAACTTTGGCGTTTGAAAAGGTTCACTCCATTTAGGAGGAGCAATCATGTGTGCAATACTAATATTTGAGTCCTTATTGGTTGCATTGCCAAAATGTTCTTCAATTAATTTTCCGTCTGTAGTTGGAAAAACAAATGGTGATTTTTGAACGGTGTATTTTTTCATCTTCTTAATAATATAATAAACTATATTCTCTATTAATTACATTTTCTATTTCTGAAAGATCTTCTACATGTGTTTCAAGAAAATAATAAGAATCTGCACTTTTTAAGTGTTCTAAAGTAAATAAACTAGCAGATAACTCTGACAACTTTTTATTAGATCTATTTTTAGCTCCAATTGCTAATCTTAGTGTATTTAATTTGCTGTTGTCATTTAACAAACAACCAATAATGCCAATAGATTCTGGCTCAGAAACATTGGTTTGTATCAGAATTCCTCTTTCAATAGTATTAATAGAAATATTAGTATCTAAATAATACTGCAAAATTATTCTTCTTTCAAATTCAGAATTAGGTTTCAGAATTGTCTCTTTATGATGTTCTATCGAGAACTTTTTCAACATAAATTTAATTAAACCACACGATAAAAGATTTTACTTTTGCCAAACCAGGAATTTGCTCTAAGCTGATTTTTTGGGTGCTAAAATTCTTTAAGCCTAAATCTTCTTTATCCAAAGAAATAGTAACGTTTAAATCGTCTATAAATAAGGTTGCAGAACTTAAAGAAGTTTCAACTTTAGTGATTTTATTATTTAAATTGATATCTTCAAAAGACGATTCTAATGAAATTCCTGTTTTAGTAGAAAATCTTGGATCATAAATTTGAATACTTTTTATGGTTGATGTAGAGTCTAATTGCTCTTGCGGAATAATCGTTAATAAATGCTTTCCTCCTTTTTCATAAATTAAATATTCATCATCATCCTGAAAATAATTACTTCCTAGACTTCCTTCACTTAAATTTTTAACAATAGAATCCTTTTTAAAAATGTTGTCTAATTCGCTTACCGTAGTTAGCGTGGTTAATTCACCAACTTTTCCTTTTGCAATGGTAAATTTTCCACCACCACCACATTGTACAAATAAAATTGAGATTACACTAACAACTAATAATTTATAGATATTCTTATTCATTCTTTTATATTTTTATACTAACTAAACGGTTCTTTTTGTTTTTTCTTATTTAACGAGCATAAAAGTAATCAAACTTTAAATGATACAAAACAATATAAAGCTAATATCTCTTAAAAATAGTAAATAGAATTCCTTTTTATTGATTCACATATTCTTTTAAGTTTCTGTATCTTTGCCAACCAATGAAAAAAGAGGTTCAAGATTTAATAAATAAAGGAGAAATGCTTCCACTAATGGAAGAATTTTACACCATTCAAGGTGAGGGTTCTCATACAGGAAAAGCTGCATATTTTATACGAATTGGCGGTTGTGATGTTGGTTGTCATTGGTGTGATGTTAAAGAAAGTTGGAATGCTAAATTGCATCCACCAACTCATGCTGATTTAATTGTAGAGAATGCAAAAAAGTACGCTGACACAGTTGTAATTACTGGTGGAGAACCTTTAATGTGGAGTTTAGATTACATCACAAATCAACTGCAACAAAACCATATAAAAACACATATAGAAACATCTGGAGCGTATTCTTTTTCTGGAAAATGGGATTGGTTTTGTTTATCACCAAAGAAAACAAAATTACCTTTAGATGAAGTTTATAAAGAAGCAGATGAATTAAAAATGATCATTTATAATAGGAATGATTTTAAGTTTGCAGAAGAAGAAGCTTTAAAAGTAAGTGAAAAATGTGAGTTATTTTTACAACCAGAATGGAGCAAAAGAGAAAAAATGATTCCTGAAATTGTAGCTTATGTGATGAAAAATCCAAAATGGAAGATTTCTTTACAAACACATAAATATTTAGATATTCCATAATAAAAAAAGCAGCCAAATGTCTGCTTTTTTTATTATAATTTTTCTTGAACTAATTTGAGAATTATTTCAAATTGTTCTTGTTTTGTTAAATTTGAATTATCTATTTCGATTGCATCATCAGCTTTTACTAAAGGAGAATCTTTTCTCGTTGTATCCATTTGATCTCTATCAACTACATTTTTATAAATCTCTTCATAATTAACAGTGTCTCCTTTTTCAATCAACTCATCATATCTTCTTTTCGCTCTAGTTTCGGCAGAAGCAGTCATAAATATTTTCAACTCTGCATTCGGAAAAACAACAGTACCAATATCTCTTCCGTCCATTACAATTCCTTTATGCAAACCCATTTCTTGTTGTTCTAATACCAATTTTTCTCTAACTTTAGAAATTGCTGAGACCTTACTTACTAAGTTCGATACTTCTAATGAACGTATCTTTTTCTCAACATTTACATCATTTAAATACACTTCTGCAAAACCCACGTCTTTATTAAAAATAAAAGAAATCTTAATGTTTTTTAATTCGCTAATCAACTTTTCTTGATGGATGAAATCCAATCCAACAAAATGATGTTGCATCGCAAATAGTGTTACTGTTCTGTACATTGCACCGGTATCAACATATATATAACCCAAATAATTTGCCAATTGTTTGGCTATTGTACTTTTCCCTGTTGATGAAAAACCATCTATTGCAATCGTAATTTTTTTATTCATTTATCTTCTTCTATCTAAATTTATTTGTAAACTAAAAGTACTAATATTTGTGGCAGTATGCACTTTAGAATACGAATAATTCAATTTAAAATTATTCATATTTAATCCAAAACCAAATGATATTCCACCAAATGATCTAATATTTTGTAATTTATATTCTTGTGATTTTCTAAAATTATATCCCAATCTCAAGTTAATTGCACTTTCTGGAAATAATTCAACTCCAACTATAAAATGCCTCAATGCATTATTTACAAAAGAACCCTTTTCTTTCGTAATATTTCCTTCAATATCAGAAACTTGATTTGATGGATTGCTAACTGACACATTCCATTGCTGTAA